>NZ_DASUCC010000097.1:0-326015 GCF_035762905.1 Actinophytocola sp.
GCCTGGGTCTTGATGATCTTGGCGGCGGCGAGGACGTTGTCTTTGGTGACGGTGAAGGTGCCGGAGGTGAGGGCGCTGTTGTAGGTGTCGAGGTCGGCGAAGGCCTGGGTGAGGCCGCGGCCGATTGGTCCGAGAAGGTCCATCCCCTGCACGCTCCCTGTGACCGTACGCTCTCGCTTCGCAGGCTACCCCACTTGGACGGGGGATCTGGGGGGTTCGGTTCCCCGGGCGGCGTGCAGGGCGATGTCGGTGCGGTGGTGGGAACCGGGCAGGTGCACGGCGGCCACCTTGTCGTAGGCGGCGGTGCGGGCCGCATCGAGGGTGGCGGCGGTGCCGACGGCGCAGAGCACCCGGCCGCCGGAGGAGACGATGGCGCCGTCTTCGCGGCGGCGGGTGCCGGCGTGCAGGATGCCGTCCAGCTCGGCGCCGGTGATCACGTCGCCGGAGCGCGGGCGGCCGGGATAGCCGTCGGCGGCGATCACGACGGTGACCGCGTAGCCGTCGGACCAGTCCAGCGGCGGTTGGGCGGCAAGGGTGCCGGTGGCGGTGGCGTGCAGCAGGCGGGCAAGGGGGGTGCGGAGCAGGGGGAGCACGACCTGGGTTTCCGGGTCGCCGAACCGGCAGTTGAACTCGATGACCTGGGGGCCGCTGGAGGTGAGCGCGAGGCCGGCGTAGAGCAGGCCGGAGTAGGGCGTGCCGCGGGCGGCGAGTTCGGCCACCACCGGACCGACGATCCGGTCGACCACGTCCGCGACCAGGTCGGGGGCGGCCCACGGCAGCGGGGCGTACGCGCCCATGCCGCCGGTGTTCGGACCGGTGTCGTCGTCGCCGACCCGCTTGAAGTCCTGGGCCGGCAGCAGCGGCACCACGGTGGTGCCGTCCACCAGACAGAACAGCGACGCCTCCGGACCGTCCAGAAAGGACTCGAGCAGGACCGGGTGGCCGGCGTCGAGCAGGGTCATGGCGTGCGCCCGGGCGGCGGCCGGGTCGGCGGTGACCACGACGCCCTTGCCGGCGGCCAGACCGTCGTCCTTGACCACCCAGGTCGGGCCGTACCGGGCGAGCGCGGCGTCCAGCCGGGCCGGGTTGTCCACCACCTCGGCCTTCGCGGTGGGCACCCCGGCCGCGGCCATGACGTCCTTGGCGAACGCCTTGGAGCCCTCGATCCGGGCCGCCTCGACCGACGGCCCGAAGCAGGCGATTCCGCGCGCCCGCACGGCATCGGCGGCACCGGCGACCAGCGGCACCTCGGGCCCGATCACCACAAGCTCTGCCCGCCACTGCACGGCCAGGTCCGCCACCGACGGCGGCGCCGTCACGTCGACGCCGTAGGACTCCGCCAGCGCGGCGGTGCCGGCGTTACCCGGCGCGCACGCCAGCGCGGTCACCTCTGGGTCGTGCGCCAGTGCGAGCAGCAACGCATGCTCGCGGGCGCCGGACCCGATCACGAGGACACGCACGGTGACGAGCCTAGATGTTCGCCCCTGGTCAGCCGCCGAGGGCCTGCCGCGCGCCGGGGTGCAGTGGCACCGGGTCGGTCTTCGGCGCGGTGTCGCGCGAGAGTTCCTTGGCCGACGGGTGCACCTTCTCCAGGTCGGCCTGCTTGTCGAAGATCAGCTTGGTGATCGCGCACGCGTTGCCGGCGGTGAAGTCCTCGCGCACCAGCAGCATGTTGGGCACCACGATGGTGGGCGCGTCGCCGGGCAGCTGGTAGGTGGCGGCCGGGATGCCGCCCCGGTCGTACACCGGGTTGATCTTCTTCAGCGCGTCCAACTGGCCGGTGATGTCGATGAACTTCACCTGGTCCCGCAGGGACGTGGTGAGGTCGGTGATCTCCGGGGTGGGCAGGCCGCCGGACCAGACCAGCCCGTCGAGCTGACCGGACTTCATGCCGTCCACGGTGGGCCGCAGCGCCAGCCGCTGCGCCTGCACGTCCTTGGCCGGGTCGAGGCCGGCGGACTGGAGCAGCCGGTTGGCGATCACCTCGGTGCCCGAGTTGGCCGAGCCGGTGGAGATCTTCTTGCCGCGCAGGTCGGCGAGGCTGTTGATCCCGCTGCTCGTCCGCACCACCACGTGCGTGTAGTTGGAGTAGATCCGGGCCAGCGCCGCGACCTTCTGCTTGCCCTCGAAGCTGCCGGTGCCGTTCACCGCGTCGGCCGCGGTGTCGGCGAGCGCGAAGGCCACGTCGTAGTCGCCGGCCACCAACTGCTTGATGTTCTGCACCGAAGCGCCGGTTTCCGCCGCGGTGGCGCGCAGCTTGGTGTTGGCGCTGATCAGCTGCGCCAGCCCGCCGCCGAGGGTGTAGTAGACGCCGCCGGTGTTGCCGGTGGCGATGGTGATCCGGCCGTCCGCGGCCTCGCAGGCGACCTGCTCGCCGGACCCGGCGGCGTCGGACGGCGCGTCGGTGCGCTTCCCACCACATCCGGTGCCGATCAGGCCGATCGCCAACAACCCGGCCAGGACTGACAACTTACGCGTTCGCACGGTCGGCCTCCTTGCCCTCATCCGCTTCCTCGGCTTCTACCGGGTTCCTTCGGCCGAGCACGTGCACGACGACGGCGGCGGCCAGGCACGCCACGCCGATGCCGACGGACACCGGTTGCAGGTACAGCAACAGCGCCGCGGCCGGCAGGCAGAGCAGCCGCTCGGGCAGCCGCGCCGGGCCGAGCAGCCAGCCGCCGGTCAGCCCGGCAAGCGCCGCAACGCCCAGCGCCGAGGCCGCGGTCACCCACAGCACCTGGAGCGCGGTGCCGTTCAGCAGCAGGGCCGCGCCGTTGTCGGTGAGCACGAACGCGATCGGCACCAGGAACGCCGGCAGCGTGTACTTCCAGGTCTGCCACATGGTCGCGGTGACCGAGCCACCGGTGATCGCGGCCGCGGCCACGGCGGCCAGCGCGGTCGGCGGGGTCACCTCGGAGAGCACCGCGTAGTAGAAGATGAACATCGCGGCTTCCGGCCGGTCCACGCCGAGGTCGATCAGCGCCGGTCCGATCACCACCCAGGCGATGATGAACGACGCGGTCACCGGGACGGCGAGGCCGAGCACGCTCACCGCGACCGCGGCGAACAGCACGGTCAGGATCAGCACCACGGTGGCGTTCGGCGACAGCAGCCGGGCGAACTCGACCAGCGCCTCGGCCAGCACCTGGCCGAGCCCGGTCTTGGTGATCACCGACGTGATCACCCCGGCGGCCGCGCACACGGCGACGACCGGCAGCGCCCCGCGGATGCCCTCGGCCAGCGCGCCGGCGAGCGCCGCCAGCCAGCGCCGCAGGACCCGGACCCACAGCGGCCGGCCGTCCGGATCCTCGGCCCGGACCGCGAACACCGTCGCGCCGAGCGCGAACAGCGCGGCCACCCCGGTGGCGTAGACCACGGCGGTGAACGGCGGGATGTCCAGCGCCAGGAACACCACGATGACGGCCAGCGAGGCGAAGTGGTGCACGCCGCGGCGCAGCACCCGCCACACCCCGGGCACGTCCACGGCCACCTCGCGGGCGCCGAACCGGCGCGCGTCGATCTCCACCGCCAGCACGATGCCCAGGTAGTACAGGACGGTCGGGATGATCGCCCAGACCATCACGGTCAGGTACGAGGTCTCCAGGTACTCGGCGATGATGAACGCCGCGGCACCGAGCGTCGGCGGCGAGAGGATGGCGCCGATGCCGGACGCGGCGAGCAACCCGCCGGCATTCTCCTTGGGGTAGCCGGCTCTGCGCAGCACCGGCCAGGTCACCGCGCCGAGCGTGACGGTGGTCGCGGTGCCGGAGCCGGACACGGTGCCGAGCAGGAACCCGGACGTGGCCGCGGTCCGGCCGGGCGCGGTGCGGGAGCCGCGGAACAGCGCGAAGCTGAAGTCCACGAAGAACTTCCCGGCGCCGGAGGAGTTGAGCACCGCGCCGTAGATGGTGAACAGCACGATGTAGCTGGCCGCCACCCCGGTCGGGATGCCGTAGAAACCGCTCTGGTCGTTGAACAGTCCGTTCACGATCTGGCTGAAGTCCACGCCGGCGTGCGCGACGCCCCAGTTCTGCGGCAGGTAGCCGCCGTAGTAGGCGTAGCCGAGGAACAGCAGGCAGACGATCGGCAGCACCAGCCCGGTGGTGCGCCTGGTCGCCTCCAGGATCAGCAGGAGCAGCACGGTTCCGGCCAGAATGTCCCATGTGGACAGTTGGCCGCCACGGTCGAGGAACGCGTCGTAGCCGCCCGCGAAACCGCCGGACCCGAACGGCAGCACCGGATACAGGCCGGTCAGCAGGGACAGCGCGGCCAGCGTGAGGTCCAGCGCGCCGGGATCGTCGGCGGCGTCCGGGTCACGGCGGCGCGCGGTCCGCCGGTAGCTCAGGAACACCAGCGGCAGGGTGAGCGCGACGAAGATCATCAACCAGAACTGCACGCCCTGGGCGAACGGGAAGAACACCTGCCAGAGCACCAGCAGCGCGATGCCGATCGCGCAGACCTGGACGAACCGGTCCCACCAGGGGCCCAGCCGGCGGGCCGGACGCTCCTCGTCGTGCGCGCCGACGGTCTCGACCGGCGCCGGGCGCTTGTCGAGTTCGCCGGTCGGTGGTTCCTGGATCATCAACTGGCAACCTACCCGTGGTGGGTGTTCGAAAGAATTTTTCCGCCGTACCGTCAATCGGCGTTTATCGCACCGTGACCTCTTGGGAGACGACCATGCGCACGAAGATCCCGCGGCTGGCTGTGATCTCGACCCTGACCCTGGCGCTGGCCGGCGGCGCGTCGGCGGTGGTCGCCGAGCCCGCCGCACCGGCCGGCGGGGACGGCCGCAACGAGGCGCGGCCGCTGGTCCTCGGCCACCGCGGGGCTTCGGGCTACCGGCCGGAGCACACCCTGGCCGCCTACGAACTCGCGGCGCGGATGGGCGCCGACTACATCGAGCCGGACCTGGTGATCACGAAGGACGGCGTGCTGGTCGCCCGGCACGAGCCGGAGATCGGCGGCACCACCGACGTGGCCGACCGCCCGGAGTTCGCCGCCCGGCGCAGCACCAAGTCGCTCGACGGCGTGCCCACCACCGGCTGGTTCACCGAGGACTTCACGCTGGCCGAGCTGAAGACGTTACGGGCAAAGGAACGCATCCCGCAGTTGCGCCAGGAGAACACCATCTGGGACGGCCGGGAGCGGGTGCCCACCCTGCAGGAGGTGATCGACCTGTCCCGGCGCATGTCCCGCGAGTTGGGCCGGGAGATCGGCATCTACCCGGAGACCAAGCACCCCACCTACTTCCGCAAGCAGGGTCTCGCGCTGGAGCCGCGGCTGGTGGCCACGCTCAACCGCAACGGGCTGAACCGGGGCAATGCCAAGGTGTTCGTGCAGTCCTTCGAGGTGTCCAACCTCAGGGCGCTGGACCGGGAGCTGCGGGTGCCGCTGATCCAGCTCACCTCATCGGTCGGCGCCCCGTTCGACTTCGTCGACACCGGCGACCCGCGCACCTACGCCGACCTGGTCACCCCGGCCGGGTTGCGGGAGATCGCCCGCTACGCCGACGGCGTCGGTCCGGAGAAGGTCCAGGTGATCCCCCGGGACGCGGCCGGAAACCTGACCACGCCGACTCCGCTGGTGCGCGACGCGCACGCGGCGGGACTCGAGGTGCACCCGTACACGTTCCGCGCGGAGAACAACTTCCTGCCCACCAACCTGCGCAGCTCGGCCGACCCGACCGCGTACGGCAACCTGTTCGCCGAACTGGACGCGCACTTCGCCGCCGGCATCGACGGGTTCTTCACCGACAACACCGACATCGGAGTAGCCGCCCGCAGCTAGGGCCTGTCCCTTGGATCTTGTGTGAAAGTCCGCACCCGGCCAACAGTTACCTCAGGGGCACCGTGACGGCACCCAGCCACAATCAATCCGCCAACCGCACCACCGGCTGGAACGCATCAACAGCAGTTGATCCCCGGAGAGGCGGAACAGTAGAGCCGTGGGGTGGGGAACTCCTCTGGGTTGGGGTCGCGGCGGTGCTGCTCGAGGACCGCGAAGCCGGCGGCCTCGAGCAGCCCGGCCAGCTCCGGCAACTCCACCAGGGTGGCTCGGGTGGACACCGCGCGGCCGAACCAGTCGTCCACGCCGACCTCGCCGGTGCCGCCGTGCATGGCGATCAGCAGCTCGCCGCCGGGTGCCAGCACCCGGTGGAACTCGGCGAACACGGCCGGCAGCTCCGGCCGGCGAATGTGGATCACCGAGTAGAACGCGACCAACCCGGCCTGGCTGGCATCCGCGACCGGCAGCGCCCGCAGGTCGGCGACCGCGAAGCCGATGTCGGGATGGCTGGCCGCGGCCAGCGCGACGCCCTTCGGGGAGAGGTCCACGCCGTGGATCGCGACGCCGCGGTCGGCCAGGTAGCGGGCGATGTGCCCGGCCGGCCCGCAGCCGACGTCGAGCACCGGGCCGCGGACCCGCTCCGCGAAGGCGTCCAGCAGGCCCCGGTCGAACGGCTTGCCGGCCAGCTCGCCGGCGAACCGCTCGGCGTAGTCGGCGGCCACCGCGTCGTAGGTGCGCGCGAGGTCCGGCCAGGCTTCCGTCACGGCGTGAGGTCGTGCCGGACGATCGTCTGGTCGCGGCGCGGGCCGACGCCGATCGCGGAGATCCGGCAGCCGGCCAGCTCCTCGAGACGCTCCACGTAGGCGCGCGCGTTGGCCGGGAGGTCGTCGAACGTGCGGCACTCGGAGAGGTCCTCCCACCAGCCGGGCAGCTCCTCGTAGACCGGGTGGGCGTGGTGCACGTCGGTCTGGGTCATCGGCATGTCGTCCACCCGCCGGCCGTCGATCTCGTAGGCCACGCAGACCGGAACCCGGTCCAGTCCGGACAGCACGTCGAGCTTGGTCAGGAAGTAGTCGGTGATGCCGTTGACCCGGGCGGCGTACCGGGCGATCACCGCGTCGAACCAGCCGGTGCGCCGGGCCCGGCCGGTGGTCACGCCGACCTCGCCGCCGGTCTTGCGCAGCCGCTCGCCCATCTCGTCGTGCAGCTCGGTCGGGAACGGGCCGGAGCCGACCCGGGTGGTGTACGCCTTGAGGATGCCGATCACCGTGTCGATCCGGGTCGGCCCGATGCCCGAGCCGGCCGACGCGCCGCCCGCGGTCGGGTTGGACGAGGTGACGAACGGGTAGGTGCCGTGATCGACGTCCAGCAGGGTGCCCTGCGACCCCTCGAGCAGCACCACCTCGCCGCGCTCGAGCGCCTGGTTGAGCAGCAGCCGGGTGTCGGCGATGCGGTGCGCGAACTTCTCGCCGTGGGCCAGCACCGAGTCGGCCACCTGCACCGGGTCCAGAGCCTTGCGGTTGTACACCTTGACCAGGATCTGGTTCTTGAAGTCCAGCGCGGCCTCGACCTTCTGCCGCAGGATCTTCTCGTCCAGCAGGTCCTGCACCCGGACCCCGACCCTGGCCACCTTGTCCTGGTACGCCGGCCCGATGCCCCGGCCGGTGGTGCCGATCTTGGACTTGCCCAGGTAGCGCTCGGTGACCTTATCGATGGCCACGTGGTAGGGCATGATCAGGTGCGCGTCGGCGGAGATCAGCAGCCGGCCGGTGTCCACGCCGCGCCCCTCCAGCCCGGTCAGCTCGGCGAGCAGCACACCCGGGTCGACCACCACGCCGTTGCCGATCACGTTGGTGACGTTCGGGGTGATGATCCCGGACGGGATGAGGTGCAGGGCGAAGTCCTGGCCGTTGGGGAGCACCACCGTGTGCCCGGCGTTGTTGCCGCCCTGGTACCGCACGACCCACTGGACCCGCTCCCCGAGCAGATCGGTCGCCTTGCCCTTCCCCTCGTCGCCCCACTGGGCTCCGATGAGCACGATTGCCGGCATGTGAGACTCCCAGGGTGGCTCAGCCGTTCAGGTGAAAACGCCGGTAATCGAGCGTAGTGCAGGAGGTGGCGGTGGACGCACTGGTGTTGGCCTGCGGCCCGGTGCCGAGCCGGCCGGGGTGGGTCGCCGTCCCGGAGCGGCCCGGCCGGGCCGACCTCGACCCGCTGCTGGCCGCCGGGCCAGACCGGGTCGTGGTGGCCGGCACGGACGCCGACCTGGCCGCCGTGGTGCTCCGGCTGCTCCGGGCCGAGCGGCTCGACCTGCCGGTCGGCTACGTTCCGGCGGTCCGCTCGGTGGCGGCGTCGGTGTGGCGGCTGCCGGCCGACGCCCTCGGCTTCGCCCTTGCCGGCCCGCCGGCGCGGCTGCCGCTCATCCGGGACGACTCCGGCGGCGTGCTGGTCGGCCTCGGCCGGATCGGGCCGGTGGACGGCGAGGCCTACTGCGACGACCAACTGGCGCTGCGCGGCCGGGCGGCCCGGATCGAGGCGCGGCCGGACCCGGCCGGCGGGGTGTGCGGCCGGGTGGTGCCCGGCGGGCTGCGCCGGGCCCGGGAGTTCCGGGGTCGGGCACTGCAGGTCGGCTGCCATCCGGCCGCCGTGGTGTCCGACGGCGTGCCGCACGACCGGCCGGTGCGCCGGTTCACCTGGTACCGGCACACCGAGGACCTGCGCGCAATCGCGTTGCCGGGCTGAGCAACCGGGCGTGACGCGGCCGCCCGGCTCGGCCGTACTAGGCACATGAAAATCCCTCTCGTTATCGCCGCGCTCGTGCTGAGCGGCACCGGCGTGCTGGTCGCCACCCCGGTGCGGGCCGCCCAGACCGACACGATCACCGCCGACCGGGCCACGGTCCGCGAGGTGCCCGGCCGGCTGGTGCTGGCCAACGCCACCGCGGGCGACCAGGCCGAGGTGACCGCCTACTGCGGCGGCTGGGTGCGGGTCCGGCTGAACCCGCGGCACGCCATGGCCACCCCGGTCGGCTGGGTCATGCGGGGCCACCTGCGCCGGGCCAGCCAGCCGGGCGGGCTGGACGGGGTCCGCGAGGCGTGCGGCACCGACCTGGACCGGTGGCGGGACTGGGTGGGCGCGATCAACGCGCCGTTCCACTCGCTGCGCCAGGTGGACGGCCGCTGGCGGCGGGTGGTGTTCGGCACCGGGGTCACCCTGGCCGCCACCGCGGACTGCGTGCTGTCGCTGAACTACACCCGCCACGCCGACGGGCCGGACCAGGTCGACCCGGCGCAGCGGGTGTCCGGGCTGGACCTGAACCGGGTCGCCTACCGGTACGTGACCAAGGACGGCTCGGTGGCGCTGGTCAGCGCGCCGCGGCCGGGCGGCAGCTACGGGGTGTGGGGGTTCGTGCCGGCCGGCTGCGTGCAGCCCAAGGGGGACCGGTCCACGGTGTACTTCGACGAGCCGATGATCCAGCTGCGGGACATCGGCGGTCTGCGCCCCGGGGTCGGCTACTCGTCGGCGACGGTCCGGGAGCGGGGTTGCTCGGCGGCGGTGCGCAGTCCCGGGCAGCCGCGGTTCGGGTACTGGCCGAACCCGAACCCGGAGAACCGGCCGCTCTGCCCGGTCTGAGTGTTAACCGGGGATTGTTGACCCCGTTCACCTGCGTGCGACAGATTCGGTGACGTTCCGACGTGACCCTGCACACGGAGGTGCCATGTTTTCCCTGCGAAATCTGTGCGCCCTTTTCACGGCGTTACTCGCGGTGCTCGTGTTCGCCGCCCCGGCGAACGCGACACCGCCCGGCATTCCCAGCACCACCACCGCCCGTTCCGAGCTGGCCGAGCTGCGGGTGGCCGCGGACGGGTCCAGCTCCGGCTACTCGCGGGATCTGTTCCCGCACTGGAGCACGGTCTCCGGCAGCTGCAACACCCGGGAAACCGTGCTGCGCCGGGACGGCACCAGCGTGGTGACCGACTCGTCCTGCGCGTCGGTGTCCGGGCGCTGGTTCAGCCCGTACGACGGCGCCACCTGGACCGCGGCGTCCGATGTGGACATCGACCACATCGTGCCGCTGGCCAACGCCTGGCGCACCGGCGCCTCGAGATGGACCACCGCCCAGCGCCAGCAGTTCGCCAACGACCTGTCCGGCCCGCAGCTGATCGCGGTGACCGACAACGTCAACCAGTCCAAGAGCGACCAGACCCCGGCGACCTGGAAGCCGCCGCGCACCACGTACTGGTGCACCTACGCGAAGATGTGGGTGCACACCAAGTTCCGGTGGACGCTGACGGTCAACACGGCGGAGAAGGCGGCGCTGACCGACATGCTCAACCGCTGCTGATCGCCTTCGCGGCGGCCGGGTCGGAGTCGTCGAGGAACCGGGCACAGCGCTCGTACTCCTCGGTCTCGCCGATCGCCTGCGCGGCGCTGGCCAGTGCGGCCAGCGCCCGCAGGAAGCCCTGGTTGGGGCGGTGTGACCAGGGGACCGGGCCGTGACCCTTCCAGCCGGCCCGGCGCAGCTGGTCCAAGCCGCGGTGGTAGCCGGTGCGGGCGTAGGCGTAGCCGGCCACCGGGTCGCCGGCGGACAACGAACGCTCGGCCAGTGCCGCCCAGCCCTCGCTGAAGTCCGGCCAGGAGCTCACCACCTCGACCGGGTCGGCGCCGGAGTCCAGCGCGGCCTGCGGCTCGGGACGGTCGGGCAGCCGGGTGGGTTCCGGCCCAAGGAGGTTGGTCATCAGCCGGCCAGCATCCGGCCGGCGGAGCGCAGGTCGTCGCAGGCCTGGGTGACCCGGACGGCCATCGCCTGCTCGGCGGCCTTGAGGTAGCTGCGCGGGTCGTAGGTCTTCTTGTTGCCGACCTCGCCGTCGATCTTGAGCACCCCGTCGTAGTTCTTCAGCATGTGGTCGGCGACCGGGCGGGTGTAGGCGTACTGGGTGTCGGTGTCGATGTTCATCTTCACCACGCCGTAGGACAGCGCCTCGTGGATCTCCTCGAGCAGCGAGCCGGACCCGCCGTGGAACACCAGCTCGAACGGCTTGGACCCGGGGGCGAGGCCGAGCTTCTGCGCGGCCACCTCCTGCCCGCGCTTGAGCACCTCCGGGCGCAGCTTGACGTTGCCCGGCTTGTAGACGCCGTGCACGTTGCCGAACGTCGCGGCCAGCAGGTACCGGCCCTTGTCGCCGGAACCGAGCGCGTCGATCGTCTTGAGGTAGTCGTCCTCGCTGGTGTAGAGCTTCTCGTTGATCTCGGCGATGACGCCGTCCTCCTCGCCGCCGACCACGCCGATCTCCACCTCGAGGATGATCTTCGCCTTGGCCGTCTCGTCGAGCAGCTCGGCGGCGATCTTGAGGTTCTCGTCGAGCGGAACCGCGGAGCCGTCCCACATGTGCGACTGGAACAGCGGGTTCGCCCCGGCCGCCACCCGCTCCTGACTGATCCGGACCAGCGGCCGGACGAAGCCGTCCAGCTTGTCCTTCGGGCAGTGGTCGGTGTGCAGCGCGATGTTCACCGGGTACTTCGCGGCGACCACGTGGGCGTACTCGGCGAGCGCGGTGGCGCCGGTGACCATGTCCTTGATCTTGGTGCCGGACGCGAACTCCGCGCCGCCGGTGGACACCTGGACGATGCCGTCGCTCTCGGCCTCGGCGAACCCGCGCAGCGCGGCGTTGAGGGTCTCCGACGAGGTCACGTTGATGGCCGGATAAGCGAACTCGTTCGCCTTGGCCCGGTCCAGCATCTCGGCGTAGACCTCGGGTGTGGCGATAGGCATGGGAAACGTCCTCCTCGAAGCCGGCACGGCGCTCTTACCGTCGGTCAGATCCTATTCGCCGGCCGGAGCGAGGAACTCACGCCGCCAGGAGGATATTGGGTACATGGCAACCGCACGCTGGAATGGCGAGATCATCGCCGAGAGCGACCAGACCACCGTGGTCGAAGGCAACCACTACTTCCCCATTTCGTCGGTGCGCAAGGAGTACCTGCGCCCCTCCGAAACGCACACCACCTGCCCGTGGAAGGGCGAGGCCAGCTACTACACGCTGGACGTCGGCGGTCAGCGCAACGAGGACGCCGCCTGGTACTACCCGGAGCCCAAGAAGGAGGCCGCGCAGATCCGGGACCACGTCGCGTTCTGGCGCGGGGTCGAGGTCAGCGCCTGAGATCGAGCAGCGCGGGAGCCAGCCGGCCAAGCGCCGCGAGCCGGTCGGCTCCCGCGTTGAGCACCTGGATCGCGACATGGTCGGCACCGGCCCGCAGGTGTTCGGCCACCCGGTCCCGCACGGCCCGCTCGTCGCCCCAGGCGACCAGGTCGTCCACCAGCCGGTCGCTGCCGGCACCGGCCAGGTCGCCGTCGGCGTAGCCGAGCCGGCGCAGGTTCCTGGTGTAGTCGGGCAGCGCAAGGTACGGCCGCACGGCGCACCGGGCCACCGCCCGGGCCCGGTCCGGATCGGTCTCCAGCAGCACCTTCTGCTCGGGCGCGAGCAGCGCACCGGGGCCGAGGATCTCCCGGGCCCGGCGGGTGTGCTCGGGCGGGACCAGGTACGGGTGGGCGCCTGCGGCGCGCCCGGCGGACAGGGCGAGCATCCGCGGGCCGAGCGCGGCCAGCACCCGCTGACCGGCCGGCACGCCCCGCTCGTCGAACCCATCGAGAAACTCGGTCAGCCGCTGGTACGGGCCGGCGCCGGCCGCCTCCCGGTGCCCGGCGCCGATGCCGAGCACGAACCGGCCGGGATGGTTGCCGTCCACCCGGTGGAAGGCATGCGCCAGTTCCGCCGTTCCGGTGTCCCAGAGGTTGACGATCCCGGTCGCGACCGGGATCCGCGCCGAGCCGGCGAGCAGCGCCTCGGCCAGCCCGAGATCCCCGGACGGGGAGCCGCCGAGCCAGAACGCGCCGTAGCCGAGCCGGTCCAGCTCGGCGACCGCCTCGGTGAGATCGATTCCCTGCCAGCGTTGCGGCGCGGCCCAGACGCCGACCGCCCCGATGTCGACTGCCATACCGCATGCCTACCCGGATCGGCCGGCCCGGTCCACTTTCTGACTCGCAGTAGCTTACTGCCGGTAGGTTTCGGTACGGTGCCCGCATGGGTGCACGCGGACGATCGGTCAAGGGCAAGGTCGTGCTGATCACCGGAGCGGCCAGGGGCATCGGCGCCGGGGTGGCGAAGGACCTGGCCGCGCGCGGCGCGAAGGTGGCGCTGGTCGGCCTGGAACCGGAGGAGCTGGCCGCGGTCGCGGCGGCGTGCGGGCCGGACGCCGGTGCCTGGCCGGCGGACGTGACCAGTTGGCCGGACCTGGAGCGGGCGGTCGCCGGGGTGGTCGAGCGGTACGGCGGGATCGACGTGGTGATCGCCAACGCCGGCATCGCGGCCACCGGCTTCACCCGGTCCATCGACCCGGCCGCGTTCGAGCGGGTGATCGAGGTGGACCTGCTCGGCGTCTGGCGCACGGTCCGGGTCACCCTGCCGCACCTGATCGAGCGCCGTGGCTACGCGCTGCTGGTCTCCTCGCTCGCGGCGATCGTGCACATCCCCGGCAACGCGGCGTACAGCGCGGCCAAGGCCGGGGTCGAGGCGTTCGCCAACAGCCTGCGGGCCGAGGTCCGCCACCTCGGCGTGGACGTCGGCGTGGTGCACCCGACCTGGATCGCCACCGACATGGTCAACAGCGCGTCCGAGCATCCGGTGTTCGGGCCGCTGCGCGCGTCCAGTCCGGGCCTGTCCGGCAAGACCTACCCGCCGTCGGTGGCGGTGAAGCTGATCGTGGCCGGCGTCGCGCGGCGGGCCCGCGCGGTGCACGTGCCCGGCTGGGTCGGCGTGGTCAAGCTGTTCCGCGCGCTGCTGCCGCGGATCGTCGAGCGGCAGGCCCGCGCGATCGTGCCGGGAGCGGACGCCGCCGCGCTGGCGGACATCGAGAACCGGGGCGCGGCGGAGGCGAGCATGGTCGGGCCGGGCGGGCGGGCCGCGGCGGACAGCGCGAACACGCGGACGGCGGGGTAGCGGCATGGCATCGCGGCGCGACGAGATCCGGATGACACCCGAGGAGATCTCGGGACTGCTGGCGGACGAGCTGACCGCGCAGGTCGCCACCATCGGACCGAACGGCCGGCCGCACCTGGTGCCGGTGTTCTACGTGCCGCGCGGCGCGGGCCTGGCCACCTGGACCTATACCAAGTCGCAGAAGGTGGCCAACCTGCGCCGGCTGCCGCAGGCCACCGTGCTGGTGGAGACCGGAACGGTCTACGCGGAGCTGCGCGGGGTGTCCATGGAGTGCGACGTGGAGATCAGCACCGACCTGGAGGAGATCACCGCGATCGGACAGGAGCTGACCGTGCGGATGCTGGCCGGCGCCGACGACGTGGCCACCTCGGCCAGCCAGTTCATCCGGGCGCAGGCGGCCAAGCGGGTTGGCCTCGTGTTCACCCCGACGAAGGTGGTCAGCTGGGACCACCTCAAGCTCGGCGGCGGCTACTGAGGCGGCGCGGCCCAGGGCCCCAGCGTGATCGTCCACTCGCGCACCACCCGGCCGTCCGAGACCTCCTCTGTGGTGTACGGATCCCCGGCCAGCAGCAGGTTCAGCTCGTCGATGTCGGCCACCCGGTACACCGCGAACCCGGACTCGCCGTCCACGAACGGTCCGCCGGCGAGCACCTTGCCCTGCGCCGCCAGATCGTCCAGGTAGGCCCGGTGCCGCGGCCGGACCGCCTGCAGCCGGTCCCGGTCGGCCGTGTAACGGGTCTCCACCGTGAAGTCGGGCATAGGGGCAACCCCTTTCCGCCAGGTAGGGTCCTCACGTGCCAGGGGATGGTATAGACCGCATCGAGGGAACCGCCGAACGCAGCGTCGAGCGCACGCTGTCCCGGCTGCATGCGATCGACACGCGCAGCGTGCCGCCGCCCGCGCCGGAGGCTCCGCTGACGCTGGAGGACCTGTACCGCACGCATCGGATGCGGCTGATCCGGCTGGCCCTGCTGCTGGTGGACGAGCCGGCCACGGCCGAGGACGTGGTGCAGGAGGCGTTCACCGGCCTGCACCGCAACTGGGGGAACCTGCGCGACGCCGCCGCCGCGGTCGGCTACCTGCGCACCGCCGTGGTCAACGGGTCGCGCAGCGTGCTGCGCCGGCGCAAGACCGCGCGCGAGTACACCCCGCCGCACGCGGTGAACGCCCGGTCGGCGGAGAGCCTGGCGATGCTCACCGCCGAGCACCAGTCGGTCGTCCGGGCGCTGTCGCACCTGCCGCCGCGCCAGCGGGAGGTGTTGGTGCTGCGGTACTACGGCAACCTCACCGAGTCCGAGATCGCCGAGGCGGCCGGGATCTCGAAGGGCACGGTCAAGTCCACCGCCTCGCGGGCGCTCGAGGCATTGCAGAAGATCATGAACCCGCCGCACTGAATCGCACTATGGTATAGACCAATGAGTCGTTTGGTCGGTGCCATGGAGAGTGGGTGCGGCATGCGAGGGCAGCTGATCGCCGGGGGACGGGTGGTCACCCCTGACGGAGTGCTCGACCCGGGATGGGTCCTGGTGGAGCGCGGGTCGATCGGCGCGGTCGGCACCGGCCCGTCGCCGGCCGGGGCCACCGAGGTGGTCGACGCCGGCGGCGCCTGGGTGGTGCCCGGGTTCGTCGACATCCACTGCCACGGCGGCGGCGGCGAGTCGTTCGCCGGGGCCGAGCCGGAGCGGGCGGCCCGGGCGGTCGCCGCGCACCGCCGGCACGGCACCACCACGCTGCTGGCCAGCCTGGTCTCCCGGCCGGTGCCGGAGCTTGCCCGGCAGATCGCCGCGCTGGCCGACCTGGTCGACGACGGGCTGCTCACCGGTATCCACCTGGAGGGCCCGTTCCTGTCCGTCGCGCGGTGCGGGGCGCACGACCCGGCCGTGCTGCGCCCGCCGGACGAGGACGCCGTGACCAGCCTGCTCACCGCCGGCCGCGGCGCGGTGCGCATGGTCACCATCGCGCCCGAGCTGGACGGCGCGCTGCCCGCGGTGAAGCAGCTGGTCAGCTCCGGCGTGCTGGCCGCGATCGGGCACACAGACGCCACCGAGGCCCAGGTGCGGCCGGCCATCGACGCCGGCGCGGCCGTGGCCACCCACCTGTTCAACGGGATGCGCCCGCTGCACCACCGCGAGCCCGGGCCGATCGGCACGCTGCTCGACGACGAGCGGGTGACCGTCGAGCTGATCTGCGACCTGGTGCACGTGCACCCCAGCGTGATCCGGATGGCCGCCCGGCACGCCGGCACCGGGCGGACCGTGCTGGTCACCGACGCGATCGCCGCGGCCGGGGTCGGCGACGGCGTCTACGACGTCGGCGGGTTGGCCGTGACCGTGGTGGACGGCGTGCCCACCCTGGCCGGCGGCGCGGCGCTGGCCGGCAGCACGCTGACCATGGACGCCGCGTTCCGCAACCTGGTCCGCGGCTGCGGCCTCGGCGTGCTCGAGGCGGTCGCCGCCACCGCCACCCGGCCGGCCGAGCTGCTCGGCCTGGCCAAGGTGACCGGCGCGCTCGTCCCCGGGCTCGCCGCCGACCTGGTGATCATGGATGCCAGCCTCCGGCCGACCGCGGTGCTGCGCCGGGGCGCCTGGGTGAGCTGACGCCGGTGCGCTACCCGGCCGGGTAGCGTGCGAACCGTGGCGGAGAAGGAGGAGCGGTTGATCGCCGAGGCGCTGCGCGCGCAGGCGGCGAGCACCCCGGAGCCGAGCCCGCCGGCCGAGCCGAGCCTGGCCGGGTACGGGCTGTACTCCGGCACCGACCTGCCCCGCACCGCGCCGGTCGAGCCGGCCAGCCCGACCCGCCGGTTACCGCCGCCCGACCGAGGCGTTCCGGTGCTCGCCATCCTGATCCTGGCCGCCGCGCTCGGCCTGGCCGCCGGGGCTGTGGTCGGTCTGCTGACGCTGCTCTAGCCCGCGCAGGTAACGTCATGCGTGTGCCCGTGAACACGATGTCGATCCTGCCGTCCTGGCTCGATCCCGAGGTCCTGCTGACCAGCCTCGGCCCGTTCCTGCTCCCCGGCCTGTGCCTGATCATCTTCGCCGAGTGCGGCCTGCTGATCGGCTTCTTCATGCCGGGTGACTCGTTGCTGTTCACCGCCGGCCTGTTCGTGGCCAAGGGCTACATCGACACGCCACTCTGGGTGGTGTGCGCGTTGCTGACCGTGTGCGCGTTCGTCGGCAACATGTGCGGGTACTGGATCGGCGCCAAGGCCGGCCCGGCACTGTTCAACAAGCCCGACTCCCGCCTGTTCAAGCAGGAGTACGTCGACAAGACCCACGAGTTCTTCGAGAGGTACGGCCCGCGCGCCATCGTCCTGGCCCGCTTCGTCCCCATCGTCCGCACGTTCATCACGGCCATCGCCGGCGTCGGCCGCATGGACCCGCGCAAGTACTTCATCTACTCCGCCATCGGCGGCGTCCTCTGGGCAACCGGCGTCACCGTGCTCGGCTACTACCTCGGCCGCATCCCCTTCGTCCACGAGAACATCGAGCTGATGCTCATCCTGATCGTGCTGATCTCGGTCCTCCCCATCGTCATCGAGGTCATCCGCGCCCGCCGCTCCCGCAAGGCCGAGGTCAGCTAGACCTTCGACACCCGCACCCGGGCGATCGTGTTCGCGGCCAGAGCCGACATGTCCTTCGGATCGCTGGTCAGGATGAGGCCGCCGCCGGCATGGTCGGCGGTCGCCGCCACAATGGCGTCGATTGCGGATACCCGCGCCTTGGCTGTGTGCCGAAGTGTTGCGGCATGCCGGGCGATGAGGTCCGTTACCGGCCGGACGACACACTTCCGAACCAAGCGGTTGACCAGGAAGTCCCGGCGGTGATCGCCGGTCAGCGACTCGACGAGCACGCCGGTCGACACCACTGGCGGCCACTCCCCCCAGGCCATGACCTGCCGGAGTTTCGCGATGTCACCGGCGAGTGCGGACAGGCCGCCGGAATCCAGGATAAGCGTCATGCGAGCTTGCGATCTTCCTTGTCTGAGCCGAAAACCCGCTGGGCCCACACTTCTGCCTCGGCGATCTGCTCATCGGTCGGCGGCCCGAGTTCGGCCTCGAGTTCTGCCATATAGGCCTCGAAAGCGGCGATCTTGGCGAGGCGATCCAGCTCAGTGAGGATCGCGTCGCGGGTGAGCTTGGAGATGTTCAGGCCGGCTTCTTTGGCCTGGCGGAGGATCTCGTCGGGGACCGTGATGTTCACGCGGGCCATGCGCATAGGATACGCATCACATGGCGAACATGGAGCCGGGGTTGAACAGGTTCGTCGGATCGAGTGCCTTCTTGATGGCGCGGTGGACGCGCAGGCCGATGGGGCCGATCTCGCGTTCGAGCCACTCGCGTTTGATCTTGCCGATGCCGTGTTCGCCGGTGACGGTGCCGCCGAGGCCGAGGCCGACCGCGAGGATGTCGTCGAAGGCCTGGTGGGCGCGGGCGAACTCGGACTCCGAGGTCGGGTCGTAGACGATCGTCGGGTGCATGTTGCCGTCGCCGGCGTGGCCGACCACGGCGATGCGCAGGCCGACCTCGGCGCTGATCCGTTCGCACCCCGAGATCAGCTCGGCGATCCGGGTCCTGGGGACGCACACGTCGTCGGTGAGCCAGGCGCCGTAGACCTCGAGGGCCATCAGCACGGCGCGGCGGGCCTTGAGCAGCATCTGGCCCTCGGCCAGGTCGTAGGTGGTGTGCACGAGCGACGCGCCCTCGTCGCCGCAGACCTGCTCGATCGCGGTCAGCTCGCGCCGGGCCGCCTCGCCGCCCGAGTCGGACTGGCAGATCAGCAGCGCCGCGCAGCCCTTGCCGGCGCCGAGCTCGGTCTTCAGGTACTCCTCGACCGCGGCGATCGACGAGGCGTCCATGATCTCCATCAGGGACGGCACGATGCCCTCCCGGACCACCCGGCTGACCGCCGCGCCGGCCGCGCTCACCGAGTCGAACGCGGCGAACATGGTGCCCGGGGCCTGCGGCAGCGGGCGCAGCGCCAGGGTGGCCTGGGTGATCACGCCCAGGGTGCCCTCGCTGCCGATGAACAGCTTGGTCAGGTCGTAGCCGGCCACCCCCTTGACCGTGCGCCGCCCGGTGCGCAGCAGTTCGCCGTCGGCCAGCACCACGTCCAGGCCGAGCACCGAGTCCGTGGTGACCCCGTACTTCACGCAGCACAGCCCGCCGGCGTTGGTGGACAGGTTGCCGCCGATCGTGCACCAGTCGTAGCTGGACGGGTCCGGCGGATAGAACAGCCCGTGCTTCTCCACCGCGTCGCGCAGGTCCAGGTTGACCACCCCCGGCTGCACCACGGCCAGCCGGTTGTCCGGGTCGACCTCGATGATCTCGTTCATCCGGGTCAGCACCAGGACCACGCAGCCGTCGATGGCGTTGGCCGCGCCGGACAGCCCGCTGCCGGCACCGCGCGGCACGATCGGCACACCGGCCGCGGCGCAGGCCCGGACCACCTCCTGCACCGCCCCGACCTCCGCCGGCAGCACCACGGCCAGCGGCGCTCCGTGCGGGGCCAGCGGCATCATGTCCCGCTGGTACGAGGCCGTGACATCGGGATCGACGAGCACGGCGTCGTCACCGACCGCCGCCCGTAACCTGGCCAGAAGATCATCGGCGCCCATCAGCAAACCGTAACTCTTCTCCAGCGATGTTCGAGTGCCCTCATACACATTTGCGACTGGGCGATATGACCTACAGTCTGCCCACCCCCGTCGAGGGAGGAACGGCGTCGGAAGGTGGTGCATCGTGCCGAGCATGCAGAGCCGGGCCCTGGCCCTCGTGCTGATGAACAGCATGCGCCGCGTCGGCGACCGCACCCGGCTGCACAACCCGGTGCACCGGCGCCTGGTCCGCGAGCTGTTCGACCTGGCCGGCCGCCGCCCGCTGGCGCGCGGCACCCGGGTGACGCCGGTCGCCGCGGCCGGAGTGCGCGGCCGGTGGATCGCCGCCCGCACGGCCGACGAGGACGCCGGGGCGATCCTCTACCTGCACGGCGGCGGGTTCGTGTTCGGCGGCCCGGCCGCCCACCGGCACCTGGTCGCCGAGCTGTCCGCGGCCAGCGGGTTGCCGGCGGCGCTGCTGGAGTACCGGCGGGCGCCGGAGCACCCGTTCCCGGCCGCGGCCGACGACGCGCTGGCCGGCTACCGGTGGCTGCTGGATGCGGGCTACCCGGCCGAGCGGATCGTGCTTGCCGGCGACTCGGCCGGCGGCCACCTGACGGCCGGCCTGCTGGCCGACCTGAACCGCAGGCGGCTGCCGATGCCGGCCGCGGCGGTGCTGCTGTCCCCGTTCCTGGACCTGACCGGCGCCGCCCTGGACGCGCGCGACGCCGCCCGGCGCGACCCGTTCGTGCCGCCGGAGCGGGCCCGGGAATGTGGGCTCGCCTATGCGGGTGGCCGCGCGTTCACCCATCGGCGGCTGGACGTGCTCAAAGGTGACAAGCGCCGCTGGCCGCCGGTGCTGATCCAGGTCGGCGACACCGAGTGCCTGCTCGGCGACTCCGAGCGGCTCGCCGAGGCGATCTGGGCCGCCGGCGGGCACTGCGACCTGCAGGTCTGGCCCGGCCAGGTGCACGTGTTCCCGGCCTTCTTCCCGCTCATCCCGGAGGGCCGGGACGCGCTCCGGCATGCCGGCCGGTTCCTGCGTGCCGCGGTCGGGGATCCGGTGGCGGCGACCGCTTGAACCCCGGGACCCGTACGCTACCGGCGTGATGGAACTCATGGTGGCCGAGGCAGGCGGGCTCAGTCCCGCGGTACTCGAGTCCGCCGGACCCTTCATGGTGTGGGCGATCGTGCTCGGGTTCGTGTTCACCGAGTGCGCGTTCATCATCGGGCTGTTCCTGCCCGGCGACTCGCTGCTGTTCGCCGCGGGGGTGGTGCTGGCCCAGAACGACCACGAGTTCCACGCCTGGGCGCTGTCCATCGTCGCCACGATCACCGCGATCGTCGGCAACATGGTCGGGTACTACATCGGACACAAGACCGGCCACGTGGTCGTGACCCGGCGCGGCGGCAAGGTGCTCAACGTCGCGAACCTGGCCAGGGCCCGGGAGTTCCTGGACCGCCGGGGGTTCTGGGCGATCGTGCTGGCCAGGTGGATCCCGTGGATCCGCACGTTCGCCCCGCTGATCGCCGGTGCGGCCCGGATGGACCCGCGCCGGTTCATGATGGCCACCTCGGTCGGCGCGGTCGCCTGGGTGCCGACGCTGGTCCTGGCCGGCTACTACGCTGCCGACCTGGTCTCCGACCTGCCCTGGCTGCAGGCGGCCGCGCTGTGGGGCAGCATCGCGTTCTTCGTGGTCGGCACCGTCTACGGGATCTACCGGTGGCGCCAGGAGATGCACCGCCCGGCCGAGACGGTGGGCGCCGCCCGGGAGTGACTGGTCCGCCGCTCCGGAATTCACTTCTGTCGTTACGTTCCAGCGGACATGCGGATCGCCGGTTGACCTTATTTTTCGGCGGCCTTGTCCACCCACAGCACCAGCTGGATGCCGTCCGGGTCGCGCAGCGCGATCACCGCGGTGCCCGGCGCGGTGGACTCCTCCGCGATCGGCGAGAACGTCACGCCGTGCTCGGCCAGCCGGTCGGTCCACGCGCGCAGCGACTCCACGGTGGGCACCGTGAACGTCAGGTGATCCAGGCCGGGCCGGCGCTCGTCGAACAGCGCCCCGCCGGTCACCGGGTGTTGCACCAGGGTGAGCGTGATCCCTAAGCCCGGGCCGCGCAGGAACACCTTGCGCACCCCCGACTCGTCCTGATCCTCCCGGCCGATCGTGCTGAACCCGAGCACCCGCTCGTACCAGGGCACGCTGCGGTCCACGTCGGTCACGGTCAGCGCGACGTGGTGCACGCCAGTCAACTCGGGCATGGCGTGTCCTTTCGGGACCATTCGGGGGAGGAGACTCCGCCATCCTGCCCCAGCCGGACCTCCGGCACCGACTCCGTTACGGGATCTTTGACAGGACGAGATCGGAACTGTGCGCGGTCGCGTTCACACGGTCGGCGTTGGCCTGGTCCGAGCCGAGCGCCCGGTCCCGGGCCGCCGGCACCGAGCGCCCGTAGGCCAGGTGCCGCTCGATCAGCCGGCGCACCCGGTCCGCCTCCGGCGGGGCGAGGAACCACACCTCGTCCAGCAGCGGGCGGACCTCGCGCCACGGCGGGTCGGGCAGCAGCAGGTAGTTGCCCTCGGTGACCACGAGCGGGACCTCCGGCGACACCGGCACCGCGCCGGCGACCGGCTCCTCGATCTCCCGGCGGAACTCCGGCGCGTACACCACCTCGGCGCGCCGGGCCCGCAGCCGGCCGAGCAGGTGCACGTAGCCGGCCGCGTCGAAGGTGTCCGGCGCGCCCTTGCGCTCGGCCCGGCCGAGCCGGTCCAGCTCCGCCTGGGCCAGGTGGAAGCCGTCCATCCCGACGTAGGCCGCCCGGGAGCCGAGCGCGTCGACCAGCCGCGTGGCCAGCGTGGTCTTGCCGGCGCCGGGCGGACCGGTGATCCCGAGCAGCCGGCGCTGTCCCGGTCCGGCCAGCGCCGCGGCGCGGTCCACCAGCTCGGCGAAGGAGGTCACCGGCCCCCCGAGATGGTCAGCACCGAGCCGGTCACGTAGGACGCGGCCGGCCCGAGCAGCCAGACGATCCCCTCGGCGATCTCCTCGGGGCGCCCGGCCCGGCCCATCGGGGTCAGCGGGGCCAGCCGCCGCAACCGGTCCGGCAGCCCGGCGCTGACGTGCAGGTCGGTGTCCACCAGGCCGGGCGACACCGCGTTGACCCGGATCCCCTCGCCACCGACCTCCTGCGCCAGCCCGACGGTCATGGCCTCGACCGCCGCCTTGCTGGCCGCGTAGTGCACCCACTCGCCGGGCCCGCCGCGCCGCGCCGCGACCGAGGACACGTGCACGATCGACCCGCCGCGCCCGCCGTACCGGGTGGACATCCGGCGCACCGCGGCCCGCGCGCACAGGAACACACCGGTCACGTTGACGTCGAGCACCCGCCGGACCACCTCGACCCGCTGCTCGTCCAGCCGGCCGGGGGTGTTGCCGGTGATCCCGGCGTTGCTCACCACGCCGGCCAGCGGCCCGCGTTCGCCGGCCAGCTCGAACAGCCGCTCGACCGCGGCCTCGTCGGACACGTCCGCGCCGGCCGCCACGGCCCGGCCGCCGGACTCGGCGATCCCGGCCACGACCCGCTCGGCCGCCGCCCGGTCCGCGGTGTAGTTCACCACCACGTCGTACCCGTCGGCCGCGGCCAGCCGGCACACCGCGGCGCCGATCCCGCGACTGCCCCCGGTCACCACCACGACGCCGGTACCCATCAGAGGGTGCGCTCCAGCAGCGCGGCCGCCTCGACCAGCATCCAGCCGCCCAGCTGGACCGACAGGTCCCGCTCCAGCCGGGGATCGCGGGGCGAGCGCGGGCTGACCGCCGGCTGCGACCACTCCGGGCCGAACAGCGGGCCGCCGCGGGCCAGCGCCCGGTTGCGCCACGCCGCCTCGGCCGAGCCGAACACCAGACCGGCGGCCACCGCGCCGCCGGTCGAGCCGAGCAGCGGCAGCCGCAGCGCCGCCAGCGCCAGGTAGCGGGCCAGGATGCCGGCGAACAGCCCGCCGTCGCCGGCGCCCTGCCCGGGCAGCACGCCGCCCTCGGCGACCCGTTCGGCGACCGCGCCGACCGTCCGCTCGGCCCTGCCCACCCACACCCCGGAACGGTCCCCGGCGGCCAGTTCCAGGCAGGCGCCGAGGAACACGCCCTGGCAGTAGGTGTAGACGGTCCGCTCGATGTCCCGGATCGTGCCGTCCGGGTTGACGTGCATGCCGTCCCAGACCAGCCCGGTCGCCTGGTCCAGCAGGTACCGCTCGATCCACTCGGTCATCGACCGGGCCCGCTGCAGGTCGGTGCGTTCGCCGCCGGCCCGGCTCCACCTGGCGAGCAGGATCGCGCCGGGGCCGTTGGCCGGCACGTTCTTGAAGTCGTCCTTGCGCCGCCACCAGATCCCGCCGCCGCCGTGGTCGGTCCAGCCCTCCCGCAGCCGGGCGGCGACCGGTCGCAGCGCCGCGTCCACCGGCACGCCGGTGGCCTCCGACGCCCGCAGCAGCGCCAGTCCCAGCCAGGCGATGTCGTCGTAGTAGTCGTTGATCCAGCTGCCGAAGTTGCGCATCCGCAGGCCGCGCACCAGCCGGCCGATCCGGGCGGCGCGGGCCGGCTGCGGGTCGCGCAGCTGGGCGTCGGTCAGGCAGTCCAGCAGGTGCGCCTGCCACCAGTAGTTCCAGCGGGTGTGCAGCCGCCCGGCCATGGACACCGGCCAGCCGCGCACCCCGAGCTGGGTGCCGGGGATCGCCCACACCCGGCGCAGGTGCCGGGTCACCACCGCCTGCTCGGCCACCGCGGCCCGCTCGGCCCACGGCTGCGCAGCGTCGTGCGCTCCGGCACTCTCCGCGCGCTCTGCCCCGTGTCTCATCGCACCATGGTGACCGCTGGATCGGTTCGGAAGCTGAATGCCGGTGGGGCGTGTCGGGGCGCTGTGTCATGGTGATTCCCATGACGACCACGGCGCATGTCACCTGTCCCCTGTGCGAGGCCACCTGCGGTCTCTCGGTGACCATCGACGGCGGGCAGGTCACGGCGGTGCGCGGCGACGCCGAGGACACGTTCTCGCACGGGTTCATCTGCCCGAAGGGCGCCTCGCTCGGGGCGCTGCACCACGACCCGGACCGGCTGCGCGCGCCGATGGTCAAACGGGACGGCGAGTGGGTCGAGGTCGGCTGGGACGAGGCGTTCGCCGAGATCGACGCCCGGCTGATGCCGATCATCGAGCGGCACGGGCGGGACGCCGTCGCGGTCTACGCCGGGAACCCGTCGGTGCACAACCTGTCCACCGCGCTGTACGGGCCGGTGTTCTACAAGGCGCTCGGCACCAGGAACTTCTACACCGCCGGCACGGTCGACCAGGTGCCGAAGCACTTCTCCGCCGGGTACATGTTCGGCCACCCGCTGACCATCCCGGTCGCCGACATCGACCGCACCGACCACCTGCTGATGCTCGGCGCGAACCCGTTGGTGTCCAACGGAAGCCTGATGACCATGCCGGACGCGCGGGGCCGGCTCAAGGCGCTGCGCAGGCGGGGCGGCAAGCTGGTCGTGGTCGACCCGAAGCGCACCCGCACGGCGGAGATCGCCGACGAGCACCACGCCATCCGGCCCGGGACCGACGCGCTGCTGCTGTTCGCGATGGTGTCGGTGCTGTTCGAGGAGAACCTGGTCGCGCTCGGCCGGGTGGAGTCCCATGTGGACGGTGTCGATCGGGTGCGCGAGCTGGCCGGGCCGTTCACCCCGGACGCGGTCGCGCCGGTCACCGGGATCGCGGCCGGGGAGATCCGGCGGATGGCCCGGGAGCTGGCGGCGGCGCCGCGGGCCGCGGTGTACGGCCGGATCGGCACCACCACCCAGGCGTTCGGCACGCTGGCCAGCTGGCTGGTCGACGTGCTCAACGTGTTGACCGGCAACCTGGACACCGAGGGCGGGGCGATGTTCCCGCTGGCCGCGGCCGGCCAGGCCAACGCCCGGCCGGGCCGCGCCCGGCGCGGGTTCACCACCGGCCGGTTCCGCAGCCGGGTCCGCGACCTGCCCGAGGTGATCGGCGAGATCCCGGTGGCCACGCTGGCCGACGAGATCCTCACCCCGGGCGAGGGTCAGGTGCGCGCGCTGATCACCGTCGCCGGCAACCCCTGCGTGTCCACCCCGAACGCCGGCCGCTTGTCGGATGCGTTGCGCCAGCTGGACTTCATGGTGTCGCTGGACGTGTACCTGAACGAGACCTCCAGGCTCGCCGACGTGATCCTGCCCGGCCCCACCGCGCTCGAGCGGCCGCACTACGACCTCGGCCTGTACCAGTTCTCGGTCCGCAACGTGGCCAACTGGACCCCGGCCGTGCTGCCAACCGACCTGCCCCAGGAGTGGCAGACCCTCTTACGCCTCACCGGAATCGTCACCGGCCAGGGCCCCGGCGCCGACCTCGCCGCGCTGGACGCCTTCGTGGCCGCCGAGACCGCCCGCCGCTCCGGTGTGGACGTATCGCTGGCCGGCGACCGCACCGGCCCAGAGCGCCTGCTCGACCTGCTGCTCCACGCCGGCCCCTACGACCTCACCCTCGCCGACCTCGAAGCCGCCCCACACGGCATCGATCTCGGCCCGCTCCAGCCCCGGATGCCGGACATCATCGGCACCCCGTCCGGCAAGGTCGAGCTGGCCCCCGACCCGATCACCGCCGACATCCCCCGGTTGCGCGCCGAGCTCGACCGGCACGTCAACGGCCAACTCCTGCTGATCGGCCGCCGCCAGCTCAGCTCCAACAACTCCTGGATGCACAACGTCGAAACCCTGGTGCGTGGCCAGAACCGCTGCACCGCTCAGCTGCACCCCGACGACGCCAGCCGCCTCGGCCTGCGCGACGGCGCCCTCGCCGTGATCCGCTCGCGCGCCGGCAAGGTCGAACTCCCGGTGGAGATCACCGACACGCTGCGCCCCGGGGTGGTCAGCATCCCGCACGGCTGGGGCCACGACGTCGACGGCGTCCGCACCGCCGTCGCCACCGCCCACCCCGGCGCCAACTCCAACCTGCTCGCCGACGACACCCTGCTCGACGCCCTCTCCGGCACCGCCGTCCTCAACGGCATCCCGATCGACATCGAACCCGCCCGCACCCGAACCTGAGCCCCGCACCCCAAACCACTCCACCCCCACACCTCACCGACCCCACAACTCGCGTGCCCCACCCGACAACTCGCCCACCCCACCCGACAACTCGCGTGCCCGAGCCAGCAACTCACCACGCGCTCGGTCCCTACCAGGCCCGCCCGAGATCGGCATGCTGCCGAATCCACGCGTGCATCACGATCCCCGCCGCCACCCCGGCATTGATCGACCGCGTCGACCCGAACTGAGCGATCGACACGACCAGCCCGGCCCCGTCCCGAGCCGGCTCGCTCACCCCCGGCCCCTCCTGCCCGAACACCAGCACACACCGCCGCGGCAACACGGCCTGCTCCACCCGCACCGCCCCCGGCATGTTGTCCACCGC
The DNA here is from genome assembly GCF_035762905.1 of Actinophytocola sp. Lineage (GTDB taxonomy): Bacteria > Actinomycetota > Actinomycetes > Mycobacteriales > Pseudonocardiaceae > DASYTH01. The sequence continues at coordinate 26,844 of NZ_DASUCC010000097.1, forward strand.
CACCACCGCCAACCCCGCCCCCGCCGCGAATGCCAGCAACGACGGCACATCCGGATGGTGCTCGATGTGCTGGTACCGGTCGGTCACCATGGCACCGCGCCGGTTCCACCGCCGCCGCCCCACGATGTGCACCGCCCGCGCCGCGAACGCGTTGGCCGTGCGCACCACCGTGCCGATGTTGTGGTCGTGCCGGAAGTTCTCGATCGCCACGTGGAAGTCGTGCCGGCGCGGGTCCAGGTCGGCGATGATCGCGTCCCGGCGCCAGTACCGGTAGGCGTCCACCACGTTGCGCCGGTCTCCGCCGGCCAACAGCTCCGGGTCGTAGCGCGGATCGGTCGGCCAGTCCCCCGGCCACGGCCCCACCCCGACCGGCTCGCCGAACTCCCACTCGGTGGGCCCCTGCGTCTCGGTCAACGCGCCGCCACGACGGCCTCGCGGCGCCGGCGCCACAGGACGTAGGCGCCCACATAGGACACCACCAGCAGCACCACCGCGGCCACCACGACGAACGGCAACCACGCGCGCGGGATCAGGTCGTCGTAGATGTAGTACTCGTTGAAACCGCCGGGCAGCGGTTCCAGGCCCTGCCGCGCCCGCAGCGAGTCCTCGAGCGCGGTCAGCGGGCAGGGCAGCCCGGGCACCGTGTTGATCGCCACCCCCCAGAGCGCGAAGAACACGTGCAGGAAGATCGTCTTCGGCCAGCGCCAGGCCAGGAAGCCGCCGAGGCCGATGTAGATCAGCGCCGCGAAGTGCACCAGCACGGTGACGTCGGCGAGAAAGGCGGCCATGCCGCCAACGTTAGCCGGGCGCCGGCCGTGGCCGCCCCATCGGCTACCCCGGCGAAAGGCCCAGGTCGGCCAGTCCGAGCAGCGACCGGTAACGCAGCCCGCGCGCCTCGATCGCCCGGCGCGCCCCGGTGTCCCGGTCGACCACGGTCACCACGCCGACCACCGCGGCCCCGGCCTCGGTGACCGCGTCCACCGCGGTCAATGCGCTGCCGCCGGTGGTGGAGGTGTCCTCGACCACGAGCACCCGCTGCCCGGCCACCTCGATGCCCTCGATCCGGCGCTGCATCCCGTGCTCCTTGGCGCTCTTGCGCACCACGAACACGTCCAGCACCTCACCGGCGGCGGCCGCGGCGTGCATCATCGCGCAGGCCACCGGGTCCGCACCGAGGGTCAGCCCGCCCGCGGCCACGTAGCTCCAGTCGGCGGTGAGCGCCCGCAGCAGCCGCCCGATCAGCGGCGCGGCCGCGTGGTGCAGGGTCGCCCGGCGCAGGTCGACGTAGTAGTCGGCCTCCCGGCCGGAGGCGAGCACGACCCGCCCGCGCACCACGGACAGCTCGGTCACCAGCCGGGCCAGCTCGCCCCTCGCTATCGGATCCACCAGCGGAACAGCACCAGTTCGCACAATTTCCCAGCCTCGCACACCGGGCCGCGACCGGGCGGGCGCGACACAGGGTCAGACCCGGTCCCGGCCGCCGGACGCCTTGCCGACCAGCCGGTGCAGCAGACCGCGGGGCAGCAGCTTGCCGAACCCGACCAGCGCCTTGTACTGCAGCCCGGGTACCGAGCGGGTTCGGCCGCGTCGCAGGTCGGCCAGACAGTCGGCGACCACCCGGTCCGCATCCAGCCACAGCCACTCGGGACCGTCCGGCTCTCCCGAACCGGTCCGCGCGTGGAACTCCGTGTGGGTGAAGCCGGGGCACAGCGCGAGCACCCGCACCCCGGTGCCGGCCAGCGCGATCGCCATCCCCTCGGAGAACGTGGTCACCCAGGACTTGGTCGCCGAGTAGGCCGGGCCGGGTCCGGGGAAGAAGCCGGCGACGCTGGACACGTTGACCACCGCGCCCCGGGCTCTGGCCATCATGCCCGGCAGCGCCGCCCTGGTCAGCCGCAGCACGCTGGTGACGTTCACGTCCAACTGGGCCTGCAGCTCGTCGATGTCGGCGGTGACGAACGCCCCGGACATGCCGAACCCGGCGTTGTTCACCAGCAGGTCGATCGGTTTGGTGTCGTCGGCCAGCCGCTCCTCGACCCGCTTGCGCGCCCGGGTGGTGGACAGGTCGGCGGACATCACCTGGACGTCCACGTGGTGCGCGTCGGACAGCTCGGTGGCCACCTCCTTGAGCCGTTCCCGGTTCCGGGCGACCAGCACGAGGTCGTAGCCCTCCGCGGCCAGCTTTCGGGCGAACGCGAGACCGATCCCCGCGGTGGCCCCGGTGACAAGCGCTGTTGACATGCTGTTCCGCCTCTCCGGAGTTTTACTGTTCCGCCCCTCCGGGCTTTACTGCTGTCGTTCCGTCCCAGCCGGTGGTGCGGTTGACGGATTGAGTGTGGCCGGGTGCCGTCACGGTGCCCCTGAGGTCGCGTTCGTTGGACCAAGACGTCACCCCGGTGATCACTGTGGATGAGCCCTGGCTAGCCGCCGCTCTGCTCGCCGTCCCGGGCGGTGGACTCCTCCGACTCGCCGACCGGATCGATCTCGGCGTCGAACGGGTCGACCACGTCGGCCACCTCGCCGATGCTGCGCAGCAGCCGCTCCAGCCGGGACGGTCCGGCGCTCGGCGGCGCGCTGGCCAGCACCCAGCCGCCCTCGATCCAGGCGACCGGGATGTCCCCGCCGATGTCCTCGGTGGCGTCCACCAGGTCCGGCGTGATCAGCCCCCGGGCGGTGGCGATGTCGGAGACGAAGGCGTAGCGCTGGCCGACCGGGCCGAGCAGCTCGGGCATCTGGTCGCGCTGGAACGGCACGTTGGGCAGCCACAGCTCGACCACGACGGGATGGGTGCGCCGGCACTGCACGGCCGCGATCACCGCGCCGATCCGCCCGCCGGTGTCCAGGTCGAACACGTACACGCGGCGCCGCCCGTCGGCGGTGAAGGTGGAGCCGGCCACCACGTCGCGGGCCGTGCCGCCGCCGTAGTAGGCGATCGCCCCTGCCGTCCACTGGGTGGGTAGCGCCGGGTCGTTCTCGGAGAACTGCCAGCCGCGCAACGCCGCCCAGCGGTGCCGCTCGCGGTTGCGCGAGGTCAGCCGCGCGCGGTCGCGCAACAGCAGCACCGCTCCGAGGAGGCCGGCCACGGCCGCCGCGGTGAACCAGGCCCAGGCGGGTACACCCACGCCCGGCAGCGTAGTCGCCGCCCCCCTGGACCGAAGATCACAGGGGGGCGGCGCGTCGCCGGTTACTTGCGGCTGACCGTGAGCGCGCTGTTGTCGTCGGTGATGTCCACCAGCACGGTGTCGCCGTCGCCGATGTCGCCGGACAGCAGCGCCCTGGCGAGCTGGTCGCCGATGGCCGAGGCGACCAGCCGGCGCAGCGGGCGGGCGCCGTAGATCGGGTCGAAGCCGTTGAGCGCCAGCCAGTCGCGGGCCGACGGGGTGACGTCCAGGGTGAGCCGGCGCGCCGCCAGCCGTTTGGCCAGCCGGGTCACCTGGATGTCCACGATGCTGGTCAGCTCCTCGGTGGCCAGCGAGTGGAACACCACCACGTCGTCCAGCCGGTTGAGGAACTCCGGCTTGAAGTGCCGCTGCACCACGGCGAGCACCGCGTCCTTGCGCTGCCGCTCATCCAGGGTCGCGTCGGCGATGGCCTGCGAGCCGAGGTTGGAGGTGAGCACCAGGATCGTGTTGCGGAAGTCCACCGTGCGGCCCTGGCCGTCGGTGAGCCGGCCGTCGTCGAGCACCTGGAGCAGCACGTCGAACACGTCCGGGTGGGCCTTCTCCACCTCGTCGAGCAGCACCACGCTGTACGGCTTGCGGCGCACCGTCTCGGTGAGCTGGCCGCCCTGGTCGTAGCCGACGTAGCCGGGCGGGGCGCCGACCAGCCGGGCCACCGAGTGCTTCTCGGAGTACTCGCTCATGTCGATCCGCACGATGGCCCGCTCGTCGTCGAACAGGAACTCGGCCAGCGCCTTGGCCAGCTCGGTCTTGCCGACACCGGTGGGGCCGAGGAACAGGAACGAGCCGGTCGGCCGGTCCGGATCGGCCACCCCGGCGCGGGCCCGGCGCACCGCGTCCGACACGGCGCGCACCGCCTCCGCCTGGCCGACCACGCGTTCGGCCAGCGCGTCCTCCATCCGCAGCAGCTTGACGGTCTCGCCCTCGAGCAGCCGGCCGGCCGGGATGCCGGTCCACGACGAGACCACGTCGGCCACGTCGTCCGGGCCGACCTCCTCCTTGAGCATCACCTGCTCGCCCCGGGTGGACCGGGTGGCCACCTCCAGCTCCTTCTCCAGCGCCGGGATCCGGCCGTAGCGCAGCTCGGCGGCCCGGCCGAGGTCGCCGTCCCGCTCGGCCCGCTCGGACTCGCCGCGCAGCTGCTCGAGCTGCTCCTTGAACTCCCGGACCCGCTCGATCGAGCCCTTCTCGTTCTGCCAGCGCGCGGTGAGCCCGGAGAGTTGCTCACGCTTCTCGGCCAGCTCGGCGCGCAGCGCGGCCAGCCGCTGCTTGGAGGCCGGGTCGTCCTCCTTGGCCAGCGCCATCTCCTCGATCTCCAGCCGGCGCACCGCGCGCTCCACCTCGTCGATCTCCACCGGCCGGGAGTCGATCTCCATGCGCAGCCGGGAGGCGGCCTCGTCGATCAGGTCGATGGCCTTGTCCGGCAGGAACCGGGCGGTGATGTAGCGGTCGGACAGGGTGGCGGCGGCGACCAGCGCGCCGTCGGTGATCCGCACGCCATGGTGCACCTCGTAGCGCTCCTTGAGCCCGCGCAGGATGCCGACGGTGTCCTCCACCGACGGCTCGCCGACCAGCACCTGCTGGAAGCGCCGCTCCAGGGCGGCGTCCTTCTCGATGTGCTTGCGGTACTCGTCCAGCGTGGTGGCGCCGACCATGCGCAGCTCGCCCCGGGCCAGCATGGGCTTGATCATGTTGCCGGCGTCCATCGCGCCCTCACCGGTGGCCCCGGCGCCGACGATCGTGTGCAGCTCGTCGATGAACGTGATCACCTGGCCGGCCGACTCGGTGATCTCCTTCAGCACCGCCTTGAGCCGTTCCTCGAACTCGCCGCGGAACTTCGCCCCGGCCACCATCGAGCCGAGGTCCAGCGCGACCACGCGCTTGCCGCGCAGCGACTCGGGCACGTCGCCGGCGATGATCCGCTGCGCAAGGCCCTCGACGATGGCGGTCTTGCCGACGCCCGGCTCGCCGATCAGCACCGGGTTGTTCTTGGTCCGCCGGGACAGCACCTGCACCACGCGGCGGATCTCGGTGTCCCGGCCGATCACCGGGTCCAACTCGCCGGACCGGGCCCTTGCGGTGAGGTCAAGGCCGTACTTCTCCAGCGCCTTGTAGGTGCCCTCGGGGTCCGGGCTTGTCACCCGGGCCGAGCCGCGGACCTTGACGAACGCCTCCCGCAGCGCCTCCGGGCTCACGCCGTGCCGGCGCAGCAGCTCCGCCACGTTGCCGCCCTCGGCGGCCAGGCCGACCAGCAGGTGCTCGGTGGAGACGTACTCGTCGCCCATCTCCGTGGCCAGCTTCTGGGCGTGGGTGACCGAGCGCAGCGCCTGCGCGTCCAGCTGCGGCGCGGACACCGTGGCACCGGTGGCCGAGGGCAGGGCGTTGGCCAGCTGGTCGTTCTCCTTGCGGATCAGGGTGGGATCGGCGCCGACCGCGGTGAGCAGCGGCGCGGTCAGCCCGTCGCCCTGGGCGAGCAGCGCCCCGAGCAGGTGCACGGGCTTGACGTCGGGGTTGCCCGCCACCGAGGCCGCCTGGGCCGCCGCCGAGATCGCCTGCTGTGTCTTCGTGGTCGGATTGAAAGCGTCCATCCCTCACCTCGGGTCGCAGGGCCGGTGTTCCTACCTCTCCAACGACGGAAAAGTTGAGCCTGTTCCGCTCAATTCGGGCCGTCGTCCCGCGGTCTCACCCGGGTGTACCAACGGCCTGTCCACACCGGGCACCGGCTTGTCCCCAAACCCCAGGTGTCTGTCCACATGGCGCCGGGAGACGGTAGGCACAGCGTGATCACTCGGGTACCGCAACCGCCACTCGAGTGATGTCTCGTCCCGCTCTCACCAGCCGTTAGTGCCTGACGTAGAGATCATGGCACCTGATCGTGACCGAAGACATCACGCGTTCCGGGCCCGGATCTGTCCAATCCGTAGCAATATGTCACCTAGACGGGCTATCACGGCTGACCGCCGCCAAGAATCGGTCTAACCTCCACACAGTCGGGGGATAGGTGCTCGAGTACGGTGGCGTCTAGCGTAGGGCGCCCGGAATTTGGAGCTGCCCCGACAACATGACAGCCAAGGCCCCGGTGAGCCCCACTCCGCAGCAGAGCGACGACCAGCCCGCGGCGGTCGCACTGATGGTGCGGCTGGTCCGCGAGAGTTTTGCTGTCGTCGAACCGCACGCCGATGCCGTCTGCGAGTCGTTCTACGCCACCCTGTTCAGCATCGCGCCGGAGATCCGGGAGCTGTTCCCGCTGAACATGCAGGTCCAGCGGTCCCGGTTCCTGCGCGCCCTGGTGCACATCGTGCAGATGATCGACCGGCCCGAGGAGCTGGGCCCGTTCCTGCGCCAACTCGGCCGCGACCACCGCAAGTTCGGCGTGCTGACCGGGCACTACGAGCCGCTGGGCATGGCGCTGCTCTCCTCGATCAAGAAGTACGCCGGGCCGGCCTGGACGGTGGAGGTCGAGCACGCCTGGGCCGAGGCCTACACGATCGTCGCCCGGGCCATGCTGGACGCCGCGGCCGCCGACGACGGGCCGGCCTGGTGGTCGGCGACCCTGGTCGACCACCAGCGCAAGGCCCGCGACCTGGCCATCGTGCGGCTGCAGCCCGAGTATCCGGTGCCGTACCTGCCGGGCCAGTACGTGAGCATCGAGATTCCGCAGCGGCCGCGGATGTGGCGTTACCTGACCCCGGCCAACGCACCGCACGGCGACGGGATGCTGGAGTTCCACGTCCGGGCGGTGCAGTCCGGCTGGGTCAGCCGGGCGATCGTGGCCGAGGCGCAGCAGGGCGACGTGTGGCGGATCGGTCCGGCGATGGGCCGGCTCCGGGTGGACCGCACGGCCGGCCGGGACGTGGTGATGATCGCCGGCGGGACCGGTCTCGCGCCGATGCGGGCCATTCTCGAGGACCTCGCGCAGTGGGGGGAGAACCCCCGGGTGCACCTGTTCTACGGCGGCCGGGTCCGGGCCGACCTCTACGACCTGCCGTACCTGGTCAGCCTGGCCGCGACCAACCCGTGGCTGACCGTGGTCCCGGTGGTCGAGTCCGACGCCGACGCCACCAACATGCAGCAGGGCACCCTGGCCGACGTGGTCACCCGCTACGGCGCCTGGGCCGACCGGGACGTGCTGGTCTCCGGCTCGCCGTCGATGATCAGGTCAACGGTGTCCCGGATGCTCGTCGCCGGCACACCGCTGGACCACATCACCTACGACCCGTTCACGCTGGACTGATTTACCGCCGGCGCTGAGGGCGCCAGACGACCAGGGCGGTCTGCTGGCGTACCGGGACCAGCTCGTTGCGGTATGAGGCGTGCACCGTCGCGGCCGCGCGCTCGGCCGCCGCGTACGCCGCCGCCAGTTCCTCGGTGAGCGCGTGCACCTGGGCGCGCAGCGCCTCCACCTCGGTGGCCAGCTCGATGATCCGCTTGATGCCGGCCAGGTTGACGCCCTCCTCCTGGGACAGCCGCTGCACCTCGCGCAGCACGGCGATGTCCCGCATGGAGTAGCGCCGGCCGCCGCCCGCGGTGCGCCCCGGCGAGACCAGCCCGAGCCGGTCGTAGCCGCGCAGCGTCTGCGCGTGCAGCCCGGCCAGCTGGGCGGCCACCGAGATCACGAACATCGGGGTGTCCTCGTCGGCGCCCGGAGGGAACGACGGCCTGCTCATGATCCGGTCCTCCGCTCCAGCATCCGGGTCAGCTCCGGCCGCGGGTCATGCCCGGCGGTGGCCTGCGCGTAGGCCTCCAGGGCCGCCCGGGCCTTGCCGTCCAGGTTGGCCGGCACCGCCACCTGCAGGGTGACCAGCAGGTCGCCGACCTGGCCGTCCCGGCGGGAGATGCCCTTGGCCCGCACCCGCAGCACCCGGCCGCTGGCCGTGCCCGGCGTCACCCGCAGCGACACCTTGCCGTCCAGCGTCGGCACGTCCAGCGTGGTGCCGAGGGCCAGCTCGTCGAAGGTCACCGGAACCTTGAGCGTCAGGTCGTTGCCGGACCGGCCGAACACCGGGTGCGGGGAGACGTGCACCCGCACGTACAGGTCGCCGTTGTGCCCGCCGTTGCTGCCCGGCTCACCCTGCTCGGCCAGCCGGATCCGCTGGTCGTCGTCCACCCCGGGCGGGATCCGTACGGTGAGCGTCCTGGTCTTGGTGCTCACCCCGTCGCCGGCGCAGTCCACGCACGGGTCGTCGACGATCCGGCCGGTGCCCCGGCAGTCCCGGCACGGCTCGCTGAACGAGAACGCGCCTTGGCTGCGGCTGACCAGCCCGACCCCGTTGCAGGCCGGGCAGGTGCGCGGGGTGGTTCCCGGCCGGGCCCCGCTGCCGTGGCAGGTGTCGCAGGTGGACGGGCTGGACAGGCGCAGCGGCACGGTCGCGCCGCGCACCGCCTCCAGGAAGTCGATCCTGATCTCGGTCTCCACGTCGGCGCCGCGCCGCGGCCGGCCGGCCGTCGACGTGCCCGAACCGCGCCGGTTGAACAGGTTGCCCAGCATGTCGCCGAGGCCGCCGAACCCGCCGGACGCCGTGTTGCCCTGCGGCGTGCCGCCGAACAGGTCACCGAAGTCGAAGTTCCCGGTACCGCCGAAGTTGCCCCCGCCGAACCCGCGCATGCCGCCGGCGCCGAACAGCCGGCGGGCCTCGTCGTACTGCTTGCGCTTCTCCGCGTCCCCGAGCACCCCGTACGCCTCGGACACCGCCTTGAACCGCGCCTCGGCCCGCGAGTCACCCGGGTTGGCGTCCGGGTGCAGCTCGCGGGCCAGCTTGCGGTAGGCCTTCTTGATCTCGGCGTCGGAAGCGTCGGAGGAGACCCCCAACTCGCGATAGAAGTCCTTGTCGATCCAGTCTCTAGCGCTCATCGGACATCCCCTCCTTCCGCTCAGTTCCGCTCAGTGGAGCCGTCGCCCGGACCGAACCAGTCCGGACCGGCGGGTCCCCCGGCCGCGCCGTCGGGCGCCGCGGCCGGTTCGTGATCGGTCACCGCGACCAGCGCGGCGCGCACCACCCGGTCGCCGAACCGGTAGCCGCGGCGCAGCACCGCGGTCACGGTCGGACCGGACACCTCCGGCGAGGTGTTGTGCTGCACCGCCTCGTGCACCGACGGGTCGAACGGCTCTCCCTCGTGGCCGAACGGCTCGAGGCCGGACCGTTGCAGGGTGGCCACCAGCTTGTCGGCCACCGACTTGAACGCGCCGGTCAGGTCGCCGTGCTGCTCGGCGCGCTCGATGTCGTCGAGCACGCCGAGCAGCTCGGTGGCCACCCCGGCCTTCGCCGAGTTGATCACCGCCTCGCGGTCCCGGTCGATGCGCTTGCGGTAGTTGGCGTACTCGGCCTGCAGCCGTTGCAGATCCGCGGTGCGCTCGTCGAGTTGCAGCTTCAACTCGGCCTCCAGGTTCGCCTCGGCACCCGGCGTCTCGCCGGCCGGCGCCGCGCCGGCCTGCTCGGCGGTGTCCTCCGGGACGCCGGCCTCGGGCGCCACGCGAACCTGACCGGTCTGCGGATCGATGCGCCGGCGGTCCCGAACCACCACCCGGGGCTCCTCGCCGGGATCGCCCTCGGTTCGCTCGTCCGGGCTCACTTCTTGCCTTCCTCCTCGACGATCTCGGCGTCGACGACGTCCTCGGCGCCGGGCGTGCCGCCGGCACCCGGGTCGCCACCGGCCGGGCCGGAGCCGTCACCGGACGCGGCGCTCGGGCCGCCCTGGGCGTACATCGCCGAACCCATCGCCTGGGACTCGGTGGCCAGCTTCTCCATCGCCGCCTTGATCTTGGCGGTGTCGGTGCCGGCCAGCGCCTCGTTGGCCTCCTTGATCGCGACGTTGACCTTCTCCTTGGCCTCGGCCGGGATCTTCTCGTCGTTGTCCTTGACGAACTTCTCGGTCTGGTAGACCAGGGTCTCGGCCTGGTTGCGGGTCTCGGCCTCCTCGCGGCGCTTGCGGTCCTCCTCGGCGTGCGCCTCGGCGTCCTTGACCATCCGGTCGATGTCGTCCTTGGGCAGCGCCGAACCGCCGGTGATGGTCATCGACTGTTCCTTGCCGGTGCCCAGGTCCTTCGCGTTGACGTGCACGATGCCGTTGGCGTCGATGTCGAAGGTGACCTCGATCTGCGGCACGCCGCGCGGTGCCGGCGGGATGCCGGTCAGGTCGAAGGTGCCCAGCTTCTTGTTGTGGATGGCGATCTCGCGCTCACCCTGGAACACCTGGATGCCGACCGTGGTCTGCCCGTCGTCGGCGGTGGAGAAGATCTCGCTCCGCTTGGTCGGGATCGTGGTGTTGCGTTCGATCAGCTTGGTGAACACGCCACCCTTGGTCTCGATGCCCAGCGACAGCGGGGTGACGTCGAGCAGCAGGACGTCCTTCACCTCGCCCTTGAGCACGCCGGCCTGCAGGGCCGCGCCGACCGCGACGACCTCGTCCGGGTTGACGCCCTTGTTCGGCTCCTTGCCGCCGGTCAGCTCCTTGACCAGCTCGGTGACGGCCGGCATCCGGGTCGAGCCGCCGACCAGCACCACGTGGTCCATGTCGCCGACCTTGATCCCGGCGTCCTTGATCACGTTGTTGAACGGTGCCCTGGTCCGGTCGAGCAGGTCCGAGGTGATCCGCTGGAACTCGGCCCTGGTCAGGGTCTCGTCCAGGAACATCGGGTTCTTGTCCGCGTCGACGGTGATGTAGGGCAGGTTGATGTTCGCGCTGTTCGAGCTGGACAGCTCGATCTTGGCCTTCTCGGCGGCCTCGCGGATGCGCTGCAGCGCCATCTTGTCCCGGTTCAGGTCGATGCCGGCGGACTGCTTGAACTTGTCCACCAGCCAGTCGACGATGCGCTGGTCCCAGTCGTCGCCGCCGAGGTGGTTGTCACCGCTGGTGGCCCGGACCTCGACCACGCCGTCGCCGATCTCCAGCAGGGACACGTCGAAGGTGCCGCCGCCGAGGTCGAAGACCAGGATGGTCTGCTCCTTCTCGCCCTTGTCCAGCCCGTAGGCCAGGGCGGCCGCGGTCGGCTCGTTCACGATCCGCAGCACGTTCAGGCCGGCGATCTGCCCGGCCTCCTTGGTGGCCTGCCGCTGGGCGTCCTCGAAGTAGGCCGGCACGGTGATCACCGCGTCGGTGATCTGCTCGCCGAGGTAGGCCTCGGCGTCCCGCTTGAGCTTCATCAGCACCCGGGCGCTGATCTCCTGGGCGGTGTAGGTCTTGCCGTCGATCTCGGTCTTCCAGTCGGTGCCCATGTGCCGCTTGACCGACCGCACCGTGCGATCCACGTTCGTGACCGCTTGGTTCTTCGCCGGTTGCCCGACGAGGACCTCGCCGTTCTTGGCAAAGGCCACGATCGACGGCGTGGTCCGCGAACCCTCCGAGTTGGCGATGACCGTGGGCTCACCGCCCTCGAGGACGGCGACGACTGAGTTGGTCGTCCCCAGGTCGATGCCGACCGCTCGCGCCATGGATTCCTCCTGATTCGTTGCTGTGCATAACGCTGTGTTGAGCGTGTTCAGCTCAAGTCTGCAACCCGCCGGTCAACCCGTCAAAACCAGACTTGAGCCCCGCTCGCTCAACCTTCCTGCAGGCTCAACGTGCGGGGCTCGGCCGGTGTTCCCGGATCAGTTGTAACGGATCGTGATGTCGCCGCTGTCGGCGTGCAGATCCAGGGTGTGCGCGCCGGCCTGATCGTCGGCCACGTCACTGTGCACGTCGCCGCTGTCCGTGCCGGTGCGCACCCGGTAGGCGGCCCGCGGCACGGCCACCGTGATCTCGCCGCTGTCCGCCCTGGCCCTGACGTTCTGTGCCGCGGACAGCTCGACGGTGATACTGCCGGAGCCGCTGCGGACGTCGACCGGGCCGGTGACGCCCTGGGCCCGCACGCCGCCGGACTCGGCCGCCACGGTCACCGCGGCCCGTGCGCCCTCGACCGCCACGTCCCCCGAGCCGGACTGCACGGCCACGGCCGCGCCGATGTTGGACAGCCGCACGTTGCCCGAGTCCAGCTCCAGGTTCACCGTTCCGGTGACCCCGCGCACGTCCACGTCGCCGGAGCTGGCCTTGAGGTTCACCGAGCCGGCTCCGTCCACCGCGACCGAGCCGGACGACACGTCGCCGTCCACCCGGGTTCCGGCCGGCACGGTCAGCTCGTAGTCGATCCAGCAGTTGCGCACCGGGCAGTCCTCGATCACCAGCACGTCACCCTCCAGCCGGTGGGTGGCGCCGGGGCGCTGCTGGTCGAAGTGCACCGTGCGGCGCACGGTCGTGGTGTCGCCGGTCCTGATCTTCACGTCACCCGACTCGTTGACGATCCGGACGCTGGCCACCCGGCCGTCCACCGGGGCGTCGTCGCTCTCCACGTTGCGGGCGATGTCCCAGTCGCACGCCCCCAGTAGCAGCAGCAGTCCGGCCGCGGCCCCCACGGCAATCCACCGTCGCATCGCACACCCCTCAGCTCAGCAAGCTTGCGTCTCCTCGACGCTAGGGGCGCGGCGGCGGGGGAACCATCGGGGACGCCCCCGAATCGACCCGGGGGTTACCCCTACCCCAGCTACCCGTCTCGCCGGGTCTCGGTGCGGTGGAAGTTGAGATACGCCCGCGACGGCGTCGGGCCGCGCTGGCCCTGGTAACGCGAGCCCACCTGCGCCGAGCCGTACGGGTTCTCCGCCGGCGAGGTGAGCCGGAACAGGCCGAGCTGCCCGATCTTCATGCCCGGCCAGAGGGTGATCGGCAGGTTCGCCACGTTGGACAGCTCCAGCGTGATGTGCCCGGAGAACCCCGGATCGATGAACCCCGCCGTCGAGTGCGTCAACAGTCCCAACCGCCCCAGCGACGACTTGCCCTCCAGCCGCGCGGCCAGGTCGTCCGGCAACGTCACCTTCTCGTAGGTGGACCCGAGCACGAACTCGCCCGGATGCAGCACGAACGGCTCGTCCCCCACGGTCTCCACCAGCGTGGTCAGCTCGTCCTGCTGCACCATCGGATCAATGTGCGTGTACCTCGAGTTGTCGAACACCCGGAAGTACCGGTCCAACCGCACGTCCACGCTGGACGGCTGCACCATGCTCTCGTCGAACGGCTCCAGCCCCAGCCGCCCCGACTCCAACTCCTTGCGCAGATCCTGATCGCTCAGCAGCACCGGCCCACCCTAACGCCGCTTCCCCCGCCACCAGGGCGGCTCCCCAGGCTGTTCCCCCTCCACCCGCCGCTGCACCTGCTGCTCGAACCGCAGTTGCTCCCGATACACCGTCGGATCCCACATATCCTGAATCGGCCCCAAGATCGACGCCCCGCCCTTCCCCGCCCGCGCCCGCCGCGCCAACCACACAATCCCCCCCAGCACGACGACGAACATCCCCACCGTCACCAAGAACCCGATCACACCCGCCAGGTTACGTGCCCCAAGCCCCCGTGTCGGGCCACGACGACCCTCGATGATCCAGAACCCCACCACGGCACCCAGAACGTCCGACGGAAAGACCTTCAGCCATCCAGCGAAGCACGAAGTCGGCGGATCGTCCGCACAAGTTCGTCACGGTGCTTCGCGGATTTCATCCACGCAGGCAGGCGAGCAAACATAGTCATACGGCCAGGAAATGCGCGCTCGCGTAATCGCGCGGCTATATAACCCTCCAGCAGGTCCAGATGGTCCTGATTGAAGGCCCACAACGTATGACCCCCACAGCACTCGGCCTGCAACCACAACGGCACGCCAAAGAATGAATCAACCGGGCGGCCCCACACCGTGGAGCCGGACCCGCCCTCCACATATACCCGGGAACTAGGCTTCCACGCTGCTGAGTAACCACAACTCGCGCACGCCAGCCGACGCGGCCACCACAGAACGGAGCCCGACTCCGTCGGCCGCGGCGCGTCAACTGCCCGTGCTCGACATCGCGGGCACACGACATGAATGTCCTTCGCCGCCAGCGCCTGCACCCTGATCAAGGGACCCCGGAAGCGCTCTGCATCAATCCCCCGCCGCGCGCTCATCTCGCCATCCTGCCAACCACACCACGGCATGACCCGCAACCAGGGTGGAGATCACAAAGGCCCACTTCGGAAAGCTCCGAGAGCGGGCCGGTCACTGCCGGAATCAGCCTGGAGCGGATGACGGGAATCGAACCCGCATTCTCAGCTTGGGAAGCTGATGTTCTGCCATTGAACTACATCCGCGCGGTGGGGTGAGCGTACACGACTAGGCGGGGCGGATGTGGTGGCGGAGGGCGGGGAGGCCGAAGGTGGTGAGCATGGTGAGGACTTCGCGGGCCAGGGAGTCGAAGGGGTGGCCGACTTCGAGTTCCCACCAGAGGTCTTCTACGGGGTGGCCGCCTACCTTCACGAGTTGGCCGATGGTGGCTTCCCAGCCGTTGGTGGCTGAGGGGCGGGGGGTGGAGTAGGGGCGGACTCGTAACTGTTGGGACCACTCGTCGCGGCTGGGGACGCGGAGGTTGAGGGTGAACCGGACGCGGGCGTCGATCAACGACTGGGACTGGACGATCTCGACTTCGGCGCGGTGGCCGGACATCTCCATCCGGTAGCGGCGGCCGGCGCCGACGAAGCCGAGGGCGCGCAGACCGGGCGCGAGGCCCATGTCGATCATGAGCCGGAACCAGTCCTGGGCGCTTCGGTTCGTCCCTGCCTCCACCGGTCGCCCCTCTTCTCGTTCCGGCCCCTGCTCCCAGATCAACCGACCACACCTACACCGGTAAGGAAACGACCCCCGTCAGAGGTGATCAATGTAGTCAGTGAATCTTCCCGTCTACTAACTCTTCGCTATACGTGCGCCCGAACGAACACATGTGATAGAAGTATTACGTAATGAATGTGCTACACGATCCGGACGACCACGTCTGGCGGGCGCTGTCCAATGTGGCCCGCCGGGCCATCCTGGACGCGCTCCGCGATCAACCGCGGGCAACCGGTGATCTCGTCGAGGTGCTTGGCCTGGACCGGCATGTGCTGATGCAGCACCTGGCCGTGCTGCGCGAGGCCGGTCTGGTGCACGTCGAGGCACGTGGGCGGCAACGGATCAACCACCTGAACCCGATCCCGATCCAGCGCATCCACCAGCGGTGGGTGTCCAGGTACGAGGAGAACTGGATGGCCGCGCTGATCGGGCTCAAGGACACCCTCGAATCCCGCCGACACCGGAAGGGCCGCGACATTGGCTGATCAGGAACTCGTCCACACCATCGAGATCGCGGCGCCGATCGACGCGGTCTGGGCGGAGATCACCCGGCTGGACGGCCGGCAGCGGGCGATGATGGACACGATCCTCAAGGCCACCCTCGAGGCCGGCGCCCCGCTGTACTACCGCTCCCCGGACGGCAAGCGGGTGTTCATCGCCGGCCGGATCGTCGCGGTGGAACCGCCGCGCCGGCTCTCGCACACCTGGCGGCTGCTCACCAGGGACGACCCGTGGACGCTGGTCACCTGGGAGCTGACCGAGACCGCCGCCGGCACCACGGTCACGCTGCGGCACACCGGCTGGCCGGACGACCCGAAGGCGATCCGCGGGGTGGACGGCACCTGGCGGATGATCCTGCCGGAGCTCAAGCGGCTGGTGGAGACCGGCGACATCAGCACCGGGCTCAAGGCCAGATACGTGCTGATGCGGGCGTTCATGTGGGCTTTGCCCGCTCG
The DNA here is from genome assembly GCF_035762905.1 of Actinophytocola sp. GTDB lineage: Bacteria > Actinomycetota > Actinomycetes > Mycobacteriales > Pseudonocardiaceae > DASYTH01. The sequence continues at coordinate 42,632 of NZ_DASUCC010000097.1, forward strand.
GACCAGGACCGAGAACGTCCCCGAACCCGCCTAACTATCTCGAAAAGCTCGTCACGGCACCGCGGCAGGCACGTCCCCTCCCTCGACAGGGTGAGTACCCGGGGAGGGACGAATGCCGCAGTTCACTCGGCGCCCGGTGCAGCCGGGCGGGTTGACCGTCGCACTGGTCGACGGCATCCCGCTGTTCCGGGATGGTTTGACCGCGCTGATCCACCGCACGCCTGGCTTGCGGTGGGTCGGCGCCGCCGAGCGGCCGAACGCGGCATTACAACTGTGCGAGCGGTTCCGGCCGAACGTGCTGGTGATCGACTCCGATCTCGATCCGCGCAACCACCTGAGCAGCATGCTGCTGGCCGGCGACCCGATGCTCGCCCTGCTGGTGCTGGTCACCTACGCGCACCGCACCACCCGGTACGTGGCCAGCGCGCTGGCCGCGGGCGTGCACGGGGTGCTGCTCCGCTCGGCCGAGGCGGGCCAGGTGGTCGACGCGATCCGGTCGGTGCACGCCGACCGCCGGTACGTGGACGCGGCCCTGGCACCGATGCTGACCGCGCCGCGCGGCCGCCTGGCGCACCCGACCGGCCCGGTGCAGCCGCCGCTGTCCCAGCGCGAGTACCAGGTGCTCCAGCTCATCGCCGACGGGCTGGAGAACCAGGCGATCGCCAAGCTGCTGTTCGTCTCGGTGGAGACCGTGCGCACGCACGTGAAGAGCATCCTGCGCAAGCTGGTCGCCAGGGATCGCACGCACGCGGTGGCGGTCGCATTCCGTACCGGGGTGCTCACGCCAGAGGACGGGGCCGACACGAACCCGTTCAGCACGCCGATTCTTCCTCCTGAGGAGGGCTCTAGCAGCGAGTGACGGAGGCCATAGTCATCCTCTGGGGGCATCGGGTGCACTTCACCTTGCCGGGGTTACCGGCAGGTAATACCCTGTATGTTACTGACGAGTAGCGATCTCGCCGGCCGAAGGGGAGAACCAGATGGGCCACTACAAGAGCAACGTCCGGGACCTGGAGTTCAACCTGTTCGAAGTGCTCGGTGTCCAGGACCGGCTCGGCAAGGGCGTCCTTGCCGAGGCCGACGAGGAGACCGCGCGCGGCGTGCTGGCCGAGCTCGCCAGGCTCGCCGAGGGCCCATTCGCCGAGTCGTTCACCGCCGGCGACCGCAACCCGCCGGTGTTCGATCCGGCCACGCACACGGTCACCGTCCCGGAGGCGTTCAAGAAGTCCTACCGCGAGCTGATCGACGGCGAGTGGTGGCGGCTCGGGCTGACCAACGAGATGGGCGGCCTCGGCCTCCCGCCGACCGTGCAGTGGGCCGCGTCCGAGCTCGTGCTCGGCACCAACCCGGCCCTGTTCATGTACATGGCCGGCCCGAACTTCGCCACCATCCTGGACAAGAACGGCACCGACGAGCAGCGCCGTTGGGCCCGGATCATGATCGACCGCGGCTGGGGCGCCACCATGGTGCTCACCGAGCCGGACGCCGGCTCCGACGTCGGCGCCGGGCGCACCAAGGCGGTCCGGCAGGACGACGGCTCCTGGCACATCGAGGGCGTCAAGCGGTTCATCACCTCGGGCGACCAGGACATGACCGAGAACATCATGCATCTCGTGCTCGCCCGGCCGGAGGGCGCCGGCCCCGGCACCAAGGGTCTGAGCCTGTTCCTGGTGCCCAAGTTCCACTTCGACACCGAGACCGGTGAGCTGGGCGAGCGCAACGGCGCCTTCGTCACCAACCTCGAGCACAAGATGGGCATCAAGGTCTCCAGCACCTGCGAGGTGACCTTCGGCCAGCACGGCGTTCCGGCCACGGGCTGGCTGCTCGGCGAGGTGCACGACGGCATCGCGCAGATGTTCCAGGTGATCGAGTACGCCCGGATGATGGTCGGCACCAAGGCGATCGCCACGCTGTCCACCGGCTACCTCAACGCGCTGGCCTACGCCAAGGAGCGGGTGCAGGGCGCCGACCTGACCCAGATGCTGGACAAGGCCGCGCCGCGGGTGACCATCACCCACCACCCGGACGTGCGGCGCAGCCTGATGCTGCAGAAGGCCTACGCCGAGGGCCTGCGCGCCGTGTACCTCTACACCGCCTCGTTCCAGGACCAGCTCTGGACCGGCGAGGGTGACGAGGACGCCCGCAAGCTCGCCGAGCGGGTGAACGACCTGCTGCTGCCGATCGTCAAGGGCGTCGGCTCGGAGCGCGCCTACGAGCAGCTGGCCCAGTCGCTGCAGACCCTGGGTGGATCCGGCTTCCTGCAGGACTACCCGATCGAGCAGTACATCCGCGACTCGAAGATCGACTCGCTGTACGAGGGCACCACGGCCATCCAGTCGCTGGACTTCTTCTTCCGCAAGATCGTCCGGGACAAGGGCCAGGCGCTGGCCTACCTGGCCGGCGAGATCTCCGGCTTCATCGAGGCGGAGCGGGGCAACGGCCGGCTCAAGGAGGAGCGGCTGCTGCTCAAGCAGGCGCTCGAGGACGTGCAGGGCATGCTCGGCGCGATGATCGGCTACCTGACGAAGTCGCCGGAGGACCCGCGCAGCGTGTACCTGGTCGGCCAGCACAGCGTCCGGCTGCTGTTGGCCACCGGCGACCTGCTGGTCGGCTGGCTGCTGCAGCGGCACGCCGAGGTGGCCATCGCCAAGCTGGACGCCGGCGACGTGTCCGCAAAGGACCGGGTGTTCTACGAGGGCAAGATCGCGGTCGCCTCGTTCTTCGCCCGCAACGTCCTGCCCGAGCTGTCCGCCGGCCGCAAGATCGTCGAGTCCGCCGACAACAGCCTGATGGACCTGGACGAGGCGGCGTTCTGAGCTGACCAGACAACGGGAGCGGGCCACCCCGAGGGGTGGCCCGCTCTCGTTTTCCGTTCGCGTCAGGCCGGCGGTGGGGCGGCCGGGCAGAGGATCTTGGGTTGGGCGTTGTAGCGCACGGTGCGGGTGCTGCGCTTGATCTCCCGGCCGGACAGGTCCTTGATGATCCGGGTGTCGGTGACGGTGAACCCGCGGATGCCGGCGGTGGTGTGACAGTTCTGCGCGGGACCCTGCTTCTCCTGCGGGTCCACGAAACCGCTGCGCTCGCCGGTGACCGACTCGATGATGTAGCGCTTGGTGCCCCAGATCTTGACCGTGATGCTGGACGGGGTCCAGATGGTCTGGATGGCAACCCCCGTGGGTGCGTCGTTGGTGAACTTGAGGTCGATGACGCTGCCGCCGCTGGGGCTCTGGAACACCGTGGCCTCGCGGGCGGCCGGGTAGCGGCTGATGTAGTAGCTGTGCTCCTTGTGTCCGGCGTCGGTCATGCCGGCGAAGTAGGAGGCGTTGTAGAGCGTGGTGGCGAACTGGGAGATGCCGCCGCCGACCTCGCGGCCGGGGGCGCCGTCCTTGATCACGCCGGCCTCGACGTAGCCCTGCGCTGCGGTGCGCGGGCCGGTGAAGCCGTTGAGGCTGAAGGTGTCGCCTGGCTTGACGATGGCGCCGTTGACCTCGCCGGCGACCCGGCGGATGTTCTGGCCGGAGTCGGCCGCGAAGCCGCCGGTGGTGAACTCGCCGATCACCTCGTTGATGCCGAGGCCCTTGGCCGCCTCGGTGGTGACCTTGGCCGGCTTGGTGGCGTACTCCGCCTTGACCTCCCGGTTGGCGGTCAGCTTCAGCACGTCCAGCAGGCCCTTGAAGCTGTTGTCCCAGTTGATCGCCTTGCCGTCCACCGACGGCTGCACGGTCGGCCGGCCGCCCTCGAAGACGATCGCCGCGTCCTTGCCCTCCTTCTCGGTGCTGGCCAGCTGCGGCTGCACCGCGGCGACCACCTTGGCCTGGTCCAGCTTCACCGCGAGGCCACCGTTGCCGTCCGGCTCGAACACCAGCGCGCCGGCGATCGCGGCCGGCTCCAGCGTGGCGTCCTTGCCCTCGCCGTGCACGGTCACCGGGCCGGACACCGCCGGTTGCGCGACCTGCTGCAGCGCGTCGCGCACCGCGTCGGCGTTGGTCTTCACCGGCGTGCTGTCCACCGGCAGCTCGATCGTGCCGCCGTTGGCCCACTGGTCGACGATCGCCTCTCGGGAGCCGTCGACGTCGAGCTTCTGGCCGTTCTGCGCCTCGATCGCGACCGGGGTGGCGCCGTCGAACCGGATGCCGCCCTCGACCGGCTCCCGGTCGATCTTCGTCCGCAGCTCCTCGACGGCGCCGGTCAGGGCCAGGTTGTCGGTGCTGGTGGCCACGCCGATCTCGTGCGAGCCGCCGAACAGCGAGGTCAGCCGGGTGAACGGGTTCAGCGGCTGGGATCCGGCCCCGTCCAGGGTGGCCGCCCAGTCCAGGCGCAGGCCCGCCGTGTCCGGCTCCAGGGTCGCGTCGGTGCCGCCGGCGCGCAGCTTCACCGGCTGGGTCAGCCGCGGCTCGATCTCTCGGTGCAGCTTCTGCTCCGCCTCGGCGCGGGACAGCCCACCGATGTCGACGCCGGCCACGGTGACGCCACGTGGCACGTCACCGCTGCTGAGTATCAGGTCGACCGCGTAGAGCAGGCCGAGAACGCCGAACACCGCGCCGGCCACGATGCCGGCCCGCCGTAACTTGCGCCGGGCCGGGTCCGGTGACGGGTCCGGCCCGACACCGTCGAAGCCCGGCGCGGCCATGATCACGGTGGGCAGCACGTCGGTCTGCTCCATGTGTGTCTCTGGCCACGTGTGTCGCTCCACCACGCCTCCCTCAGAGGTAGAGACCGGTTCCGTGCTCGGTGCGTTCGCTCGCCATCGCGTGCAGGTCACGCTCGCGCATCACCAGGTAGGAGTGCCCCTGTACCTCGACCTCAAGCTGGTCCTCGGGGTTGAACAGGACACGGTCTCCCACCTTGATGTTGCGGACATTGGTGCCAACACCGAGTACGTCCCCCCAGGCCAGCCGCCGGGCCATCTGAGCCGTGGCCGGGATGACGATACCGCCGGTGCTACGCCGTTCCCCTTCCTCGGGAGTGAGCCGCACCAACACCCGGTCGTGCAGCATCTGAATCTCGAGTTTGGGCTCCGGCACCGCCGAATGGTATCGGCAGGCCCGCCGTGGGTGGCGAATACCTACCTAACTCGTCCGGCGCAGCATCCGGGTGAGTCCCGCGGCCACTGTCGTGGCCAGCACCCACCCGGCGGCGATCAGCGTAGCGGAGATCCACTGCGACGCGCCGGTGACCAGCCAGCGGTTCTTGTGACCGAAGTCGACGATCGGGATCAGCGTGTCCAGCGTGTACAGCAGCGGGCTCCAGACCAGCCGGTCGTCGGCGTTGGCCTCGACCGGCGCGGGGTGCAGCGCGAACCACATGCTGCCGGCCACCAGGCAGGCCACCAGCCACAACAGCGCGCGCATCGGCCGGTAGCCGTAGCCGACCATCCACAGCTGTAACCAACTCCACACCCGCACCATCGGGCCGAGCACCCGGTAGCCCTCGGCGAGCGCCACGTACCGCCACCGTTGCTTGGCGATCAGCACGGTGGCCGCGTGCTCCTCGTTCCCGCTGGCCCGCAGCATCGCGGCGAACTGCTCGTACGGGCCGGGCCGGTAGACGTCGCGCATGCCGTGCCGCAGCCAGCGCAACCGTTCCCGGACCGCGGCGTCGTCCTCGAGGTCGATCGGCACGGCGAGCGCGTCGTAGCGGAAGTCCTCCAGGTCGATGCGGCCCTCGGAGTCCCAGAACCGGGCGTTGTCGGCCAGCGAGGCGCACCGCGCGTGCCGCAGGACGATCCGGCCGCGCGGCACCGTGCCGACGTCCAGCCGCAGCTCCTGGGTGATCAGGCCGAACGCGTTGAGCGCCACCCCGGTCAGGGTCGAACCCAGCTCGGCGCCGCGGAAGTTGGTCTCCCGGCCGATCATCGCCCGGCGGGCCCGGATCTCGCCGTGCGAGGAGAACGCCCGGCCGGCCCGGATGGCGCAGATGAGGTCCCGGCCGATGTTGGTCACCCGCAGATCGACGGACGGTTTGCGGGTGCGGTCGCGGTAGTGGCCGGGGCTGATCAGCCGGCTGCCGCCGAGGTCGAGGTTGGCACCGATCTTGGCGCCGGGTAACAGGATCGAGCCGAACACCACGATGTTGCGGCCGTCCAGGTTGCCCCCGGTGGTGAACCGGCGGCCCTCGACCGCGTCGCCGCCCCGGTTGGACAGCACCGAGCCGTCCAGCAGCACGGTGCCCCGCACCACCACGTCCACCAGCCGGACCTGACCGGCGATCCGCGCCTCCCTGGCGTCGATGCCGCCGCGGATCTCGGTGCCGTCGAAGTGCACCGCCAGATCCTGGTACGGGCCTGGGCGCGGCCCCTCGGTCAGTTCCTCGAACGGCTCCTGTCCGCCGGACAGGTCGATCAGCGCGCCGGAGAGCCGGACCGAGCCGCCCACGTAGGCGTTGACGATGCGCAGTGTCCCGGTGCTGTCGAAGCCGTGGTCGGCGTCGACGTTGCCGGACACCCGGATCCGGTCGGCGATCAGCGTGGCCTGCGGGTCGAAGAACGGCTCGCTCACCGGCCGCTCGCGCACCTCGTCCGGCGGCGGCCGCAGCTGGGCGCCGCGCATCGAGAAGTCGCTCTCGATCCGGGCGCTCGGCAGGAACAACCGACCGGTCGAGGTGAACCGCCCGGTCCGCGGGTCGGCGGTCAGGTGCAGGTTGCCGCCGACGTGCAACCCGTTGCCGTTGAGCGAGTAGCCGTTGGGGTTGGACAGTCGCGCGCCGGCGAAGTTCACGTTGCCGCCGCTGCGCAGGCCGGGGATGCGCAGCTCGCCCCGGGTCTTCAGCCGGGCGCCGAGCAGCGCGCCGGCCAGGATCAGCCGGTCGGCGTGCAGGGCAAGGCCACCGGGGTTGTTCAGCTCGGCGTCGCGCAGCGACAGCGAGCCGTCGATGTGCGCGTCGGTCAGGTCCACCGTGCCGTCCACCACGGTGCCGTCGGTCAGCGACAGATCGTTGTCACAGCGCAGGTTGCGGCCCTCGAGACCGGGCAGCCAGCACCGGTTGAACTCAAGGCCGGCGAGCTTGGCCTGGCGCAGGTCCGGCGGGTTCTGGAACCGGCAGCGGACGAAATCCAGCAGGAACGGGAACTCCACCGCGCGCAGGTCAAGCGTGCCGACCAGGAACTTGTCCGACACGGTGAGCACCGGCGCCACGTTCGGCCGGCGCACCAGCCGCAGCACGCCGCCGGTGTCCCGCTCCAGCGCCTCGCGCACCACGAGGTTCACGTCCATGTACGCCCAGCGCGGTGGGTACTCCTCGAACGGATCGAGGGTGCGCGCGCCGGTGTCCCCGGGTTCCGCCATGACTCCTGCCCTCCCCCTTCCCCCGCCGTTGTGACGAGGAGCGCTGGTCCGGCGTTCCGCTACTCCCGGTCGGAGATGGGGTTGAGCACCCGGGACAGGAACGACCGGGTCCGCTCGTGCTGCGGGTCGCCGATCACCTGGGCGGGCGGGCCCTCCTCGACCACCATGCCGGCGTCCATGAACAGCACCTTGTCGGCGACCTCGCGGGCGAAGAGCATCTCGTGGGTGACCACGAGCATGGTCATGCCCTCGAGGGCGAGCTTGCGCATGACGTTCAGCACGTCGCCGACCAGCTCGGGGTCCAGCGCCGAGGTGGGCTCGTCGAACAGCATCACGTCCGGGTTCATGGACAGCGCGCGGGCGATCGCCACCCGCTGCTGCTGACCGCCGGAGAGCTGATGGGGCATGGCGTTGGCCTTCTCGGCCAGCCCGACCCGCTCCAGGTTCGCCAGCGCCACCTTCTGCGCCTCGTCCCGGTCCCGGCGCAGCACCTTGCGCTGGGCGAACATCAGGTTGTTCAGCACGTTGAGGTTGGCAAACAGGTTGAACGACTGGAACACCATGCCGATCCGGCGGCGCGCGGCGTCGATGTCGACGTCCGGATCGGTCAGCTCGACGCCGTCCACCACGACGGTGCCGCCGTTCGGCTCCTCCAGCATGTTCACGCAGCGCAGCAGCGTGGACTTGCCCGAGCCGGACGGGCCGATGACGCAGACCACCTCGCCGCGGTTGACCGTCAGGTCGATGCCGCGCAGCACCTCGAGCGGTCCGAAGGACTTGGTCAGGCCGGTGATCTCGATAGCGACGTCGACGTCGCTGGTCGCCTCGGTCATGCCTTCGCCTCCACCGTGGGTGACTCTGGGGTGCTGATCTTCTTCCCGCCGGTGCTGCGCTCCAGGTAGCGGGACAGGTAACCGAGCGGGATCGTGATGATCAGGTAGCAGAAACCGGCCACCACGACCGGGGTCAGGCTGCGGTACTGGTTCAGCGCGACCCGGCCGAACTGGGTCAGCTCGTACTCCAGCACGGTCGAACCGAGGAACAGCGCCAGCGACGAGTCCTTGGTGAGCATGATCAGCTCGTTGGTCAGCGGCGGCAGAATGATCTTGAAAGCCTGCGGGACGACCACGAACGTCGTGGTCCGCCCGGCGGACAGGCCCAGCGACCGGGCCGCCTCCACCTGACCGGCCGGCACCGCCTGGATGCCGGCCCGGAACGTCTCCGCCATGTACGCCGAGGCCACGATGCCCAGGGCGATCGCCAGCGCGGTGTACTTGTCGAAGAACGTGCCGGGGAACGCGATCGGGACGCCGGTGCCGATCGCCAGGATGATCAGCAGGGCCGGCAGACCGCGGAAGAACTCGATGTAGGCGCCGGCCACCCAGCGGTACACGCGGATGCTGGACAGCCGCATCAGGGCCAGCACCAGGCCGACGACCAGGCCCACGCTGAACCCGAGCGCGGTGTAGATCACGGTGTTCTTCAACCCGACGGTGATGACCTCGGGAAACATCGCCTTGGCGACCTCGACGTCGAAGAACGTCGCGCGGATCTTCGCCCAGTCGGCGGTGACCGCGAGGACCAGCACGACCACGAGGCCGATCCCGTACTGCACACCGCGGAACACCTTTGCGCGCTGGCGCTTGGACAGGGCCATGCACCCTCCTCGGGGTGGGGGACGTGGGGCGGCGAAGGGGGCCCGCGCGAGTATCGCGCAGGCCCCCTCGGATCAGACGGTCACTCCGGCTTCTTGCCGAACCACTTCTCGTAGATCGTGTCGTACTGGCCGCTGGACTTGGCCTCGGCGAGCACCTCATTGATCACCTTGAGCAGCTCGGCGTTGCCCTTCTTCAGGCCGATGCCGTACTGCTCGCCGGTGTCGAACTCCTTGCTCACCTCGAAGTCGGTCTTCTCCTTGATCCAGTCGTAGAGCACGCCGTTGTCGTTGATGCCGGCGTCCACCTGGCCGGTCTCCACGGCGGTCAGCAGCAGGCCGAGGTCCTCGAACACCACCAGGTTGGCGCCGGAGGCGTTCTTCGTCGCGTACTCCTGGCCGGTGGTGGAGTTCTGCACGCCCAGCTTCTTGCCGGACAGCTTCGACAGGTCGTCGATCCCGGAGCCCTTCTTGACCAGCAGCGCCTGGGTGGCGTCGAAGTACGGGTCGGAGAAGTCGATGTTCTGCTTGCGGGCGTCGGTGATGGTCATCCCGGCCGAGGACAGGTCGCACTTGCCAGCGCTGAAGTCGGCGCCGGACTGGATGCCGTCGAACGGGGTGTCGATGACGTCCTGGGTGACGCCGAGCTTCTTGGCGACCAGGTCGACCAGGTCGATGTCGAAGCCGATCACCTTGCCGCCCTCTTCGTACTCGAACGGCTTGTACGGCAGCCCGGTGCAGTTGGTCAGCTTGCCGGAGGCGACGAGCTGGACGTTCGGAGCCGCACCGGCGTTCGTGCCGGACGGCTGGCTACCGGGGGTGTTGCTGTCCCCACAGCCGGCGACCGCGATGGCCATAGCGGGCAGCACGGCGAGCACCCTCAGTTTGGACAGACCTGCCACGATGTCACTCCTCGTTACTTCGATCGGGCGAGTGCCCGCATACTGCCACCTCATCGGGCGCGTGCCCAAAGTCGGCCGATCCGTTGCGGCTTGGCAGCGTAGTTGTTGCGGGACGTTAACCGGTCACCGGTGCCGGTGCCCGGGCCAGCCCACCAGGAGAACCGCCACGAGCGCGGTCCATCCGGTCTGGTGGGTGGCGCCGAGGCCCTCGCCGGTGTCGCCGTCGAAGTACTCGCTGAACGTGAGGTGATCGGACCACAGCGGAGAGTCACCGGCCTCGACCCGCTTGCCGTCTGCCGGGCGACGACCGTCCGTGCCGGGCAGGAACAGCGCGGCCAGCCGGCGGGACAGCTCCGCGGCCACCGCGCCGAGCGGGCGGCTCCGCCCGGAGCCGGTGGGCAGCTCGACGGTGAACGCGCCGCCGTGGAACGCGTCCAGCTCGTAGAGCGCCTCCACCAGCAGCGCGTTGCACGGAAACCAGACCGGCCCGCGCCAGTTGGAGTTCCCGCCGAACATCGGGGTGTGCGACTCGCCCGGCTCGTAGCCGACCCCGTGGTGCTGCCCGGCGATCTCCACCGCGAGGCCGTCCCGGTGCGCCGCGGACATCGACCGGATGCCGTGCGGGGACAGGAACTCCGCCTCGTCCAGCATCCGGTGCAGCACCCGGCGCAGCTTGTCCTCGTCCAGCAGGGACAACAGCGCGCGGCGCCCGTCCGGCCCGGTCCGCCAGGCGATGAACTGGCCGAACTCCGGCTGATGGCGCAACAGGTAGTTGAGCCGGCCGGCGAAGCCCGGCAGCTCCTCGAACACCCAACGCTCCAGCGGAGCACAGGCCAGCAGCGGAATCAGCCCGACCATCGAGCGCACCCGCACCGGCCGCGACTCCACCCCGCCGTCCGGGCGGTGCCGGGACACCAGGTCGTAGCAGAACCCGTCGCGCTCGTCCCAGATCCCCCGGGACGCCGAGCCGAACTGGGCGGAAACCTGGGCGATGGAAAGGAAATGCTCGACGAACTTGGTGGCCACGTCCTCGTAGGCCTCGTCCACCCGGGCCAGCTCGAGCGCGATCTGCATGAGGTGCAAGGAATACGTGGCCATCCACGAGGTGGCGTCGGACTGCTCGAACCACCAGCCCTCCGGCAGCCGGGCCGACCGGTTCACCGGGCCGATGTTGTCCATGCCGAGAAAGCCGCCCTCGAACAGGTAGTTGCCGTCGGCGTCCTTGTTGTTGACCCACCAGGAGAAGTTCAGCAGCAGCTTGTGGAACACCCGGGCCAGGAACACCCGGTCGCCGGTGCCGGTCGCGGCCTGCTCGGCGCGATAGACCTGCAGGCTCGCCCAGGCGTGCACCGGCGGGTTGACGTCGCCGAACGACCACTCGTATGCGGGCAGCTGGCCGTTCGGGTGCATCATCCACTCCCGGCACAGCAGCAGCAGCTGCTCCTTGGCGAACGCCGGATCCACCAGGGCGAACGGCAGCATGTGGAAGGCCAGGTCCCAAGCGGCGAACCAAGGGTACTCCCACTCGTCCGGCATGGACAGCACGTCGGCCACGTCCAGGTGCCGCCAGTGCACGTTGCGGGCATAGGCGAGGCGCCGCTCGCCGGGCGCCGGCGGGCTGGCCGGGTCGCCATCCAGCCAGTGCCGAAGCCGGAACCGGTAGATCTGCTTGGTCCACAACAGACCGGCAAGCGCCCGGCGCATCACCCGGGTCTCCTCCGGGCCGTCCGCGGCGGGCAACCCGGCGTAGAACTCGTCCGCCTCGCGGCCTCGATCGTCCATTGTGGACACGAAGGTGGGGCCGAAGGCGCTGCCGTGGCCGGCGCCGGCGATCAGCCGCAGCCGCACGGTGACCGCCTCGCCCGGAAGCACCGCCGGGAAGTGGTACCAGGCCGCGGCCTTGGTGCCGGGCTGGGAGGCGGTGCCCGGCGGCACCACCTGGCAGCTGTCCGGCACGCCCCGGACCACGTGGTTGTCGATGCCGGACTTGGTGTAGCGGCTGGGGTTGGCCGCCGCCCCGTACAGCTCGACCGCGTCGGTCTCGTTGTCGGTCACCAGCATCGTCGGCGTCCCGTCGGCGTGCAGGGTGTACCGGCCGAGCCGGGAATGCTCGGCAACCACCCGGGCCCAGCCGCCCGCCGTCGAGGCGATCAGCGCCGGCCGGCGGGCGTCCCGGCCCCACGACCAGGTGTTGCGGAACCACAGCTGCGGCAACAGGTGCAGCGGCGCAGGCTCGGGCCCGTGGTTGACCGCGGTGATCTCCACGCAGATGTCGTCCGGAGCCGCCTTGGCGTAGCTGACCGTGACGTCGAAGAACCGGTTCTCGGCGAGCACCCCGGTGTCGGCCAGCTCCGGCTCCCGCTCGTCGCGGCGCGCCTCGGCGGCCCGCGCGCGCAGGTCGTGGTACGGGAACGCGGCCTGCGGGTACCGGTAGAGCACCTGCATCCAGGAGTGCGTCGGGGTACCGTCCAGCACCCACCAGTACTCCTTGACGTCCTCGCCGTGGTTGCCCTCGTGGTTGCTGACCCCGAACAGCCGCTCCTTGAGGATCTCGTCGCGGCCGTTCCACAGCGCCAGCGCGAGGTTGAGGAACCCGTGCCGGTCGCAGATCCCGGCGATGCCGTCCTCGCCCCAGCGGTAGGTGCGCGACCGGGCGGCGTCGAACGGGAAGTAGCCCCAGGCGTCGCCGTGCGCGGAGTAGTCCTCGCGCACGGTGCCCCACTGCCGGCCGGCGAGATAGGGACCCCACAGCCGCCACGGCGCGTCGGCCGTCGGCGCGTCGGCCAGCCGCGCCCGCTCCGCCGGTTCGCTCACCCGTCCAGTCTGGGCGAGTGACGCCGGCCACCCAAGCCCGGCCGAGCCCCTACCGCACGGTTTGTCGCACTGCGCACGTGGGAAGAATGGGGATCATGACAGGCATCGCCCGCATGCACGCGATCGTGCTGGACGCACCCGACACCCGCCGGCTCGCCGAGTTCTACCGGGACCTGATCGGCTGGGAGATCGTCTATGCCGACCCGCCGGAGGAGGGCGGCTGGACGACCCTCTCGGACGGCGGCGGGGTCCGGATCTCCTTCCAGTACGCGCCCGACCACCGGCCGCCCGCGTGGCCGGACCCGGAACGGCCCCAGCAGATGCACATCGACGTGCACGTGGCCGACCTGGACGAGGCCGAGCGGCGGGTGCTCGAGCTGGGCGCGACCAAGACCGAGGTCCAACCCAGCACGGAGGGCACCTTCCGGGTCTACCTCGACCCGGCCGGCCACCCGTTCTGCCTGTGCCAGGACTGACCGCTACCCGCGGTTGGCGTGGGCGTCGAGGATGTGCGCGACGGACTCGCTGATCCGGGTGGCCTGGTCGAGGTTGAGCCACTCGTCGGCGACGTGCGGGTTGCTGTCCCCGCCGGCGGCACCGGTCACCACGAACTGGGCCTCGGGGTAGGTCTGCGCCAGCAGTGCCATGAACGGGATGGAGCCGCCGATCCCCAAGGTGCGCCAAGGGTTTCCGAACACCGAGGCGCTCAGATCGTCCAAACTGGAGCGCAGCCAGGGGGCAAGGGGTGGGGCGTTCCAGCCGTCCGCGGCCTCGGTGTGGCCGAGCTCGACCTGGGCGCCGTAGGGCACGTCGGTGGTGACGGCCTTGCGCAGGGCGTCAAGGGCGGCGTCCGAGTCGGCGGTCGGCGGCAGCCGGAAGCTGAGCATCAGCGTGCTGTGCGGGCGCAGCACGTTGCCGGCGTCGGCGGGCTCGGGAAAACCCGACGCGCCGATCACCGACAGGGTCGGGCGCCAGGTGTTGTTGAGGATCAGCTCGACCTCGTCGTCGTCGACCAGGCGCATGCCGTCGGGGAGCTCGACGGCGTGCCGGACGACGCCGGGGGCGATCTCCACGGCCGAGCGGGCCTCGGCGACCCGGTCGGCCGGGATGTCGGAGTGCATCTCGGGCAGCAGGACCCGGCCGGTGCGGGCGTCCTCGAGCCGGTCGAGCAGGGTGCGGAAGATCCGGAACGAGCTGGGCACGACGCCGCTGGCCATGCCGGAGTGCAGGCCGCTCGGCAGCACCCGCACGGTCACCTCGGCGCCGGTGAGGCCGCGCAGCGACGTGGTCAGCCACAGCCGGTCGTAGTCGTAGCCGCCGGAGTCCAGGCAGACCACCAGGGACACCTCGCCGAACCGGTCGCGCAGGTGCTCGAGATACGGCGGCAGGTGCGGGCTGCCGGACTCCTCGGAGGTCTCCAGCACCACGACGCACCGGGCGTGCCGGCCGCCGGCCGCGCGCACCGCCTCGATCGCCGCGGTGGCCGCGTAGCCGGAGTAGCCGTCGTCCACCGCGCCCCGGCCGTAGAGCCGGTTGCCGCGCCGCACCGGCGTCCACGGGCCGAGCCCGGCCGACCACTCGCCGAACGGCGGCTGCTTGTCCAGGTGGCCGTAGAGCAGCACGGTGTCGCCGGACGGCCCGCCGGGCGTGGCCGGGACGTCCATCAGCACCACCGGGCTCAGCCCGGGCAGCCGGACCACCTCGACCGTGGCGCCGGGGATCGCCCGCCGCTCCAGCCAGGCCCGCAGGTGCTCGGCGGCCGCGTCCAGGTGCCCCGATGTGGCCCATTCCACATCGAAGGTCGGCGACAGCGCCGGGATCGCGACGAACTCGGTCAGGCTTGGCAGGACATCCGTGTCCCAGATCCGGCGGATGTCCTGGCGCATCGTCGTGGTGTCCACGGCCGCGATCCTGCCACTCTCGGAGCCCCGACCGTTGGTTGTCCTAACGTTTTCCCAGTTCAGCGCCGCTTGGCCGGTAATCGATCCCACCAGGCGGACTCACCAGAACCGCTGGGCTCATGCCAGGATGGACGTTGAGAGAACCGTCAGCGCCGACGCGTGACCGACCGCCTACCACCCGTGGCGGAGGGAGTAGCCGGCGGCGCGGCCGTGGACAGTCGCCACAAGTGACCAAGCGGCACCGACACGAGGAGAAGGCGCATGTCGTCCCCAGAACAGTGGACGCACCCGGAACCCGGGGATGCCCCCGCCGCCACCGCCGCCACCCCCACGGCAGAGCAGGTGATAGCGGGTTTGCGTGCGACGAGTGAAGGCGGCGCGGAGCTGGTACAGCTGCTCACGCCGGAGGGCGAGCGGGTCGAGAACGCCGAGTTCGACCGGTACGTCGCCGACGTCACGGCCGAGGACCTGCGCGGGCTCTACCGCGACATGGTGCTGGTCCGCCGGGCCGACCGGGAGTGCAACGCACTGCAGCGCCAGGGCCAGCTCGGCATCTGGGTGCCGCTACTCGGTCAGGAGGCCGCCCAGATCGGCGCCGGGCGGGCGCTCAAGCCGCAGGACATGGCCTTCCCCAGCTACCGCGAGCACGGCGTGGCCTGGACCCGCGGGGTGCGACCGGAGGACCTGCTCGGCATCTTCCGCGGCACCGACAACGGCAGCTGGGACCCGCTGGCCACCCGGTTCCACCTCTACACGATCGTGATCGGCAACCAGGTGCTCAACGCGGCCGGATACGCGATGGGGCAGCGGTTCGAGGGCCGAGTAGGCAACACAGGGGGCGACCCTGACGCGAACGAGGCCACGATGGTCTTCTTCGGCGACGGCGCGACCAGCCAGGGCGACGTGCACGAGGGCTTCGTCTGGGCCTCGGTGTACGACGCGCCGCTGGTGTTCTTCTGCCAGAACAACCAGTGGGCGATCTCCGAGCCGACCGAGCGGCAGACCCGGCTCCCGCTCTACCAGCGGGCCCGCGGCTACGGCTTCCCGGGCGTGCGGGTGGACGGCAACGACGTGCTGGCCACGCTGGCGGTGTCCCGGTGGGCGCTGGACGAGTGCCGGCACGGCAACGGCCCGGTGCTGATCGAGGCCTACACCTACCGGATGGACGCGCACACCACCACCGACGACCCGACCCGCTACCGGCTCTCCGACGAGCTGGAGGCATGGAAGCTCAAGGACCCGATCGAGCGGGTCCGGGTCAACCTGATCCGGCACGAGCACGCCGATCAGGACTTCTTCGACTCGATCCAGGCCGACTCCGACCGGCTCGCCGCGGAGCTGCGCGAGTTCTGCGTCAACATGCCCGATCCCCCGCCGGAGCGGATGTTCAGCAAGATCTACGCCGAACCGAGCCCGCAGCTGGACGCCCAGCGCGATGAGTTGCTCGAGTACCTGGCCGGCTTCTCGGGAGGTGCGCACTGATGGCTACTCCGGTCCTGAACAAGACGTCCGGCAGCACGTCGGCGGCCCAGACCACCACGCTGGGCAAGAGCCTGAACATGGGGCTGCGGGCGGCGATGGAGGCCGACCCGCGGGTGATCGTGATGGGTGAGGACGTCGGCAAGCTCGGCGGCGTCTTCCGGATCACCGACGGGCTGCAGAAGGACTTCGGCGAGCACCGGGTGCTGGACACCCCGCTGGCCGAGTCCGGGATCATCGGCACCGCGGTGGGTCTGGCCATCCGCGGCTTCCGCCCGGTGTGCGAGATCCAGTTCGACGGGTTCGTCTTCCCCGGCTTCGACCAGATCGTCTCGCAGGTGGCCAAGCTGCACTACCGCAGCCAGGGCAAGGTCAAGCTGCCGATGGTGATCCGGATTCCGTTCGGTGGCGGGATCGGCGCGGTGGAACACCACTCCGAGTCCCCGGAGGCGTACTTCGCGCACACCGCCGGGCTGCGCGTGGTGGCCTGCTCCAACGCGGTGGACGCGTACTGGATGATCCAGCAGGCGATCCAGTGCGACGACCCGGTGCTGTTCTTCGAGCCGAAGCGGCGCTACTACGAGAAGGGCCAGCTCGACCCGGACGCCACCCCGTACCCGCTGTTCTCCTCCCGGGTGCTGCGCAAGGGCGACGCGGCCACGCTGGTGACCTACGGCCCGATGGTGAAGACCTGTCTGGACGCGGCCGGCGCCGCCGCCGAGGAGGGCCGCTCGCTCGAGGTGATCGACCTGCGGGTGCTCTCGCCGATGGACCTGGCGCCGGTGTTCGAGTCGGTGCGCCGGACCGGGCGGCTGATCGTGGTCAGTGAGGCGCCCCGGGAGACCTCGCTGTCCAGCGAGGTCGCGGCCAGGGTGCAGGAGGAATGCTTCTACTCGCTGGAGGCGCCGGTGCTGCGGGTGACCGGGTACGACACCCCGTACCCGCCGTCGAAGCTGGAGGAGGAGTTCCTGCCGGACCTCGACCGGGTGTTGCACGCCGTCGATCGTTCGCTTGCCTGGTAAGGGAAACAGCCACAATGCCTGACTACAAAGTGTTTCCCCTGCCGGACACCGCGGAGGGCCTGGTCGACGCGGAGATCCTCACCTGGCACGTCAAGCCGGGCGATGCGGTCACGGTCAACCAGATCATCGTCGAGATCGAGACCGCGAAGGCGGCCGTCGAGCTGCCCTGCCCGTGGGCCGGGGTGGTCACCGAGCTGCACGCGGCGCCGGGCGAGACGGTCGAGGTGGGCGCGCCGATCCTGACCATCGACGTGGACCCGCAGGGCGCGGCGGCCGCACCCGCGGCCGAGGCGCAGAGCGAGAACGGGCGCACCGCGACGCTGGTCGGCTACGGGCCCAAGACCGGTGCGGCCAAGCGCCGTCCGCGCAAGGACAGCGTCGGAACCAGCACGGCTCCGGCCCTGCAGAGCGCGTTCGCCCGCACCCAGGCTCCGCCGCCGGCACCGCCGGTCGAGGAGGCGTTGCCGGCGGTGCCGGACTCCCCGGCGGCACTGCTGGACACCCCGGGCGGGTACGTCCCGCTGGCCAAGCCGCCGGTGCGCAAGCTGGCCAGGGACCTCGGCGTCGACCTGCGCTCGCTGGCCGGCTCCGGGTCCAGCGGAGTGATCACCCGGGAGGACGTCGAGCGGGCCGCGGGGGCGACCCCGGTGCCGGCGGCGGCCGAACCCGGCTACCACCCGGCCACCCGGGAACGCCGGGTGCCGATCAAGGGCGTACGCCGGGCCACCGCGCAGGCGATGGTGGACAGCGCGTTCAGCGCACCGCACGTCACCGAGTTCCTGACCGTGGACGTCACGCCGATGATGGAGCTGCGGGCCAAGCTCAAGGAGCACCCGGGGTTCCGCGGGGTGAAGATCACCCCGCTGACCTTCGCGGCCAAGGCGGTGTGCCTGGCCGCGCGGCGCACGCCGGACATCAACGCGGTCTGGGACGCCGCCGCGGGCGAGATCGTCCACAAGGAGTACGTGCACCTTGGCATCGCCGCGGCCACCCCGCGCGGGCTGATCGTGCCCAAGGTGCGCGACGCCGACCGGATGTCGCTGCGCGAGCTGGCCGAGGCGATCGAGGCGCTGACCGCGACCGCACGGGACGGCAAGACGGCGCCCGCCGACATGCTCGGCGGCACGATCACGATCACCAACGTCGGCGTGTTCGGCGTGGACACCGGCACCCCCATCATCAACCCGGGTGAGTCGGCGATCCTGGCGCTCGGCGCGATCCGGGACATGCCGTGGGTGGTGGACGGGCAGGTCGTGCCGCGCAAGGTGTGCCAGCTCGCGGTGAGCTTCGACCACCGGGTGGTGGACGGCGAGCAGGGCTCGCGGTTCCTCGCCGACGTCGGCGCGCTGCTCGCCGACCCCGCGGTGGCCATCACCTATTGACCCGTCCACGGCCCGGGATGGCGACTCGCCGGTAGGTACGATCACCCCGGGTGATCGCCAGTTCGGGCCGTGGAGGTGGGTGTGGAGGTGGACGAGCGGAGGCGGTCCAGGCGGCTGCCCCGCGCGGTTCGGGAACGGCAGATCCTGGACGCCGCCGTCCTGGTGTTCTCCCGGCACGGCTACCACGACGCGTCGATGGACGAGGTCTCCGAGGTGGCCGGGGTCAGCAAGCCGATGATCTACGCCTACCTGGGCTCCAAGGAGGACCTGTTCGGCGCGTGCATCCGGCGTGAGGCCCAGCTGCTGTTCGAGGCGGTCACCGCGGGCGTGCAGGGCGAGCATGCGCCGGACATGCAGCTCTGGCACGGCCTGGCCGCGTTCTTCCGGTTCGTCGGGGAGCACCGGGAGAGCTGGCGGGTACTGCACCGGCAGGCCGCCTCGCACGGCGGTCCGTTCAGCGACGAGGTGGGGGCCATGCGCGACCGGGCCATCGCCCTTGTCGACGGGCTGCTGGTCCGCTCGGCGAAGCGCCGCGGGCTGACCGAGCAGGCGCGGCGAGCGACCGAGGCGATGGCCGCAGCACTGGTCGGTTCCGCCGAGTCGCTGGCCGACTGGTGGCTGGACCACCCCGACATCTCCGACCAGCTGCTCGCCTCCTGGCTGATGAACCTGGCCTGGATGGGCTTCGGTGACCTGGTGGCCGGCAAGGTCTGGACGCCGTCCTCGTGAAGCGCACCCCGGTGCGGCTGGCCGACGGCCGGGAGCTGATCTACTTCGACCGGGACGAGACCGCCGACCGCTCGGCGCCGGACACCCGCGACCTGCCCGAGCGGTCCGCCGGTGGCGAGCTGCGCTACGACGCGCTGCTCGACGAGTGGGTGACCGTCGCCGACCACCGGCAGGGCCGGACCCTGCTGCCGGCCACCGAGGACTGCCCGCTGTGCCCGTCCCGGCCGGGCCGGGCCACCGAGATCCCCGCCGCGGACTACGAGGTGGCGGTGTTCGAGAACCGGTTCCCGGCGTTCGCCGGGCAGCGCGGGCGGGCCGAGGTGGTGTGCTTCACCGCGGACCATGGCGCCTCGTTCGCCGAGCTGCCGCCGGAGCAGGCCGCGACGGTGGTGGCCGCGTGGGCCGACCGCACCGCCGAGCTGTCCGCGCTGCCGCACGTGGCGCAGGTGTTCTGCTTCGAGAACTTCGGCGAGGAGATCGGGGTGACGCTGCACCACCCGCACGGTCAGATCTTCGGCTACCCGTTCGTCCCGCCGCGCACCCGGAAGATGCTCGACGCCGCGCGCCGGTACGCCGAGCGGGCCGGCCGGGACCTGTTCGCCGACGTGCTGGCCGCCGAGCGGGAGTCCGGCGAGCGGGTGGTGGCGGCCAACGAGCTGTGGACCGCGTTCGTGCCGGTGGCCGCGCGCTGGCCGTTCGAGGTGCACCTGTTCCCGCACCGGAAGGTGCCCGACATCGCCGCGCTGACCGAGACCGAACGGGCCGCGTTCGTCGCCGTCTACCTGGACGTGCAGGGCCGGTTCCGCAGCCTGTTCGACCGGCCGCTGCCGTACGTGGCGGCCTGGCACCAGGCGCCGGTGCGGGTCGACCGCGAGCTGGGCCACCTGCACCTGCAGCTGTTCTCCAGTCGCCGGGCGGCGGACAAGCTGAAGTACCTGGCCGGCTCGGAGTCGGGGATGGACGCGTTCCTCAACGACGTGCGGCCGGAGCGGGCGGCCCGGATGCTCAGGGAAGCCGGCTGAGCTCCCCGGCCAGGTGGGGTCTGCCGGTCCGGGCGTCGAACACCTGGAAGGCGTGGCCGCTGCCGGTGGGCCGGGCGGTGAAGCCGACCGTGGCCGGCAGCAGCACGGGCAGCTTGAACCGGACCTCGATCGTGCCCGCATCGGGCAGCCGGCCCTCGAACGCGGCCAGGCAGCGCGCCTTGGTCCACATGCCGTGCGCGATGGCCCGGCGGAACCCGAACGGCCGGGCGGTCAGCGGGTGCAGGTGGATCGGGTTGCGATCGCCGGAGACCTCGGCGTAGCGGCGGCCGGTGTCGGCGGGCACCCGCCAGACCGCGGTCGGCTCCGGCGCCGGGCCGGGCTCCGGCCGGGCGTCGCCGCCATCGCCGCTGCCGGCGCCCCGGCGCAGGTAGGTGCTCACCGCGGTGCAGACCGGCTCGTCGCCGGTGCACACCTCGGTGATCATGTCGAACTGCCGGCCCTTCGGGTGTGGCCGCAGGTCGGCCACCCGCACCCGGATGTCCAGCCGCTCGCCGGCGTGCAGCGGGCGGGTCCAGGTGATCCGGTTCGCCAGGTGCACCGAGCCGACCAACGGGAACGGGAACCCGGGGTCGGTCATCAGCTTGACCTGCAAGGGAAAGCTCAGGATCTGCGGGTAGGTCGGCGGCAGCTCGTCGCAGTGCCGCAACCCGCACACCCGGTCGTAGTCGGCCAGGTGGGCGCGGTCCACCGTCACCCCGGCCAGCCGGTAGCCGGTGTCCGGCAGCTCGCCGCCGCCGCGCCGGGTCAGACCGGTCAGCACCGCCCTGCCGTACAGCGCGGCCAGGTTCGGCGCGGACCTGAGAGTGGTGATCAGCGGGTCCATTGGTTCGCTCGCAAGCTCGCTCACGCGCCCAGCAGGCTCTGGCCGCAGACCCGGACCACGTTGCCGTTGACCGCGCCGGAGGCCGGGTTGGCGAACCAGGCGACCGTCTCGGCCACGTCCACCGGCAACCCGCCCTGGGACAGGCTGTTCATCCGGCGGCCGGCCGCGCGGATCGGCAGCGGCACCGCGGCGGTCATGTTCGTCTCGATGAACCCGGGGGCGACCGCGTTGATCGTGGCGTCCCGTTGCGCCAACACCGGGGCGTAGCCGGCCACCATGCCGATCACCCCGGCCTTGGTGGTGGCGTAGTTGGTCTGCCCGGCGTTGCCGGCGATGCCGGCGATCGAGGACACCCCGACGATCCGGCCGCCGGGCCGGAGCAGGCCGGCGTCGAGCAACGCGTCGTTGATCACCGGCTGGCAGGTCAGGTTCACCGCGAGCACGGCGTCCCAGGTCTCTTCCGGCATGTTGGCGAGCTTGCGGTCCCGGGTGATTCCGGCGTTGTGCACGACGATGTCCACGCCGCCGTGCCGGGTGCGCAGGTAATCGGTCAGCCGGGCCGGTGCGTCGGCGGCGGTGATGTCCAGTTGCACGGCGGCGCCGCGGATCCGGTTGGCCACCTCGGCGAGCTCCGCGCCCTGGGCCGGAACGTCCAGCGCGACCACCCGGGCGCCGTCTCGGGCCAGCACCTCGGCGATGGCCGCACCGATGCCCCGGGAAGCGCCGGTGACCAGCGCGACCTTGCCACCCAGCGGGTGGTCCCAGTCCTCCGGTTCGGCGCCGCCGGTGCCGCCGTGCGTGCCGATCCGGATCACCTGGCCGCTGACGTAGGCCGACTTGGCGGACAGCAGGAACCGCAGGGTGGACTCGATCGCCTGCTCGGCGCCCGGGACGACGTGCACCAACTGCACGGTGGCGCCGCGGCGCAGTTCCTTGCCGAGCGAGCGGGTGAAGCCCTCGAGGGCACGCTGGGCGATGGCCTCGGCGACGCTGGTGGCGGCGTCCGGCGGGGTGCCGAGCACGACGACCCGGCCGCACGGACCGAGCCGGCGCAGCTCCGGCTTGAAGAAGGCGTGCAGCTCGCGCAGCCGGGTCGGGTCGGTGATGCCGGTGGCGTCGAACACCAGCGCGGCGGGTCGCTGGTCGTGCTCGGTCAGCAGGTCGATCCCGGCCGACTTGAGCGCGGCGCCGACCGGGTCGGTCAGCGACCCGCCCGGTGCGCCGCCGAACCGCGCGGGCCCGGGCAGCGGCGGCTCGCCCGGGCGGTACCGGCGCAGCGGTACGGGGTCGGGCAGGCCCAACCGGCGCACGACCGCCCGGCCGAGGCCGGTTCCGGCGAACTGCTGGTACCGGTCCGTCATGTGATCCTCCCTACTCGCGAGTAATACTACTCACGAGTAAAGTAAGAGCGCCAGCGACCTCAGGAGGTAAACGACGATGGCGCCGACCCGGGTACGGAAGGTGGCGATCCTCGGGGGCAACCGGATCCCGTTCGCCCGGTCCAACGGTCCCTACGCCGCCGCGTCCAACCAGGACATGTTCACCGCGGCGCTGAACGGACTGGTCAGCCGGTTCGGGCTGCAGGACGAGCGGCTCGGTGAGGTGGCCGCCGGGGCGGTGCTCAAGCACAGCCGGGATTTCAACCTGGCCCGCGAGTGCGTGCTGGGCAGCCGGCTGTCCGCGCAGACCCCGGCCTACGACGTCCAGCAGGCCTGCGGCACCGGGCTGCAGGCGATCATCCAGTCGGCGAACAAGATCGCCCTCGGGCAGCTCGACTCGGCGGTGGCCGGCGGCGTGGACACCACCAGCGACGCGCCGCTCGGGGTGAACGAGAACCTGCGCCGGATCCTGCTCGGCCTGAACAGCGCCCGATCACTCGGCGCCCGACTGCGCCTGCTCACCCGGCTGCGGCCCGGTCAGATCGTGCCGGACATCCCGCGCAACGCCGAGCCGCGCACCGGCCTGTCCATGGGCGAGCACGCCGCGATCACCGCAAGGGAATGGGGAATCGGCCGCGCCGAGCAGGACGAGCTGGCCGCCGCCAGCCACCAGAAGCTCGCCGCCGCCTACGACTCCGGGTTCTTCGACGACCTGGTCACCCCCTACCAGGGCCTGACCCGCGACCAGAACCTCCGCCCGGACTGCACCGCCGACAAGCTGGCCACGCTCCGCCCGGTCTTCGGCGGCCCAGCCGCGACGATGACCGCCGGCAACTCCACCCCGCTGTCCGACGGCGCCTCCGCCGTCCTGCTGTCCAGCGAGGCCTGGGCCCGGGCGCACCGCCTCCCGGTCCTGGCCTACCTGACTTTCACCGAAACCGCCGCCGTCGACTACGTCCACGGCGCCGAGGGCCTGCTCATGGCCCCCGCCTACGCCGTCCCGCGAATGCTCGCCCGCGCCGGCCTCGCCCTGCAGGACTTCGACTTCTACGAGATCCACGAGGCGTTCGCCGCCCAGGTGCTGGCCACCCTGGCCGCCTGGGAGGACATCAACTTCGCCAAGCAACGGCTCGGCATCGATGAGCCGCTCGGCCCCATCGACCGCGCCAAGCTCAACGTCAACGGCTCCTCCCTCGCCACCGGCCACCCCTTCGCCGCCACCGGCGCCCGCATCGTCGCCACCCTCGCCAAGCTCATCGACCGCAAGGGCTCCGGCCGCGGCCTGATCTCCATCTGCGCCGCAGGCGGCCAGGGCGTCACCGCGATCCTGGAGAAGTAACCGGGGATTGGCCCGGCGCGCGACACGCCGTAGCGGTATCTGCGCCAATATCGGGTTCGCGCTAGAGAGCTGGATACGGTGCGATCGTGGATCCGGTGCGTAATCCGTTCGCTCCCGGTGCTGGGCAACGGCCGCCCGAGTTGGCGGGGCGGGACCGGGAGCTGGATGCGTTCGACGTGGTGCTGGAGCGGGTGGCGCGGGGGCGGCCGGAGCGCAGCCTGGTGCTGACCGGGTTACGTGGGGTTGGCAAGACCGTGCTGCTCGGGGAGCTGCGGTCGATGGCGGTGCGGCGCGGGTGGGGGGCCGGGAAGATCGAGGCGCGGCCGGAGGCGGATCTGCGGCGGCCGCTGAGCGCGGCGTTGCACCGGGCGATCCGGGACCTGGCGGTGCAGCATCGGGCGCCGGAGCGGGTGGAGGCGGTGCTCGGGGTGCTGAAGGCGTTCGCGCTGCGGGCGACTCCGGCGGGCGCGAAGTTGCGGGAGCGGTGGCAGCCGGGGATCGACGTGCCGGCCTCGCAGGGGCGGGCGGACTCCGGGGACATCGAGATCGACCTGGTCGAGCTGCTCACCGACGTCGCGGAGTTGGCGCAGGACGTGGGTACCGGGGTGGCGGTGCTCATCGACGAGTTGCAGGACGTGGGGCCGGAGGACGTCTCGGCGCTGTGCGCGGCCTGCCATGAACTGTCCCAGTCGGGTGCACCGCTGGTGGTGGTGGGCGCCGGGCTGCCGCACCTGCCGGCGGTGCTCTCGGCCAGCAAGTCCTACTCGGAGCGGCTGTTCCGGTACGTGCGGATCGACCGGCTGGACCGGGCGGACGCGGACCTGGCCGTGCTCGCACCGGTGGCCAGGGAGAACGCCGGGATCACCCCGGGCGCGCTGGCCGCGCTGTTCGAGGCGTCCGGCGGCTATCCGTACTTCATCCAGGCGTACGGGAAGGCGGCCTGGGATGCCGCGCCCGCGGACCCGATCACCGAGGAGGACGTGGCGGTCGCCGCTCCGGAGGCGGAGAGCGAGCTGGCGGTCGGGTTCTTCGGCTCGCGCTACGAGCGGGCCACGCCGTCCGAGCGGGAGTACCTGCGGGCGATGGCGGAGATGACCGAGGGCAAGGGGGACAGCGCGGGCACCTCGGACATCGCGGTCTACCTGGGCCGCAAGCCGTCCTCGCTGTCCCCGGCCCGGGACAGTCTGATCAAGAAGGGGCTCATCTACTCGGCCGAACGCGGCCGGATCGCCTTCACCGTGCCGCACTTCGGCCGGTACCTGCTCGGCATGGACGAGTAGCGCTCTCTGCGGCTGTCTAGCGCAAGTCGTAGAAAGCTCTAGACACACCTAGCGCCGATGATTGTCCGGACTGTGCGGGAATTCACCGGAGGATCGTCGGCGTTGATACTGGATGGCGGAGCATAATGGATCCGGAGAGAGGTGAAGGAACGATGAACATTGCCGCGAAGCTGCGCGCCGCCCGTAACCGGCGCGCCGTCAACCGGGCAATCAGCCGGGCGGCCACGCCGGCCATGCGCAACGAACTGATCGTGATCGCGCAGAGCCAGGCCGACCGCCTTCGCTGACCCCCTATCGAGTGTGAGCTAGCGCACAATCTGCCGCTGTGTAACACGGCGGCAGGTGGTCGCGATGTTCCGGTTGACCCCGTAGTGCTGGCGGACCCCCGACCTGGCAGCAGTACGGGGTTTCTCCATGTCCGGGGGCTTGTGCGGGGGTGATTCACCGACCAAGGTCGGTCCATGCCCGACGCCGTCACCGCCGAGTCCACCGAACTGTTCACCGGCGACGAATCCGCCCCGCTGCAAGTCGTCCGGGTGACCACCACCGCCCGCGCGGGCGGCTTCCGGGCGTTCGTCGAGGGACCGGAGCTGTCCACTCCGGCCGCCGTCGAGTCCACCGTCGAGGCCGACGGCCCGGTCAGCATCGAGATCCCGGTGGACACCCGCGGCGCCCCGCCGGGTGCCACGCGCAGCGCCCGTGCGGTCGTCGAGACCGGCGGCGAGCGCCGGGAGATCGACTTCGACCTGGTGGTCGCCGAGCCCGGCTGGACCATGCACATGGTCAGTCACTTCCATTACGACCCGGTCTGGTGGAACACCCAGGCCGCCTACACGGTCGCCTGGGACCGGCTGGACTTTCCCGGCTCGCCGCGTGGCGCGCGCCAGCTCGCCGGCTTCGACCTGGTGCGGGCCCACCTCGACATCGCGCTCGCCGAGCCGGAGTACCGGTTCGTGCTGGCCGAGGTGGACTACCTCAAGCCGTACTGGGACGCGCACCCGGAGGACCGCGCGGTGCTGCGCCGGCTGCTCGCCGAGGGCCGGGTGGAGATCATGGGCGGGGCCTACAACGAGCCGAACACGAACCTCACCAACCCGGAGACCACGATCCGGAACTTCGTGCACGGCATGGGTTTCCAGCGCGACGTGCTGGGCGCCGACCCGCGCACCTCCTGGCAGCTCGACGTGTTCGGGCACGACCCGGCGTTCCCCGGGTTCGCCGCCGATGCCGGGCTGACCTCCAGCTCCTGGGCGCGCGGGCCGTTCCACCAGTGGGGTCCGATGGAGCGCACCGAGGCCGGCAAGGGCGACCCGCGGCGGATGCAGTTCGCCAGCGAGTTCGAGTGGATCTCCCCGTCCGGCCGCGGGCTGCTCACCGCGTACATGACCGACCACTACGGCGCCGGCTGGGTGCTCGACTCGGCGCCGACCCTGCACGCCGCCGAGGCGGCCGCCTTCCAGGTTTTCACCGGGCTCAAGCCGGTGGCGAGCACCCGCAACGTGCTGCTGCCGGTCGGCGGCGACTACACCCCGCCGAACAAGTGGATCACCCAGATCCATCGGGACTGGAACGCCCGCTACACCTGGCCCCGGTTCGTCTGCGCGCTGCCCCGGGACTTCTTCGCCGCCGTGCGGGCCGAGCTGGACGCCCGCGGCGAGGCGCCGACCCCGCAGACCCGGGACATGAACCCGATCTACACCGGCAAGGACGTCTCGTTCATCGACACCAAGCAGGCGCAGCGGGCGGCCGAGTTCGCGCTGCTCGAGGCCGAGCCGTTCGCGGTGTTCGCGAACCTGCTTGCCGGCGCCAGGTATCCGGACGCGGCCCTGGCCAAGGCCTGGGTGCAGCTCGCCTACGGAGCGCACCACGACGGGATCACCGGCTCCGAGTCCGACCAGGTCTACCTCGACCTGCTCACCGGCTGGCGGGACGCGCACGACCTGGCCACCGGGGTGCGCGCGGCGGCCTTGACCGTGCTGTCCGGCCTGGTGGAGTGCGCCGGCGAGGGCACCCCGGTGGTGGTGTGGAACCCGCTGACCCACGAGCGCACCGACGTGGTGACCGTGCGGCTGGCGGACTCGCCCGGCACCGGTGTCAGCGTGCTCGACGAGGCCGGCACCGAGCTGCCCGCGCTGGTCGAGCACGGTGGCCACACGGTGACCTTCCTGGCCTACGACGTACCGCCGATGGGCTGGCGCACCTTCCGGGTGCTGCCGGCGGACCGGGACGACCAGGGCTGGACCCACGCCAGCGGGGTGACCGCGGCCAACGACACCTACCTGGTGGCCCTGGAACCGAGCCGCGGCGGCGGGGTGACCAGCCTGGTCGAGCGGGCCACCGGGCGGGAGCTGATCACCGACGGCCGGCTGGGCAACGAGCTGGCGGTGTACGAGGAGTACCCGCAGCATCCGAGGTTCGGCGAGGGACCGTGGCACCTGCTGCCCAAGGGGCCGGTCAGCACCTCCGGCCGGGCCAGGGCCACGGTGGACAAGCTGGCCAGTCCGGCCGGTGAGCGGCTGGTGGTGCGCGGGACGGTCGGACCGGTGCGCTACACCCAGACGATCACGTTGTGGCACGGCGTGTCCCGGGTGGACTGTGTGACCACGGTGGACGAGTTCACCGGGTCCGACCAGCTGCTCCGGGTGCGCTGGCCGTGCGAGGTGCCCGGCGCGCTGCCGGTCAGCGAGGTGGGCAACGCCGTGGTGGGCCGCGGGTTCGGCCTGATCGACGTGGACTCCGCGGAGCACCCGTGGACGCTGGACAACCCGGCGCACACCTGGTTCGGGCTCTCCGCGCCCGCGGCGCTGCGGCTGGCCGGCGGGGCGCTGCGGCCGGTCGGGGTGGCCGAGATCATCGTGCCGAGCACCGCCTCGGCCGCGCCGCTGGCCCGCGAGCTCGCGGTGGCGCTGGCCCGGTCCGGGGTGACCGCGACGGTGAGCACGGCCGACGGCTCCCGGTACGGCGACCTTGGGGTGGACTCGAACCTGCCGGACGTGCGGATCGCGATCGGCGGCCGGGACGACAACCCGTTCATCGCCGAACTGCTGGACCGGGCCGGTCTCGACGAGCAGCCCGGCGCGCTGCGCTGGGTGCCGCCGGACAAGCCGCTGGCCGAGGTGTGGCGGCCGAGCGCGGACCTGCGCGACGCCAGGGCGCTCGGGGTGCTGGTGGTCCCGGCCGCGGCGGTCGGGCCGGTCGTTGCGGATCTGGCCGACCACGTGATCGAGGTCGGCGGCGGTGATCCGGGCCAGGACGGCTACGCGGGCCGGACCGTCGCGCTGCTCAACCGGGGCATGCCGGGGTTCGCGGTGGACTCGTCCGGCACGCTGCATGCCTCGCTGATGCGCTCGTGCACCGGTTGGCCGTCGGGGGTGTGGATCGATCCGCCCCGGCGCACCGCGCCGGACGGCTCGAACTTCCAGCTCCAGCACTGGACCCACGAGTTCGGCTACGCGGTGGTGAGCGGCGACGGGGACTGGCGGGCGGCCGGCATCGCGGCGGCCAGCGCGGAGTACGGCCATCCGCTGCTGGCCGTGCTGCCGGCCGAGTCCGGCGGCGGGCCACTGGCCGGCTCCGGGTCGCTGCTCGAGGTCGAGCCGGCCGGCCGGGTGCGGCTGGGCGCGCTCAAGGCCGCCGGCAACCCGCTGACCCAGGGCAGCGCGGCACCGGCCGATCCGCGCAACGGCGTGGCACTGCGGCTGGTCGCGCACACCGGGGAGCCGGTGCTCGCCCGGGTCGGCTCGCCGCTGTTCGAGCTGACCGATGCCCGCCGCGCCGACCTGCTCGAGCGGCCGGGCGAGGCGCTGGCCGAGCCGGCCGTCCCGGTGGCCGGCTGCGACGCGGTCACGATCGTGGTCCGGCCCGAGGGGTTCGCCCGGACCCTGACCGAGGGACCGGTGCTGGGTCCGGAGGCGGAGCCGGCGCAGCCGCTGTTCGCCAAGTACTGGCTGCACAACCGCGGCCCGGCCCCGCTCGGCGGGCTGCCGGCCGCGGTGCACCTCGAGCCGGCCGGCGCGGACCGGCTGCGGCTGACCGTCGCCTCGGACCGGACCGACGGGGAGCTGCACGGGTTCGTCCGGCTGGCCGTGCCGGACGGCTGGCGGGCCGAGCCGGCCGAGATTCCGTTCGGCCTGGCCGCCGGCGGCCACCTGGTCACCGACCTGGTCGTGACCGCGCCACCGGACGCCGCGCCCGGCGCCCACCCGGTGCGGGCCCGGCTGGAGCTGACCGGAGCCGGCCTGCCGCCGAGCTGGTTGCAGCCGGTGGAGGACGTCGCGGTGCTGACCGTGCCGGGCGGCACCGCACCGCTGCTGGCGCTGGCCACCGACCCGGCGCCGGTGCGGCTCGGTCCCGGGGAGCGCGGCCGGATCTCGGTGCGGGTGCGGTCCGGGGCGCACGCGCCGGTCGCCGTCGAGGCCGCGCTGGTCTGTCCGTGGGGAACCTGGGAGCTGGCCGGACCGCGGGCAGTCGGCGCCGAGGTCCCGGCACTGGGCGAGGCCGAGCTGGGCTTCGACATCGCCCCGCCGCCATGGACCCCGCCGGGCCGGTGGTGGGCGCTGATCAAGGTGGCCGGCGCCGGAGTCGTGCTGTACTCGCCCGCGGTCGCGCTGGAGATCTCATGACTACCGTGAGCGCAGGCTCGGCCGCGGTGTCGGCTGGGCTGAGGAGCAGCGCAGCCGCGAGGAACGAGCGGCGAGCAGCGCACGAAGGAAGCCGACACCACCAGCGGCCGACCCGAAGCGAACCATCCGACACCGTGAGCGCAGGCTCGGCCGCGGTGCCGGCTGGACCGAGCAGCAGCGCAGCCGCGAGGAACGAGCGGCGAGCAGCGCACGAGGGAAGCCGGCACCAGCAGCGGCCGACCCGGAGCGAACCATTAGACACAGCCGCCTGGGTTGCCGGGGTCCCGATTGAGCTGTCCGTTGTGGACGAGCGGGAGCGGGCGATCCGGTCCGGGCCGCATCGTTCGGCGCTGCCGGTGCCGGGCAGTAGCGAGGGTCGGCAGCTGCGACGTTGGCTGGTGCAGCTGATCGCGGCCGAGCGGGTGGTTGCGGGGCAGGCGCGGGCCAGCGGGGTGACCGCGGCCGGTGCGCCGGACCTGGCCACGCTCGCCCCGGACCGGGCGGCGCTGCTGGAGCTTGGCAGCGTGGCGGCCGCCCTGCTGGAGCGCCAGCCGCTGGCCAGGGCGCTGTTCGCGGCCATCACCGCCGCGGTGCGGGTGCCGCCGGAGCGGGTCGCGGCCTACCACGCGGCCAACCCGGAGCGGTTCGCCGAGCCGGAGTGCCGGCTGGTGCGGCACGCGGTGCTGGCCGAGCCGGACGCCGACCCTGCGCTTGCCGACCGGCCGGTGCGCACGCTGCGCCGGGGTGAGCTGGTCGGCCCGGTCGAGACGGCGGTGTTCGGCGCGGCGGTGGGCACCGTGGTCGGGCCGGTCCGCGACCCCCTCGGCTGGCACGTGCTGCGCATCGAGGCGGTCCGGCCGGCCGGCGCGCGCCCGTTGGCGGCGGCCGAGGCCGAGCTGCTGGCCGCCGGCCGGCGCCGGGCGTTCACCGCCTGGCTGGACGGCCGCACCGCCGAGCTGGTCCGGCTGGCCCCGGGCTACGAACATCCCGGCGATCCCAGCCAGCCCGACAACACCCACCGACACTAGGCCGTGCACAGTGGACCATTGAGACGAGTCTCGGCCCAACCAACGCAACCCCAGGGGCACCGTGACGCAACCCAGCCACAATCAACCCGCCAACCGCACCACCGGCTGGAACGCAACAACAGCAGTAAAATCCCGGAGAGGCGGATTGGAGAGGCGGACCAGCCGGACCGTACTCGCGGTAGACGTGGGTGGCACGAAGATCGCGGCGGGGGTGGTCGACGAGACCGGCCAGGTGCTGTCCGGGATCGACCGGCCGACCCCGACCGACCATCCGGAGACGACGTTCGGCGCGGTGCGGGCGGCCGTCGAACAGGTGCTGGCCGCGAGCGAGGTGCCGGTCGACGCGGCCGGGATCGCCTCGCCGGGTCCGCTCGACGTGCGCGCCGGCCGGGTGAGCCCGATCAACATCCCGAGCTGGCGCGATTTCCCGCTGCGCGACCGGGTGGCCGCGCTGCTGCCGGACCGCCCGGTGGCGCTGGCCGGCGACGGGTTGTGCATGGCGCTCGGCGAGCACTGGGTGGGCGCCGGGCGGGGCAGCGAAGCGATGCTCGGCATGGTGGTGTCGACCGGGGTCGGCGGCGGGCTGGTGCTGGGCGGCCGGCCGATGGACGGCCGGAGCGGCAACGCCGGGCACGTCGGGCACATCGTGGTGGAGAGCGCGGACGGCTGGCCGTGCAGCTGCGGCGGGAAGGGCTGCGTGGAGACCGTCGCGAGTGGACCGCACCTGGTGCGCTGGGCCCGGATGCAGGGCTGGCAGGCGCCCGACCATGCCGACGCCGCGCACCTGGCTGCGGCGGCGCGGGCCGGCGACACGATCCCGCGGACGGCGTTTCGGCGCTGCGGGTGGGCGGTCGGCCTCGCGGTGATCGCCACCGCGGTGACCTGCGACCTGGATCTCGCGGTGGTCGGCGGCGGGGTGGCGCTGGTCGGCGACCTGCTGTTCGACCCGATCCGGGAGACGCTGGCCGAGCATGCCCGGCTGTCCTTTCTGGACACCCTGCGGGTGGAGCCGGCAACGCTCGGCCGGGGTGCCGGGCTGATCGGGGCGGCGGCCCTGGCGCTGGACGCGCTCACCCGATAACGTTGACTCAGTCAACGAATTGGTTGTGATGAGCAATGAACGCAGACGTTCCCGCCGAGCGCGTCGCGGCCGTGCGCGAGTTCAACCGGATGTACACCCGGGTCATCGGGGTGCTCGACGAGAGCCTGCTGAACTCGCCCTACTCGCTGACCGAGGTGCGGGTGCTGTTCGAGCTGTCCCTGCCCGGCACCACCGAGGTACCCACCCTGCGCCGCGCGCTCGGGCTGGACGCCGGCTACCTCAGCCGGCTGCTGACCAAGTTCGAGGCCGGCGGGCTGATCGTGCGCACCCGGTCCGACCGGGACGCCCGAACGCAGGTGGTCGCGCTGACCCCGGTCGGCCGGGACGTGTTCGCCCGCCTCGACGCCCGGTCCAACAGCCAGGTCGGCGAGTTGCTCGACGGCTTGGCCGAGGACGACCAGGACCAACTGGTGCGCGCCATGGGCACGATCCGAACCAGGCTGGACCGCACGCCCCGGCCGGACACGGTGGTGCTGCGCCCGCCCCGGCCCGGCGACTACGGCTGGGTGGTGTACCGGCACGGCGCGCTCTACGGCCGGGAGTACGGCTTCGACGCCACGTTCGAGGGGCTGACGGCGCAGGTGATCGCCGACTACCTGGCCGACACCGACCCACGGGCGCAGGCCGCGTGGATCGCCGAGGTGCAGGGCGAGCCGGCCGGCTCGGTGTTCTGCGTGCGCCAGGACGAGATCACGGCCAAGCTGCGGCTGCTGCTGGTGGAACCGGCCGCCCGCGGCAACGGCGTCGGCTCGCGACTGGTCGACGAGTGCCTGGCGTTCGCCCGCGCGGCCGGCTACCGGGCCATGGAGCTGTTCACCGTGGACGTCCTCGCCGCCGCCCGCCACATCTACCAGCGGGCCGGCTTCCGGATCGTCAAAGAGGAACCCCAGCGCCTCTGGGGCCGAGACCTGACCGGCGAGACCTGGCGGCTCAATCTCTAGGCAGCCGGCCCATGAGGTGGAACTCCTCGTTGGGGCGCAACGCCATCAGGTGTGCCATCCGGTTGGACAGGGCGAACAGCGCGGTCACCGCGCCAACGTCCCAGATCTCCTCGTCGGTCAGCCCGGCGTCGCGGGCCGCGTCGATGTCCTCACCGGTGAACGCGCCGGGGTCGACCGCGAGGGCCAGCGCCAGGTCGACGATCGCCCGCTCGCGCCGGCTCAGCTCGGCCGACCAGGGATTGGTGGCCACCCGGTCGGACAGGTACGGATCCCGGGCTCGGATGCGCAGGATCGCCCCGTGCGCCACCACGCAGTACGTGCAGTGGTTCGCCCCGGAGGTGGCCACCACCACCAGTTCCCGCTCGGCCTTGGTGAGCCCGGTTTCCCGCTCCATCACGGCATCGTGGTAGTCGCAGAACGCCCGCAGCTCCGCCGGGCGGTGCCCGAGGGCGAGGAAGACGTTGGGAACGAAGCCGGACTTCTCGGCGATCACCGCGATCCGGTCCCGGAGATCATCGGGCAGCTCGTCCAGCGACACCGCCCCGAACCTGCTCACGTCCTGCGCCATAGGCCCCAACCTACGGCCCGAGCGGACACCCCGAGTAGTCAGCTCCTCGGCGAGGGGCGAACGGCCACCATCAGCACACCACCCAGACCCAGCACCAGCATTGCCAAACCGGCGATCATGGCACACCTCCTTCGTCCCTCGTGACTGACATCACTGATAGGACGTACCAAGAAGGGTGCGCGTTGCTTCTCCTTGTGGGCAACCGAGTTTCGAGCCGGTCTCGATCCGGTGACGGGCGGCTCCACAGGCTGTGCACAGTGACGTCCACAACCTGTGGATACCCCGCTTACCGCAATTTCATTCGCTTTCGGCGTCCGTCGCCAGGCGTGTCCTGAGCGCATCCAGCTCATCGCGGAGCGTGGTCGGCAGCCGGTCGCCGATCTTGTCGAACCACTCCTCGATCAGCGGCAGCTCCTCGCGCCACTCGTCGACGTCGACCGCGAGGGCCGCCTCGATGTCCGCCCGCGGAGCGTCCAAACCGGACAGGTCGAGATCGTCGGCGGTGGGCACCCAGCCGACCGCGGTCTCGGTCGCGGCGGCCTTGCCCTCGATCCGCTCGATGGCCCACTTCAGCACCCGGGAGTTCTCCCCGAAGCCCGGCCACAGGAAGCGCTTGTCCTCGCCGCGCCGGAACCAGTTCACGTAGAAGATCTTCGGCAGCTTGGCCGCGTCGGCCTTCTTGCCCATCGCGATCCAGTGCCGGAAGTAGTCCCCGGCGTGGTAGCCGATGAACGGCAGCATGGCCATCGGGTCCCGGCGGACCACGCCGACCTTGCCCTTGGCCGCGGCCGTGGTCTCCGAGGACAGCGTGGCGCCCATGAACGTGCCGTGCTGCCAGTCCCGGGACTCGGCGACCAGCGGGATGGTGGTGGCCCGGCGGCCGCCGAAGAAGATCGCCGAGATCGGCACGCCCTTCGGGTCGTCCCACTCCGGCGCCAGGATCGGGCACTGCGCCATCGGCGTGCAGTACCGCGAGTTCGGGTGCGAGCTGGGCTCGTCGCTCTCCGGCGTCCAGTCCCGCTGCTTCCACGAGGTCAGGTGCGCGGGCGGGTCGCCCATGCCCTCCCACCAGATGTCCCCGTCGTCGGTCAGCGCGACGTTGGTGAACAGCGAGTTGCCCTTGGCGATGGTGCGCATCGCGTTCGGGTTGGTGTGCCAGTCGGTACCCGGGGCGACGCCGAAGAAGCCGTACTCCGGGTTGACCGCGTAGAGCCGGCCGTCATCGCCGAACCGCATCCAGGCGATGTCGTCGCCGAGCGTCTCGACCCGCCAGCCGGGGATGGTCGGCTCCAGCATGGCCAGGTTGGTCTTGCCGCACGCGCTCGGGAAGGCCGCGGCGATGTAGTAGACCTTGTTCTCCGGCGAGATCAACTTGAGGATCAGCATGTGCTCGGCCAGCCAGCCGTGGTCCCGGCCGATCACCGAGGCGATCCGCAGCGAGTAGCACTTCTTGCCGAGCAGGGCGTTGCCGCCGTAGCCGGAGCCGTAGCTCCAGATCATCCGCTCCTCGGGGAAGTGGGTGATGTACTTGATCTCGTTGCACGGCCACGGCACGTCCGCCTCGTCGGCGTCCAGCGGTGCGCCGAGCGAGTGCAGCGCCGGCACGAACTCCCGCTCCTCGCCGCGCTCGTCGAAGAACTGGGCCAGGGCCTTGTCGCCCATCCTGGTCATGATGTGCATCGAGACCACGACGTACTCGGAGTCGGTGATCTCCACGCCGAGCATCGGCTGCTCCGCGGACAGCGGTCCCATGCAGAACGGGATCACGTACATCGTGCGACCACGCATCGAGCCTCGGTAGAGCTCGGTCATGATCGCCTTCATCTCGTCCGGCTGCATCCAGTTGTTCGTCGGACCGGCGTCGGCGGGGTTCTTCGAGCAGATGAAGGTGCGCTCCTCGACTCTGGCGACGTCGCCGGGGTCGGAGGCCGCCAAGAACGAGTTGGGCTTCTTCGCCAGCCTGGTCAGGGTGCCCGCCTCGACCAGCTTGGTGGTGAGGCGATCCCACTCGGCGTCCGAACCGTCACACCAGACCACCTGGTCCGGCGCGGTCAGCTCGGCCACTTCCTGAACCCAGGACAGCAGCCGGGCATGGGTCGTCGGTGCCTGGTCCAATCCCGGAATTGCCACTGCCGTCATCTGCCTCGTCTCCTAGACGTAGCGCAAAAGTCATCAAGGACGCCGTCGTCCTCCCGGACTCCAGCGTCCTCGTAAACCGAATGGCAAAGAGCCCGCCCGGTATTCGCGAGCGGGTCCAGCCGCTAGGTGATGGACAGAGGTTAACCCGCATATGCGCAGCTAACCGACACCTGCCGTGTCTTCTCCCTCACAAGACCGATCTGGGAATCGATTCAGCACTCAGATGTCGCAAGTGCCCAATAACACAGGATCCCGGCGCCTGCACAACGCGCCGGGATCCGATTACGGAAATGTGGTGAGGATTACTTCGCTTCGGCCCACACCGAGTCGGAGCCGGGGGATTCGGCACCGCCCGAACCCGACCCGGGCTCAAAGCTGCCGTCCGGGTTCAGGTGGCCCTCCTCGACGACCTCCCAGTTGTCGCCGCCGGTGTTCTGGGCCACGGTCACGTCGCCGTCGGCCTCGATCACGATCGCCTGGTCGGCGTCGCCGTCGCCATCGGTGTCGGTGAAGGCGTAGGTGTTGCCCTCCTCGTCGGTGACGATCGCGGTGTCGTTCTCGCCGTCGTTGTCGGAGTCGTACTCGGCCGCGCCGGCGTCGAACTCGCCGTTCGGGGTGGCCACGCTGATCGACTCGCTGTCCGAGTCGGAGTCGGTGTCCCGGTCGCTGTCGGAGTCGGAGTCGCTGTCCGAGTCGCGGCGCTCGCCACCCTCGTCGGCGCCGTCACCGCTGGGCGTCGGCAGCTTGTCCACGTCCTCCTCGACCCACTCGCCGCTGGCCTCGTCGTACTCGGCGCCGCCGACGACCTTGCCCTCCTGGTCGAACTCGACCGCGACATCGGCGGTGCCGTCGCCGTCGGTGTCGGCGAAGGCGATGTAGCCGTCCTCGGTCTCCACCACGGCGGTGTCGTTGTGGCCGTCCCGGTCGAGGTCCTCGTTCTCCTCGACCTCGTAGGTCTCCCCGTCCACCTCGACGGTCAGCTCGTCGTTGCCGGTGTCGGTCTCGGTGGTGGTCGTGGTGTCGTCACCGTGCTCGTCGACGTACACGGGTGGAACCCCCAATCGGTCCTTAGGCTCTCGTCGGCTGGTATGACTGACCGTGGGCCCGTCCGGTTCCCGCCCGGGGTCAGGACCTGTCCCGAACGGAACGGATGCTGGCCAGTAGCTGCTCGGCGCGCTCGCGCCCGGAGCCGACCTCGGTCAGGCGCTTGTTTACCACAGCAAGTCGCTTGGACCGCTCGTTCGCGTCAAGTCGCAACGCCTTGTCCACCGCGCGCAGCTCGTCCTCGATCCCGGCGATCCGCCGGCCGAGCGCCTCATCGAGGGCGAGCGAGAGTTGCGACTCCGCCTCGATCAGCTGCTCGGCCACCAGCTGGTCCAGGGTGGACCGGGCGTCGGCGATCGACTCGGTCAGCCACTGCTTCATGTGCTGCTTGTCCGCGGTGTGCCGGCGGGTCTTGGAGATCCACCAGCCGGCGCCGAGCCCGATCACGATCGTCGGGACGAGCAGGATCGGCGCCGCGATCGCCCCGGCCAGCGGCAGCAGCGCCATCTTGCCGGCCCCGAACCCGCCG
Organism: Actinophytocola sp.; assembly: GCF_035762905.1. Lineage (GTDB taxonomy): Bacteria > Actinomycetota > Actinomycetes > Mycobacteriales > Pseudonocardiaceae > DASYTH01. The sequence goes on from NZ_DASUCC010000097.1 coordinate 79,635, forward strand.
GTGACGCCCATGAACACCAGCAGCTTGTCCTCGGCGGTCGGTGGGCGCTTGTCCGCGGGGCGCAGCACGATCGGCGACGAGCCGGCCCGGGCGAACTGGGCCCGGATCACCTCAAGCTCGTCGGGCTGGAACAGCTCGCCGAGCACCACCTCGGTCACCTGGTTGAGCCGGTTGCCCACGCTCCCGCTGATCCGCGCGGACACCATCTGCAGCGCGATGTCCACCTGGCCGGGCAACTCGCGCAGCTGGTCCTTGCCGGCCGCGTCGATGGCCTGCCGAAACCACGACTGCACGTCCCGCATCTGCCGGCTGACCTCGTGGTTGTTCTCCACCCGGGTGCGCTGCACCTCGCTGCGCAGCTTGACCTGCCAACCCTTGGTGGACGAGCGGCGGTCCGCGGTCAGCTCGTCCTTGCGCGTCCGCAGCGCCTCCGCCTCGGCCTCACCGGTGGACAGCGCCCGCCGCTCGGCCTCCAGCCGGACCCGCAGCGCACCGAGGGCGGTCGACAGGGCCCGCAGCGTGTTCGCCTCGGACAGCATGATCGACCGGCCGACCAGCAGGTCCTGCATGGCGGTGCGCAGTTCGTCGACGCCGGAGCGCTCGCGCAGCATGGCGGCCGCGTCCGGGTTGGGCGCCTTGCCGGCCAGTTCCCACATCCGGGCCGAGACCGGATGGAACCGGGCCCCGGCGAACCGTGGGGCGTGCTCGGCGAGCAGCGCCACGTTCGCGTCGAGCACCTGCCGCCAGCCGCGGTACTGGTCTACTTTGGACAGTGCGAACAGCACCGTCTCCACCCGTTCCCCGACGCCGGCGAGGAAGTTCAGCTCACCGACGGTGAACGGGGCGGACGCGTCCACCACGAACAGCAACGCGGTGGCCGACGACGCCGCCTCCCTGGCCAGCTCGCCGTGCACCGACTCAAGCCCGCCGACCCCCGGAGTGTCTACAATGGACAGCTTGCTGAGCAGTTCGACCGGGCCGTCCACCTCGACGTAGCGCGGCGGCAGCTCGCCGGCCGGCAGCTCGTGCGCCGCGGACACCCAGCTGATCAGCTCGGTCAGGTCGATCGGGACCGGGGCGAGCTGGCCGGGATAGCAGGCCCGGGCCTCCCAACGCTCGGCGTGGCCGAACACCAGGTAGGTGGCGGTGGCCACCTCGGCGTCCACAGGGGACAGTCCCGGCTGTCCGAGCAGCGCGTTGACCAGCGAGCTCTTCCCACGGTTGGTCTCGCCGACCACCACGACCGACGGGTTCTTCTTGCGCCGCGCCCGGATCTCCTCCACCCAGCGGGCCGCGTCCGGGTCGGACTCCCCGATCAGCCCGAGCAGCTTCTCGCGCGCCTGGGCGACCTGCTTGGGCAGGGAGAGTTGAGTGGGGGCAGCAGCAGACGTCACGGCGCCATCCGGTTGTAGACCGTCACCACCGGCGCCCGGAGCATGTGACCGCGGTCGGCGAAGCCGACCACCTCGGTCTCCGCCACCACGCCGTTGAGCGCCTCGTCCTCGGTGGCCACCGTGCCGCCGGCCTCGTGCTGGGCCGGGTCGAACCGCTGGCCGTCCGGGCGCAGCGCGGTGACCCCGACCGCGGCCAAACCCTCCTCGATCCGCTCGGCCACCCCGGAGCTGCGCGCCCGGTCCAGCGCGTACATGCACAGGTGCACCAACGACTTGCGTTCCGCGAGCGCCTGGTTGACCACGTCGTCGTCGACGCCGTCGGCAAGGTCGGCCGCCTCGGCGGTCAGCCCGGCGTCGAAGTCCGCGCCGGCGATCACCCCGTCGGCCGCGATGACCGACGAGGCGCCGTCCGTGCCGGACCGCGCCGCCTCGGCGATCACGCTCGCCTTCACCTCGATCGTCGACTCGGCCGAGTCGTCCTCCGGCCGGACCCGCTTGAACCAGGAAGGCACCCGGCTCACCCCCGTCCTCTCACTCTGCCCGAAGCTGCTGCCAGATCAGGAAGTATGCGCGGTGCACCACGTGGGCGACCCGGCTTTGCGCGGGTGTCGCGCCGAACGAGGCGAACGAGCGCCACCAGCCGGCCCGCTCCAGCGCGAACGCCGCCAGCTCCCGCTGCGGCCGGCCGCGCATGCCGAGCTGCTCGCCGACGTCGGCGTGGCTGCCCACCCGGAGCACCTCCTCGGCCAGGTCCTCCGGCATCGCCACCGCACCGGAGGTGACCAGGGTGAGCGCCTCGAGCAGGCGCAGCTGGTGCGCCTCCGGCTTGGCCAGCAGCACCTCGATCGCGTCGTGCACCCGCTGCCGCTCGCCCGGGTCACCGGAGGCGTGCGCCAGCGCGGTCACCGAGGCGAGCGCCGCCGCGGCCTTGATCCCGTCGGCCCTCGCCCGGAACACCGCGTCCAGCCGGCCGCGCACCAGGGCAAGGCCGGACGCGTCCAGCAGCCGCCTGCGCAGCGCCCCCGCGGTCAGGTCCGGCTGGGCCCGCAGCGCGTCCACCGCGGTGCGGATGCCGTACAGGTCCAGCTTCTCCAGCAGTCGCACCCGGGTGCCGGCCGGCACCTCGCACTCCCAGGTGGTGAAGATGTCCGCGGAGAGCACCATGGTCTCCCAGGTCGCATCGTCCAGTTGGGACAGTTGGCGCAGCGCGTCGGCGTCGGCGGAGGTGAACCCGCCGGACTCGGCCGACTCGGCCAGCAGACCGATCACCGGGATCACGTCGGCCACCCGCGGCTTGAGGCTCTGCGCCTGCTTCTCGGCCAGCATCGTGGCGGCCTTCCAGACGTCGCCGTCCGAGCCGGCCACCGACTCCGGCGCGATCGTGTCGGCCTTGTTCAGCACCGCGATCGCGTTGACCGGGCCGGCTTCGCGGCTGGCCGTGGCCGCGGTGAACGCCGCCAGCGCCTGCTGGTCGTCGGCCCGCACGCCCTGGGTGACCACGTACAGCACGGCTTCGGCGCCGGCCACGGCGCTGCGCGAGGTCTGGTCAAGATCGTCGTCACCGGTGGGACCGTCGTCGGTGTCGGCGGAGTCCTCCGCGTCTTCCTTGCGGTGCCGGGCGGCGCCGAGCAGCTGCTCGGTGCGGCGCACCGAGGCCGCGTCCAGCGAACCGAGGCCGGGGGTGTCGATGACCGTGAGATCCCGCAGCACGGCGTTGGTCAGGTACGCCTCCAGGTGCGAGACCTGATCGAAGTCGACCTCGAGATCGTTCGGGATCACCCCGCCCGCGTCGAACGGGAGCACCTGCTTGCGGCCGTCGGTGAACACCACCTCGACCCGGTCCACCGTGCCGTACTGGAACCGGGTGACCAGCCGGGTGCACTCGCCCACGTCTGTCGGCGCGACCCGGCGCCCGATCAGCGCGTTCACCAGCGTCGACTTGCCGGACTTGATCCGGCCGGCGACGGCGACCTGCAACGGCGCGGACAGCCGGCGCAGCACCTCGCGGAACCCGGCCGCGGTGCGCGCCGAGACCTGCGGCTGCAACCGGTGGCAGAGGTGCGCCACGGCGGCGGACAGCGGTCCGGCAACGTGTTGCTGCTCGGTCGCCGTGGTCACGCCGCATCCCCTTCCGCTCTCGCCCCAGATCGTGCCATGACCGGGCGGTTCGCCGGAGTTCGTTGTGGGTATCCGGGTGCGCGAAGGCTCCGGCGGAAGGATGTTCGGTGGACACCAGCAGCTATGTGATGTTCCTGATCTTCGGCGTCGCGTTGGTGGCGCTGGACGCGGTCATCGTGTATCGCAGCGGCCGGTCGTACCTGAACGAGGTGTACCGCGATCCCCGGGCATCCCGCTCCATGGTGCAGTTGGTCACGGTGCTGTTCGTGCTGATCGTGCTCGGTGTGCTCGCGCTCATCTCCACGATCGACATCGACACCGGCAACCAGGTGCAGAACGTGGTGATCAAGCTCGGCGTGGTGCTGCTGGTGCTGGGCGCCGCGCACGCGGCGACGATGTCGATCCTGTCGCACATCCGCGACCGGATGCGGGGCGAGCAACTGCTGGCCGAGAGCATGCCGAACCAGAATCAGAACCAGGACCTGCCCGCCGCGCCGGCGACCACCCCGGTCAACCAGGTCAACCAGGTCAACCCGATCGGCGACGAGTACAACGACCGGCACCCGGCGGTCAGCCCGCCGATCGAGGAGCACCAGAACCGGTACCCGACCACGTGACCCGGTCGAAGGCCGCCACCACGGCGGCCACGGCCCGGTGCACATCCGCTCCGGCCGTCCTGGCCGTCGCCGCATACGCGGCGGCGGCCGTGGCGAGTGGTTCGAGCCGGTCCGGCGCCGCCGGCTGCGCGGCCACCACGGTCCCGTTGCGCCGGGCCGTGCGGAGTACCCGGGCCTCCTCCAGTTCCCGGTAGGCGCGGGCCACCGTCCCGGGCGCGACCCCGAGGTCACCGGCGAGCCGCCGGATCGTCGGCAGCCGCGCCCCGACCGCCAGCCGGCCGGTCTGCACCAGCCACAGGATCTGATCGTGCACCTGTCGCCACGGCGCCAGCCCGCTGCCCGGATCGAGCACGATGCGTCCCCAGTCCACCCGTAGACCCCCGTTTGTATCAATGATCTGACACAAGCGTCGCACGTCGTGTCAACATCTGGTCGGACGGCGGATCAGACCGCGGGCCGACGTGCGCGTACCCGGGTCTGCCTACGCTTGGCCGGTGCGGCGGTTGAGTCTGTGGCTGAAGGCGCACCCGATGGTCGGCGACAGCGTGCTCGCCACCGGGCTCGCGCTGTTCGACATGCTGCTGTTCGGCGCCCGCTACCCGGCCGTCAACGGCGACATCGACCCGTGGGGCGTGGCGTTCCCGCTGATCCTGATCGCCGTGCTGCCGCTGGTGCTGCGGCGCAGACGCCCGGTGCTCGCGGCCTACCTGCTGCTGATCGTCGGCACCCCGCACTCGGTGTTCGAGCTCGGCGTGGCCAGCCTCGTCACGGTCTGCATCGCGCTCTACACCCTGGTCGCCTACGTCGGGCGCCGGTCCGGGCTGCTCTACCTCGGCGCGAACCTTGTCGTCGCCGCCGTCCAGCTGCCGATCCAGGCCGATTCCGGCGTCGAGCTGGCCGCGAGCGCCCTTACCGGGCTGTTCTGCTACGCGTTCTGCTGGGTGCTCGGTGAGTTTGTCGGGGCCCGCAAGGCCTACCTGGCCGAGGTCGAGGCCCGGCTGCACCTGCTGGAGACCGAGCGGGACCAGCAGGCCCGGATCGCCGTCGCCGAGGAGCGGGCCCGGATCGCCCGCGAGCTGCACGACGTCGTCGCGCACGCGGTGAGCGTGATCGTGGTGCAGGCCGACGGCGCGGCCTACACCGTGCGCTCCGAGCCCGAGGCGGCCGAACGTGCGGTGCGGACGATCTCGGCCACCGGGCGGGAGGCGCTGACCGAGCTGCGCCGGCTGCTCGGCGTGCTGCGCAGCGAGGAGTCCGGCGAGGAGCGCGCACCGCAGCCGGGCACCCGGTCGCTGACCGAGCTGGCCGAGCGGGTCCGCGCGGTCGGCCTGCCGGTCCGGCTCGAGCTGGTCGGCGGCATCGACGACCTGCCGGCCGGGGTGGGCCTGGGCATCTACCGGATCGTGCAGGAGGCGCTGACCAACACGCTCAGACACGCCGGGCCGGGCGCGTCGGCCGTGGTGGAGGTGCGCAGGGTGGGCGACCGGGTGGAGCTCGACGTGCTCGACACCGGGATGACCGGCGCCCGGGCCCGGCTCGGGCTCTCCGGTGGCAACGGGCTGATCGGCATGCGGGAGCGGGCGCACGTGTTCGGTGGCACGCTGCGCGCCGGACCCAGTCCGGCCGGCGGCTGGCAGGTACACGTCGTCCTTCCGGTCGGGACCGGTTGAATGACGGCCGTGATCCGGGTGGTGCTGGTGGACGACCAGGAGCTGATGCGGGTCGGGTTCCGGATGGTGCTCGGCGCGCAGGCGGACATGGAGGTCGTCGGCGAGGCGGGCAACGGCCGGGAGGCGGTCGAGCTGGTCGAGGCGCTGCGCCCGGACGTGGTGCTGATGGACGTGCGGATGCCGGTGCTGGACGGGGTCGAGGCCACCCGGCTGATCACCGAGCGGGGCCTGTCCAAGGTGCTCGTGATGACCACCTTCGACCTGGACGAGTACGCGCTGTCCGCGCTGCGCAGCGGGGCAAGCGGGTTCCTGCTCAAGGACACCCGGCCGGACCACCTGGTCTCCGCGCTGCGCTCGGTGGCCAGCGGCGACGCGGTGGTCTCGCCGAGCGTCACCCGCCGGCTGCTGGACCGGTTCCTGGGGTCGGGCAACTCACAGCTGCGCGACGCCGCCGTGCTGGACGTGCTCACCGACCGGGAGCGCGAGGTCATGCTGCTGATCGCGCAGGGGCTGTCCAACACCGAGATCGCCCGCAAGCTGTTCCTGTCCGAGGCGACGGTGAAGACCCACGTCGGCCGGGTGCTGTCCAAACTGGACCTGCGGGACCGGGTGCAGGTGGTGGTGCTGGCCTACGAGACCGGTGTGGTCCGCCCCGGCATGGACTAGGGGGCCAATTCAGGGTCGGCTCAGGGTGGTCACTGATCGCTTCAGACCACAGGTTGATGGACGCTACTCCCGAAAGCTGATCGCAGGTGTCGACCTCAGTAGGACGTGCGCAGACCCGGCGTGCCGACAGCATTGGTCAACGTCAGCTCACGACAGGGAGAAACCATGATCGAGGCAGTTGGCCTCACCAAACGATACGGCCGGACGGTGGCCGTCGATGATCTTTCGTTCACCGTCCAGTCCGGACGCGTGACCGGGTTCCTCGGACCGAACGGCGCCGGCAAGTCGACCACCATGCGGATGGTGCTCGGCTTGGACGCCCCGAACGCGGGCGAGGTGCGCATCGACGGCAAGCGCTACCGCGAGCTGCACCACCCGCTGCGGATGGTGGGCGCGCTGCTGGACGCCAAGTGGGTGCACCCCAACCGGTCGGCCCGGGCACACCTGCGCTGGCTGGCCAGGTCGAACGACCTGCCGGTCAAACGGGTCGACGAGGTGCTGGACATCGTCGGCCTGACCGACGTGGCCGGCCGCCGGGCGGGCGGCTTCTCGCTGGGCATGTCGCAGCGGCTGGGGATCGCCGCCGCGCTGCTCGGCGACCCGCAGGTGCTGCTGTTCGACGAGCCGGTGAACGGACTGGACCCGGAGGGCATCCTGTGGATCCGCCGGTTCATGCACCGGCTGGCCGACGAGGGTCGCACCGTGTTCGTCTCCAGCCACCTGCTCTCCGAGATGTCGCTCACCGCCCAGGAACTGGTGGTGATCGGCCGCGGCAAGCTGATCGCGCAGAGCAGCACCGACGACTTCGTCGCGCACGCCACCGAGAGTTCGGTGCTGGTGCGCAGCCCGCAGCTGGACACGCTGCGCACGGCGCTCGGCCGGGACGGCGTGCGGGTCCGGGACGAGGGCGAGCACCTCGTGGTGTCCGGGCTGGAATGCGCCGAGATCGGCGAGCTGGCCGCGGCCAACGGCGCGGTGCTGCACGAGCTCAGCCCGCAGCGCGGCTCGCTCGAGGAGGCCTTCATCCAGCTCACCGGCGACTCCGTCGAGTACCACGCCGGGCTCGACGCCCCCGTCGCCGGCACGCCCGATCTCGTCACCAGTGGGGAAGTGAACCGATGACACTGCTCGCCGTCGAACGCATCAAGCTGCTCACCACGCGCTCGCCGCTGTGGTGCACGCTGCTCGCCGTCGGGCTCACCGTCGGCTTCGCCGCGCTGATCGCCGGGGTCGACTCGGAGAGCCCGGTGACCATCGCCAGCACCCAGTTCGGCTACAACTTCGGGCTGGTCGTGGTGATGGTGATGGCCGCGCTGGCGATCACCACCGAATACCGGTTCTCCACCATCCGGGCGACCTTCCAGGCCATTCCGAACCGGTCGGCCGTGCTGCTGGCCAAAGCCACGGTGGTGGCCGTCGTCTCCGGCCTGATCGGACTGGTCACCGCGTTCGGCTCGGTGGCCATCTCCAAGCTGATCGTTTCCGAGGCCGACCTGGCCATCAACACCGCCTTCGAGTGGCGGGCGGTGGCCGGGGTGAGCCTGATCTACGCGATCGCCGCGGTGATCGCGGTGGCGGTCGGGACGCTCATCCGACACTCCGCCGGCGCCATCTCGCTGCTGCTGATCTGGGTCATGCTGGTGGAGAGCCTGGTCTCGCTGATCCCCAAGATCGGCGACGACATCCAGGAGTGGATGCCGTTCTACGTGGCCAACAAGTTCCTGACCGGGAACCCGGACCTGACCAACCGGCCGCTCGAGGAGGGCCCGCCGCCGTCCAGCGCGGTGCTCAGCCCGTGGTGGGCTCTGGCCTACTTCGCCGGGATCGCCGTGGTCCTCCTGCTCGTCGCGCTGTTCACGGCGAACAAGCGGGACGCCTGACCACAGGTACAGGGGGAAGCGGCCCGGGCCACCGACGGGGGGTGGCCCGGGCCGCTTGACGTGGTCCGATTCTTTGCGGCCGTGTTTTGTACAGCAGACCCGGGGGTAAAGGCTACGTTAAGTGGATGTGAGCTTGACCACACCCCGAGGACAGACCTGCAGGGCACCGGGTCAACTCGACGGTGACGGTCAGCGAAACCTGCCCTTGGAGTTGACTTTTGCCGGTGGTTGACACCAGCCCGTCCCAGCAGACCGCCTCGACGGGCGAACCCACGAGCCCCGACGAGGACCTTCGGGTCGAACCGACGGTCGCTCTGGAATGGGCGCAGGCCCTCGAGCAGTGGGGCGGCGAGCGGGCCGCCAAACCCGCCGACGCCCGCGGGGCCTGGCTGCACCGGGCGCCCGAGCACCAGGTCCTCACGTTCTATCTGGCGGCTCGCGCCTACGACCCGAACCTGCCGGCGCCCTGGTGGCTGCGGGCGCTCGCGGCCGGCTCGATCCGGTCCCGGGTGGACGGGTTCGCCGTCGAGGACCGGGTGGCCAAGCTGCTGGCCAGCCGGCCGGGCTGGGTGTACGTGCCGTGGGTGGCCGAGGGCGACTCGGGGTTCTGGGAGTACATGCCGTCCGAGCGGGCGCTCACCGTTCCGGGCGTGCCCACCACGCTGTTCCTCACCCACCGGCATACCGGCTGGCTGGACGTGATCCCGGTGCACGCCGGCGAGACGCCCGAGCCGATCCCGGTGCAGGGTCCCGCCGACCTGCGGGCCAACCTCGCCCGGCTGGAGTCGCTGCGTCCCGCATAGCATTCGGTCCGTGACCCAGGCACATCGCACCGTGGTGAGCTTCGTGCACCGCGGCCGGCGGATGACCTCGGGCCAGGCGAAGGCCTGGCAGCGCAGCTGGTCCCGGCTGGGCCGTGAGCTCGGCGAGCTGCCGCCCGGCCCGCTGGACACCGACGCCCTGTTCGGCCGCTCCGCCCCGGTGGTGCTGGAGATCGGCTCCGGCATGGGCGAGACCACCGCCCGGCTGGCCGCCGCCGCGCCCGGGGTCAACTACCTGGCGGTCGAGGTCTACCAGCCCGGGCTGGCGCAGCTGATGATGCGCGCCGAGGAGGCCGGGCTGGCCAACCTCCGCCTGGTCCGCGGCGACGCGGTGGTGCTGCTGTCCGAGCACGTCGCCGCCGGCTCGCTCGCCGAGGTGCGGATCTTCTTTCCGGACCCGTGGCCCAAGGCCAAACATCACAAGCGCCGGCTGGTCCAGGCCCCGTTCGTCGCCCTGGTCGCCGACCGGCTCGCCCCCGGCGGCATCCTGCGCCTGGCCACCGACTGGGAGCACTACGCCGAACAGATGCTCGCCGTCTGCTCGGCCGAGCCTCGGCTGCACAACCCGCACGACGGCTGGGCGCCCCGTCCGGAATGGCGCAGCACCACCAAGTTCGAACACCGCGGCGAGCACGCCGGCCGGACCATCCGGGATCTTCTGTTCGAGCGGATCGGCTGACAATTCAGCGCCGGGTGGCAGGATCTGCACATGCCGACGGCCTTTCGTTTGCGAGCTCCGGTCGTGCTGCCCTGTGATCCCGGGTGCCCGGCGCTGCGGGACGCGGTGCTGGACGTGGACGAGACCGGGCGCATCACCCACGTCGGGCCGGCGGCCGACGCGCCGGACGCCGGCGACGCGCCGGTGCGGGACTGCACCGGGATCCTGTTGCCGGGACTGGTGAACGCGCACGCGCACAGCCCGATGACGGTGCTCCGCGGGATGGGCGGGGACCTGCCGCTGCTGCGTTGGCTGCACGAGGTGATCTGGCCGGCCGAGGCGCGGCTCACCCCGGCCGACATCGGCGCCGGGATGCTGCTCGGGTCGGTGGAGATGCTGCGCGCCGGGGTCACCACGAGCACCGAGATGTACTTCCACGGCGAGGAGCTGGCCGGGGCGGTGCTGGCCTCCGGCGCCCGGCTGGTGGCCACCATGGGGATCATCGACGCGCCCGGCTGGGACTGGCGCAAGATGCTCGCCGGGGTGGATGCCTGGATCGACGCGGACGGGCTGCGCAGCGGTCCGGGCGAGCGGATCGAGGTCGGCTACGGGCCGCACGCGGCGTACACGCTGCCCCCGGAGGCGCTGACCATGGTCGGTGCGGCGGCCCGCTCGCGCGGCGCGCTGGTGCACATTCACGTCGCCGAGTCCGCCGGCGAGGACACCACACAGCGCGGCCGGTACGGCTCGGTGCCGGCCATGCTCGACCGGCTCGGCCTGCTCGGCGGCCGGGTGCTGGCCGCCCACGCGGTGCACCTGTCCGACGCCGACATCGAGCTGTTCGCCACGCACGGGGTGGCCGTCGCGCACTGCCCGGGCTCGAACGCCAAGCTGGCCTCGGGCATCGCCCGGGTGCTCGACCTGCGCGCCGCCGGTGTGCCCGTCGGACTGGGCACCGACGGTCCGGCCAGCAACGACGACCTGGACCTGTGGGAGGACATGCGGCTGGCCGCACTGTTCGCCCGTTTGTCCACAATGGACTCCGCGGCGCTCGGCGCGGCGGACGCGTTGCTGATGGCCACCCGGGGCGGCGCGGAGGCGTTGGGGCGGGACGACATCGGCGTGCTGGAACCGGGTCGCTGGGCCGACATCGTGCACGTCGACGTGGACGACCCGGCGTTCGTCGGCGGCCTGGACGTGCCGGACGAGCAACTGGTGGCCAACCTGGTCTGGGCCGCCGGATCGCGCCGGGTGCGCGACGTCTGGGTGGCCGGCGAGCAGGTTGTGGCCGCCGGCGAGCCGACCCGCGTGGACCGGGCCGAGGTGCAGCGGGCGGCGGGCGCGGTGACCCGCCGCCTGCTGACCTGACCCGTGCTTGCTACTCGCCGATCAGGCCGGGTCCGAACCGGCCCGGTTTGAACACCGCCACCACGGCCGGCCGGGGCTGGCTGCTGCCGCCCTCCGGCCAGTGCGAGGTGGGCGCCTCGATCGTGCCGCCCTCACCGGGATGCTGCACCGACACCAGCACGAACCGGTCCCGGACCACCGGGCCGCAGGTCTCCGCGGCCGTCGGCACGGTGAGGAACTGCTTGACGTGCCCGCGTTCCCGCCCCTCCAGCGGAACCGCGAACAGCCCGTCGTTCGAGCCGAGCGCGTTGCCGTCGGTGGACACCCACAGGTTGCCGTAACTGTCGAAGGCCACGTTGTCCGGACAGGAGATCGGGCTGACCTGGGTCTTGTCGTACCCGCCGAAGTAGGTGTCCGGGCTCGCCGGGTCGCCGCAGACCAGCAGCAGCCGCCAGGCGAACCGGGTGCCGGTGTGGTCGCCGCGCCGCTCCTCGATCTCCAGCACGTGCCCGTGCCGGTTGACGTTGCGCGGGTTGGCCTCGTCCGCGGGCGGCTGGGTGGGCGCGGCGCCCCGGTTGGTGTTGTTGGTCAGCGCCGCATAGATCCGCCCGGTCCCCGGGTGCGGCTGCACGTCCTCCGGCCGGTCCATCTTGGTGGCGCCCACCGCGTCGGCGGCCAGCCGGGCGTAGACGTACACCTCGGCGGCGGTGAACCCCGGCACGAACGAGGTGTCGTTGTGTGCCAACGGAATCCACTCGCCGCTGCCGTCGAACTCGCCGTCGGACGGCAGCCTGCCGGTGCCGTCGATCTCGGCCGGCGGGCTGTCCCCGGTGAACTTCGCGACGTAGAGCGTGCCGGAGTCGAGCAGGCGCTTGTTGTGCTCGCGGTCGCGCCGGCCGTTCCCGCGCCGCATCCGCTCGTCCGAGACGAACTTGTACATGTAGTCGAACCGCTCGTCGTCGCCGAGGTAGGTGGCCACCCGGCCGTCCCTGGCCACGTGCACCGCCGCGCCCTCGTGCTTGAACCGGCCGAGCGCGGTGTGCTTGACCGGCGGCTCGTCCGGCGCGTACGGGTCGATCTCCACGATCCAGCCGAACCGGTTGGCCTCGTTGGGTTCCTGGGCCAGGTCCCACCGCCGGTCGAACCGCTCCCACTTGCGCTCGCTCGCCCCGGTCGGGAAGCCGTACCGGGCCAGCCGGGCCCGGGTCACCGGGTCGGCGACCTGACCGGCGTTGGCGAAGTACTGGTTGATGTTCTCCTCACCGGAGAGCATGGTGCCCCACGGGGTCAGGCTGCCGGCGCAGTTGTTCAGCGTGCCGAGCACGGTCGTCCCGGCCGGGTCGGCGGATGTGCGCAGCAGCGCCGAGCCGGCGGCCGGCCCGCGCACGGTGAACGGGCTCAGCGCGGTGAGCCGGCGGTTGTAGCGCCGGTCCAGCACCGCGTGCAGCTCGCCGGAGCGCTGCTGCTCGATCACCACGACCGACATGCCGTGCGCGGCCCAGGCGATCCGCACCTGCTCCTCGGTCGGGTTGGCCGGGTCGTAGCCGGCGAACAGCATCGGCTCGGTGGTGTACTCGTGGTTGCTCACCATGAGGAACCGGTTGTGCGACAACGGGGCCAGCTCGCAGAAGTCGTTGTTGAACCCGTACTGCCTCGCCTGTGCGGCCGCGGTCTGGTTGGCGAAGTCGAACGCGGGCGCGCCGGGCAGCACCGGGTCGCCCCAGCGGATCACCAGGTTCTGCCGGTAGCCGTCCGGGATGACCACCCGGTCCTCCCGGTTCGGCGGCACCGGGGCGAAGTTCACGCCGCGCGGGCCGCGCTGCCGGGTCGGCTCGGCGGCGACGGACCCGGCCACACTCGTCACACCGGCGCCGGCGACCGCGATCACCGCGCCGGCCTTGAGCATGCCGCGCCGGCTGACGACGCTGCGCACCACGTCGCCGAAGTAGGCGTTGTCCGAGGTGTTGGGCGCCTCGTGGGCGCAGGCGTCGCCGCACCGGTAGCGGCAGGTCATCGGGGAGCGACCGGGCGAGTGCGTGACGTGCAGCGGGATCAGCCGTTCGGGTTGGTCGGCGGGGGACACCGTGCGCCTCCAGGGTTTCGGGGACGGCCCGAAACTAAGAGAGATGAACCAGCTACACAAGGCATCCAGGTGAACACCCGACGAACGGCTAGCTGATTCCCGAGTCCAGCACCGTGCCGGCGGCGTCCCGCGCGGTGAAGCAGAACCCGACGTAGCTGGTGGCGAACTGGGCCTGGAACAACACCAGTTCGGCGGTGCGGGCCAACTCCTTGACCGTGGCGGGACTTCCGTCGCCGGCACACACCTCAAGCTTCGCGACCTGCGGCGCGGTGACGAACAGCAGCGTGCCGGGCAGCGGGCCGCCGCCGAGGACCCCGCCGTCCAGAATGGTGTGGGTCTGCACCAGGCCGGGTGGCTGCCTGGCCGGCCATTCGGTCGGCAGCAGGACGCAGTCCGGCGAGATCGCGGCGAAGGAATCCGGGGACGTCGGCTCCGCCGTGCCGACGTAGGTGGAAACCACGCACAACCGGTTGATCCAGCCGGCCGCCCCGGGCTCGCGTTTCACGAAGGTGATGACCTCGCGGGTGACCGGCCCGGCGGTGTACCGGCCGAGGGCGAACGGCCCGGCGATCACCCGCATCCAGGGCACCTCGCTCGGCGGCGCGGTGGTGGGCGGCGGGGTCGGCGGGGCGGCCGGCCGGGACACCACCAGGGCGGGCACCAGCACCAGCGATCCGGCGACCACGGCAGCGGCCGCGCCGGCCAGCAACAGCCGGTGGGGCGGGCGGCGATCGGCGGCGAGCCTGCGCTGCTGCTCGGCCCACGGGTTCTCGCTCGGCGGGACGGTCGCGGCCAGCGAGTCCAGCCCCGTGCGCAGCCGCCGCTCCAGCTCGGTCATCGCGTGTCCTCCTCGTCCGGCCAGACCTTGCGCAGCCGGGCCAGCGCCTGATGGACGGTCGCCTTCGCGGTGCCGACCGCGATGCCGAGCGTCTCGGCGATCTCCGCGTGGTCGAGGTCGAGCCAGTAGCGCAGCACGAGCACCCGCCGCTGCCGTTCGGACAGCGCCGCCAGAGCGGTCCGCAGCGAGCCGTGCTCCAGCCGGGTCAGCACCTCGGCCTCGGCGGAGATCCCGGGCGCGGGCGGGTCGTCCGGCACCCGGCGCACCACCCGCAGGTGGCGCAGCCGGGTCCGGCACAGGTTCACCACGATCCGGCGCAGGTAGGGCAGCGCCTTGTCCGGCCCGGCCAGGGTGTGCCACCGGGCGTGCAGCCGGACGAACGACTCCTGCGCGATGTTCTCCGGGTCGTCCGCGCCGAGCAGGAACGCCAGCCGCTTCATCGTCTCGAACGACTCGTCGAACAGCGCGGCGAAGCCCTCCTGGGTTCCCGCCTCGGTCGCCGCCGTCCGCATAACCCCTAGACGGCGTGGCCCGGGATTCGGTTTAGCGCTCCAGCTCGCCCCGGATGAACTTCTCGACGGCCTCGTGCGCCTGCGTGTCGGAGTACTGCTCCGGCGGGGACTTCATGAAGTACGAGGAGGCGGACAGGATCGGGCCGCCGATGCCGCGGTCCAGGGCGATCTTCGCGGCCCGGACCGCGTCGATGATCACACCGGCCGAGTTGGGCGAGTCCCACACCTCCAGCTTGTACTCCAGGTTCAGCGGCACGTCGCCGAACGTCTTGCCCTCCAGCCGGACGTAGGCCCACTTCCGGTCGTCCAGCCACGGCACGTGGTCCGACGGTCCGATGTGGACGGACGCGCGCTCCATCTCGTGCGGGATCTGCGAGGTGACCGCCTGCGTCTTGGAGATCTTCTTGGACTGGAGCCGCTTGCGCTCCAGCATGTTCATGAAGTCCATGTTGCCGCCGAAGTTGAGCTGGTAGGTGCGCATCAGCTCGACGCCGCGGTCCTCGAACAGCTTGGCAAGCACCCGGTGCGTGATGGTGGCGCCGACCTGGGACTTGATGTCGTCGCCGACGATCGGCACGCCGGCCTCGGTGAACTTGGCCGCCCACACCGGATCCGAGGCGATGAACACCGGCAGCGCGTTCACGAACGCCACCCCGGCGTCCAGCGCGCACTGCGCGTAGAACTTGTCGGCGTCATCGGAACCCACCGGCAGGTAGGAGACCAGCACGTGGGCCCCGGACTCGCGCAGCGCCGCCACCACGTCGACCGGCTCGTCGTCCGACTCGTCGATCATCTCGCGGTAGTACTCGCCGAGACCGTCCAGCGTGTGCCCGCGTTGCACGGTCACGCCGAGCGGCGGCACATCGCAGATCTTGATCGTGTTGTTCTCGCTGGCCACGATCGCCTCGGACAGGTCCCGGCCGACCTTCTTCGCATCCACGTCGAACGCCGCGACGAACTCGATGTCGCCGACGTGGTAGTCGCCGAACCGCACGTGCATCAGACCCGGAATACGGGCCGCGGGGTCGGCGTCGCGGTAGTAGTGCACCCCCTGCACGAGCGACGCCGCACAGTTCCCGACCCCGACGACGGCTACCCGAACAGTCTCGCTCATCGCGACTCTCCTTCTCCCTTTTCCGCCTTGACCCCGGTCACCCTCGGCTCAGCTGGTGCTGCCGCCGCGCTGCTCGCGCTGTTCCTCCGCGATCAGCTCGTTGAGCCACCGCACTTCCCGCTCGCTGCTCTCCAGCCCCAACCGGTGCAGCTCGCGGGTGTAGCGGTCGATCTGCTCGCCGGCCCGCGCCATCGCGGCGCGCAGGCCCTCCCGGCGCTCCTCGACCCGGCGCCGCCGGCCCTCCAGGATCCGCATCCGGATCTCGGCCGGGGTCCGGGAGAAGAACGCCATGTGCACGCCGAAGCCTTCGTCGTCCCAGGTCTGCGGCCCGGTGTCGGCCAGCAGTTGGGCGAACCGCTCCTTGCCCTCGGCGGTGAGCTTGTAGACCCGTTTGGCCCGCCGGCCCCAGCTGCGCGCCGCCTTGTCGTCGGCCTCCTCCTCGGGCGCCTCCTCGACGATGAGCCCGGCGCGCAGCAGCCTGCGCAGCGTCGGGTACAACGAGCCGTAGGAGAACGCACGCAGCGTCCCGAGCATGTCGTAGAGTCGTTTGCGCAGCTCATAGCCGTGCATCGGGGCTTCGTGAAGAAGCCCGAGAAGCGCGAACTCGAGCATCGGTATCCCCGTCTCGGACGCCGTGACCTACCGCGCCACTATATCGCGCCGATACATCCGTGCTTGAAACTGTGTCGATCAACACGTCGCCACCCGACCCGGTCGGCCAAACAGCCCAACGTCGTGATAGGTGCTGCGGTTACGCTGTTCGTCGTGCAAACACAGCGGCAGGTGGTCGACTACGCGTTACAGCGCCGGGCGCTGCTCGCGGACGTCTACTCGGGCCGCGTCGGCACCATGGAGGTGTGCGACGCCAGCCCGTACCTGCTGCGGGCCGCCAAGTTCCACGGGCAACCGAGCGATGTGACCTGTCCCGTGTGCCGCAAGGAACCGCTCACCCGGGTGTCCTGGGTGTACGGTGACGAGCTCAAGCACGCGGCCGGGTCCGCCCGGGCCCCCGAGGAACTGGCGCGGATGGCGGCGCTGTTCGAGGAGTTCACCGTCTACGTGGTTGAGGTATGTCGCACCTGTTCTTGGAACCATCTGGTGCAGTCATACGTCCTGGGGACGGGTGGACTGGATACCCGAAAGCAACGCAGGAGGACAGCGGCGGAGTGAACACGTTGCAGGACGTGAGACAACTTCACCTACTGTCCCGAAATGACCACGGAGCGGCACGTTTCCCCGGCGTGCCGGTCTGGGAGGCCTTTTCGTGAACGACCACCGCGACAGGCGGCATCGCTCGAGCGAGCCCGCATGGCCGACAGGTTCGGACCCCGACGCCCAACCGCAGGAGCGCACCGGGTACTACAGCCCGAGTTGGGACGACGAGCCACCGGCCCACCGCCCGGCCCGTCCGGCTGCCCGGACCGGCAACGCCGGCAACGCCGGCAACCCCGGCGCCGCCCAGCAGCCCGGCCAGCGGCCCCGGCAGCAGCCGCCGCACCCGTCGGCCCAGCCGACCAGGGCGCTGCGCCGTCCCCGGCCCGGTGGGCCGTCGGCGCCACCCGGGCCGAACGCCGCCAACGGGCCGACCGTGGTCATCCCGAGGGACAACTCCCGGGACGAGACCGAGGTCATGGTGCCGGCGCCGCCCCGGCGGGCGCCGCAACGCGAGCCCGACCTGATCACCCACAGCGACGACGAGCCGCTCGAGGGTGACGAGGAGCTCACCGAGGACGAGCGCAAGGCCCGACGCAAGAAGATCTGGCGCCGGGTCCGCCGCACCACCTACGTGCTGCTCGCGCTGGCGGTGATCGGTCCGGTGCTGGCGTTCTTCATCGCCTACCAGCTGGTCACCGTGCCGTCTCCGGACGACGTCCGGGAACAGCAGAGCCGGGTGGTCACGCTCACCTACGCCGACGACTCGGAGCTGGCCAGGATCGTCCCGAAGGACGGCGAGCGGACCAACGTCAAGTACGAGGACCTGCAGAAGGCGCCCCAGGTGCTCAACGCGGTGTTCGCGGCCGAGGACGCCACGTTCATGTCCAACTCCGGCTTCGACATCTCCGGTGTGATGCGGGCCGCGTGGAACCAGGCCACCGGCGGTGAGGGCGGCGGCTCCACGATCACCCAGCAGTACATCAAGAAGGCCACCGGCAACGCCGACCCGACGCTGACCCGCAAGGCGCTCGAGGTGGTCAAGGCGTACAAGATGAACCGGACGTTCTCCAAAGAGGAGATCATCACCGCCTACCTGAACACGGTGTACTTCGGGCGCAACGCCTACGGCATCGCCGCCGCGTCCAAGGCGTACTTCGCCAAGCCGGACCTCGCGACCCTCACCCCGTCCGAGTCCGCCCTGCTGGCCGGCATGATCCAGAGCCCGAGCCGGTACAAGGACGGCGAGTACATGCAGCGGCGCTGGAACTACGTGATGGACCAGCTGGTGGCCAACAACTGGCTGCCGGCGTCCGAGCGCGCCGGCGCCCAGTTCCCCGAGCCGGTGCCGTTCGAGCAGACCAAGGCCAAGGCGCTGACCGACAACCGCGGTCTGATCCAGCGGCAGGTCTACAAGGAGCTCGAGGAGAAGATGGGGCTGACCGAGGAGGACATCCAGGAGAGCGGCTACAAGATCGTCACCACGATCGACCCGAAGGCCCAGGAGCTGGCCCAGAAGGCGATCGACGACGTGATGAAGGGTCAGCCGGAGAACCTCCGGCCGGCCCTGGTCGCCATCGACCCCAAGACCGGCCAGGTCAAGGCGTACTGGGGTGGCGCGGACGGGATCGGCACCGACTGGGCGTCCGTCAAGCAGGAGCCCGGCTCGTCGTTCAAGCCGTTCGACCTGGTGGCTCTGCTCAAGACCGGGAAGGGCCTCGGCGAGGTCTACGACGGCAGCTCACCGCGCACCTTCAAGGGTGGTCTCACGGTCCGCAACTCGGAGAACGCGCAGTGCAAGGAATGCCCGGTCGCCGAGGCGATGAAGCGCTCGATCAACACGGTGTTCTACGACATCGCCGTCACGCTGGGCACGGACAAGGTCGCCGAAGCCGCCCACCAGGCCGGCATCATGTCCGACCTCGGCCACGACAACGGCGGCAAGCCGACCACCGGTATCGCCATCGGCGGTGACAAGACCCAGGTCAGCACGCTGGAGATGGCCTCGGCGTACGCCACGTTCGCGGCGCGGGGCACGCACCGGACCCCGCACATCGTGTCGAAGGTGCTCAACCCGGACGGCTCGCTGGTATGGGACGTGCAGGCCGAGGAGAAGCCCGCGTTCGACCCGGCCAACCTCCGGAACAACGAGAAGATCGCGCGCAACGTCACCGAGTCACTGCTGCCGATCCCGAAGTTCTCGAAGATCGAGTGTGCCGACGGGCGGGAGTGCGCCGGCAAGACCGGCACCCACCAGCTCGGCGAGACCTCGGACAACGCGAAGGCCTGGATGGTCGGCTACACGCCGCAGCTGTCCACCGCGGTGTCGTTCAGCGGCACCAAGGGCGAGGCGATCAAGGCCGCCGGCAACCGGATCGTCTACGGGTCCGGCCTGCCGGGTCAGACGTGGAAGCGGTTCATGGACAGCTACCACAAGACCTTCAAGCTGCCCAAGGAAGGCTTCGGCAAGTACGACCCGATCGGCAAGGAAGCCTCGGCCAACCCGTCCAGCACGGCCAAGCCGCCGCCAAGCGACGGGCGGGGTAACGGCAACGGCAACGGCGGGGGCAACAACGGCGGCAACAACGGCGGGGGCAACTCCGAACCGACCAGGCCGACCCGCCCGACCCGGCCCCCCATCACCGTGCCGACCGAGCTCCCGGATCCACCAGGGCCCGGTGACGGGGGCGGCTGATTCGGCTACGCCCCGTGGGCCCGTACCATCGCCGCGTGCCAGGCGAATCGGGGGTCCAGCGGGACGGTAACGACAGCAGGGACGACACCGGGTCCGGCGCCACTGGCTCCGGGCCCGGTGGCCCGGACGGCCCCTGGCAGGGCACCAGATCCGACACCGACACGCTGACCGTGGCCGACCGGGTGGTGCCGACCTGGACCGAGCCGCTGGCCACCGGCGCCAGCGCGCCGATCGGCGGGCCGCTCGGCCGGCACGCGGTGGTCGGCCGGCACTGGTTCTGGACCCCGTTGCGGGTCTGCCTGCTGCTCGCCGTGGCCACCCTGGCGCTCGGCTGGTTCAGCAAGGCCGCCTGCGCCCAGCAGTTCTTCAACGAGGACAACAAGACGCTGGAGCTGGACTGGCGGGCCAACCGGCCGTTCACCGCGCTGTGCTACTCCGACATCATCCCGCTGTACTCGGCGGAACGGCTCAACCAGGGCGGCTTCCCGTACCGGACCAAGTGGGTGGACGACGAGGGCAAGCCCACCGCGCACGACCGGTACATGGAGTACCCGGTGCTCACCGGGCTGTTCCAGTGGTTCAACGCCAAGCTCGCGCACGGCTGGGTCGCGCTGTCCACCTCGCCGTGGATCCCCAACGGCCTGCCGGTGGTGGTGTACTTCGACATCTCCGCGTTCTGGCTGGCGCTGGCCTGGCTGGTCACCGTCTGGGCGGTGCTGCGCACGCATCGGCGCAGACCCTGGGACGCGGTCCTGGTGGCGATCTCGCCGCTGGTCGCGGTGCACGCCTTCACCAACTTCGACACGCTGGCCACCGCCTGCGCCGCGGCCGGGCTGCTGGCCTGGGCCCGCAACCGCCCGGTGCTCGCCGGGATCCTGCTCGGCATCGGCGGGGCGGCCAAGCTGTACCCGCTGTTCCTGCTCGGCCCGTTGCTGGTGCTCTGCGTGCGGTCCGGCCGGATGGCCGCCTGGCGGTCCAGCGCACTGTCCGCCGTGCTCACCTGGATCGTGGTGAACTTCCCGATCTGGTACGCCTATCCGGACGGCTGGGGGGAGTTCTTCCGGCGCAATGCCTTGCGCGGCGCCGATCCCGACTCGCTCTACAACGTGGTGATGCAGTGGACCGGGTGGGCCGGGTTCGACGGGCCGCTCGGCTTCCAGCAGACCCCGTCGGTGCTCAACGCGGTGAGCGCGGTGCTGTTCCTGGTCTGCTGCGCCGCAGTCGCCTTCGTCGCCCTGCACGCGCCGACCCGGCCGCGGGTGACCCAGCTGTGTTTCCTTGTGGTGGCGGCGTTCCTGCTGACCAACAAGGTGTGGAGCCCGCAGTACTCGCTGTGGCTGGTGCCGCTTGCGGTGCTGGCCGTGCCCCGGTGGAAGCTGCTGCTCACCTGGATGGTGGTCGACGCGCTGGTCTGGGTGCCCCGGATGATGTTCTACCTCGGGGTGGATCCGAGCAACGCCAAGAAGGGACTGCCGGTCGACTGGTTCCTTGGCACCGTCGTGCTCCGGGACCTGGTCGTGCTCGGGCTGTGCGCGGTCGTGCTCTACGAGATCTACCGGCCGGAACGGGATCTGGTCCGGCAGACCGGCGAGGACGACCCGGCCGGCGGGGTGCTGGACGGCGCACCCGATCGTTTCACGTTGAACACGGCCAAACTGCGTGGGCGGGTCGTACCGGCCGGCCGGCCGGCGGACGAGCTTCGGACCTGACCCACCGGCCGCACCGGTGGGTCAGGAGGATCCGGCGCGGACCGGTTCCGGCGGTGGCACCGCGGGCGCATCGTCCTTGTCGAAGGTGAGCCGGGCGGCCAGGAACGCGGCGAACAGCCCGACCAGCAGCGCCGCCCGGCCCCAGACGCCGATCATCACCGCCTGCGCGGCGAACCCGTCGTTGATCCCGGTGGCGCCGCTCGACATGATCTCGAAGTACCACCGGAAGATCCCGATGCCCATCGCCAGGTCCGCGATGAGGTAGGCGACGATCCAGCCCCAGCGGATCCGCAGCAGCACGAACATCGGCACCAGCCACAGCGTGTACTGCGGCGAGTGCACCTTGTGCAGCAACAGGAATCCGCACAGCATCGCGGCCGAGACCGCCACCCACGGGTAGGTGCCCTCGCGCTTGTAGCGCAGCCAGCCCAGCGCGCAGGCCAGCGCGAACGCGGCCAGCATCGTGATCATGGACACCAGGCTGATCCAGTCCTGGACGTCGGCGTTCTCCGGGTTGGAGCTGGGCCGCAGCCCCCAGTACCAGATCGAGTTGGTGGTGATGTCGGCCTTGCGCTGCCACTGGAACAGGAACGACGCCTTCCAGCCCTCGAACCCGGCGAGGACGAACGGCACGTTGATCAGGATCGCGGTGCCGAGCGCGGCGCCGGCCACGGTGAACGCGCCGGCGAAGTTCCACCGCTTGTCCCGGGGCAGCTCGGTGCCGCGCTCGCCGCCGGTGAGCACGTAGAGCATCAGCGGCAGCACGAAGATCGCCGGGTAGAGCTTGAACGCGAAGCCGACCCCGAGCAGCACCGCGGCCACCGTGGCCCGCTCGATCAACGGCCGGTCCACGCCGCGTTGGCCCCAGCCGCGGTAGAGCACATACACGGCGGCCACCGCGCAGGCCACCACCGGTAGTTCCCAGTTGTGGAAGGCATAGAGGATCAGCGGCGGGGCGAGCGCCCAGATCAGCGCCCGCCAGCGGGACAGCCGGCCGAGCAGCCACGCGGCGAACAGGCCGAACGGCGCGAGCAGGATCGCCGAGGCGAGCAGGAACTGCGCGTCGTTGGTGGCGAACCGGGCGGAGAACCACATCAGCAACCCGGTGAGCACCGGGTACTCCACGGTTCCGCCGTACAGGGTGCCGTCGTCCCTCATCCCGCCGTGCACGTACGGGAAGACGTACCGGTCGATGTCCCGGCCGATCCACAGGTACTGGATGTCGGAGTAGCAGACCTCCTCTTTGTTCCGGCGCTCGAAGTCCACGTCGGACTGGCTGCGGCCGAGTTCGTTGAACTCCGGCCCGGTGCACCGGTCCTTGTTGGCGAACCCGAGGATCATCGTGACGCCGCAGAGCAATACGATCACGGCGAGTGCACTGCGGCCGAGTTGAACCGTCGGGCCCGGCCGGCCTGCTTCGGGCGCCGTGCCCACCTCATCGGGCACCGCGCTGTCCACCTTTCTGTATGTCGGCAGCGCCGCATCGGCCGGCACGGCCATCACCGCCCCAGGGCCGCACGCAGGAACGCGATGTCGTCGGCCTGACCTTCGGCCGGAGTCTCCACCACGACCGGGGCGCCGGCCGCCTTGACCACGCCGACCAGTTGCTCCGGATCGATCGTGCCGGTGGCGATGTTGGCATGCCGGTCCCGGGCGGAGCCGAACTCGTCGCGCGAGCTGTTCAGGTGGACCAGGTCGATCCGGCCGGTGATGGCCTTGACCCGGTCGACGATCCCGTCCAGGTCCTCACCCGCGGCGAAGGCGTGGCAGGTGTCCAGGCAGAACCCGGCGCCGAACTCGGCCACCTCGTCCCACAGCCGGGCGAGCATGTCGAAGCCGCGGGCCATGGCGTTGTCCCCGCCCGCGGTGTTCTCGATCAGAATCGGCACCGGGAAGCCGCCGGCCTCACCGCTTTGCCGTTCGAAGAACTTGCGCCAGTTGGCCAGGCCGTCGGCCGGGTCCTCGCCCCTGGTCACGTGCCCCCCGTGCACGATCAGACCGGCCGCGCCGATGCCCGCCGCCTGCTCGGCGTGCTGGGTCACGGTCTTGCGGGACGGGATCCGGATCCGGTTGTTGGTCGAGGCGATGTTGACCGGATAAGGGGAGTGCACGAACACCCGCAGCCCGGCGTCGGCCAGCGCGCCGGCCTGGGGGTGCGGCTTGGGTGCCTTCCAGCTCTGCGGGTCGCCCAGGAAGAACTGCACGACCTCGGCCTTCCGCTCGAGGGCGCCGCCGAGCACATCCTCGGCGTGGATATGGGCGCCTATGCTCATGGGCACCGAGCCTAGTAGGTCCGGAATCGGTTCTGCCCCGCGTCCGGGTTTGACCGGGTTTGAATCGTTCGTTCCCCGGACATTCCCTGGCGTGCGTGACCGGCGCGGGTTACCGTCGTTACCTAGGTGTACCTACTGGCCAGTATCCTCGGCGCGGAGGGATGGACGAATGGCACGGCGCTTGGCGGCGGCACTGGTGCTGATCTTCACCGCTGCGCTGACCGGCCTGCTGTCCGCGAGCACCACCGCCGCGGCCGCACCGGCCCCGATCGTGATCGGCAGTTGCGCCACCACCGTCCAGGGCGTCCCCGGCCAGCCCGTCTCGCTGAGCGCGAGCGCGGTGGCCGGCGTGATCGTCGATGCGGTGCGCGCGGTTCCCGTCCTCGGCCCGCCGCTGGCCGCGACCGCCGCGACCGCGGTGAACGCGCTGCCCCCGATCCCGATCGGCGTGCTGCCCACCGGCTCCGGCGTGATCAGCGGTGCGACCATCGCCAACGCCGTGGTCGCCGAGTTACGCAAGCTGCCGCTGCTCGGTCCGGTGATCGAGCAGGTGGCCCGCACCGTCCAGGGCACCCTGACCAGCCTGTGCTCGGTCGGGGTCACCGGCGTCAACACCGCCGCCGCCCCGGTGCAGGAGGGCGCCAAGTCCGTTGCCGACGCCTCCCAGCAGACCACCGGTGGACTGCTGCCCGGCCTGCCGCTGCCCGGCGGCACCCCGCCGGGCCCGGGCACCGGCGGTGGCCAGGAGACCCCGCCGCCGGCCGGGGCCGACCAGCCGGTGGTCGGTGGCGTGCCGCCCGGCGGCGTCAACCTGAGCCGGTCGCTGTGGGGCGCGCGCTCGCCGATGGCCGACTACAGCTCGATCCCGTTCGCCACGGCCGGCCTGTTCGCGCCCGCACCGGGCGTGCGCTACGGCGGCTCGGTGCCCGGCTACGCGCCGCAGTTCGGCATCCTCGGCGCCGGTGACCAGGACGGCGTGCAGGTGGCCGGGAACGCCGAGGCGCTGCGCCCGGTCGGCGGCACCCGGATCGCGCTGCCGGTGCTGCTGGCCGTGTTCGCCCTCTCCGGCGTGACCGCGGCCCTGGTGCGCACCTGGGTGCTGCGCCGCGCCGTCGCCGGCTGAGCTAGACTCTGCGGCTGACGAAGATCCCTCCTGCCACGGAGAGTCCGTGGCCGCCGAGTCCACAGGAGGTGAGTGGTCTTCATGCGTCATTACGAGGTCATGGTCATCCTCGATCCCACTCTCGACGAACGCACCGTCGCACCGTCGCTGGACACGTTCCTCAACGTGATCCGCACGTCCGGCGGGAACGTGGAGAAGGTCGACGTCTGGGGCAAGCGCCGGTTGTCCTTCGAGATCAACAAGCACACCGAGGGCATCTACGCGGTGCTGGACGTCAACGCCGATCCGGACGCGGTGAAGGAACTGGACCGTCAGCTGTCGCTTCAGGAGTCGGTGCTGCGGACTAAGGTCCTGCGGCGGGACCCCGCCGGAGCCTGAACCAAGGAGGCACGCGATGGCTGGTGACACTACGGTGACCGTGATCGGCAACCTGACCGCCGATCCAGAGCTGCGGTTCACACCGTCCGGAGCGGCGGTGGCGAGCTTCACCGTCGCGTCCACCCCGCGCACCTTCGACCGCCAGAGTGGCGAGTGGAAGGATGGCGAAGCCCTGTTCCTGCGCTGCAACATCTGGCGGCAGGCCGCGGAGAACGTGGCCGAGTCGCTCACCCGCGGCGCCAGGGTCATCGTGAACGGCCGGCTCAAGCAGCGCTCCTTCGAGACCCGCGAGGGCGAGAAGCGCACCGTCGTCGAACTCGACGTCGACGAGATCGGCCCGTCCCTGCGGTACGCCACCGCCAAGGTCAACAAGGTCAGCCGCGGCAGCGGCAGCGGCGGGTACGGCGCCGGCTCCGGTGCCGGCGGCCAGTCAACGCCGCAGGACGACCCGTGGGGCTCCGCGCCACCGGCCGGCACCGGCGGGTACGCCGAAGAGCCGCCGTTCTGACCTGCACACACGCTTCGTTTGACAACACAGGAGTTCAACCGTGGCCAAGCCACCCATTCGTAAACCAAAGAAGAAGATCTGCGTGTTCTGCAAGGGCAAGGACGCGCAGCTGATCGACTACAAGGACACCACGCTGCTGCGGAAGTACATCTCCGACCGCGGCAAGATCCGGGCCCGCCGGGTCACCGGCAACTGCAGCCAGCACCAGCGCGACGTCGCGGTCGCGGTGAAGAACGCCCGCGAGATGGCGCTGCTGCCCTACACCTCGACCGCCCGCTGAGCCAGGGAGCGCACACCGTGAAGCTCATCCTCACCACCGACGTGAGCGGCCTCGGCGGTCCCGGCGACCTGGTGGAGGTCAAGGACGGCTACGGCCGCAACTACCTGTTGCCCCGCGGGCTGGCCATCCCGGCCAGCAAGGGCGCGGCCAAGCAGGTGCAGACCATCCGGCGTGCCCAGGAAACCCGCCGGGTGCGCGACCTCGACCACGCCAAGGAGATCAAGGGCGTGCTCGAGGACCTGAACGTGACGCTGAAGGCCAAGGCCGCACCGGGCTCCGGCAAGCTGTTCGGCTCGGTGACCACCGCCGACGTGGTGTCGGCGATCCGCACCGCAGGCGGCCCGCTGCTGGACAAGCGCACGGTCGAGCTGCCCGGGCACATCAAGGCCGTTGGCGCCCACCAGATCACCGTCCGGCTGCACCCGGACGTGACGGCGGCGTTCAAGCTCACCGTGTCGGGTACCTGACCCGTTCCGCACAACCGACGAGACCGCCCGGCCGGCGAACTACGGCCGGGCGGTCTTTCGTGTCCGGGTTCCGATGTGGACTGTTGATAACCGTCGCGACCGGAGTTGCGCGACACGCCGAAGAATCAATTTTCGCGACACGCCGCAAAGATTTCCGGGCAAGTTGTCCACAACCTGTGCACATAGTCTGAACTGGGGATTCTCGGGTAATAGTGGATGATGTCCACAAGTTGTCCCCAGGTTCGCGGCGGGCTGTGGTCAGTTGTGGCCGACCATCCCCAGGCTGTCCCCAGCGGCGTCCCCAAGCCGGTTTGCACCACGTCCTTCTGCGGCCCTAAATTCCCTCGCGCGGCGGGTGCCACCCCGACTGGCACCCGCCGTCAGGCGCCGGTTCGCCGGCATTCTCGACACGCCGGTGGGGCTCGGTCCTTGGCCCGTCCGTGGTGATCCGCGTATCGTAGTTTCGAACACCCGTGCGAGGCGAGGGAAGGGGTGTCATGGCGCTGACCGACGAGCGGACGCCGCCGGGCGCCGCGCCCCCGGCCCTCGACCGCCAGCCGCCCCAGGACCTGGCCGCCGAGCAGAGCGTGCTCGGCGGGATGCTGCTGTCCAAGGACGCCATCGCCGACGTGGTGGAGGTGCTCCGCTCCGCGGACTTCTACCGGCCGGCGCACCAGCTCATCTACGACTGCGTGCTGGACCTCTACGGCCGCGGCGAGCCCGCCGACGCGGTGATGGTCGCCGCCGAGCTGGAGCGGCGCGGGGAGACCCGCCGGGCCGGCGGCGCCCCGTACCTGCACACCCTGATCGCCACCGTGCCCACCGCGGCCAACGCCGGCTACTACGCCGAGATCGTCGCCGAGAAGGCCATCCTGCGCCGCCTGGTCGAGGCCGGCACCCGGATCGTCCAGCTCGGCTACGCCGGTGCCGACGGCGCGGACGTCAACGAGGTGGTCGACCGCGCCCAGTCGTCGATCTACGAGGTCACCGAACGCCGCCTCAGCGAGGACTACGTCGCGCTCGAGGAACTCCTCCAGCCCACCATGGACGAGATCGACGCCATCGCCTCCCGCGGCGGCGCCTCGCTCGGCGTCCCCACCGGCTTCGTCGACCTCGACGAGGTCACCAACGGCCTGCACGCCGGCCAGATGGTGATCATCGCGGCCCGACCCGGAATCGGGAAGTCGACGTTAGGACTTGATCTTGCTCGGTCCTGCTCGGTGAAGCACGGGCAGACCAGCGTGATCTTCTCGCTGGAGATGAGCCGGACCGAGATCGTGATGCGGATGCTGTCGGCGGAGGCGCGGATCCGGTTGCAGGACATGCGCGGCGGGCGGATGAGCGACGACGACTGGACCCGGCTGGCCCGGCGGATGAGCGAGATCAGCGAGGCGCCGCTGTTCATCGACGACTCGCCGAACATGACGATGATGGAGATCCGGGCCAAGGCGCGGCGGCTCAAGCAGCGGCACGACCTGAAGCTGATCGTCGTGGACTACATGCAGCTGATGACCTCCGGCAAGCGGGTCGAGTCGCGCCAGCAGGAGGTGTCCGAGTTCTCCCGGCAGCTCAAGCTGCTTGCCAAGGAGCTCGAGGTGCCGGTGGTGGCGATCAGCCAGCTGAACCGCGGTCCGGAGCAGCGCACCGACAAGCGCCCGATGCTCGCCGACCTCCGGGAAAGTGGCTCCCTGGAACAGGATGCCGACATGGTCATCCTGATCCACCGCCCGGACGCCTGGGAGCGCGACGACCCGCGCGCCGGCGAGGCCGACCTGATCCTGGCCAAGCACCGCGCCGGACCCACGGCCACCGTCACCGTCGCCCACCAGCTGCACTACAGCCGGTTCGCCGACCTCGCCCAGGGCTGACCCGACCAGCACTTTCACCGACTAGGGTGCCAGCTGGTGCCACGGTCGATGCCGTCCTGAGCCAGCGTGACTTGTGGTGGTGCCAAGCGTGTGCCATAGTGGTGCCATGGACTTGACCACGTATGTGAGCAACCTCGGGCGTGAGTTCGCCACGCTTGCCGAAGCCGGTGGGGACGAGGCGCGTGCGTTGGTCGAGCGCCTGACCGGATCGCTCGAGTCGGCGATCCGGATGACGCTGCTGGACGCGCTGTCGGCCGCCGCCGACGAGATCACCAGGGACCTGGCGCCGGGATCGGTGGAGCTGCGCCTGCGTGGCCGCGACCCGGACTTCGTCGTGACCTCGCCGGCCGTCGAGCCGCTCGGGCTCGTGGCCGAGGACGCGGCGACGGCGGGCGATGCCGCGCCGGAGGGCGGTCCGCTGTTCGCCGAGGACGGCCCCGCCGCGCGGATCAACGTGCGGCTGCCCGAGCAGCTCAAGGCCGCGGTCGAGGAGGCCGCGACCAGGGAGGGGCGCTCGGTCAACGCCTGGCTGGTCCGGGCGGCGGCCGCCGCCCTGCAGCGGTCCGATCAGGGTCCCGAGCCGCGCGGCAGCGGCAAGCGGACCAAGCAGCGCTTCACCGGCTGGGTGCGCTAACCGCACCGCACCGCTTTCCACCCACACGTCCCCGACCTGCGGGGACGGTTCACCTACCCAAGATGCGGGGACAACCATGCCAAGATACGAGACACCCGAACCGATCTCCGTCACCGTCGAACTCGGGGTCGGCCAGCTGCGGATCACCGCGAGCGACCGGACCGACACCCTCGTCGAGGTCCGCCCGAGCGACGAAACCGACGAGTCCGACGTGCAGGCGGCCGCCGCGGTCCGGGTCGACTACACCAACGGCCTGCTCCGGGTCATCGGACCGAAGGCGCGCGCTTTCGACTTCTCCCGCAAGACCAGGTCGGTCGACGTGACCATCGAGCTGCCCAGCGGTTCCCCGGTGTCGGCCGAGCTGCAGCTGGGCAACGTCGGCTGCGTGGGCCGGCTGGGCGAGTGCCGGTTCAAGACCTCCGCCGGGAGCGTCCAGCTCGAGCGGACCGGCCCGCTCCGGCTGAGCTCGGGCGCAGGCGACCTCACGGTGGACGGCGTCGCGGGCAACGTCGAGCTGTCCACCGGCACCGGGAAGGTCCGGGTCGGTGCGATCGACGGCTCCGCGGTGGTCAAGAGCTCCAACGGCGACATCACGATCGACGCGGTCAGCGGGGACGCGCGGGTGCGTACGTCCAACGGCGAGATCTCGATCGACCGGGCCGGTGCCGGCGTCGAGGCCAAGACGGCCAACGGCGCCATTCGCCTCGGCGAGGTGGCCCGCGGTTCGGTCACGCTCGAAACCGGCGCGGGCAACCTCGAGATCGGCATCGCCGAGGGCACCGCGGCCTGGCTCGAGGTGAACACCGGGTTCGGGCACGTGCGCAACCTGCTGGACACCGCCAGCCGGCCCGGAGCGTCCGACGAGACCGTCGAGGTGCGCGGGCACACCGCCTTCGGCGACATCACGATCCGCCGGCCCTGATCCACCTCGGCCTCGAAGAAGGGAAAACCATGTCCAGCAAGCAATCCCGACCGGCGATCGCGGCCACCGGGTTACGCAAGTCGTTCGGCGACCAGGTCGTGCTCGACGGCCTCGATCTCGACGTGCGGCGGGGAACGGTGTTCGCCCTGCTCGGCGCGAACGGCGCCGGAAAGACCACCACGGTCAAGATTCTGTCCACTTTGATCAGTGCCGACGCCGGTGCGGCCCAGGTCGCCGGGCACGACCTCGCCGGCGAACCCGACGCGGTCCGCGCCGCGATCGGGGTCACCGGTCAGTTCTCCGCGGTGGACAACCTGATCACCGGCGAGGAGAACCTGCTGCTGATGGCGGACCTGCACCACCTCGGCCGGGGCGAACGGCGGCGGCGCGCCGCCCAACTCCTGGACCGGTTCGACCTGACCGACGCGGCCCGCAAGCCGGCATCGACCTACTCCGGAGGCATGCGGCGGCGGCTCGATCTGGCGATGACCCTGGTCGGCAACCCGCAGGTGATCTTCCTCGACGAGCCGACCACCGGACTGGACCCGCGTAGCCGCCGAAACATGTGGCAGATCATCCGGGACCTGGTGGCCGACGGCGTCACCATCTTCCTGACCACGCAGTACCTGGAGGAGGCCGACGAGTTGGCCGACCGGATCGCGGTCCTCGACCACGGCCGGTTGGTCGCCGAGGGAACCGCGGACGAGCTCAAGCGCCGCATCCCCGGTGGCCACGTTCGCCTGCGGTTCGCCGACCCGCAGGGCCTCGACGCGGCGATGAGCGTGCTGGGTCAGGTCTCGCGCGACGACGACGCGCTCGCCCTGCGGGTGCCGAGCGACGGCAGCCTGCGTGCGCTGAAGACCCTGATCGGCCGGCTCGACGACTGGGCCATCGAGGTCGACGAGTTGTCCGTGCACACCCCCGATCTCGACGACGTCTTCCTCGCCCTGACCGCCAATCCCACCGACGAGAAGGTGACCACGCCATGAGCACCCACGTCCTGCCCGGCCCGGCCCCCGTCGGCCTCCGGTTCCACCCGCTGCGCGACTCGGCGACGATGCTGCGCCGCAACCTCAGGCACATGCTGCGGTACCCGTCGATGACCGTGACGCTCGTCGGGATGCCGATCGTCTTCCTGCTGCTGTTCGTCTACGTGTTCGGCGGCACGTTGGGCGCCGGGCTCGGCGGCGGGTCCGGCGGGCGCGCCGAGTACGCCAACTACGTGGTGCCCGCGATCATCCTGATGACCGTGACGGCGACCGTGCAGGGAACCGCGATCTCGGTCGCCATGGACATGACCGAAGGCGTCATCGCCCGGTTCCGCACCATGCACATCGCCCGCGTCTCGGTGCTGACCGGGCACGTCCTCGGCAGCGTGATCCAGGCGATGATCAGCCTGGCGATCGTGGTCGGCGTCGCGCTGCTGATCGGCGTCCGGCCCACCGCCGGGCTGGGCGCCTGGCTGGCCACGGCCGGTTTCCTGATGGTGGTGGCGTTCGCGCTGGTCTGGCTCGCCGTGGCACTCGGCCAGGTGAGCAAGAGCGTCGAGACCGCGAGCAACCTGCCCATGCCGCTGGTGCTGCTGCCCTTCCTGAGCAGTGGGTTCGTCCCCAGCGAGTCCCTGCCGGCCGGACTACGCTGGTTCGCCGAGCACCAGCCCTTCACGCCGATCATCGAGACCCTGCGCGGCCTGCTGATGAACACGCCGCTCGGGAACGACGCATGGCTGGCGCTCGGCTGGTGCGCCGTGATCGCGCTCGGGGGGTACCTCTGGTCCAAGAAGCTGTTCAACCGCGAATTCTCTCGCTGACCGGCGTCCGAAAGGAGTTCACGATGGCACCCGAATCGACAACCACTCCGAGTCCTGGCGTGGCCGGGCTACCCCTGGCGCGTCCCGCGGGCTGCCCGTTCGACCCGCCTGCCGAGCTGGCCCGGATCCGTGAGCGGCACCCGCTGGTTCGAATGACCTATCCCGACGGCCATGAGGGGTGGCTGGTCACCGGCCACGCCCTCGCCCGCGCGGCGCTGGCCGACCAACGGGTCAGCTCGCGGTACGAACTGACGCACTACCCGATGCCGGGTCTGGAGGGCATCGAACTGCCGCCCGCGCCGGTCGGCGACCTGACCGGAATCGATCCGCCGGGACACACCCGGTACCGGAAGCTGCTCAACGCCAGGTTCACCAATCGCCGGATGCGCCTGCTGACCGAGCGCGTCCAGCAGGTCACCGCGGAGTACCTGGACGCGATGGACCGGAACGGCCCGGAGGTGGACCTGGTCGCGGTCTACGCGCACCCCATCCCGGCGGTGATGATCTGCGAGTTGCTCGGCGTGCCCTATGCCGACCGCGAGTCCTTTCAGGGCTATACGGCGACGACCGCCAGCGTGGACGCCGCCCCGGAGGAGCGGGGCGCCGCGCACGAGGCGCTCCAGGAGTACGTGCGGCAACTGGTGCTGGCCAAACGCGCCGCGCCGACCGACGACCTGCTCAGCGACCTGACCAGCAGCGACCTCACCGACGAGGAGCTGACCGGACTCGGCAGCATCCTGCTGGCCGCCGGTCTGATCACCACCGCCAACATGCTCGCGCTCGGCGCCTTCGCGCTGCTGCGCAATCCCGCGCAGCTCGCCGCCCTGCGGGCCGACCCGGCCATCGCCGACCGGGTCGTCGAGGAGCTGATGCGTTACCTGAGCATCGCCCACACCGTGGTGCGGGCGGCGCTTGCGGACATCGAGCTGGACGGACACCTGATCAAGGCGGGCGAGACGCTCACCATCTCCCTGCACGCCGCCAACCGCGACCCGGAGCGGTTCGCCGATCCCGACACGCTCGACCTGAACCGGGACCCCACCGGGCACATGGCCTTCGGTCACGGCATTCACCAGTGCCTCGGCCAGCAACTGGCCCGGGTCGAGATGCGCGTCGGCTTTCCGGCGTTATTCACCCGGTTCCCGACGCTGCGGCTGGCCGTCCCACCCGAGGACGTGCCGCTGTACCCGACCCACCAGGGCATCTACGGGGTGCACCGGCTCCCGGTCACCTGGGACCAGGGGTAGACAGGCCGGTGCGGCGGCACGCTCCGGGGCGAGTGTGCCGCCGGGGCGCGGTCAGCCGGCTTCGTCGACGATGAACGTGTAGTCCACCCGGCCCGAGGACAGGCCGGCCGCGTTGGTGCTGAACACGGACATCGTGCGCCAGCCCGGCTCGGTCGGGGTCACGGTGACCGTCGCGGTGCCGTCCGGGCCGGCCGGCATGGTCACCCACTCGCCGTAGTCGACCTGGTAGGTGTAGGACACCGTGCCGGCGAGCACCGGCTGGAAGGTGAACTCGATCGGCACGCCCACCGGCCCGCTCTCCGGGGACTGCCAGACCACGGGAGCCTGCGGGTCGACGTAGAAGAAGAACCGGTTCTCGGTCGAGCGCAGGCCGCCGGCCGAGATGCTCCACACCACCAGCCAGTTGAACCCGGGGTCGACCTCGTCGACGGTGATGGCCGCGGTGCCGTCCGGGTTTGGCCGGGACGGTCTGCTCCGGCCCGTCGTTGAGTTGGTAGCCGTAGCTGACGGCGCCGGCCGGCCTCGGCGTGAAGTCGAACCGCTTGGCTCACCGAGAACGCCCTCCTGGCCGGTCGGCGAGGTGACCGTGGGGGTGTCGTCCCGCACCCAGAACCGGTAGGTGCGGGGCTCGGAGGAGTTGCCCGCCCGGTCGACGCTGCGCACCTCAAGGGTCCTCGGTCCCCTGGCCGCGCGGCGCGAACTCGACGGTGGCCGATCCGCCGGGCCGGTCCGCCGCCACGAAGGTGCTGGCGAAGAACTCGCCGTAGCGGAAGCCGACGACGTCCGCGGAACCGTTGGCGTCGAAGGTGAACCGGCCGGGCAGGCCCGGGGCGCCGACGCCGGGATACGGGTTGTTCTCCGGGTAGTCGGTGGAGCCGACCGTCGGCACGCCCGGTCGGGTCATGTCCACGGTGAACTGGCAGGGTTCGCTCCAGACCGAGAGACGTCCGTGGCATCCGCGCGGCCACCGCCGCGACGGCGCGGCGCGGCGCGGTAACACGGGTGGCATGCTCGAACCTTCCTTCGTCAAGGGGAGCGAAGAGTATCCACATGGGACAGAGCGGCGCGGTGGCGGGTGCGGGCACAATCGGTACCAGCGACCGGCGGCCCTGAGGGCGGAGGGGATTCGATGATCGAGCTGTTGCGGACCAATGACCCGGTGTTGCTCTCGTTCGCCGATTCGGTGCTGAGCGACGCCGGTATCGAGCACGGCGTGGCGGACGCGCACATGAGCGTGATCGACGGTTCGATCGGCGCGCTGCCGCGGCGGATCATGGTGGCCGACGACCGCCTGGACGAGGCCCGGGCCCTGCTCACCGACGCAGGCGTGCAGCTATGAATCACCATTGACTTATATAAGTTTGGGCTGAGAAAGTGGACGGGTGCACGCGTTCGACGTTCTCGGCGATCCGGTGCGGCGGCGGATTCTGGAGCTGTTGGCCGAGGGGGAGCAGACGTCGGGCGCGGTGACCGCGGTGATCCAGGCCGAGTTCGGGATCTCGCAGCCGGCCGTGTCGCAGCACCTGCGGGTGTTGCGGGAGAACGGGTTCACCGTGGTCCGCGCCGAGGGGACCCGCCGGCTGTACGCGGTCGACTCCGCGCCCCTGCGGGAGGTGGACAGGTGGCTGGAGCAGTTCCGCCGGTTCTGGAGCCAGCATCTCGACGCCCTGGCCACCGAGTTGGCCCGGGGCAAACGCGAGCGGCGGGCCAAGGGCGGCTGATCACTCCGCGCTGAGCTCGGCGAACGCGTCCACGAACCGGGTGAGCAGCCGGGCGAAGGTGTCCACCTGGCCGGGTGACCAGCCGGCCATCGCCTCGGCGAACATCGCCCGGCGCAACCGGTGCACCCGCTCGGCGTGCGCGGCGCCGGCCGCGGTCAGCTCCAGCCGGGCGCGCCGGCCGTCGGCCTGATCGGCGGTCCTGGCCACCAGTCCGGCCTCGACCGCCCCGGTGACCAGCCGGCTCGCCCGGGGCTGGTCCACGTCGAGCGCGGCGGCCACGCCGGAGACGGTCGCCGCACCGCCGCCCTGCTCGACCGCGTCGACCACGGCGGTCAGCGTGGGATCGACCCGGTCGCCGGCCCGCGCGCTCACCCGGGCCAGCGTGCGGCGCTGCTGCAGCCGCCGGATCCGCACCATCGCCCGCTCGACCGCGACCACACCGTCCATACATGCTATCTTACATTTAGTTGTCTTTTAACATGCACATGGAGGTCCGGTGCACCGTCCGATCGGCTACTGGCTCAAGGAGATCGACCGGCGGATCGAGGCGGACTTCGCCCGGCTGCTGGCCGCCGAGCGGCTCACCCGCCGGCACTGGCAGGTGCTCAACACGCTCGCCAGCGGCGAGTCCGACATCGAAGCCGCACTCGCGCCGTTCCGGTCCGCCGCCGAGCCGACCATGGCGCCGGTGCTCGCCGACCTCGCCGCCCGCGGCTGGGTGGACGGGACCACGCTCACCGCCGACGGGCGCCGGGCGCACGCCGACCTTGCCGAGCGGGTCCAGGCCAGCCGGCTGCGGCTCACCGAAGGCATCAGCGCCGAGGAGTACGCCACCGTGCTCGCCGTGCTGGAACGCATGGCCGGCAACCTCGGCCGGGCCTGACGGCGGGCCCAAGGGCACCCCACCCGGGCCCGCCGACCGGGCGCGGTCAGCCGAACAGGTCGGCCAGCCTGGCCCGGGTGTCGGCCAGCGACGCGCTGTCGCGCAGCGCGACCGGGCTGAACATCCGCGCGGTGTCCAAACCGGACAGTGCCGGGGTGGCCCGGGAAACCGGACCGGGCATGGCCGGCGCGGCCACCAGGGGCAGGCCGGGCTCGGTCAGGTCGGACTCGAGCAGATCGGGCTCGGGCAGATCGGGCAGCGCCGGCAGCTCGGTGACCGGCAGGCCGCCCGCCGGGTCACCGGCCAGGTCCAGCTCACCCGGCTCCGGCCCGGCCAGCCGGTGTGCACCGGCCGCGGCCGACATCGCCTCGCCGAGCACCTCGACCGGCACGCCGAAGACCGGAACGCCCGCTCGGACCGGCAGGTCCAGAACGTTGCCGGAGATCATGCCGAACTCCCCGTCGCTCACCGGCTCGCCGCCGGATCGGGCCACCGTCGCGGTGCCGGCGCCGGCCCGGCTCGTACCACCCAACGCGGACACCGCCGAATCGAAGACCTGGGCCACCGGGATCGCCCGCGCCGCGATCACGTTACCGGCCACCGTGCCGCCCCGCCCGGAACTGCGCAGGTCACCCCCGGCCGTGCTACCGGTCGCGGCCACCGCGCGCCCGGTGCCGGTGCCGAGCACGGCGACCGAGTCGCCGAACACGCCGAGCGCCGAGGCGACCGGGACGGCGGCCACGTTGCCGGCGCCCAGCCCGGCGCTGCCATCGGTCGCCGCCGGGCCGCCGGCCGTGGCCGCGGTACGGGTCAGCGCCGCGGCGGTGCCGCTGCCGCCGGCCGTGACGTTGGTGCCGAACACCTGCGCGGGCAGGGCGACCGGCAGCTGACCGATGTTTCCGGAACCGATGCCGCCCGTTCCGGTGGCCTCGGTGGGACCGCCCGCGGTGGACGAGGTGTCCGACTCGGTGAACGTGGCGGTGCGGCCGAGCACCCCGGCGCCGTTGCCGAGCAGCTGAGCCGGTCCGGCCACCGGCACATGCACCAGGTTGGCCGCACCGAACCCGCCGGGATCGTCGGTGTTGGTGTAGCCGCCCGCGGTCGACTCCTTGGTCTCCACGGCGTGCGCGCCGGCCGAACCGAGTACCGAGCCCGCGGTGCCGAACGCCTCGACCGGCCGGCTGACCGGGATGGTCGCGGCGGTGCCGCCGGCCGTGGACCCCGAACCGGTGGTGCCGGCGTACCCGCCGGTGCTGCTGTTGGCGGTGCTTGCGCTCTCGGCGGTGGCGCCGCCGAGCACGGACAGCGCGCTCCCGGCCACGTCGACCGGGCCGCTGGCCGCCGGGCCGGCGACGGTTCCGCCCGCGGTGCTGCCGTCGCCGAGGGTGAACGCGGCACCGCCGGCCCGGGCATCGGTGGCACCACGGTGCCGGCTCGCGGCCTGCCCGCCTGCGGCCAGCGCGTTGCCGAACGCCTCGGCCGGCACGGCGAACGCCGGCCCGACGACGCCGCCCGAGCCGGTCGACCGGGTGCCGTCGGTCTGGACCACGCCCCCGGCGCCTGCGCCGCTGCCGGTCGCGCAGTCCGCCGCCGAACCACCCGCGAGGGTGCCGGCGGCGCACTGCGCCGAGACCGGACCGGCGGCGGACGGATCGGCCACGTTGCCGGACAGCAGGCCGCCCGCACCCGACGTGCGGACGTAGGCCGGTCGCGCCGGCCGGTCGATCCGGCCGTCGTCGCCGGCCCGCGCCGCCGACCCGGCGCGCGCCCGGGACCGGCTCCCGCCCGCGACGCCGACCGCGTTCCCGTTGGCGTGCACCGGAACGGCCAGTGGAACCGCGGCCACGTTCCCGGCGACCGCGCCGCGGTCACCGCTGGTCCGCAGCCACCCGCCTGCGGCCCCGGCGCTGCTGGCGTCCGACCATGTCGTCGCGCCGCCCAGCGCCGACACGGCGTTCCCGGTGACCTGCACCGGGGTGGCGCCCTGCCCGGCGACCACGTTGCCGGCCAGCGGCCGGCCCCGGCCATCGGTCTCGATGTCGCCGGTCGCGGCGGCCTGCTGTCCGGCCGTGCTGACCGAGCCGGCGCGGCCGAAGGCGCCGACCGCGTTCCCGGTGACCTGGACCGGGACCGCCCAGTCGGCGTCGACCACGTTGCCGTCCAGCGGGCCGCCCGCCGCGGTGCGCACCGGCCGGGCCACCCGGGCGTGCCGGCCCGATTCGTTGACCACCGCCGCGTCGCCGCCAACGGCGACCGCGTTGCCGGACACGTCGACCGGCACCACCAGATCGCCGTTCACCCGGTTTCCGCCCGCGCCAACGGGTTCGGCCGGGTGGACCGCGACCTCGCGGGTCAGCTCCGGGGCGTGCACCGGGCCGAGCGGGGTACCGACCGCGTTGTTCCGCATGGTCACCGGGACGGCCAGGCCGCCGTCCAGGGCCGGCACCCGCCGGTCCGGGCTTACGTCCTCGTCCGCGGCCGCGATTCCGGTGCCCAACATCAACAGGCCACCCGTGACCAGCGCGGTCTGCAGGCCGCACTTCGCCCAGGTATGCATCGACGGTTCTCCTTCTGGAATTCCCTTGCGGGAGGTGGGGGTTGGGGAGTGGCCGGGATACGGCGTCGCGGGCCGCACCGGCGGCGGCTCAGGCGGGGGGAGCGGCGGCGGACTGTTCGCCGACAGGACGCGGGAGGGATGGAGGCTCCTGCGCGCCGCCGCCCGTGGTCGGCTCAGCGCCCGAGCGGTCGCTCCGTTCCGGGGTGGCAAATCTGTCCACAGTAGACTCACCTCGGGGGACGGGAGCAGTGCAGCCGTGACACTTTCATCCGTCCGGCCGGCACGCACGCGAAAGCCGGACAGACTCCCTGATCGGGTGACAGGAACGAGATTCTCAGCCGCGGCGGAGCACCCGGGTGGCGCCGGCGGCCGCGGTCGTGGCGAGCACCCACCCGGCCGCGATCAGCACCGCGGAGATCCACTGCGACGCGCCGGTCAGCTGCCACTGCTTGTCCTGCCCCAGATCCACGATCGGCAGCACCAGATCGGTGGCCAGCAACGCCGGATTCCACACCGGCTGCGTGCCGGGATCCAACCGCTGCGCCTCGTGGAAGGTGAACCAGATCGTGCCGAGAAGCCAGAACACGGCCAGCCATACGATGGCCAGCCACGGCCGGTAGCCGTAGCCGACGGTCCACTCCTGCAGCCGGCCCCACATCCGGCCGGGCCAGGGCAGCTCGGCGAACCGGCGGCGCTGTCGCTCGATCTGCACCTGGCGGGCCCGCTCCTCGTCCCCGCCGGCCCGGTACGTTCCGGCCAACTGCTCGTAGGCACCCGGCGCGAAATCCGGCTGCACGGCGCGTAACCAGCCCAGCCGGGTCCGCACGTCGACCTCCGGTGCCGCGGCGATCGCGGTGTAGCCGAAGTCCTCGAGGTCCACCCCGCCGGTCGACGCGTACAGCCCCGAACCGTCCACAATGGACACCACGCGAGCCCGGGTGAGCACCACCCGCCCGCGCGGCGGGCGGCCCGACGGGAAGGTCAGCACCAGCTCCGCCGCGGTCAGACCGTAGGCGGACAGCGCGACCGCCGGGACCGGGTGTCCCGGCCCGGTCCGCCCGCCCAGCCGGGCACCGGCGAACGTGGCCAGTTTGCCCACCTCCACCGAGCGCACCCGGACCCCGCCGGCCGCCCGGAACCCGCCGCCGCACAACAGGTCCTTGCCGATCGTGGCGGCCCTGGCGTCCAGCGACGGCTTGACCGAGCCGTTCGGCCGCAGCCGCGGCTTGCGCAGCCGCGCCCCGGAACAGTCCAGGCTGGACCCGATGTGCGCGTTCTGCAGCCGCACCGAGCCGCTGATCCGCACCCGGCGCAGGAACAGCGTTCCGCCCACCCGTAACCGGTCGGCGAACAGCGCGTCCACCGCCGGACCGTGCACCCGGACCGTGGACAGGCTGACGCTGCCGTGCACGATCGCGTCGGCCAGCCGGACCTGGCCGTAGGCGTGCAGTCCCGCCCGGCCGCGCGCCTCGACGTCGCCGCCCACCTCGACGCCGTCGGCCACCAGCGCCACCGGCACCCGGTCCACCGGCCGCCCGGCGGCGAACGACGCGGACAGCGCCGGCACCACCTCCGGCCGGCCGATGGTGGCGTCGGCCAGCAACAGGTGCCCACCGATCCGGGCGCTGCGCAGCCCGACCGCGCCGGCCGCCACGAACCCTTCGTCCAGCTTCAGATCGCCGTCCGCCTTCAGCCGCGCCGCGTCCAGCACGAACTCGCCCTCCACCGAGCCGTGCGGCACCACCGACACCTGCCCGCCCTCGTCGGTCGGGTCGTGCAGCCGGGCGCCGGAGAACACCACGTCGCCGCCGATCCGGGCGCCGGCGAGGACCACCCGGCCGGCCACGTCGAACCGGCCGCCGTGGGCATCGCAGCGCAGGCTCCCGGCCACCACCAGGCCGGCCGCCTCCAGCGCGTGGCCGGTGGGGTGCACCAGCCGGGCGCCGGTGAGCTGCACGCTGCCGCCGATGTCGGCGCCGCGCAGCCGCACCTCGCCCTCGGCGCGCAGCGCGGTCGCGCTGACCGACCCGGCCACCCGCAACCGTGCGGCCAGCAACGCCGCGCCACCCGGCCGGCGCAGCACCGCGCCGGCCAGCCGGACCGTGCCGGCCACCGTGGCGTCGGTCAGGTCGACCGGGCCGGTGCTGGTGAACCCGGCCTCCAGCACCAGGTCGCTGTCCACCCGCAGGTTGCGTGCCCGCAGGCCGGGCAGCCGGGATCCGCGCAGGGACAGGCCGATCAGCCGGGCCCGCATCAGCCGCGGCGGCTGCTCGAAGGTGCACCGGCGCAGCGTGAGCACCGTGTCCAGCACCCGGCCCTCGAGATCGAGGGTGCCGGTGACCACCGCGTGGTCGAGCCGCACCGCCGGCTGGCCGCCGGCGATCAGCAGCGCGGCCAGCAACTCGGCCCGGACCGTGCGGTCCGGCCGGCCGGCGAGGTCCAGCCGGATGCCGGAGCCGACCGCGGTGCACACGGCCCGCTCGGTCTCGCTGCGCGCCTGATCGAACACGGCGCCATCAGATCAGACACGCGCTCCCCAGATGTCGGGTTCGACCGATACCGTGACGCCGATGACCAGAGCAACGAAGAACCGGGTGGCCGGGCTCAAGCACCCGGCGGGCGGTGGCGCCGCGACCGATGTGACCGAGCTGGTGCCGAGAGGGCTGCGCGTCGCCGCGGCGCTGGCCTGGCGGTTCCTGTTCGTGATCGGCGCGGTGTACGTGATCCTGTGGCTGATCAACTACTTCTTCCACCTGGTGCTGCCGGTGGCCGTCGCGCTGATGCTGGCCGCGCTGATGGCGCCCGCGGTCGACCGGCTGGTGCACTGGCGGGTGCCCCGTTCCGCGGCCGCCGCCCTGGTCCTGATCGGTGGCATCGCGGTGGTCGGCGGGGTGCTCACCTTCGTGATCATCCAGTTCATCGCCGGCCTGCCCGAGCTGCAGGACCAGGTCGCGAACAGCCTCGAGCAGATCCGGCAGTGGCTGATCACCGGGCCGCTGCACCTCACCGGCGACCAGCTGACGAACTTCGTGAACAGCTCGATCAACACGATCAAGGAGAACCAGGCCGCGATCACCTCAGGGGCGCTCACCACGGCGGCCACCATCGGCGAGGTGCTCACCGGCTTCCTGCTCACCCTGTTCACGCTGATCTTCTTCCTGTACGACGGTCGGACGATCTGGCGCTGGGTGACCCGCGGCGTGCCGCTGCGGGTGCGCGACCGGGTGGACGTCGCCGGTCGTCGCGGGTTCGCCGCGCTGGTCAGCTACGTGCGGGCCACGGTGCTGGTCGCGCTGTTCGACGCGGTCGGCATCGGCATCGGGCTGTG
This sequence comes from Actinophytocola sp., assembly GCF_035762905.1. Classification (GTDB taxonomy): domain Bacteria; phylum Actinomycetota; class Actinomycetes; order Mycobacteriales; family Pseudonocardiaceae; genus DASYTH01. The sequence goes on from NZ_DASUCC010000097.1 coordinate 120,908, forward strand.
GATCCTCGGGGTGCCGCTGGTCGTGCCGCTGGCCGCGCTGGTCTTCCTCGGCGCGTTCATCCCGATCATCGGCGCGGTGCTGGCCGGCACGGTCGCGGTGCTGGTCGCGCTGGTGGCCAACGGCTTCATCACCGCGCTGGTCGTGCTGGCGATCATCGTCGGTGTCATGCAGATCGAGGGCCACGTACTGCAGCCGCTGCTGCTCGGCCGCGCGGTCAAGCTGCATCCGCTGGCCGTGGTGGTCGCGATCGCCGCCGGCCTGATCGCGGCCGGGATCGCCGGGGCCCTGCTCGCCGTCCCGCTGCTCGCGATCATCAACGCCGGCGTGAAGTCGCTGCTGCACGACGCGCCGGTCGACCCGGAGCGGATCGATCCGATCGAGGACGCCGACGAGGCCGCCGAGCCGGATCCGGCCGGTGAGGGCGCCGACCGGCCATGACCGCCCGGCCGATGCTCCCCGACGACCCGACCACCCCGCTGTGGTGGGGCGCCGTGGTGCTCCGGCTGCTGACCCTGGTGTTCGCCGCCGGGGTGGTGATCGTCCACCACGACAGCTACGCCCGGCCGGGGCTCGCCGTGGTGCTGGTCGGCCTGATGGCCGGGTGGACCGCCGTGACCACCGCGGTCTACCTCCGGCAGTCCGGGCGCCGGCTCGCCGTTACGGTGCTCGACCTCGTGGTCTGCTGCGCCTTCATGACCAGCTCGCTGTTCGTGCTGACCGACGCCCAGCTGCACGACTGGGCCACCCCGCTGCTGCCGACGATCTGGGTCACCGGTGCGGTCGCGGCCGGCGCGGTGTGCGGCGGACCGGTGGCCGGCGCGATCTTCGGCCTGGTGGTGGCCGGGTTCAACTACGGCGTGCGCGGCTTCGCCGACACCGACCTGACCCGGGACGCGGTGCTGCTGATCGGCGCCGGGTTCGTGCTCGGCATCGCCGCGCGGGACTCCCGGCGGGCGGCCGACCGGCTGGCCCGGGCGCTGCGCGCGGAGGCGGCGACGGCCGAGCGGGAACGGCTGGCCCGCACCATCCACGACAGCGTGCTGCAGGTACTGGCCCGGGTCCGCAAGCGCGGCACCGAGTTGGGCGGCGAGGCGGCCGAGCTGGCCCGGCTGGCCGGGGAGCAGGAGGTGGCGTTGCGCGCGCTGGTGACCGCCGGGCCGCCGGCGCCGATCGAGGACGGCACCGCCGACCTGTCTCCGGGGCTGCAACTGCTGGCCACCGACCGGATCCAGGTCTCGGTCCCGGCCACCCCCGTGCGGCTGCCGGCCGGCACCGTCACCGAGCTGGTGTCGCTGGTGCGCGAGGCGCTGTTCAACGTGGACCGGCACGCCGGGCCGGACGCGCGGGCCTGGGTGCTGGTCGAGGATCTCCGCGCCGAGGTCGTGGTCAGCGTGCGCGACGACGGCACCGGCATCCCCACCGGACGGCTCGAGGCGGCCGAGGCGGAGGGCCGGATGGGCATCGCCCGGTCGATCAAGGGCCGGGTCAGCGGTCTCGGCGGCACCGTCGTGCTGGAGACCGCGCCGGACTCGGGAACCGAGTGGGAAGTGCGGGTGCCGCGATGATCACGGTGATGGTGGTGGACGATCACCCGATGTGGCGCGACGGGGTGGCCCGCGACCTCGCCGAGCGCGGGTTCGACGTGCGGGCCACCGCGGGCGACGCGGCCGCGGCGGTGCGCATCGCCGGCACCGTGTGCCCGGACGTGGTGCTGATGGACCTCAACCTGGGCAGCGTCTCCGGCGTGGACGCGATCCGGCAGATCACCGCCCGGCTGACCGGTACCCGGGTGCTGGTGCTCTCGGCCAGCGGCGAGCACGCCGACGTGCTGGAGGCGATCAAGGCCGGCGCGTCCGGCTACCTGGTCAAGTCCGCCTCGGCGCAGGAACTGGTGGACGCGGTGACCCGGACCGCGGCCGGCGACGCGGTGTTCACCGCCGGCCTGGCCGGGCTGGTGCTCGGCGAGTACCGGCGGATGGCGGCCGAGCCGGAGGACACCGGGCCGCGGCTGTCCGAGCGGGAGACCGAGGTGCTCCGGCTGGTGGCCAAGGGCCTGACCGCCCGGCAGATCGCCGACCGGCTGTTCCTGTCGCACCGCACCGTGGAGAACCACGTGCAGTCCACGCTGCGCAAGCTTCAGCTGCACAACCGGGTCGAGCTGGCCCGGTACGCCATCGAACACGGTCTGGACGGCGAGGGCTGAGTACGGTTAGAGACGTGACAAACCCGCCTGTCGACCCGAGGACGCTGCGCGTGTCCGACGCCGAGCGGGAGCATGTCGTCGGCCTGCTGCAGAAGGCGATCGGCCAGGGACTGATCGACCTGGACGAGTTCACCAGCCGGACCGACTCCGCACTCGCCGCCAAGACCCGGGCCGAGCTCAACGCGGTGCTCACCGACCTGCCGGGCATGGTGCACCGTGAGCCCAGCTCGCCGCGCCACCCGCAGCAGCTCGAGCTGCGCGCCACCATGTCCACGATCAGACGCGCCGGCCGCTGGGTGGTGCCGCGCACGCTCGTGGTGCGCAACCGGATGGGGTCGACGTCGTTGGACTTCACCGAGGCCACCATCGACCACCCGGAGGTCCGGCTGGAGCTGGACGTCACCGGCGGGTCGGTGGAGCTGCTGCTGCCGGACGGTGCCACCGTGGCGACCGACGACGTCGAGGTGACCGCCGGCAGCCTGCGGGACAAGGTGGGCGGCGACCTGGTCGGCCACCCGCACTTCGTGGTGGCCGGCCTGGTTCGGGCCGGGTCGTTGACCATCCGCCGGCCGACCTACGTGCGAATCGGCGCTCTGGTGATCCGGTTCCCGTGGAAGGTCGGCTGGGATCGGGACTGACGGAGGAACGTGGTGAAGGCTCTGGTCAAGGTCGCCCAGGGTCCCGGCCTGGAGCTGACCGACGTGGCGGATCCCATGGCCGGACCCGGCGAGGTGGTGCTGCGCGTGCTGCGCACCGGAATCTGCGGCACCGATCTGCACATCGAGTCGTGGGACGACTGGGCGGCGCGAACCATCCGGCCGCCGCTGGTGGTCGGGCACGAGTTCGTCGGCGAGGTGGTCGAGGTCGGGCCCGGGGTGAGCCGGGTGTCGATCGGCGACATCGCCAGCGGCGAGGGACACCTGATCTGCGGCACCTGCCGCAACTGCAAGGCCGGCCGGCGGCACCTGTGCGCCAACACCCGCGGCGTCGGTGTGCACGTGGCCGGGGCGTTCGCCGAGTACGCCGTGCTGCCCGAGCTGAACACCTGGGTGCACACCTACGACGTCGACCTGGACGTCGCGGCGATCTTCGACCCGTTCGGCAACGCGGTGCACACCGCGCTCGCCTTCCCGGTGTTCGGCGAGGACGTGCTGATCACCGGCGCCGGCCCGATCGGGCTGATGGCCGCGGCGGTGGCCAAACATGCCGGGGCCCGGCACGTGGTGATCACCGACGTCAGCGAGCACCGGCTGGACCTGGCCCGCAAGATCGGCGTGGACCTGGCGCTGGACGTGAGCCAGCGCAGGATCGCCGACATCTACGCCGAGCTGGCCATGTCCGAGGGCTTCGACGTGGGCATGGAGATGTCCGGGCAGCCTGCCGCGCTGCGCGACATGATCGCCAACATGACGCACGGCGGCCGGATCGCCATGCTCGGCCTGCCGGCCGAGGAGATCGCCGTCGACTGGAGCTCGGTGGTGCTGAAGATGCTCACCGTCAAGGGCATCTACGGCCGGGAGATGTTCGAGACCTGGTACGCGATGTCGGTGCTGCTGCAGGCCGGCCTGGACCTGTCGCCGGTGATCACGCACCGGTTCGGCTACCGGGATCACCGCGCGGCGTTCGACACCGCCCGGAGCGGCCGGTGCGGCAAGGTGATCCTGGACTGGACGGCGGAGGGCTGATGTTCGGCACCATGCGCGAGGACCTGAAGACCACGCTGGACGAGATCCGCGCGGCCGGACTGTACAAGTCCGAGCGGGTGATCGGCTCGGCGCAGAACTCGGCGATCCGGGTGGTGGGCGCGGAGCCGGCCGACGCCGTGCTGAACTTCTGCGCCAACAACTACCTGGGCCTTGCCGACCATCCGGCGCTGGTGGCGGCCGCGCGGGCGGCGCTGGACCGGTGGGGGTTCGGGATGGCGTCGGTGCGGTTCATCTGCGGCACGCAGCAACCGCACAAGGAGTTGGAGGCCCGGTTGTCGGAGTTTCTCGGCACCGAGGACACGATCCTGTACAGCTCGTGCTTCGACGCCAACGGCGGGCTGTTCGAGACGCTGCTCGGCGAGGCGGACGCGGTGATCTCCGACGAGCTCAACCACGCCTCCATCATCGACGGGATCCGGCTGTGCAAGGCCCGCCGGCTGCGCTACCGCAACCGCGACATGGCCGACCTGGAGCGACAGCTCACCGACGCGGCCGACGCCCGGTACCGGCTGATCGCCACCGACGGCGTGTTCTCCATGGACGGCTACTTCGCCCCGCTGGACGAGATCTGCGACCTGGCCGAGCGGCACGACGCGCTGGTGATGGTGGACGACTCGCACGCCGTGGGGTTCATCGGCGAGACCGGCCGGGGCACCCCGGAGCGGTTCGGTGTCACCGACCGGATCGACATCACCACCGGCACGCTGGGCAAGGCGCTCGGCGGGGCCAGCGGCGGCTACACCTCCGGCCGGGCACCGATCATCGAGCTGCTCCGCCAGCGGTCGCGGCCCTACCTGTTCTCCAACTCGCTGGCGCCGTCGATCACCGCGGCCGCGCTGGCCGCGCTGGACCTGCTCGCCTCGTCCGGTGACCTGCTCGCCCGGCTGCGGGAGAACACCGAGCTGTTCCGCGGCCGGATGACCGAGGCCGGTTTCGACCTGCTGCCCGGCGAGCACCCGATCGTCCCGGTGATGATCGGCGACGCCGCCCGCGCCGCCCGGATGGCCGACCTGCTGCTGGAGCGCGGCATCTACGTGATCGGCTTCTCGTATCCGGTGGTGCCGCACGGCAAGGCCCGGATCCGGGTGCAGCTGTCCGCCGCGCACTCGACCGACGAGGTGAACCGGGCCGTGGACGCGTTCATCGCGGTCCGCGATCAGCTCAGCTCGGCGGCCGACGGGTAGGACGGCTGGGCGCCCGCCCTGGTCACCGAGAAGGCGGCCACCCGGACGGCCAGTTCGGCCGCGTCGGCCAACTCGGCGCCACCGGCGAGGGCGACCGCCAGCGCGCCGGTGAACGCGTCGCCTGCGCCGGTGGTGTCCACCGGATCGACCCGCGGCGCCGGAATCTCCCGCTGCCCGGCCGGCGATACGACCACCGCGCCGCGCGCGCCGAGGGTGACCACGGCCGAGACCGGACCGAGGTCGAGCAGCCGCCGGACTTCGGTTGCGTTGGCGCCAACCGAGCCGAGCAGGGCGGCCGCCTCGTGCTCGTTGACCACCAACGGGTCCAGCGCGGCCAGCGTGGCCGGGGCGAGCCGGGCCACCGGCGAGAGGTTGAGCATCGCCCGCACCCCGTGCGCGGCGGCCACCGCGATCGCGTGCTCCACCACCGGCACCGGCACCTCGAGCGAGGCCACCAGGATCCGGGTTCCGGCCAGGTCCACCCGGTCCACGTCGGCGGTGCGCAGCGCGTGGTTGGCGCCGGGCGAGACCACGATGGCGTTCTCGCCGTCCGGAGTGACCGTGATGCAGGCGATGCCGGTGGGCCGGTCCGTGCGGCGCACCGCGGTGACGTCCACCCCGGCGGCGCGCAGGGACTCCAGCAGCAGGTCGCCGTGCGCGTCCGGGCCGACCGCGCCGAGGAACGCGACCCGGCCGCCGAGTCGGGCCGCCGCGACCGCCGTGTTCGCGCCCTTACCGCCGGGCAGCGTCACGGTGTCCGACCCGAGCACGGTTTCGCCCGCAGCCGGCCGGCGCTCGACGGTCATCACGAGGTCGGCGTTCGCCGAACCGATCACCAGCACGTCCACCCGAGAAGAATCCAACCGGCAAGTAACCGTATGCAACTGTGAACGAATACCGGGCACGAGGGATCTCGAATGCCACAATGTTCGTCAACTCTTCCGCGCGCTGCCCGACCTTGCGCGCCAGAGCCCACGCCAGGTTCGCAAACCCGGCGTCGGGGCCCGGCCCGTGCCGGGCTCCGCGCTGCCGGCGCCGATCGCGTAGCCCCCCGAGCGGTCGGTGCCGGCGGCGCGGTACCCCGCGAGCCAGCCCGGCCAGATCCGCTCGGCGACCTCCTCCGGCAACCGTCCGCCCAGGTGCATCGACCGCCACACGCCCCGGTAGCCGGGCAGGATCCCGGCGGCGATCACGATGTGGCCGAGCAGCACCGGGGTGATCGCGTACGCCGCGAACCGGTGCGCCTGGAACACCGCGATGCCGAACGGGCCGGGCAGGTACATGGCGCCGACGCCGCTGGCCAGCAGGATCGCCAGCAGCACCACCATGACCAGGTTGGCCAGCCGCTGTCCGGGGTCGAAATGCCCGTCGTGGTAGGCGAACCGCCCGGTGCGCAGCCCCGCCGGCCAGTGCCGGAACCAGCGCAGGTCGGACCGGCGGAACCGGACCGACTCGGCGAGGAACGTGCGCGCGCCGCGGATGCCGACCACGATCCCGCCCAGTACCACCGCGGTCAGCGCGAACCCGGCGTACTCGTGCACGTCGGTGAGCCCCACGACGAACCCCGCCTCGTAGCCGATCAGGACGAACCAGGCGCCGGTCACCAGCTCGGTGAGCACCCCGGTGTACACCAGCGCGTGCAGCCAGCGGGCGCCGCGGCCGTAGCGCCGCACAGTTACCGATCGCATAACCGGTGTACACCGGCCGTACGATCGACGTTCCACGGTCGGTGCGGTGCCGTAGTGTTCGCACTGTTGACGTAGGGCAATGGGGTGAGTGATGACGGCGGCCACACGCCGGGAACGGGACAAGGCGGAGACCGACCGGGAGATCCGCCACCAGGCCCGCGTCCTCCTCGTGGAGCAGGGATCCGAGGCGGTGACCCTGCGGGCGATCGCGCGGAAGGTGGGCATCACCGCACCGGCGCTGTACCGCTACTACACCTCGCGCGAGGACCTGATCGAGCACATCAGGACCGACATCTGCACCGATCTCGCCGCCGAGCTGAACGACGATCTCGCCGAGCTGCCGGAGAGCGACGTGCTCGGCCAGGTGTTCGCGATCTGCCGAGGGTTTCGCCGTTGGGCCATCGCACACCCGCAGGAGTTCAGCCTGGTGTTCGCCTCGCCGGCCGAGCCGTCCGCCGGGGAGGCGTCCACCCAGATCGTGGTGCCGGCCGCCGACCCGTTCGGCCAGGTCTTCCTCGCGGTGGCGGCCAAGGTGCTCACCACGACCACGCTGGCCGCGCCGCCGGACGACTCGGTGCCCGCGGAGCTGCGCGCCGACCTGGAGACGTTCCGGGCCAACCTGATGGCCACGATCGCCGAGGCCGGATTCGGAGTTCCGGCCGACGCGCTTGGCGTCGGCACCGCCTACGCGATCCTGAAGTTCTGGGTGCGGCTCTACGGCCAGATCGCGCTTGAGGTGTTCGGCCGGTTCCCGTTCGCCGTGGCCAAGCCGGAACCGCTGTTCGAGGCGCTGCTGACCGACATCATGCAGCAGGTCGGGCTCACCTGACCGACTCCGCGATGGCCAGCGCCTCCGCCTTGGTGAAGTCGCCCTCCAGCCGCATGGTCACACCGTCGCGCTGCCAGATCAGCGTGGTGCCGGACAGCCGGGCCGATTCCTGGCGATACTGGCCCGACCGGTCGACGTAGACCAGCTCGTGCGGCCCGGCCACCCAGACCGCCGCGTCGCCGTCGACGTCGGTCCAGTCCACCTGGCCGCCGCCGATCAGCTTCTTGTACAGCGCGAAGTCCACGGTGCCGTCGAACTGGTCCAGCCGGACCGCGCCGTCCCGGTAGATCAGCGACACGATCCGCGGCGGCGACCCGTCGGCCAGCACCACCCGCTCCGGCGGGCCGAGCGCCTCCGGTACCGACACGGTGAACCGGGACTCCCGGCGCGCGGTGTCCAGGTCGGCGGCGCGCTCGCCGGGCAGCGCGGCGGTGCTCGGCAGCGGGCTCGGCGCCGGCGCGGAGTCGGTGCTGAACTCGATTCCGGCGAACCGCAGCAGGTTCAGCACGGCGGCGCGGACCGGCGGCGAGACGGTGATCAGGACGCCGAGGGCGAGCAACACCAGCAGCACGGCGGCGGCGATGCGCCGCGGCGTCGACCAGGTCCGCCGGACCGGTTGCTCGAGTCGGGCGCGCACCGCGGCGGTGACGTCCGGTGGCTCCGGCACGTCCAGGTGGGCGCCGAGGTCGCGCAGCGCGAGGCCGATGTCGGGCTCAGCCATGGGCCGCCTCCTCGCCGACGCCGCCGACCCCGCCGGTCAGGGCGGGCCGCAGCCTGGCCAGCGCGCGGGACAGCCGGGACTTGACGGTGCCGACCGGCCAGTCGAGCACCTGTGCCGTCTCGGCCTCGGACAGGTCGAGGAAGTAGCGGCAGGTCACCACCATCGCGTCCCGTTCCGGCAGCGCCCGGACCGCGTCGAGCAACGCGGTCCGGGACGCCCCGGAGATCGCCTCCGCCTCCGGGTCCCGCTCGCCGGCCGGCGCCGCCAGCCCGGCCACCCGCAGCTCCATCGCCGCGCGCCGCCGCGCCGAGCGGTGCAGGTTGCTGGTCTCGTTCGCCACGATCCGCAGCAACCACGGCCGGAACTCCCCGTCCGGCCGGAACCCGCGCAGTGCCCGGAAGCCCTTCACGAACGCCTCCTGCACCACGTCCTCGGCGTTCGACCCCGCCCCCAACAGGTAGGCAGTCCGGTGCGCGAGCGCGCTGTACCGCGCGACCAGTGCCCCGTAGGCATCCAGGTCGCCCCCGCGCGCCCGACTCACCGCCTCGTGGTCGTCCGTGACCCGCTCTCCTCAGCCCGTCCGTGTCCCTCTCTCTACACCGCCGGGCCGGATCGGGTTCCGCTACAGGACCACATTGACCAGACGGCCGGGGACGACGATCACGCGGCGGGGTTGGCCGCCGTTGATCAAGGCGGCGATCTTCTCCTCGGCCAGCGCGGCGGCGGTGACCTCGTCGGTGCTGGCGGCGGCGGGGACCACGACGCGGGAGCGGACCTTGCCGTTGACCTGAATCGGGTATTCCACCGTGTCCTCGACCAGGTAGCGCTCGTCGGCCACCGGGAACGGGCCGTGCACCAGCGACTCGGTGTGGCCCAGGCGGGACCACATCTCCTCGGCGATGTGCGGGCACAGCGGGGCCAGCATCAGCACCATGGGTTCGACGACGGCGCGCGGGGCGCCGGCGGCGAAGTGCTTGGTGACGTGGTTGTTCAGCTCGATCAGCTTGGCGCCCGCCGTGTTGTACCGCATCCCGGCGAAGTCCTCGCGCACGCCGGCGATGGTCTTGTGCAGGGCGCGCAGGGTCTCCTCGTCCAGCTCGGCGTCGGTCACCCGCGGCGCGCCGGTCTCCTCGTCGACCACGTTGCGCCACAGCCGCTGCAGGAACCGGTGCGCGCCGACCACGTCCTTGGTGGCCCACGGCCGGGACACCTCCAGCGGGCCCATGGACATCTCGTACAGCCGGAAGGTGTCCGCCCCGTACCGCTCGCACATCTCGTCCGGGGTGACCACGTTCTTCAGGCTCTTGCCCATCTTTCCGTACTCCTGGCGGACTTCCTGTCCGTTCCACAGGAACTTTCCGTCCACTTCGGACACTTCTTCGGCGGGTACGTAGACGCCGCGGGCGTCGGTGTAGGCGTAACCCTGGATGTAGCCCTGGTTGAACAGCCGGCGGTACGGCTCGTCGGCGCTCAGGTGACCCAGGTCGTACAGCACCTTCTGCCAGAACCGGGAGTACAGCAGGTGCAGCACGGCGTGCTCGACGCCGCCGATGTACAGGTCGACGCCGCCCGGGTCGTTCGCCCCGTGGATCCGCGGCCGGGGACCCAGCCAGTACCGCTCGTTCTCCGGCTCGACCATCCGCTCCTGGTCCGACGGGTCCACGTAGCGCACGTGGTACCAGCAGGATCCGGCCCAGTTGGGCATGGTGTTGGTGTCCCGCCGGTAGCTGCGCGGGCCATCGCCCAGGTCCAGCTCGACGGTGACCCAGCCGGTCGCCTTGGACAGCGGCGGGGTCGGCTCGGTGTCGGCGTCCTGCGGTTCGTAGGTCACCGGCGCGTAGTCGTCCACCTCGGGCAGCTCGACCGGCAGCAGGTGCTCGGGCAGCGCGATCGGCGCACCGGTCTCGTCGTAGACGATCGGGAACGGCTCGCCCCAGTACCGCTGCCGGGAGAACAGCCAGTCCCGCAGCTTGTACTGGATCATGCCCTGGCCGTGCCCGTGCTCCTCCAACCACGCGATGATCGTCTTCTTGGCCTCGTCGACGTCCAGCCCGTCCAGGAACCCGGAGTTGACCGCCGGGCCGGCACCCAGGTAGGCCTCGCCGGTGAAGTCGGCCGGCGGTTGCACGGTGCGCACGATCGGCAGCCCGAACTTCTCGGCGAAGTCCCAGTCCCGCTGGTCCTGCCCGGGCACCGCCATGATCGCGCCGGTGCCGTAGCCCATCAGCACGTAGTCGGCGACGAACACCGGGATCCGGGCGTCGTTGGCCGGGTTGATCGCGTACGTGCCCAGGAACACCCCGGTCTTGTCCCGGTTCTCCTGCCGATCCAGCTCGGACTTCAGCGACGCGGCCCGCCGGTAGGCGGCCACCGCCTCGGCCGGGTGGGCCGCACCGCCGGTCCACCGTTCGTCCACATCGGACGGCCAGGCGGCCGCGGTGATCACGTCCACCAGCGGGTGCTCCGGCGCCAGCACCATGTAGGTGGCACCGAACACGGTGTCCGGCCGGGTGGTGAACACCTCGATCGCCGCCGCCCCGGCGGCATCGCGATCGTGGCTTGCGACCGCATCCACCGGAAACCGGATCCGGGCGCCGTGCGAGCGCCCGATCCAGTTGCGCTGCATGGCCTTGATCTTCTCCGGCCAGTCCAGCCGGTCCAGGTCGTCGATCAGCCGGTCGGCGTAGGCGGTAATCCGCATCATCCACTGGCGCAGGTTCTTGCGGAACACCGGGAAGTTGCCCCGCTCGCTGCGCCCCTCGGCGGTGACCTCCTCGTTGGACACCACCGTGCCCAGGCCGGGCACCCAGTTCACCGGCGCGTCGGACAGGTAGGCCAGCCGGTGGTCGTTGACGATCTCCCTGCGCTCGGCACCGGTCAGCTCGGCCCAGCCGCGGCCGTCCGGAGTGGACCGGGTGCCGGCCGCGTACTCCGCCTCCAGCTCGGCGATCGGCCGGGCTCGGCCGGCCCGCTCGTCGTACCAGGAGTTGAAGATCTGCAGGAAGATCCACTGGGTCCAGCGGTAGTAGTCCGGGTCGATGGTGGCGAACCGGCGCCGCTCGTCGTGGCCCAGCCCCAGCCGGCGGATCTGCCGCAGGTAGGTCTGGATGTTGTCCTCGGTGGTCTTGCGCGGGTGCTGCCCGGTCTGCACCGCGAACTGCTCGGCGGGCAGCCCGAACGCGTCGAAACCCATGGTGTGCAGCACGTTGCGGCCGGCCATGCGGTGGTAGCGGGCGAACACGTCGGTGCCGATGAACCCCAGCGGGTGGCCGACGTGCAGCCCGGCGCCGGACGGGTACGGGAACATGTCCTGCACGAACAGCTTGTCCTCGGGCACGCTGCCGGCCAGTGGCCCGGTCGGGTTGGGTGCGTTGAAGCTGCCGTGCTCCTCCCAGTACGACTGCCAGCGGCGCTCGATCGCGCCGGCCAGCGTGGCGGTGTACCGGTGTGCCGGTACCGCCTCGGCAGCGTCAGTCATGGCCGTTCCTTCCGTTTGCCGCTCCTGAACAGAACAAAACCCCTCCGCTCAGACGAGCATGAGGGGTTGCCGCGCGGACCACCGACCGGGTCAGCGCGGCTGGATAAGGAGCAGGCGTGCCGTGCTCATGTACCTGAGGATAGCCCCCGCCCGCAACCCGCATACCATCGCGGGCGTGTCCGTGCTCGCCATCCTGCCCGTCTCGACCGGGCTCGCCGTCGCCGTCGTAGGCCTGCTGGGCAGCCGGCAGCGGTTGTCGCGCAACCGGTTCGTCGGGGTGCGCACGGCCGCGTCGATGCGCAGCGACGCGGCGTTCCGGCTGGCCAACCGGGTGGCCGGGCCGCCGACCGTGGTCGCCGGGCTGGTCGGGGTGCTGGCCGGGGTGGCGGCGCTGCTGGTACCGGGCACCGCCGCCGTGCTCGCCTGCGTGCTGCTCGGGCTGGCCGGAATGATCGGCATCGCGACGGGCGCCGGCGTGCTCGGCCACCGGGCCGCGCTGGCCGTGCCGGAACCCGAGCCGGCCCGCCCGGCCGGATGCTCCGGCTGCGCCTGCGGGAACTGCGTGCTCACGTCGTCGTCACGCAGTTGATCCGGACCGGGCCGGCCGCGATCGGGTTCGGTCCGGGCGGCAGGCCCTCGCCGTCGCCGCCGAGCTGGACCAGCACCGCGCCGGTCTCCACCAGCACCGTGGTCCCGGTGACCCAGCGGCCCCGGTTGGCCGCCTGGTCCACGGTGAACTCCCCGATCGGCACGTCGAAGTTCTCGAACCGGTCGGCCAGGTCGTACCGGACCACCGCGTGCGCCCGGGCCGAGGCCGGCACGTAGACCTCGATCTGACAGCTCTGTGCGGTGGCCTCCTCGAGCCGGAACAGCCACTGGACGTAGTTCTCCGGGTTGTCCGCCCGGCGGGGGTCGAACTTCAGCACCGCGAAGAGGAAGGTGTCGGCGCAGCCGTCGCCGGTCCAACTGCCGCCGTGCTCCGCCCGCCAGCCGCGGTTGCCGGACGCACCGGAGACGGTGGTCCGCCGGGAGTCGTCCATCGGGCAGGCCGGCCCGGCAACGGCGCGGAACATCCGGGGCGGATCCAGGTCGATGCTGACGGCGGGGGAGGCTGTCGTCGCCGCGGCCGGGAACGTCGGCGTCGCGGCGACACCCAGCGGCGGCGACTGGGACGAGCCGACCATCAGGACCGCGGCGACGACCAGCGGGACGGCCGCCAGGCCACCGAGACTGAGCGCCAGCCGGGTCCGCCGCCGTTGTCGGGGGACGACGGAGGACCCGGCCGGCCGTTCGGGAGGCGCCACGCCCGGCGTGCTGAGCGCGGCCCAGCGGTTCGCCCAGGCTTCCACGTCGCCGCCGCACGCCGTGACGTAGGCCAGGGTGACCGTGAGTGGAGGGATGGTCTCGCCGGCCGTGAGCTCCGCCAGGTCCGGCACCGGGTAGCCGGTCTCTGCGGCAAGCGACCGCAGGCTCGGGTTGCCGGCCCGGCGGCGCAGCCTGCGCAAACCGCGGGCGAACTCGCCGAGCGCTCCGTCCGGCACCGGCCGTTGCTGTCTGGCCACCGAGGTCCCCTATCACTCATGGGAACTTCGGAGCCGGCCAGTCCATGGACTGGACCCGGTCCGCCTCTCCGGAATTTCACTGCTGTCGTCACGTCCCGGCGAGGGGTGCGGATCAGCGGTTGATTGTGGCTGGGCGCCGTCACGGTGCCCCTGAGGTTGCGTTGGTTGGGCCAGGACTCACCCCGGTGATCCGAGAAATTGGCCCACGCTAGTTCATTCTTACGTCGCCGGGGTGGGTGGAGAGCAGCGCGAGCGGCATCCCCTGCCGGCGCAGCACCCGGCCCCACAGGTCGTGCTCCGGCGAGGCGAGCACGTCGCCGGGCAGCGCCGGCACCACGATCCAGTCGCCGCGCTCGATCTCGCCGGCGAGCTGGCCGACGTCCCAGCCGGCGTACCCGGCGAACACCCGCAGCCCGCGCACCTTGGGCACCAGCGGGACCGGATCGGTGTCCAGGTCGACCAGGGCGACCGGGCCGCGCACGCCGATCAGCCCGGTGACCCCGGACATGTCCTCGCCGGTGCGCATCGCGGCCAGACACAGTGCGGTCTTCTGTTCCACCGGCCCGCCGACGAACACCGCCCCGGGCTGGCTCACGTGCGGACCCCAGGTCGGCAGCACGTCGTCCACCGGCACGTCACTCGGCCGGTTGAGCACGACGCCGAGGGTGCCCTCCCCCCGGTGGTCGATGATGAACACCACCGTCCGGCGGAAGTTGGAATCCTGCAGGCTGGGCGCCGCGACGAGCAGCGTGCCCGGCTCCACGTCCGCGTCGGGGTGCACGCCGACATGATCCCATCCCGGACCGGCCGGGGAACAACCCGAGGGCCCGACTCGTTGTGCTGGTGCCGGCGTCATCGAGTCCCCCGGGCCCAACCAGAACCGCCGGCGTGGAATACCGTTCGGCTGGAGCCACGTCGCGCATTTTCGCCGAGAGGCGACCGGACGCCGGCTGCCGGGCGGCCCCGACAACCGGGGCCGCCCGGGCCTTTTCCGTCATCCCCCACGCCACCCACCGAGTCGTAGGCTGATCCATCGTGAGTACACCGGCGGACGCGCCGTCATCCCCGGCGGCGCCGGCCCCCGTGCCGTCCCGTGGTGGTCACCGCCACGACCGGATCGGCCCGCGCCGGCTGCTTGCGATCGCCGGGTTCCGCCGGCTGCTGCTCAGCCGGTTCGCCGCCCAGTGGGGCGACGGCCTGTTCCAGGCCGGCCTGGCCGGTGCGGTCGTGTTCAACCCGGAGCGGGGCGCGTCGCCGCTGGCCATCGCGGCCGGGTTCACCGTGCTGCTGCTGCCGTACTCGCTGGTCGGGCCGTTCGCCGGCGCGCTGCTGGACCGCTGGGACCGGCGCCGGGTGCTGGTCGCGGCGAACCTGCTGCGCGGCGCGCTGATCCTGGTCTGTGCGCTGTGCGTGGCCACCGGGGTCAGCGGCTCGGTGCTGTTGCTGCTCGCGCTGCTGGTGATCGGGATCAGCCGGTTCGTGCTGTCCGGGCTGTCCGCCGCGCTGCCGCACGTGGTCCCGGTGCGCAACCTGGTCGAGGGCAACGCGCTGGCCACCACGCTCGGCGCGCTGATCGCCGTGTTCGGCGGGATCTGCGCGGTCGGGCTGCGCGCGCTGTGGGGAGCCGGCAACGTCGGGTCCGGCCTGACCACGGCGGTGGCCGCGGCCGGCTCGGTGGCCGCGGCCGCCTTCGCGATCCGGTTCGCCCGCGGCGAGCTGGGCCCGGACAAGGTGGACGAGCCGGCGCTGGCGCTGTGGGCGGTGGTCCGCGGGCTGTTCGACGGCGGCCGGGCGGCCCTGCGTGCCCCGACCGTGGCCGCCGGCTTCATCGCGCTGTTCGCGCACCGGGCCGCGGTCGGCATCTCGTTTCTGCTCACCGTGCTGCTGATGCGGTACAGCTTCACCGACATGGGTCCGTTGAAGGCCGGTCTGCCGGGCCTGGCCGAGATCTTCGCCGCCGGCGGGCTCGGCATCCTGGTGGCCGGACTGACCACGGCCCGGCTGGTCGGGCGGATCGGCCGGCGCCGGTCCATCTCCGCGGCGCTGATGCTGGCCGCGGTCGCCCAGCTCGGCCTCGGCCTGCTGATGACGCTGCCCTCGGTGCTGCTGGCCACCTTCGTGATCCTCTACGCCGGCCAGGTGGTCAAGCTGTGCGTGGACGCCGCCGTGCAGCGCGACATCGGCGACGAGACCCGGGGCCGGGTGTTCGCGCTGTACGACACGCTGTTCAACATCACCCAGGTGGCGGGCGTGGCGCTGGCCGCGGCCGTGGTGCCGATGAACGGCCGGTCGGCCACCCTGATCGTGGTGGCGGCCGGTCTCTACCTGGCCGGCCTGGCCGGCTTCCAGCTGGTCAGCCGTCGGCACCCGGCGCAGTGATGCCCCGCTCGGCGGCCCAGCGCAGCAGCTCGGCGACCGCCTCGTCGTGCTCGAGCGGCCCGCGGTCCAGCCGCAGTTCCTTGAGATGAGTCCAGGCCTGGCCGACCAGCGGCCCCGGCGGGATGCCGAGCAGCCGCATGATCTCGTTGCCGTCCAGGTCCGGGCGCACCCGGGCCAGGTCCTCCTCGGCGGCGATCCGGGCGATCCGCTCCTCGAGCTCGTCGTAGGTCCGCTGCAGGGTCGCGGCCTTGCGCCGGTTGCGGGTGGTGCAGTCGGCCCGGACCAGCTTGTGCAGCCGGGGCAGCAGCTCACCGGCGTCGGTGACGTAGCGGCGAACCGCCGAATCGGTCCACTCGCCCCGGCCGTAGCCGTGGAACCGCAGGTGCAGGTAGACCAGCTTGGCCACGTCGTCGACGACGTCCTTGGCGTAGCGCAGGGCCCGCAGCCGCTTGCGGGTCAGCTTGGCGCCGACCACCTCGTGATGGTGGAAGCTCACCCCGCCGTCCGGGATGTGCCGGCGGGTGTCCGGCTTACCGATGTCGTGCAGCAGCGCGGCCAGGCGCAGCACCAGGTCCGGCTCACTGTCCGGCTCCTCGAGGTCGATCGCCTGGTCGAGGACGACCAGCGAGTGCTGGTAGACGTCCTTGTGCTGGTGATGCTCGTCGATCTCCAACCGCATGGCCGGCACCTCGGGCAGCACGTGGTCGGCCAGCCCGCTGTCCACCAGCAGCTCGACCCCGGCCCGCGCGTGGCTGCCGAGCAGCAGCTTGGACAGCTCGACCTGGATCCGCTCGACGGTCACCCGGGTGATCTGCTCGCTCATCGCGGTCATCGCGGCCAGCACCCGGGGCGCGGGCTGGAAGCCGAGCTGGCTGACGAACCGGGCCGCCCGCATCAGCCGGAGCGGGTCGTCGGCAAAGGACTCCTCCGGGGTGGCCGGGGTGTCCAGCCGGCGCTCGGCCAGTGCGCTGGCCCCGCCGTACGGGTCGATAAATTGTCTTGTCGACAAGTCGATGGCCATCGCGTTGACCGTGAAGTCCCTGCGCACCAGGTCGTCAACGATCGAGTCACCGAACCGAACCTCCGGGTTGCGCGTCACTCGGTCGTAGCTGTCCGCCCGGAAGGTGGTGATCTCGCACGTGACCCCGCGCTTGCTGGCGCCGACCGTGCCGAACGCGATGCCGATGTCCCAGACCGCGTCGGTCCACCCGGACAGGATCTTCAGGATGTCGCCGGGCCGGGCGTCGGTGGTGAAGTCCAGGTCCGCGCCCAACCGGCCGAGCAGCGCGTCCCGCACGCTGCCGCCGACCAGGTAGAGCCGATGCCCGGCATCGGTGAACCGCGCGGCCAACTCCTCGGCGACGGGCGAGATCTGCAACAGCTCTTCCACGGTGGTGGTCGGGCGGGACGGGGAACTCGACATGACAATCGAGCGTATCCGGCCTGTCGTCCGGTTTGCGTGCCCGGCTCCGGCGAGCGTTCCCGTGCGTGTGGTGACAACTACGATCGCGGACATGCCCACCTCGTCCGGCCGCCCTCGCGGTGCCCGCTCCGGGCGCCGCGGCCGGCGGCGCGGCCGGCGGGTGGCCGCCGTGGACGAGACCTCGGCCGGAGGCGTGGTGTTGGACGCTGACCAGGCGAATGTCGCCCTCATCGGCCGGCTGGACCGGCGCGGCCGGCTGCTCTGGTCGCTGCCGAAGGGGCACATCGAGGACGGCGAGACACCGGAGGAGACCGCGGTGCGCGAGGTGGCCGAGGAGACCGGCATCTCCAGCCGGGTGCTGCGCCCGCTCGGCACCATCGACTACTGGTTCGTCGCGGACAACCGGCGGATCCACAAGACCGTGCACCACTTCCTGCTGCAGGCCACCGCGGGCGAGCTGTCCGACGCGGACGTCGAGGTCACCGAGGTCGCCTGGGTTGCCCTCGAGGAGCTGGACGACCGGCTCGCCTACGCCGACGAGCGCCGCCTGGTCCGCAAGGCGCGGGAGCTGCTTGCCGGGCGGGAGGAGCCGGCGTGACCGCGACTATGAACAGAGTCACACGGGTGACCGTGGTCATGTTGCTGGCGGCGGTGCTGCTGGCCCTGGCCGCCCCGTTCGGCGCCGCCGCTCAGCCGACGCCCACGGTGCCCGAGTCGCCCAGCCGGATGCGGCTGGACGTGGCGTCGCTGGTGCCCCGGGTGATCACCGCGGACACACCGGTGGTCACGGTCACCGGCCGGGTCACCAACACCGGCGACCGCCGGATCGACCGGGTCCAGGTGCGGCTGCAGCGCGGCGAGGTGCTGACCACCGACACGGACCTGCGCGAGGCCCACAACCGCAAGGACGACCCGGTGGCCGCCCAGTCGACGTTCATTCCGGTCGCCGACCGGCTCGAACCCGGTGCGAGTGCCGAGGTCGCGGTCACCGTGCCGGTGCGCGGCGCGGACAGCTCGCTGCGGATCGACGAACCCGGCGTGTACCCGCTGCTGGTCAACGTCAACGGCCAGCCGGAGTACAGCGGCCGGGCCCGGCTGGCCGCCGAGTCGGTGCTGCTGCCGGCGCTGTCCGTGCCGGGCACCGGCGCCACGGCCACCGCCGGCACACCGACCGGCGTCACCCTGCTCTGGCCGCTCATCGACGACAACCCCCGGGTGGTGCAGGGTCCGGACGGCCGTCCGGTGCTGACCGACGACGACCTGGCCGGCTCGCTCGCGCCCGGCGGCCGGCTGCACGGCCTGCTGACCGCGATCGCAGGCGCCGGCCCGCAACTGCTCTCGGCGACCTGCCTCGCCGTCGACCCCGACCTGCTGGAGACCGTGCAGCTGATGGCGGTCGGCTACCAGGTGCGCACCGGCGACGGCCGGGTGGCGGCCGGCACCGGCGCCCCGGCCGCGGCCGCCTGGCTGGCCTCGCTGCGCGCGCTCGCCCGCGAGCACTGTGTGATCGCCGTGCCGTACGCCGACGCCGACCTGGTGGCGCTGTCCCGGGCGGGCGCCGCCGACCTGGAGAAGCTCGCCCTGTCCAGTGCATCCGTCGTTTCCGAGGCGCTCAAGCCGGCCGCGCCGCTGCCCGGCGTGCTCTGGCCGGCCGGCGGCACGCTGGACGAGCGCACCCTGGCCGACATCACCGGCGTCGGCCCGACCACCGTGCTGACCGACCCGGCGAACCTGCGCGGCCGGCAGGGCGCGCAGCCCTACGCGGTCGGCGAGTCGGCGGCGGTGCGCGCGCTGCCGATCGACCCGACGGTCTCCGAGCTGCTCGGCGGGGACAGCGGCGACCCGGCCGACCAGCGCCGGCCGCTCTCGGTGCAGGGCGCGGTGGCCGCGGTCGCGTTGCGGACCGCGTTGACCGAGCCCGGCCGGCCGATGCTGATAGCGCCGCCGCGCCGGTGGGCCGCGCCATCCGACGAGCTGCAGGTATTCCTGGCCACCCTGCGGGACGTGTTCACCGCCGGGTTCGCCCAGCCGGTGCCGCTGGCGCAGGCGGTGGCCGCCGAGCCGAAGGGCAACGCCGCCGGCATCAGCTACGGCTCCGACGAACGGGCCGCCGAGATCGCCTCGACGGCGACCGCCGAGGTGGTCCGGATCAACGCCGCCCAGCGGGACCTGCGCGACGCGATGAGCATCGACGACACCGCCCAGGTCGACCCGCAGGTGCTGATCGCCCCGCTGCACTACGGGCTGCTCCGGGCGGCGTCCACCGCGTGGCGGGGCCGGCCGGGGGCGGCCGAGCGGGCCACCGCGGAGGTGGCCGCCCAGCTCGGCGCGCTGAGCCGGCAGGTCACCGTGAACAACCCGGGCCGGCCGCTGACCCTGGCGTCGGGCAACAGCCCGATCCCGGTGCTGCTGTCCAACACCATGCCGGTGGCCATCACCGTCCGGATCAAGCTGGGCGACACCCCCGGCGTGCGCCCGGAGCCGCTGACCGACGTGTTGATCCCGGCGCACGGCGCGGTGAACCGCTATCTGCCGGCCGAGGTGATCCGGTCCGGCCGGTTCACCGTGGACGTGTCGCTGTCCACCCCGGGCGGCACCCCGCTCGGGTCCACCGCCCGGCTCGAGCTCACCTCCACCGCGTACGGCAAGATCACCCTGATCATCACCATCACCGCGGCCGCCGCCCTGTTCCTGCTGGTGGGCCTGCGCACGTTCCGCCGGGTCCGGGCGTCCAGAAGGACCGGTGCCGGCGAGGACCTCCCGGCCGCGGGCGGTGCGGGCTGAGCGAGGCGCGGGCCACAGTGCCAGGAGTCGGACAAGCTAGCTCCGTGACCCCCAGCGGATCCGGGACCCGGCCGGCGCCCTCGCTCGCCCGGGCGACCGGCTCGCTGGCGATCGCCACGCTGGTCAGCCGGATCACCGGGTTCGGCTGGAAGGTCGTGCTGGCCTGGGTGGTCGGCTTCGGCGTGGTCAACGACTCGTTCACCATCGCGTCGAACTTCCCGACGATCATCAACGAGCTGCTGCTCGGCGGCGTGCTGAGCAGCGTCGTGGTGCCGCTGCTGGTCCGGGCCCAGAAGGACGACCCGGACGGCGGCGAGGCCTACACCCAGCGCCTGCTCACGGTCGGGCTGGCCGTGCTCGCGACCGGCACGGTGATCGCGGTCGCCTGCGCGCCGCTGCTCACCGCCGCCTACACCGCCGAGGCCGCCAACACGGCGCTGACCACCGGGTTCACCTACCTGATGCTGCCGGCGATCGTGTTCCTCGGGCTGAGCGCGATGCTGATGGCGATCCTCAACGCACGCCAGCGGTTCACCGCCACCGGCTGGGCCCCGGTGCTGAACAACGTGGTCATGTTCGTGGTGATCGGGCTGTACGCGGTGCTCCCGGGAACGATCACGCTGGATCCGGTCCGGATGGGCGAGGCCAAACTGCTGGTGCTCGGTCTCGGCCTGCCGCTCGGGCTCGCCTCGCAACTGCTGGTGCTCGTTCCGGCGCTGCGCCGCACCGGGTTCACCTTCCGGGCCCGCTGGGGCTGGGACCGGCGGCTGGCCGAGTTCGGCGGGCTGGCCGCCTGGGTGGTCGGCTACACGCTGCTCGGCCAGGTCGGCCTGGCCGCGATCACCAACGCGGCCACCTCCGGCGAGGAGGGCGGCGCGGCGATCTACGCCAGCACCTGGCTGCTGCTGCAGTTCCCGTACGGCGTGATCGGGGTCTCGCTGCTCACCGTGATCATGCCGCGGATGAGCTCGGCGGCGGCGGACGGCAACTTCCCGGCGGTGATCGACGATCTCGCGCTGGGCAGCCGGCTGTCGATCGTGCTGCTCGGCCCGCTGTGCGCGCTGATGACCGTGCTGGGTCCGCAGATCGGCATCGCGCTGTACTCGATCGGCAACTCCGACACGGACGCCACCCGGCTCGGCCTGTCGATCACCGCGTCGGCGTTCGGGGTGCTGCCCTACGCGATCGTGATGCTGCAGCTGCGGGTGTTCTACGCGATGAAGGACGCGCGCACCCCGACCCTGATCATGCTGATCATGACGGCGGTCAAGGTTCCGCTGTCCTACCTGTGCGCGGAACTGCTCGATCCGCGCTCGGTGGTGTACGGGCTGAGCTTCGTCAACTCGTTCACGTTCCTGGTCGGCGTGCTGATCGGGGAGATCTGGCTCCGCTCCCGGCTGGGCCGGCTGCGCACCGGCGAGGTGCTGCGCACGCTGGTCAAGACCCTGGTGGCGGCGACCTGGGGGGCCGGCGCGGCGCTGGGGATCGCGCTGCTGTTGCGCGCCGGCCTCGGTCCGGACTCGGTCGCCGCGGCCTGGTTGTCGCTGATCCTCGGCACGCTGATCGGCGGCGCGATCACGTTCGGCCTGATGACCCTGCTGCGGGTGCGGGAGACCGGCGCGGTGGTCGGGCGGATCACCGGCCGGTTGCGGCGCGGCTGATTTCCGATTGTTTTTCGGAGCCCGACGAGCGGCGCCCGGTTCACGTAGGCTCGTGGGCAAAGCGAGCCACGGAGAGTGCGGGTGACCACGAGGCGAACCGAGTTCCCCGGCGGCGACAGCCAGTCGCATCTGCCGGCGGCCGATGGGTTCCTCGTCCCGGGCACGGTCGTCGGCGCCGGGCGGTACCGGCTGCTCGGCCAGGTCGGTGTGGACGACCGGGTTTCCGCGCAGCTGTGGCGGGCCCGCGACGGTCAGCTGAACCGCGACGTGGCGCTCACCATGCTGGTCGGCGCGCTGGGCGACGGCGTCGCCGCCCAGGCCGCCAGGCGCACCCTGGACCGGTCCGCGCACGCCGCCCGGCTCGGTCATCCCGGCATGGCCCGGGTGCTCGACGTGCTCACCGTCGGCGGCGGGGTCAATCCGGACGAGGGTCTGCTCGGGATCGTCGTCGCGGACTGGTCGCAGGGCACCGATCTGGTCGACCTGATCGCCGACCGCCCGCTGCCCCCGGGCAGCGCGGCCCGGCTGCTCGAGCCACTGGCCGCGGCGGTCGAGCTGGCGCACCGCTCCGGGCTGGTGCTCGGCGTCGATCACCCGCAGCGGATCCGGCTCACCACGGACGGGCTGCGGCTGGCCTTCCCCGGCCCGCCGCCGGACGCCACGCAGCGCGACGACATCAAGGGCCTCGGCGCGATCCTGTACCTGATGCTCACCGGAACCTGGCCGCTGCCCGGCGGGCCGGACGGCGTGCCCCGGGCCCCGGCCGGCCCGAACGGGATGCCGGTGCCGCCCGGGACGCTGCGCCTGCAGGTGCCCGAGGAGCTGTCCATGGCCGCGATGCGCAGCCTTGAGGACACCTCGGTCGGCGGTATCCGGACCAGTGCCACGCTGATGGGGGTGCTCGGCCGGGTCGCGGAGGCCGATCAGCCCACCGAGCTGATCGACCGGGTGGTGGACAACCGCGGGGGACCCGGCGGTGGTCACGGCAGTGGCTATGACGACGGCCAGAACACGGTCTGGACCACCCGACCGCCGACGCCGGACAAGGCCCGCACCCGCAAGCTGATCATCGGGGTGAGCGCGCTCGGCGTGGCCACGCTCGGCGTGCTGATCTGGATCGGCACGCTGCTGGTCGGGTTCTTCGACGACGACTCGACCGGCACCGCGGGGCCGACCGTGGTGGCCACCCAGCCGGCCGAGAACCAGCCCAACGCCGCGCCACCGCAGCCGGCCGGGCCGATCCAGGCCGCCTCGATCACCGTCTACAACGTCAAGGGCGATCCGGACAACGCCAAGCGGGCCAACAGCGCCGCCGACGGAAACCCGAAGACGGCGTGGAAGACCTCCAAGTACAAGCAGCAGTTCCCGGTGTTCAAGCCGGGCATCGGGCTGATCGCCGCGTTCGCCGAGCCGCTGAAGTTCGCCACCGTGACGATCGACTCCCCGAGCGCGGGCACCACCGTGGAGATCCGCACCGCGCCGTCGGACAAGCCGGAACTGGCCGAGACCAAGGTGATCGGCACGGCCGAGCTGGGCGCAGGGCGCACCGAGATCTCGCTCAACAACGCCGAGCCCACCCAGTTCGTGATCATTTGGATCACGAAGTTGGGCGAGGGCAACATCTCCGAGCTCACCGAGGTCGGGTTCGTCCGGGCGCAGTGACCGGCCGCTCGCGCCTGGGCCGGGCCGGCCGATACCAGAACGCTATTCTCAGTGCGTGACCGCCGCAGCCGCCTCGGAC
Source organism: Actinophytocola sp. (assembly GCF_035762905.1). GTDB lineage: Bacteria > Actinomycetota > Actinomycetes > Mycobacteriales > Pseudonocardiaceae > DASYTH01. Next base: position 144,268 of record NZ_DASUCC010000097.1, read on the forward strand.
GCCGCCCTGATGGCGGCCCATGCCGCGGGGGATCCACACGCGTTCGCCGAACTGGTTCGCCGGCACCGGGACCGGATGTGGGCCGTGGCCCTGCGGACGCTGCGGGATCCGGAGGAGGCCTCGGATGCCTTGCAGGAAGCGTTCATCTCGGCCTTCCGGGCGGCCGGCTCGTTCCGGGCCGAGTCGCAGGTCACCACCTGGCTGCACCGCATCGTGGTGAACGCCTGCCTGGACCGGGTGCGCCGCCGGCAGGCCCGGCCGACCGTGCCGCTGCCGGAGACCGGGCCGGGCGAGCCGGTCACCCCGCGGGACGCCATGTCCGAGCGGGAGACCCGGCTGGTGGTCCAGCGCGCCTTGGCCGAGCTGTCCGATGATCAACGGGTGCCGATCCTGCTGGTGGACGTCGAGGGCTACTCGGTGGCCGAAACCGCGCAGCTGCTCGGCATCGCCGAGGGCACGGTGAAGAGCCGGTGTGCCCGGGGCCGCGCCAAGTTGGCCAAAGTTCTCGGACATCTGCGGAACCCCGATGCAGATGCGAACGTCCCAGGTGACGCTGGAGAAGGGCGAACAGCCCCGGCCAGGCGGCACTGGGAGGGACGATGACGGACGCAAGAGGCCCGGACGGGCCGCCGTGGTCCGTCGACGTCCTTGCCGACCTGCACGCCGGCGTGCTTGATGCGGAGACCTCGGCCCGGCTGTGGCCGGCGGTGAACGCCGACCCCGAGGCGCGCGCGGTGATCGAGGCGCTGGACACGGTCAAGGTGGAGCTCGGGCAGCTGGCCGGTGCGCCGCCCGCGCCGATGCCCGCGCACTTCGCCGCCCGGCTCGACGCCGCGCTGGCGACCGAAGCCGGTCGGGCCCGGGCGCCCCGGCCGGCCGATTCCTCCGCCGCGCCCGTGATCGACCTGACCGAGGCCCGGCGGCGCCGTAACCGGCGGGTCGGCCTCGGTGCGGCGGTGCTCACCGCGGCCGCGGCCGCCGTCGCCGTGACCATCGCCATCTTTCCGTCGGGCTCGACCGGCGGCAGCCCGGTGCCCGGCCAGGCCGCGTCGGCGCCGGCGGCGACACCGCCGCTGCCGGTCGACACCGACAACATCTCCGCCGCCATCGGCGGAATCCGGGCGCAGCGCGATTACGGCGCGCTGAAGGACCAGTCAGGTCTGGATGAATGCCTGCGGGCCAACAACATCGACCCGACCAAGGCGGAGACCCTTGGCGTCCGCCCGATCATGCTGGACCGCACGAAGCCGGCAATAATGGCAATGCTCGGCACGGGTGAACTGGGGAAGTTCCGGGTAGTCATCGTCGAGCCGACCTGTTCCGCGGCCAACCCGGGCCTGCTGGTCGACACTCCGCTGCCGACCCGCTGAACCACCGGCGGGGTGCCCCCCGTCACCCCCGACCCCGGAACAACCGGCCCCTACGATCGTGTTGACACCGATGCAACCGATCCAGACGGAGGCCTGATGTCCCAGGACACCAACGAGATCCGCAACCTGATCATCGTGGGTTCCGGACCGGCCGGCTACACGGCGGCGGTGTACGCCGCGCGGGCCCAGCTCGACCCCCTGGTGTTCGAGGGCAGCCAGTACGGCGGCGCCCTGATGACCACCACCGAGGTGGAGAACTACCCGGGCTTCCGGGACGGCATCATGGGCCCCGACCTGATGGAGCAGATGCGCACGCAGGCCGAGCGGTTCGGCGCCGACCTGCGCAGCCAGGACGTCGAGAGCATGGACCTGACCGGCCCGGTGAAGTACGTGACCGTGAACGGCGAGCGGTTCGCCGCCCGGTCGGTCGTGCTCGCCATGGGTGCCGCCGCCCGCTACCTGCACGTGCCGGGTGAACAGCAGCTGCTCGGCCACGGCGTGTCGTCCTGCGCGACCTGCGACGGGTTCTTCTTCCGCGACCAGGACATCGCGGTGATCGGCGGCGGCGACTCGGCGATGGAGGAGGCCACCTTCCTGACCAAGTTCGCCCGCACGGTGACGATCGTGCACCGGCGCGAGGAGTTCCGCGCCTCCCGGATCATGCTGGACCGGGCCAAGACCAACCCCAAGATCCGCTGGCAGCTCAACTCGGTGGTGACCGAGGTGCTCGGCGACGGCTCGGTGAGCGGCATCGCGCTGCGCGACACGGTCACCGGCGAGGAGTCCCGGCTGCCGGTCACCGGCGTGTTCGTGGCGATCGGCCACGACCCGCGCAGCCAGCTGGTGCGCGACCAGGTCGACGTCGACGCGGACGGCTACGTGCGGACCTACCCGGAGCGGGGCGGCGCCAGCTACACCAACCTCGACGGCGTGTTCGCCGCAGGCGATCTGGTGGACCATGTCTACCGGCAGGCGGTCACAGCGGCCGGCACCGGCTGCGCGGCGTCCATCGACGCCGAGCGCTGGCTGGCCGAGCACGGCACCGAGGCGGCCGCGCTCGCGCCGGAGCTGGTCGGCGGCGGCTACGCCAAGCCCACCCAGTGAACTTCTCCCGACCTCCGTCCACACACCCGAGGAGAGATGCAGCATGGCCGCAAACACCGTCGTCGTGACCGACAGCTCGTTCAGCACCGACGTGCTGGGCAGCGACAAGCTGGTGCTGGTCGACTTCTGGGCGACCTGGTGCGGCCCGTGCCGGATGGTCGCACCGGTGCTCGAGGAGATCGCGGCCGAGCACCAGGAGACCCTCACCGTGGCCAAGCTGGACATCGACGAGAACCCGGCCACCGCGCGGGACTACCAGGTCATGTCGATTCCGACGCTGATCCTGTTCAAGGGCGGCGAGCCGGTGAAGCAGATCGTCGGGGCCAAGCCCAAGGCCGCCCTGCTCAACGACCTGGCCGACTACCTGGGCTGACCCGGCCGGCGCCACCCTGCGAGCCCCGGCCCGGCCGGCAAGGCACAATGAGAGAGCGTCAACCGCGCCGGTACCGAGCCGGTGCCATGAGCCGAGCGAGGGTGCATGCGCGTACTGCGCCGCGGTGATGGGGGACCAGCCGTTGCCGAGGTGAGGTCGACTCTCGCGGCACTCGGTCTGTTACCGCAGCCCAACGGCAACGGCGCGGGAGACGGCTACGACGAGGCCGTCGAGCAGGCCGTGCGGGCCTTCCAGCAGCAGCGCGGGCTGATCACCGACGGGGTGGTCGGCCCGACCACCTACCGGGCCCTGCGCGATGCCACCTACCAGCTCGGTGCCCGCCCGCTGGCCTACCTGGTGTCCGCCCCGGTCAGCGGGGACGACGTACTGCACCTGCAGGTTCGGCTGCTCGAGCTGGGTTACGACGCCGGCCGCCCGAACGGGGTGTTCGGCCCGCAGACCGAGCTGGCGCTGCGCAGCTTCCAGCGGGACTGGGGAATCACCGTCGACGGCATCTGCGGCGCCGAGACCGTGCGGGCGCTGCGCCAGCTCTCGCCCCGGGCCAGTGGCGGCCGGCCGGTGCTGCTGCGCGAGCAGGAGGTGGTCCGCCGGGCCGGGCCACGGCTGCGCGGCAAGCGGATCGTGATCGACCCGGGCCACGGCGGTCCGGATCCGGGCGTGGCCGTGGCCGGAGTCTACGAGGCCGAACTGGTCTGGGACCTGGCCCGCCGGCTCGAGGGCCGGATGATGGCCACCGGCATGGAGGCGCTGCTCTCCCGTGGCCGGGACACCAACCCGGACGAGGCGCACCGGGCGCACTTCGCCAACGACGAGGGCGCCGACCTGTTCCTGTCGCTGCACTGTGACGCGAACGCCTCGCCGCTTGCGGCCGGCGTGGCGAGCTTCCACTTCGGCACCGTGCACGGCACCACGTCCACCCTCGGCGAGACGCTGGCCGGGTTCATCCAGCGCGAGCTGGCCGTGCGCACCGGCCTGCAGGACTGCCGCACGCACCCGAAGACCTGGGACATCCTGCGGCTGACCCGGTGCCCGGCGGTCCGGGTGGAGATCGGCTATCTGACCAACGCGGGGGACCGGGAGCGGCTGGCCGACGCGGCGTTCCGGGACGTGGTCGCCGAGGGCATCCTGATCGCGGTCAAGCGGCTCTACCTGCTCGGCGTGGGAGACCAGCCGACCGGCACGTTCACCTTCGCCGACGTGCTGGCCCACGAGCTGGTGGGCAAGGCCGAATAGCCCGGTCCGAACCGGGCTCACCGCTGCAGGGCCGGAGCGGCGGTGCTCACCGACACCGTGCCGAGCAGCTGGGCCAGCGCCGCCTCCACGTCCTCCTTCCAGGACAGGGCGGTGCGCAGCTCGAGCCGCAGCCGGGGCCAGCGGACGTGCGGGCGGACGGTCTTGAATCCCACGGAGAGCAGGAAATCGGCCGGCAGCACGCAGCTGGTGTCGGTCTCGTCCGGCCGGGTGTCGCCGAACGCCTCGATCGCCTTGACCCCGCGCCTGGTGAGGTCCTTGGCCACGGCCTGCACCAGCATCCGGCCGAGGCCGCCGTTGCGGAACTCCGGCAGCACGTGGAACCCGGTCAGCACGACCGCGTCCGGGCTGACCGGCGAGGTGGGGAACGCGGAGGCGCGCGGCACGGCGTTCGGCGGGGCGTAGAGGACGAAGCCGACCGGGAGCTTGTCGCTGTAGACGATGCGCCCGCAGGAGCCCCATTCCAGCAGCACGCTGGAGACCCAGGCCTCCTTCTCCAGCTCGGTGGTGCCGAACTCCTCGGCCTGCTCCTTCAGGTGCGGCGCGAGCTCCCAGTAGACGCACGCCCGGCAGTGCTTCGGCAGGTCGTCGAGGTTGTCCAGCGTGACGCCAACGACGCGTCGCGACACCTGACCTCCCCGCTCAGCAGCTGATCGCGTGCCACCCCGACCGCGCGCGAACACGACAAAGCCGCGCGCGCCCCGAACAGGATAAGCCGGTCGGGGCGCAACCGAAACTCCACGGAGGGCTCTCCACCATCCGGTTACACTCGGGCGCATTGACCAGCACATTCGCGACGGAGCCGGCATGAGCATACCGGGTCAACCACCCGAACGGGTGGGGGCACGCAGTCTTGATCCGCACCTGCACCGGTATGCGGCGCGCGCTGTCGGCATGACCGCCTCCGAGGTCCGGGCGCTGTTCGCGGTGGCAAGCCGGCCCGAGGTGGTCTCGCTGGCCGGCGGGATGCCCAACCTGGCGGCGCTGCCGCTGGACTCGATCGCCGCCGAGGTGGCCGGCGTGGTGAGCCGGGACGGGCTGGTCGCCCTGCAGTACGGCTCCGCACACGGCCTGCCGGAGCTGCGCGAGCAGATCTGCGAGGTGATGGCCATCGAGGGGGTGTCCGGACATCCGGACGACCTGGTGGTCACGGTCGGCTCGCAGATGGGGTTGGACATGGTCACCCGGATCTTCTGCGACCCGGGCGACGTGGTGCTGGCCGAAGGCCCGTCCTACGTGGGCGCGCTCGGTACGTTCGCCGCCTACCAGGCGAACGTGGTGCACGTCGGACTGGACGGCGAGGGCCTGTCCCCGGAGGCGCTGCGGGCGGCGCTGGCCGCGGCGGAGACCGCCGGGCGGCGGGTGAAGTTCCTCTACACGATCCCGAACTTCCACAACCCGGCCGGCATCACGCTGGCCGTGCGCCGCCGGGCCGAGGTACTGGACATCTGCGCTCGGCACGGGGTGCTGGTGGTCGAGGACAACCCGTACGGGCTGCTCGGCTTCGACGGGCAGGTCTACCCGGCGCTGCGCTCGATGGACCCGGACAACGTGGTGTACTTGGGCTCGTTCTCCAAGACGTTCGCCGCCGGGCTGCGGGTGGGCTGGGTGCTCGCGCCACACGCGGTGCGGGAGAAGTTGGTGCTCGCCGCGGAGGCGGCCACGCTGTGCCCGCCGACCCTCAACCAGATGATCGTGTCCCGGTACCTGGCCACGCACGACTGGCGCGGGCAGATCAAGTCCTTCCAGTTGGCCTACCGGGAGCGCCGGGACGCCATGCTGGCCGGGCTCGAGCAGCACATGCCGGCCGGCTGCACCTGGACCAGGCCGGAGGGCGGGTTCTTCGTCTGGCTGACCGTGCCGGAGGGGGTGGACACCAAGGCGATGCTGCCCCGGGCGGTGACCGCCCGGGTGGCCTACGTGTCCGGCACCGGCTTCTACGCCGACGGGCTGGGCAGCCGGCAGATGCGGCTGTCGTTCTGCTACCCGACCCCGGAGCGGATCCGCGAGGGGGTCCGGCGGTTGGCCACGGTGCTCGCCGAGGAGCTGGACCTGTATGACACCTTCGGACCGGCCGCGCTGCGAACCGGCTCCGGGCCTCAGGTTCCGTCGCCCGACACCGCCTGAGTCCGGAGTGGACGTCCGAATCAGACTGACCAATGTGGACTGAGGAGTACCGAGTGTCCGATCTCTGTGTTGCGGTGCTCGCCGGCGGGCTCACCCATGAACGCGAGGTGTCCCTGCGGTCCGGGCGGCGGCTGTCGGCCGCACTGCGCTCGGTCGGCGTCGCGGTCGAGGAGTGGGACGCCGACGCCGCGCTGATGACCAGGCTGCGCACCGAGCGCCCGGACGCGGTGATCATCGCGCTGCACGGCGACCAGGGGGAGGGCGGCTCGATCCAGACCGTGCTGGAGCTGCTCGATGTGCCGTTCGTCGGCAGCGACTCGCACGCCTGCCGGCAGGCCTGGGACAAGCCCACCGCCAAGGCCGAGCTGGCCAGGGCCGGCCTGACCACGCCGGACTGGGTGGTGCTGCCGCAGAGCACGTTCCGCGAGCTCGGCGCCCAGGCGGTGCTCGACGCCATGGTGGCCCGGCTCGGCCTGCCGATGATGCTCAAGCCGGACCAGGGCGGGTCGGCGCTCGGCGCCCAGGTGGTGCGCGACGCCGCCGACCTGCCGGCGGCGATGGTGGACTGCCTGGCCTACGGCAACACCGTGCTGGCCGAGCGGTTCGTGGCCGGTGTCGAGGTGGCGGTCACCGTGGTCGAGGACGAGTCCGGGCCGGTGGCGCTGCCGGCGGTGGAGATCGTCCCGGAGAGCGGGGTGTACGACTACACCTCGCGCTACACCGCCGGCCTGACCGACTTCCACACGCCGGCCCGGCTGGACGACCGCGCCGCGGCCGCCGTGGCGGAGCTGGCGGTGGCCGCGCACCGCCTGCTCGGCCTGCGCGACGTGTCCCGCACCGACGCGATCGTGGCGGCCGACGGCACGGCGCACTTCCTTGAGGTCAACTCCTCGCCCGGACTGACCGAGACGTCACTGCTGCCGATGGCGATCGAGGCCGCCGGCCGCTCGCTCGGCGACATCTACGCCGGCCTCACCGAGCGGGCCATCGCCCGAGCTGTTCCGCCTCTCCGGAATTAACTGCTGTCGTTAGGTTCCAGCGGAAGTGCGGCTGGCGGGTTGGTTGTGGCTGGGTGCCGTCACGGTGCCCTGAGGTTGCGGTGGTTGGGTCGAGACTTTCAGCCAGCATCCGGGGACATTAGGGCGACGATGCGTTCCAGGTCGTCGACCGAGCCGAACTCGACCACGATCCGGCCCTTGCGCTTGCCCAGCTCGACCTTGACCCGGGTGTCGAACGTGTCGGACAGCCGCTCGGCGACGTCCTGCAGACCGGGGGCCTGCATCGGCTTGCGGGCCGGCGGCCGAGGCTTGGCGGCCGGCGCGTTCTTGGCCAGCGTGACGGCTTCCTCGGTGGCCCGCACGGACAAACCCTCGGCCACGATCCGGGCCGCCAGATCCTCCTGCTGGCCCGCCTCATCGAGGGCGAGCAGCGCCCGGGCGTGCCCGGCGGACAGCACGCCGGCGGCCACCCGCCGCTGTACCGGCAGCGGCAGCTTGAGCAGCCGGATGGTGTTGGTGATCACCGGGCGGCTCCGGCCGATCCGGTCGGCGAGCTGCTCGTGCGTCACGTTGAACTCGGCGAGCAGCTGCTGGTAGGCGGCCGCCTCCTCGAGCGGGTTGAGCTGGACCCGGTGGATGTTCTCCAGCAGGGCGTCGCGGAGCATCGCGTCGTCCGCGGTCTGCCGGACGATCGCCGGGATGGTGTCCAGCCCGGCCTGCTGGGCGGCGCGCAGCCGGCGCTCGCCCATCACCAGCTCGTAGCTGTCCTCGGCCAGCTCCCGCACCACGATCGGCTGCATCAGCCCGAACTCGCGGATCGAGTACTCGAGCTCGGCCAGCGCCTCCTCGTCGAACACCTGCCGCGGCTGCTTCGGGTTGGGCTTGACCGATCCGGTCGGCACCTCCCGGTACACCGCGCCCGCCACGCTGCCGCTCGGCGGCGCGGCGCCCGGCTGCCCGGAGTCCACGCTGCCGCCCCGCTGCGGCGCCGGCAGCCGCACCACCCCCGGCATGCCGTCCGCCCCCGGGCTGCTCGGAATCAGCGCGGCCAACCCGCGCCCGAGCCCACCCTTCCGCTCCGTCATTGATTCCCCTTCTCCGCAGCAGCGCCCCGCTCGGCCATCTCACGGGCGGCGTCGAGATAGCTCATCGCGCCCCGCGAACCTGGATCGTAGGTGAGCACGGTCTGGCCGAAGCCGGGCGCCTCGGAGACCTTCACGCTGCGCGGGATGACGGTGGTGAGCACGGTGTCACCGAAGTGCCGGCGCACCTCGGCGGTGACCTGGTCGGCCAGCTTGGTCCGGCCGTCGTACATGGTGAGCAGGATGGTGGACACCCACAGGTTCTGGTTGAGGTGGTTCTGCACCAGCTCGATGTTGTTCAACAACTGACTCAGCCCCTCCAGCGCGTAGTACTCGCACTGGATCGGGATGAACACCTCCTCGGCCGCCACCATCGCGTTCACGGTGAGCAGGCCGAGTGAGGGCGGGCAGTCGATGAACACGTAGTCCGGCCGGATGTGGTCAAGCACGTCCGGGGTGAGCGCCTCCTTGAGCCGGGACTCTCGGGCGGTCATCGCCACCAGTTCGATCTCCGCACCGGCCAGGTCGATGGTGGCCGGTACGCAGTAGAGGTTCTCGGACTGGTCGCTGAGCACGGCGGCCTCGGCCAGTGAGACCTCACCGATCAGCGCCTCGTACACCGACGGGGTACCGGACCGGTGTTCGACGCCAAGCGCCGTGCTCGCGTTGCCCTGCGGGTCGAGGTCGACCACGAGCACCCGCAGGCCGCGCATCGCCATGGCGGCGGCGAGGTTGACCGCGCTCGTGGTCTTGCCGACGCCACCCTTCTGGTTGGCCACGGTCAGCACGCGGCGGCGGGTGGGCCGGGGGAACGGCTCATCCGGGTGCAGCACCCGGGTCGCCCGCTCGGCTTCCTCGGCGATAGGGGTCCAGCCGGTCATCGGTGGCACCTCCCTCGAACCGCGCGTTGCGCCGCGTGTTCCACGTGAAACATGCCCACTACCGGTCCTTCCTGATCCGCCGGTCTCGGTGGCCGACGACCTTCTTGTCCACGACCACGACCGTCGCCGGGTCGGTCACAACCTTCACCCCACAGCTCTCGATCCGCGGCTCGGTGCCGCCGGCGCGCGCCACGGCGTCCCGATCGCGGGTCACCTCGTCCACCGCGCTGGCCCCCTTCATGGCCAGCAGCGTGCCACCCGTGCGTAATAGCGGAAGCGCCCACTCAGTTAGTTTGGCCAACGGAGCGACCGCCCGCGCGACAACGACGTCGGCATCCGCGAGTTGCCGCCGAACCGCCGGCTCCTCGGCCCGGCCACGGACCACGGTCACCGCCAGCCCGAGGGTGGCGACGACGTACTCGAGCCATTCAACCCTACGAGCCATCGGCTCAAGAAGAGTGATCTCCAGATCCGGCGCCGCAATGGCCAGCGGCACGCCCGGCAGTCCGGCACCGGAGCCCAGATCGACCACCCGAGCGTCCCGGGGGACCAGTTCGCCGATCACGGCCGAGTTCAACAGGTGCCGGTCCCACAGCCGGTCGACCTCCCGGGGACCGATCAGCCCGCGCTCGACCCCGTGCTCGGCGAGCAACTCGGCGTACCGCACCGCGCGCGCCAGCCCGGGGCCGAACACGTCCTCCGCGCCCGGCACAGCCTCCGCCATCCACCCACCCATCGACGTTTCACGTGAAACCCGGAACGGCGCCCATTGTTCATGACCCTCGGAACGACGCCGGCGACCCCCGGTGTTTCACGTGAAACGCAGAGGACGCGGCCCGCCGAAGCGGACCGCGTCCTCTGGTACCTGCCGGTCAGGTCTGCGGGAACACCACCACCCGGCGCCGGGGGTCCTCGCCCTCGCTCTCGCTGTGCACGCCCTTCAGCGCGGCCACCGCGTCGTGCACCACCTTGCGCTCGAACGGCGTCATCGGCTGCAGCCGGATCCGCTCGCCGCTCGCCAGCACCTTCTCGGCGGTGGCACGACCGAGGTCGCTCAACTCCTTGCGACGGTCGGCCCGCCACCCGGCGATGTCCAACATCAGCCGGCTGCGGGTGCCGGTCTCCTGCTGTACCGCCAACCGGGTGAGCTCCTGCAGCGCCTCGAGCACGTTGCCCCGCGGGCCCACCAGCTTCTCCAGATCCTCACCGCCGTCGATGCTCACCACCGCCCGGCCGGCCTCGACGTCGAGGTCGATGTCGCCGTCGTAGTCGAGCAGGTCCAGCAGGCGCTCGAGATAATCACCGGCGATGTCACCCTCGCGGACCAGGAGGTCCTCCGAGGAGCCGGCGGAGCCGTTCTTGTCCGACTCCGCGTCGACATCGTCGACTTCGTCCTCCGCCGCCTCCAACTCGACGTCAGACTCCTGCACCGTTTCCGGCACGGCACTCTCCTCTCCAGGCCGGCGCGCCTAGCGGTTCTTCCGGCCTGACCTCTTGCTACGGGATCGGTCTGTGATCAGACCGGGAACCTCGGAGCCGTCGTCGGACGGCTGGCTGTTCGCTGGCTTGGCAGTGGCGGGCTTGGCGGTGGCGGGCTTGGCGGCCGTTGGTCGCTTGGCGGCCGCCGTGGTCCGCCGGGCGGCCGGCGGCTTCTTGGCCGCGGCCGAGCCATTGTCCTCGGCCTCCGCCGGCTTCGCCGCGTCGTCCCCGGTCGCCTCATCAGCCGCCGACGGCTTGGCCGGCTTCGCGGTGCCTCCGGTGGACTTGGCGGTGCCGGCCGGACGGGCGGTCCCGGCAGGCCGCTTCTTCGCCTGGGTCGGCCTGGCGCCCGGCTTCGGACCCAGCGAGGCACGCTTCTCCGCGGCCACTGCCTTCTTCTCCGCTTCCTCGCGGTCGATCCGGACGTAGACGATCCGCTGCTGCATCAGCGTCCAGCCGTTGTTGGCCAACCAGTAGATCAGCAGACCGATCGGGAAGAAGAAGCCGAAGATCAGCACGCCGAGCGGGAACATGTACAGCGTCAGCTTGTTCATGATCGCCGTCTGCGGGGTGGCCGCTTCCGGGTTCTGCCGGGCCACCGAGTGCCGGGCGGTCAGGTGGGTGAGCGCGCTGGCCAGGATCATCAGCGGTACCGCCACCGCGATCACGCCGCCCCGGGTGACCCCGAACGCGGTGAGCTGGTCGAGCGGCTGGGTGATGAAGTTGGACAACCCCGCCAGGCCGAACAGCTTGGCGTTGATGTACGAATCCACGCCCTGGGCGTCGAAGAAGTAGTTCTCGGTCTTGCCCGGCGCGAACGAGCGCAGCACATGGAACAGACCGATGAACACCGGGATCTGCAGCAACATCGGCAGGCAGCCGCCGAGCGGGCTGAAGCCGTGGTCGCGCTGCAGCTTCTGCATCTCCGCCGCTTGCTTCTGGCGGTCGTTCGCGTACTTCTTCTGGATCTTCTTGATCTCCGGCGCGAACTCCTGCATCTGCCGCATCGAGCGGACCTGCTTCACGAACGGCTTGAACATGATCGCGCGCAGCGTGAAGACCAGGAACATGATGGACAGCGCCCAGGTGACGCCGTTGTCGCTGCCGAACACGTGTCCGAAAACCCAGTGCCAACACCAGAGGATGAAGGACACGGGGTAATAGATGAAGTCGAGCACGAACTACTCCTCGGCGGCGGGGCGGTGAGCCGGGCACGAACCGGCCGACTCGTCGGAACGATTACGGGGGCGCCGGACCGGAACCGGGTCCCACCCTCCACGGTGCCATGGTCCGCAGCGCAACAGCCGGCGGACGGTCAACCAGGTGCCGCGCAGCGCGCCGTGCACGGTCAGCGCCTCGAGCGCATAGGCACTGCAGCTGGGTTCGAACCGGCAGCTCGGCGGGAGAACGGGGGAGATCCAGGCGCGGTAGCCACGAACGGCGAGCAGCAGCAGCCGGGCGATCGGACCGGGACGGGTGGGGTCGGCGGGCCGCGGGTCTGGCTCAACCCGCTCGACGGTCCCCGAACCGATCACCGCACACCGCCATCGTCGTTCGACATCAGCCGCAGCCGGCGTAGCGCGGCGTCCAGGTCCTGCCGGAGCTCGGCGCTGGATGCGGCCGCGGCCAAGGGCAGCGCTCGCACGATCAACGCGCTGCCCGAGGGGAGAGTTCCGAGCCGGTCGGCCACCGCGTGCCGCAACCGGCGGGTCACCCGGTGCCGGGTGACCGAGTTGCCGACCGCCTTGCTGACCACGAAGCCGGCCTTCACCGCCGGTGCCGGGTCCGGCCCGGTGGCCGGCGAGAGCAGCACGTGCACCACGATCCGCGGGCCACCGACCCGGCGACCCTGGCGGGTCACCAGCCGGAAGTCCTGGCTGCGGGTCAGCCGCGCGGTCGCGGGAAGCACGGTGTGGGACCTCTGCTTCTTCCCGGCCGGCGAGTCAGGCCGACAGGCGGGTACGGCCCTTGCGCCGGCGGGCCGCGAGAATCGCCCGGCCGGCCCGAGTCCGCATGCGCAGGCGGAAACCGTGGGTCCTCGCCCGGCGGCGATTGTTCGGCTGGAAGGTGCGCTTGCTCACGGTCGGACTCCCGGTGCTGGCTAACCACGTGGTGCGTCAGTTAGATGTCGGTCTGGTAGGTCGCGCCGTCCGGGCGGGGTGCGCACGCGGCGACCATATGCCGGGCACGCGAAACACGCCCACCGTTCACGGGGACCTAGTTGAGGTTACGCACCCTGATCGCGGTGGCCAAATCGGGGTATGCCCTCGACGGTCCGTGAGGCTCAAGTCACTCCATCGGTACCGCCTGGCGACACGCCGACCTCGTTCGGATGTTTGCCTACCGTCGCGTCTTGTGGCATAGCCCGACCCTTGTTAGCGTGCGGGCTCTTGGTTGGCCAGATGGGAGTGGGAGTCCCCGCTGCGCGACTGAAGTAGGTTTGAACCCCCGCCGCCGGTTCAGGCGCACTTTCGTGCACAGTTGTGGACAACTCTGTGGATGCCGCGTGGCATCCGGACCGCGCGTGTCGACACGGGAGGCCCGGCATGGTGCGACTCGCCACGGGGGTGAGTCGTGGGGGCTGCGCTTCCGCGCGGCCCGGGATCGGGGGGAGGGAAGCCACCAGGTGTCCGATCATCAGCTGAACCTCGGTGTGGTGTGGGAACAGGTGGTCCGGGAACTGTCCGCGGGAACCCTGTCCCCACAACAGCGCGCCTGGATGCGGGTGACCAGACCGATCGGTCTGCTGGACGGCACCGCGCTGCTCGCCGCGCCGAGTGACTTCGCCAAGGACGCAATCGAACGCGCGCTGCGCGGGCCGATCACCGACGCGCTGTCCCGCCGGCTGGGACGCGAGGTTTCCCTTGCGGTCAAGGTCGATCCGGTCGGCACGCCGCCGCCACCGCCCGGACCGCGCGGCAACGGCAACGGTCCGCATGAGCCACCGGTCGGCAACGGGATGGAGGTGCCGGACCCGCTCTCCCTTGGCGTGGAACCGGAAACCGACATCGACGCGGCGGACGAGGTGGACGAGGAGGGCGAGGCGCTCGCCACCGTGCACGAGATCTGGCCCACCTTCACCGGATCGCAGACCACGACCGGACAACCGTTCACCGCACCGGCCCAGCCGCAGACCTCCAAGACCCGGCTCAACGAGAAGTACACCTTCGACACGTTCGTCATCGGTGCGTCCAACCGGTTCGCACACGCCGCCGCGGTCGCGGTGGCCGAGGCGCCGGCCCGGGCCTACAACCCGTTGTTCATCTGGGGCGAGTCCGGACTGGGCAAGACCCACCTGCTGCACGCGGTCGGGCACTACGCGCAACGGCTGTTCCCCGGTATGCGGGTGCGCTATGTGTCCACAGAGGAATTCACCAACGACTTCATCAACTCGCTGCGCGACGACCGCAAGGTGGCCTTCCAGCGCCGCTACCGGGACATCGACATCCTGCTGGTCGACGACATCCAGTTCCTGGAAGGCAAGGAAGGAACCCAGGAGGAGTTCTTCCATACCTTCAACACGTTGCACAACGCCAACAAGCAGATCGTGGTCTCGTCGGACCGGCCGCCGAAACGCCTTGAGACGCTGGAGGACCGGCTGCGCACCCGGTTCGAGTGGGGCCTGATCACCGACATCCAACCGCCCGAGTTGGAGACCCGGATCGCCATCCTGCGCAAGAAGGCCGCGCAGGACCGGCTCGCCGCGCCGGCCGAGGTGCTGGAGTTCATCGCCGCCCGGATCGAGCACAACATCCGCGAGCTGGAGGGCGCGCTGATCCGGGTCACCGCGTTCGCCTCGCTGAACCAGCAGCCGGTCGATCTCGGGCTGGCCGAGATCGTGCTGCGCGACCTGATTCCCGACTCCCAGGTTCCGGAGATCAGCGCCGCCACGATCATGGCGGTCACCGCCGAGTACTTCGGCGTGACGATCGACGATCTGTGCGGGCCTGGCAAGACCAAGGCGCTCGCCCAGTCCCGGCAGATCTCCATGTACCTGTGCCGGGAACTGACCGATCTGTCGCTGCCCAAGATCGGGCAGACGTTCGGCGGCCGCGACCACACCACGGTCATGCACGCGGACAAGAAGATCCGCAAGGAGATGGCCGAGCGGCGGCGGACCTACGAGCAGGTCCAGGAGCTCACCTCGCGGATCAAGCAGCGCGCCCGCGGCTGATCACAACTTCGTCACATGGCGACGGTTGCGCGCCGTTCGCGGATGTCTTTGCACATGCACCCTGTGTACGGCCTGGGCATGGACCCACCCACAGCTGGGGATCGGCCTGTGGACAACTCGGGCCGGTTGTGGAACGCCGCGCCGCCGCACCGGATCCATCCACGGGTCGGCGAGCTGTCCACGGATCGGGCACCGGACTCGTCCACAGTCCACCGGGCCGTGCGACCTGCGCGGGCGCCGGCTGTCCACACAACCCACAGGACCTACTACTACGGCTGTTCTTCCTCTCTAAAAAGAATCAAGAAAAGAACAACAGGCGCGTGATTGCGGGCACGTGGCACCGGCTACGGTTGACGTCCACCGTCAAGGTGTGTCCCGGGGCATGCATACCCGCCCAGTGCGGCGTCGAATCCCCCCGATGCGAGGAAGGACTCCCATGAAGATCCGCGTCGAGCGCGACGGTCTCGCCGACGCCGTCGCCTGGGTCGCGCGCAGCCTGCCGTCCCGACCCCCGGTTCCGGTCCTCGGCGGAATTCTCGTCGACGCCTCCGAGTCGGAGGCGCTGACCATCTCCGGATTCGACTACGAGGTCTCGGCCACCGTGGGCGTGCCGGCCACGATCGCCGACGGCGGCCGCACCCTGGTCTCCGGCCGGCTGCTCGCCGAGATCACCCGGGCGCTGCCCGCCCAGCCGGTGGAGATCTTCGTCGACGGTTCCCGGGTCGTGATCACCTGTGGCAACGCCAAGTTCAGCCTGCCAACGATGCCGGTCGAGGACTACCCGCAGCTGCCGGCGATGCCGCCGCACGCCGGGCAACTGGCCGGCGAGGTGTTCGGCCAGGCGGTCGGCCAGGTCGCGGTGGCCGCCGGCCGGGACGACACGCTGCCGATGCTCACCGGGGTTCGGCTGGAGATCAGCGGCGACAAGCTGACCATGGTGGCCACCGACCGGTTCCGGCTGGCATTGCGCGAGTTCACCTGGCAGCCGGACGAAAGCATGGCCGGCGCCGGCGAGGTGGCCGTGCTGGTCCCGGCCCGCACGCTTGCCGAAGCGGCCAAGGCACTGGGCACGGCGGGCAGCACGGTCGAGCTGGCGCTGGCTTCCGGCGACGGGCTGCTCGGCCTGTCCGGCTCCGGCCGGCGCACCACCACCCGGCTGCTGGACGCGGAGTTCCCGCGGTACCGCCAGCTGCTGCCCAACGAGCAGACCTCGACCGCGGTGATGGACGTGGCGCCGTTCGTCGAGGCGATCAAGCGCGTTTCGCTGGTGGCCGAGCGGGGCACCCAGGTGCGGCTGGAGTTCGCCGACGGCGGGCTGCGGCTGTCCGCGGGCGGTGAGGACGAGGGCAGCGCCGAGGAGGAGCTGGCGGTGGAGTTCACCGGCGAACCGGTGACCATCGCGTTCAACCCGGGCTACCTGCTCGAGGGCCTCGGAGCCCTGCACGCCGACCGCGCCCAGCTGTCGTTCACCACCCCGAACCGGCCGGCACTGGTCAAGGGCGTGGACGGCGAGGGCGAGGTCGTCGCCGGCTACCTGTACCTGCTGATGCCGGTCCGGCTGCCGGGCTGAATCGAGAGGAACCGCGGTGCAGGTGGGACTGGTCGGCCTCGGCCGGATGGGCTTCAACATGCGCGAGCGGTTGCGCCGGGCCGGTCACGAGGTGATCGGCTACGACCGCAACCCGGAGGTCAGCGACTCCAGCTCGCTGGCGGATCTGGTCGACAAGCTCGATGCGCCTCGGGTGATCTGGGTGATGGTCCCGTCCGGCGAGCCGACCCGGCAGACCGTCGCGGAGTTGGCCACCCACCTGTCCGAGGGCGACCTGGTGATCGACGGCGGCAACTCCCGGCACACCGATGACCGGGTCAACGCCGAGCGGCTGGCCGGGCACGGCGTGCACTATCTGGACTGCGGGGTCTCCGGCGGGGTGTGGGGGCTGGAGAACGGGTACGGCCTGATGGTCGGCGGCGACGCCGCGGACGTCGAGCGGGCCATGCCGATCTTCGACGCGCTGCGCCCGGCCGGCCCCCGCGAGGAGGGCTTCGCACACGCCGGGGCGGTCGGCGCCGGGCACTTCGCCAAGATGGTGCACAACGGCATCGAGTACGGCCTGATGCAGGCCTACGCCGAGGGCTACGAGCTGCTGGTCGCGGCCCGGATGGTGACCAACGTTCCGGCCGTGCTCAAGGCCTGGACCCGGGGCACCGTGGTGCGCTCGTGGCTGCTCGACCTGTTAGTCAAGGCGCTGACGGAGGACCCGGAGCTGGCCGAGATCACCGGCTGGGTGGAGGACTCCGGCGAGGGCCGCTGGACGGTGGAGGACGCGATCAACCACGCCGTGCCGATCCCGGTGATCTCCTCCGCGCTGTTCGCCCGGTTCGCCTCCCGGCAGGAGGACTCGCCGGCCATGAAGGCGGTCGCCGCGCTGCGCGCCCAGTTCGGCGGGCACGCGGTGCACCGGGCCGGGCCCACCTCCGGCGCCGGCACGACCGGCTAGCCGACACAGATATATGTACGTGCGGCACCTGCAGGTCGCCGACTTCCGGTCCTGGGAGCAGGCCGAGCTCGAGCTCGAACCGGGCGCCACGGTGCTCATCGGGCCCAACGGCCAGGGCAAGACCAACCTGATCGAGGCGGTGGGCTACGTGGCGACGCTCGGCTCGCACCGGGTGGCCACCGACGTCCCGCTGATCCGGCACGGCTGCGCCCGGGCGATCGTGCGCACGACGGTGGTCAACGCCGGCCGCGAGCTGACCGTGGAGCTGGAGATCACCCCCGGCAAGGCCAACCGGGCCCGGGTCAACCGCGGTCCGGTGCCCCGGCCGCGCGACGTGCTCGGCATCCTGCGCACGGTGTTGTTCGCGCCCGAGGACCTGGCTCTGGTCCGGGGCGACCCGGGGGAGCGGCGCCGGTTCCTGGACGACCTGCTGGTGCTGCGCGCGCCCCGGTTCGCCGGGGTGCGGGCCGACTACGAGCGGGTGCTGCGGCAACGCAACGCGCTGCTCAAGACCGCCGGCGCCGCCCGGCGGGCGGGTTCGCGCGGCGACATCTCCACCCTGGACGTGTGGGACGGGCACCTGGCCGGACACGGCGCCCAGCTGCTGGCCGCCCGGCTGGACCTGGTGGCCGACCTGGCTCCGCACGTCGCGGCCAGCTACGCCGGGATCGCCCCGGAGTCCAAGCCGGCCGAGATCGGCTACCGGTCCACCATCGCCGAGCTGCTGCCGGCCGGGTACGGCACGCCCGGGCATCGGGCCGACGTGGAGGTGTCGACCGACGCACTGCTCGCGGCGCTGGTGGCCGGCCGGGACGCGGAGCTGGACCGTGGGGTCAGCCTGGTCGGACCGCACCGCGACGAGCTGGAACTGGTGCTCGACGGGGTTCCGGCCAAGGGCTATGCCAGCCACGGCGAGTCCTGGTCGTTCGCGCTGGCCCTGCGGTTGGCCTCCTACGAGCTGCTCCGGGCCGAGGGCAGCGAGCCGGTGCTGGTGCTCGACGACGTGTTCGCGGAGTTGGACCAGCGCCGCCGGCAGCGACTCGCCGACGTGGCCGCGGCGGCCGAACAAGTCTTGGTGACGGCCGCGGTGGCGGAGGATGTTCCGGGTGAGCTGGCCACCGCCAGGTATTCGGTGGCCGACGGAGAGGTACGACGTGGCTACAACGAGTGACAACCAACGTCCCACATCTGGGGACAACCCTGTGGATAGTGTGGATAACGCTGTCACTGTGCGCCCGATCGGTGGAGTGGATCGGGCCGTTTCCCGTGAAGTCGGCCCCCAGGCGGATGGTGTTTCGGGCGACGCGCCGCTGCGCGGATCGGATCTGGCCAGGGCCGCGCTGCGGGCCGCCCGGGCCGCCGCCACCGGCCGGGCCGCGAACGCGGTTCCGGCCCGGCGCCGCACGGTCGTGGCCGGCGCCCGCAGGCGCCGCCGGTGGTCCGGGCCCGGGCCGGACGACCGGGATCCCCAGCCGCTCGGCCGGCTCGCCGCCCGACTGGCCACCGACCGCGGCTGGTCGCAACGGCTGGCTGCCGGGCACGTGTTCGCCCGGTGGGCCCGGCTGGTCGGCGAGGAGGTGGCCGAGCACGCCACCCCGGTGACCCTGCGCGACGGGGTCCTGACCGTGCAGGCCGCGTCCACCGCGTGGGCCACCCAGCTGCGGCTGCTCAACCGGCAGCTGCTGACCAGGATCGCCGCCGGGGTGGGCGCGGGCGTGGTCACCCGGCTCAAGGTGCAGGGCCCGGCGGCGCCGAGTTGGCGGTACGGCACGAGGCACGTCGCCGGCCGCGGTCCGCGCGACACGTATGGCTGAAATGCCGCGTTCGGGGTGCGGCGGTCGAGTCCCTACCTGACCGAATCCCCGTCCGCGCTTCAGTGAGCGCGCTGGGGGTGTCCTAGGGCCCGTTCTACGGGTGTGCACCAGTAGAATGAAAGGCGGGGGTTACGCCGGATGACGTGCGAGGAGAAACCAGGCCCGTGGCAGCCAAGCAGAACGACTACAACGCGCAGTCAATCACCGTGCTCGAGGGCCTGGAAGCCGTCCGCAAACGGCCAGGCATGTACATCGGCTCCACCGGCGAGCGCGGGCTGCACCACCTTGTCTGGGAGGTCGTGGACAACGCGGTCGACGAGGCGATGGCCGGACACGCCACCCGGGTCGAGGTGACCCTGCTCGCCGACGGCGGCGTGCGGGTGGTCGACGACGGCCGCGGCATCCCGGTGGACATCCACCCGGAGGAGAAGCGTCCGGCCGTCGAGGTCGTGATGACCAAGCTGCATGCCGGCGGCAAGTTCGACGGCAAGTCCTACGCGGTGTCCGGCGGTCTGCACGGCGTCGGGGTGTCGGTGGTCAACGCGCTGGCCACGGCGCTCCAGGTGGAGATCCACGTCAACGGCTCGGTGTGGCGCCAGACCTACACGCAGTCCGTGCCGGGTCCGCTGGTCAAGGGCGAGGACACCACGCGTACCGGCAGCACCGTCACGTTCTGGGCCGACCCGATGGTCTTCGAGACCACCACCTACAACATCGAGACGATCCGGCGCCGGCTGCAGGAGATGGCGTTCCTCAACAAGGGCCTCACGATCGTCCTGCTGGACCAGCGCAACGGCGACGACGGCACGGCGGAGGAGCCCGACGCCGAGGGCTACGTGGCGAAGGTGAAGGAGTACACGTTCTGCTATCCGAACGGGCTACAGGACTTCGTCGAGCACCTCAACAAGAGCAAGGACCCGATCCACAAGAAGCTCGTCTCCTATACGGCGGAGGGTGACGGGCACGCGGTCGAGGTCGCGATGCAGTGGAACTCCGGCTACGTCGAGTCGGTCTACACGTTCGCCAACACGATCAACACGCACGAGGGCGGCACCCACGAGGAGGGCTTCCGCGCGGCGCTCACCTCGACCGTGAACCGCTACGCGCGGGACAAGAAGCTGCTCAAGGAGAAGGACGCCGCGCTCACCGGCGACGACATCCGCGAGGGCCTGGCCGCGATCGTCTCGGTCAAGGTCAAGGAGCCCCAGTTCGAGGGCCAGACCAAGACGAAGCTCGGCAACACCGAGGTCAAGTCGTTCGTGCAGCGGGTGAGCAACGAGTGGCTGGCCGACTGGTTCGAGCGCAACCCGACCGAGGCGCGCACGATCGTCAACAAGGCGGTGCAGTCGGCGCAGGCCCGGATGGCGGCCCGCAAGGCGCGCGAGTTGGTGCGCCGCAAGAGCGCAGGCGACCTCGGCGGCCTGCCGGGCAAGCTGGCCGACTGCCGGTCCACCGACCCGGTCCGCTCGGAGGTTTACATCGTCGAGGGCGACTCCGCGGGCGGCTCGGCCAAGTCCGGTCGCGACTCGATGTTCCAGGCGATCCTGCCGATCCGGGGCAAGATCATCAACGTGGAGAAGGCGCGGCTCGACCGGGTGCTCAAGAACACCGAGGTCCAGGCGATCATCACCGCGCTGGGCACCGGCATCCACGACGAGTTCGACATCGCGAAGCTGCGGTACCACAAGGTGGTGCTGATGGCCGACGCCGACGTCGACGGTCAGCACATCCGCACGCTGCTGCTCACCCTGCTGTTCCGGTTCATGCGTCCGCTGGTCGAGCACGGGCACGTTTTCCTTGCCCAGCCACCGCTCTACAAGATCAAGTGGATGGGCCGGGCCGAGCCCGAGTTCGCCTACTCCGACCGGGAACGCGACGGCCTGATCGAATCCGGCACGGCCGCGGGCAAGAGGCTGCCCAAGGAAGAGGCCGTGCAGCGGTACAAGGGTCTCGGCGAGATGAACGCCAAGGAACTCTGGGAGACCACGATGGACCCGGCCAACCGGGTGCTGCTGCAGGTCACCCTGGACGACGCCGCCACCGCCGACGAACTGTTCTCGATCCTGATGGGCGAGGACGTGGATTCGCGCCGGTCGTTCATCACCCGCAACGCCAAGGATGTCCGCTTCCTCGACGTGTGAGCAAGGAAGTTCCGGTCCGACCGGAAATGATGAGGATCAACAAGAACTCGTCGGCCGCCATTCGGGCCGGTGCCGCGCCCATTGTCCGATGGAACACCCCGTGGGTCGTGGTATGCACACTGACCTGCGGCGATAAAATCGGGGGGTTGGGTGCGTTCGGGCCTGTCAGCCGGGTGGGCACCCCAACCTCGAGAGGAATCCCATGACGGACACGCTCGACCCCGCTGCCCCTGTCGGACCGCCGTCCGGCGGAGACCGCACCGAGCCGGTCGACATCCAGCAGGAGATGCAGCGTTCCTACATCGACTACGCGATGAGCGTGATCGTCGGTCGGGCGCTGCCGCTGGTGGAGGACGGGCTCAAGCCGGTGCACCGGCGGGTGCTGCACTCGATGGGCGAGAACGGCATGCGGCCGGAGCGCAGCTATGTCAAATGCGCCCGGGTGGTCGGCGACGTCATCGGCAACTATCACCCGCACAACGACGCCGCGATCTACGACGCCCTGGTCCGGCTGGCCCAGCCCTGGTCGCTGCGCTATCCGCTGATCGACGGGCAGGGCAACTTCGGCTCGCGCGGCAACGACCCGGCAGCGGCCATGCGCTACACCGAGTGCCGGCTGACGCCGCTGGCCATGGCGATGCTGCAGGACATCGACGAGGACACCGTCGACTTCTCGCCGAACTACGACAACCGCACCCAGGAGCCGGATGTCCTGCCGTCCCGGGTGCCCAACCTGCTGATCAACGGCAGCAGCGGCATCGCCGTCGGGATGGCCACCAACGTCCCGCCGCACAACCTGCGCGAGGTCGGCGAAGGCGTGGTCTGGGCGCTGGAGAACGCGGAGGCGAGCGACGACGAGTTGCTCGCCGCCCTCATGCAGCGCATCAAGGGCCCGGACTTCCCGACCGCCGCGCTCATCGTCGGCCACGACGGGATCGAGCAGGCCTACCGCACCGGTCGCGGGTCGGTCCGGATGCGCGCGGTGGTCGAGGTCGAGGAGGACGCCAAGGGCCGCACGATCCTGGTCGTCTCCGAGTTGCCCTACCAGGTCAACCCGGACAACCTCATCGAGTCGATCGCCGGCCTGGTTCGGGACGGCAAGCTGGGCGGTATCGCCGAGATCAACGACGAGTCGTCGGACCGGATCGGCATGCGGATCGTGATCACGCTGCGCCGGGACGCGGTCGCCAAGGTGGTGATGAACAACCTCTACAAGCACACCCAGCTGCAGCACAACTTCGGCGTGAACATGCTGGCGCTGGTCGACGGCGTGCCGCGGACGCTGCGCCTGGATCAGATGATCCGGCACTACGTGCGACACCAGATCGAGGTCATCGTCCGGCGCACCCGGTACCGGCTGCGCAAGGCCGAGGAACGGGCGCACATCCTGCGTGGTCTGGTCAAGGCGCTGGACGCCCTCGACGAGGTCATCGCCCTGATCCGGCGCTCGCCGACGGTCGACATCGCCCGCACCGGCTTGATGGAGCTGCTCGACGTCGACGAGATCCAGGCCAACGCGATCCTGGAGATGCAGCTGCGCCGGCTGGCCGCCCTGGAGCGCCAGAAGATCATCGACGAGCTGGCCGAGATCGAGCGGATCATCGCCGACCTGCAGGACATCCTGGCCAGCCCGGAGCGGCAGCGGTCGATCGTCCGCGACGAGCTGATGGAGATCGTCGAGAAGCACGGCGACGACCGGCGCACCAAGATCATTCCGTTCGGCGGGGACGTGTCCGTCGAGGACCTGATCGCGGTCGAGGACGTCGTGGTCACGATCACCCGGACCGGCTACGCCAAGCGCACCAAGACCGACCTGTACCGGGCGCAGAAGCGCGGCGGCAAGGGCGTGCAGGGCGCCGGGCTCAAACAGGACGACATCGTGGCGCACTTCTTCGTGTGCTCTACGCACGACTGGATCCTGTTCTTCACCAACAAGGGCCGGGTGTACCGGGCCAAGGCCTACGAACTGCCCGAGGCCAGCCGCAACGCCCGCGGCCAGCACGTGGCCAACCTGCTGGCGTTCCAACCGGACGAGCACATCGCACAGGTCATCCAGATCAAGGACTACGCCGCAGCGCCGTACCTGGTGCTCGCCACCCGCAGCGGCCTGGTCAAGAAGAGCAAGCTTTCCGACTTCGACTCCAACCGGTCCGGCGGTCTGATCGGGATCAACCTGCGGGAGGAGGACGAGCTGGTCGGTGCCGTGCTGTGCTCGGCCGACGACGATCTGTTGCTGGTTTCCGCCGGCGGGCAGTCGATCCGGTTCCGCGCCACCGATGAGGCGCTGCGCCCGATGGGCCGGGCCACGTCCGGCGTGCTGGGTATGCGATTCAACACCGGTGACGAGCTACTCACCCTCGGAGTGGTCCGGGAAAGTACGTTCGTGCTGGTCGCGACGGATGGCGGGTACGCGAAGCGGACTCCGATCGAGGAGTACTCGGTGCAGGGCCGGGGCGGAAAGGGCGTGCTCACCGTTCAGTACGACCGCAGGCGTGGCAGGCTAGTGGGGGCGCTCATCGTCGATCTCGACGACGAGCTGTTCGCCATCACCTCGGCGGGCGGGGTCATCCGGACCACGGCCAAAGAGGTACGCAAGGCCGGCAGGCAGACGAAGGGTGTGCGGTTGATGAACCTCGGCGAAGGGGCGACCCTCGTCGCGATCGCACGGAGTGCGGACGAACCGTCCGACGCCACCGGCAACGAAACGGCTTCCGGCGATACCGACGCCGCCGGAGAACCGGGTAAGTAGGCAGGGGAGCACGTGACAGCATCGGAGAAGCCGGGCCGCAATGGCCAGGGCAATGGCGCACCGGAGCCGGACCGGACCACCGTGCTGGCCGCCAAGGCCGAGGACGCCAAGGCGAAGTCCTCGCCCGGCGGCGCCGACCTGTTCGAGCCCGGTACCCGGGAGGACCCGAACGGCACCACCGTGCCCACCCCGGCCGAGGAGTTGGAGGTGGCGCACGCGACGCCGCCGCCGTGGCAGCGGATGCCGGGCGCGAACGTCGAGTCCGCGTTCGCCCGCCCGGCCCCGCCCGCCGTTCCCGGTCCACCCGCACCGGCCGGTCCGGCCGGAGGGGACGAGACCGCGATCGACGAGGAGACCACCCGGATCGACGACATCGGCCGGCTGGACACTCCGGCGGTCCCTGACCGTCCGGTGGTCACCGGTACCGCCGCCCCCCGCGTCTTCGTCGATGACGACACGGACACCGACACCCCGCCCGACGGCTTCCCCGCGCCCGCCGGCTTCCCGCCGCCCCGAACCACCGCCCACATGGCACACCCCACGGTCACCACCGGCCCAACCCGGGCGATCAACCTGGGACCGGTCGGCAGCGCCGCACCGCCCAACGTCATGCGCCGCCCCGGCCGCGGGCCGCGCCGGGCCAACCTGCAGATCAAGCGATTCGATCCCTGGTCGGTCCTCAAGCTCTCCCTGGTGCTCGGCGTCGCCCTGTTCTTCGTCTGGCTCGTCGCCGTCGGCGCCCTCTACGCGGTGCTCGACGGCATGGGCGTCTGGGACAAGATCAACGGTATCTCCACCGATCTGCTGCAGAGCGCCGAGTCCAGCTCCGAGCCGCTGATCAGCGCCGGTC
Source organism: Actinophytocola sp. (assembly GCF_035762905.1). GTDB lineage: Bacteria > Actinomycetota > Actinomycetes > Mycobacteriales > Pseudonocardiaceae > DASYTH01. The sequence continues at coordinate 169,180 of NZ_DASUCC010000097.1, forward strand.
GCGTGTTCGGCATCGCCGCGATCGTCGGCGCCGTCAACATCGTCCTGTTCAGCGCCCTGGCGACGGTTGGCGCTTTCGTCTACAACGTCTCCGCCGACCTCGCCGGCGGCCTCGAAGTCACCCTCGCCGAACGCGAATAGGATCTGGTTTGAGCCCTCACGAACCCGTGAGGTAGCCTCGTCGGCGCGGTACGGGCCTATAGCTCAGACGGTTAGAGCGCTTCGCTGATAACGAAGAGGTCGGAGGTTCAAGTCCTCCTAGGCCCACCCTCCCCCAAACCCCCGGAACCCCGTCCCGGGCATGTGGCAAACTGAGGCCCTACCAGGCACACCCGTGGAATTCACGGGTGCGAGGTGTCATGCCAAGGAGGCACACAAGGTGAAGAAGCTGCTGGTACTCGCGGTCGCCGTCGGCGGGGTCCTCCTGCTGCTGCGCCGCAAGAGCGCCGCCAAGGCCGAAGCCGACCTGTGGCGCGAGGCCACCGCCCCCGGCGACAAGGCCTGACCCCCAGGTGCGGGCCCACACCCGCACCCACCCCGGGGACGTAGCTCAATTGGCAGAGCACTGCCTTTGCAAGGCAGGGGTTAGGGGTTCGATTCCCCTCGTCTCCACCTAACCGTGGTTGTGCTTGGTTCGAGACTGCCGTTCCGGGGCGTCTGGTTGACTGGTGGTCGTTATGAGACGAGCTGTGATCTTCGTGGCCCTGGTGGTGGGGTTGGTTGGGTGTGCGGGGCCGCAGGTGGTGGTGGGGACGCCGGGGGCGGTTGCGGGGGACGGGGGGTCCAGCGGGGCGGTGACGCCGACGAGTGTTGGGCCGCCGGCCAGTCCGGAGCCGGTGCGGGATGGTGCCTGTCCGTATCTGGAGAAGGCGTTCGTCGAGGATGCGAACGGGCAGCGGGTGGGGAAGGTGCGGGTGTCGGTGGATGAGCCGAACCCGGCGTGCTTCTTCTATCGGAGTGACGGGCGGGTGCAGCTGACCACCCAGGTGTACGTGGGGGATGAGGGGGTTGCGAAGGCGTTGGTGGACCGCGCGGCACCGGTGGACACCGCGAACCCGGCGGAGCTGCCGGCCGGGTGGACCGGGGGGTCGCAGTCGACCGATGCCGGTGCCGTGTTCGCGGTGGCCAAGGGTGGCGCGGCGGTGGTGATCACGACCAATCAGGCGCAGACCATCAAGGCCAAGCGGGTGGCCGAGAAGACCATCGCCGCGCTCGGGCTATAGGGCGAGACCGGAGCCGTCAGTTGCTCTTGGGGGAGGCCTTCGGTTTGGACTGCCCGTTGCGGTGGCCGTCGCCCGTGTCAGCTTCGGCCGGTTTGTCGGCCTTTTCTGCCGCCTTGGGGGCGGAGGTGGCAGAGGTTCCGGCCGGCTTGGTGGCCGCCGCCGGCTTGGGGGGAGCCGACGGAGTACCGGACGGGGTGGCCGGGCGGGGTGGTGCGGACTGGGGGGCCGGCTCGTGGTGGCGGGCGCGGCGCAGGTAGGCGACGCCGGCGCCGAGGCCGACGACGAGCACCACAAAGGGCCAGCGGCGGCGATGTTTGCGGCCACCGGCCGATTTGAGGTCCTTCTTGGCGGCCTTCAACTCTTTCTTCGCGGCCTGCGCGGCGGCCTTGAGGTCCGCCTTGGTGGCGGCGACGGCCTGGACACCCGCGGCGGTCTTGGCGGCGGTCTTGGCGCGGATCGCCTCGGCCTGCTTGGTCATGCCGCGGCGGGCCCGCTTGGCTTCCTGCTTGGCGCGCTTGAGCTCGGCCTTGGTCACGCGGACCGGCTTGGAGTTCTTGGCCTGCTTGCGGGCCTGCTTGGCCGCCTTGGCCAGTTCCTTGCGGGTGTGCTTGGCCGTGCGGGCGAGCTTGCGCCGGGTCCGCCGGGTGGTCTTGGCCATTTCGTCGCGGGCGACCTGGGTGCCCTCGGCGATCGCCGCGCCCAACTGCTGGGGCCCTACGCCGTGCTCGGTCAGCTTCTGCTCGGCGGCCGCGGCCGCCTTCGCGGTCGCGTCGGCGCCGGCCTGGCCGGCTCGGCGGACCACGTCCAGGCTCGCCACAACGGCCTTTCCGACCGCTTCTCCGGCCCGAGTCATCGCCTTCACCTCGTCCATCGTGTGTGCTCCAGACAACTCAGTGACATATCCATCCTGCCCCCATCGGTCGGATCTTGCCCAAGATGGCACGATGACCTGGTGGCAGAGAGCTTTGTAGGTAAGAAAGTGGTCGCGACCCTGCACACCTCGCAAGGAGACATCAAGGTCAACCTCCTACCGGACCACGCCCCGAAGACCGTGGCCAACTTCGTCGGTCTGGCCGAGGGCACTCAGGAGTACTCCCCGGCCAACGCCAAGGGCGAGCCGACCGGACCGTACTACGACGGATCGATCTTCCATCGAGTGATCGACGGGTTCATGATCCAGGGCGGCGACCCCACCGGGACCGGCCGTGGCGGCCCCGGTTACAACTTCAAGGACGAGTTCCACCCAGAGCTCCAGTTCAATCGTCCTTACCTGCTCGCAATGGCCAACCCGGGCCGGCCGAACATGAACGGCTCGCAGTTCTTCATCACGGTGGCGCCAACGACGTGGCTCAACTTCAAGCACACGATCTTCGGTGAGGTCGCCGACCAGCAGTCCCGTGGCGTGGTGGACGCGATCGCGCGGGCCAAGACGTCGGGTGGTGACCGCCCGGTCGACGACGTGGTGATCGAGCGCGTCACCATCGATCGCGGCCAAGGCTGAGCCCGCGTGGGCACCCCGCCCGAACCGCCGCAACAGTGGGGGACGCAGGCGGCGATGCCCGCCTGCGTCCGCCACCCGGACCGGCCGACCGGCCTGCGCTGTACCCGGTGCGACCGGCCGGCCTGCCCGGAGTGCCTGCGTGAGGCGTCGGTCGGTTACCAGTGCGTCGACTGCGTGAACGAGGGCCGGCGCACCATCCGGCACGGCACCACGATCGCCGGCGCGCCGTCCGCCCAGCGCCCGGTGGTGATGCCGGTCCTGGTCGTGCTCAACCTCGGGGTGTTCGCCATCACCGCGGCGCAGGCCGGCAGCATCGTCCGCAACCAGCTCAGCGAGCTGTTCGTGGACTGGATGCTGGTGCCGGCGCTGGTCTCCCAGGGCGAGTGGTGGCGGCTGATCACCGCCGGGTTCCTGCACTACGGCCCGGTGCACATCGCGCTGAACATGATCGCGCTGTACCTGCTCGGCCGGGACCTGGAGCCGGTGCTCGGCCGGGTCCGGTTCACCGCGGTGTACCTGGTGTCGCTGCTCGGCGGCAGCGTCGCGGTGTTCCTGTTCGGAGGTCTGCTCACCCCGGTCGCCGGGGCGTCCGGCGCGGTGTTCGGCCTGATGGGTGGGCTGGCCGTGGTGGTACTGCGGCTGCGCATCCCGCCCGGCCCGGTGCTCGGCATCATCGCGCTGAACGTGTTCATCAGCGTGACCGTGCCGGGTATCTCGCTGCTCGGGCACCTCGGCGGGCTGGTGGTCGGCGCGATCGCCACGGCCGCGATGGTCTACGCCCCGCGGCAGTCGCGCACCGCCTGGCAGGTGGGCACGATCGCCACGCTGGTGGTCGTGCTGGTCTCGCTGATCTTCATCCGGGACGCCGCGCTCGGCCAGCTGGTCTGCGACTTCCGCAGCGGGGTCTGCTTCGAGGTGGACGGCTGAGTCAGGTCCGTAACGCCCGGATGGCCTCGACCACGTCCTCCGGATCGGCGCCCAGGTCCAGCCGGCCGAGCACGACCAGGTCCTCCTCGGCGTCCACCTCGACCGTGGACACCTCCCGGCCGAACCGGCGGGTGCGCACCAGCCGCACGTTGACCTCGGACCAGGGCCAGTGCCGGCGCCCGGTCAGGCCGCGCACGGTGACCCCGTGGTGGTCGGCGACCAGCCGCGGCCGGGCAACCGTGCCGAACAGCCCGGCAAGGCCCAGCCCGCCGGCGAGCACGACGAGCAGCACCCGGCCGGGCGCGTCGCCGATCAGGAACACCGCGGCCAGCGCGGCGACGGCGGCCACCCAGGCCACGCCGACCAGGGGCGGATCGGGGGCCCAGGAGCGGGTTTCCCGCAGGTCAGGGTTGTCCACAGCAGTTGTCCACACTGGGGATGAGTTACAGCGGTGTGGTTCGGCGACGATCAGCGCAACGGAAGGTGAACGACGGTCAACGCCACCGCATGGTCATCAGCAGACCGCCGATCATGAGCGCGAACCCGATCGCGAAGTTCCAGTTCCCCAGCTCGCTCATGAGCGGGATCTTGTCCCCGGCGATGTAGTTGACCACCAGCCAGGCCAGGCCCAGCAGCATCACGCCGAGCATCACGGCCACGTAGATCGGGTGCGAAGGCCCCGCGGACTTCACCTTCACCGGCGTGCGACGGTCGGCCGGAGCGGTGTACGGAGTCTTCTTCCGGACCTTGGACTTGGGCATCGAGCGTCCTCATCTGATGTGGAGCATTTCTCCTGGGCGGAGGTATGCACTCAGCACCGCCGACCCGACACGTTAACGTAACCGAGCAGCTTGCCGAACCACTAGAGCATAGGGTCAACAATCCGGGGAGGACGCGTGGGCACTGTCGAAGACGCCCGCCGGGGCGCAGGGCGTATCTACGGGGCACTGACCGGCCCCGAGGTGCCTTCGCCGCGCCCGCGGTCCCGTTCGGCCGGACCGGACCGGGTCCGCACGATCGTGCGAACCGCTGGTGAGATCCTCATCACGCTGGGTGTCGTCGTGTTGCTGTTCGTGGTCTACGAGGTCTACGTGACCGACGTGATCTCCGCGGGCAAACAGCAGGACGCCACCGAGGCGCTGGACGACCAGTGGCAGACGACGGAGCCGGACCAGGAGCGGGTGGACCACTTCGATGGCCTCCAGCCGGGCGAGGGCTTCGCCAAGATGTACATCCCGGCGTTCGGCACCGACTTCCACTTCACGATCGTCGAGGGCACCTCGGACAAGGCGCTGGAGATCGGGCCCGGGCACTACCTGGACACCCCGTACCCCGGTCAGCCGGGCAACTTTGCGGTGGCCGGGCACCGGGTGGGCAAGGGCGCGCCGTTCAACGACCTGGACCTGCTCACCTCCTGCGACGCGATCATCGTGGAGAGCAGGAACGCCTGGTACATCTACCGAGTCCTGCCCATGAAGGACGAGGCCGGCCGCTGGGAGCAGGTCAAGCAGGACAAGCCGCGGTGCAACGTCACCGGCTCGCAGGGCCGGGCGCAGCAGGTGGAGCCGCTGAAGGGCGAGTACACGGACACGCACGGCATGGAGATCGTCCGGCCGTCCGAGGGCGCGGTGATCGCCGACGTGCCGCACAAGCCCAACGCCAAGGTGAACAAGGCCGACCAGGTCGCGCTGCTCACGCTGACCACGTGCCACCCCAAGTTCTCCGACCGGCAGCGGCTGATCGTGCACGCCACCCTGGTCGACCAGTGGGCCAAGAACCCGGATCAGCCGGACAGCCGGCCGGCCGAGCTGAAGGAGGGCTGATGTACGCCTGGATCTGGCGGCACCTGCCCGGCCCGGTCGCGGTGCGGGTGGGCATCGCGGCGGTGCTCGTCGCGGGCGCGGTAGCGCTGCTGATGTTCGTGGTCTTCCCCTGGCTGGAGCCGGTGCTGCCGTTCAACAACGTCACCGCCGAGTGAGCGCCACCGCCCGTCCGGCCAGCCCAACGGCGAACACCCCGAGGCCGGCGAGCACGGCCGGCAGCGGCAGCGTGGCGGCCAGCAGCAGGCAGCCGGCCAGCCCCGCGACGTTGAGCCAGCGCGGCCACCGGCGGTCCGCCGCCGGCTGGGTCCAGGCACTGGCGTTGGCGATGGCGTAGTAGACCAGCACGCCGAACGAGGAGAACCCGATCACCTCGCGCAGGTCGGCGACCAGCACCAGCCCGCAGACCAGCGCGGCCACCAGCCATTCGGCCCGGTGCGGTACCGCGAACCGGGGGTGCACGGCGGCCAGCCCGCCGGGCAGGTCGCGGTTGCGGGCCATGGCCAGCGCCGTGCGGCCCACCCCGGCGAGCAGCGCGAGCAGCGCGCCGAGGCTGGCCGCGGCGGCGCCGACCCGGGCCAGCGGCGCCAGGCCGGGCAGCCCGGCCGCGGTGAGCGCGTCGGCGAGCGGCGCACCGGCGGCGGCCAGCCGGTCCGGGCCGAGCACCAGCAGCAGGGCCACACCGACCAGCAGGTAGATCAGCAGCGCGGTGCCGAGCGCGGCGAAGATGGCCCGCGGGATGGTGCGCCGGGGGTCGCGCACCTCCTCGCCGAGGGTGGCGATCCGGGCGTAGCCGGCGAAGGCGAAGAACAGCAACCCGGCCGCCTGGAGCACGCCGAACACGCCGTGCTCCAGCCAGGATTCGGTCAGGCCGGCCGGGTCGGGGTTGGCCAGGCAGACGGCGATCACGATGCCGAGCACGGCGAGCACGGCGGCGAGCAGGATCCGGGTCAGCAGCGCGGTCCGGGTGATCCCCCGGTAGTTCACCGCGGTCAGCGCCAGTACGGCGGCAACGGCGGCGGGCCGCTGGTAGCCGGGGACGGCGTAACCGGCGAACGTCATCGCCATGGCCGCACAGCTTGCGGTCTTGCCGACGACGAAGCCCCACCCGGCGGTGAAGCCCCACCACGGGCCCAGCCGCTTGCGGCCGTAGACGTAGGTGGCGCCGGACTCCGGGTACACCGCGGCGAGCTGCGCCGAGGCGGCGGCGTTGCAGTAGGCCACGAAACCGGCCAGCGCCAAGGCGAGCAGCAGTGCGGAGCCGGCGCTGGCCGCGGCCGGGGCGAACACCGCGAACACCCCGGCGCCGAGCATCGAGCCGAGGCCGAGGAGCGTCGCGTCGAACGGGCCGAGCCGCCGCGCCAGGTCGCCGGTCACCCGGGCCGGATCACCGCCCCGGTCGGTCCACCAGTTTCAGGGCGAGCATCGGGCACAGCGTGACCGCGCGCTTGGCGTGCTTGGTCAGGTGCCGGGGGACGGGGTCCGCCGAGACCACCGGGTAGCCCCACTCGTCCAGTCCAATCAGTTCGGGCACCAGTTCGGCGCACATCCCGTGGCCGTCGCATTCAATCATGTTCACGTGCAAGGTCTGGTTGCTCTGCTGGGTCTTCACTTCCATCCCTCGCTCGGACTCGGCGGCGCCGGCACCGGCAGCATCGGCGGGCGGTACAGGCCGGGGCAGCCCTGGCCGTGCAGGTGCCGGTCGACGCACGCGCCGAACACCCGCAGTGCGGTGCTGGCCAGCTTGACCACGCCGTCCGGATGCGCGCAGGCGCCCCGCCCGTTGACCATGTTCATCCGGAACCGCAGCCGATCCAGCGCGGTCCGGTCCCTGGCCCAGGTCACCCGGGCCAGATCGTCGGCGATCGCCGGCAGGCCGTTGAAACACGGGCCGCACTGCCGGGCGTTCTGCGAGGCGAGCCAGGCGGCCACCCGGACGGTCTCCACCAGCCCGCAGGCGCCGACCGGCAGCGCGACCACCACGCCGGCCCCGGGCGAGGCGGACAACGGGGCCAGCGCCTCGGGGGTGAACGGGGCGGCCAGCGCGCCGGGAGACATCCACGAACCGCCGTAGCCGCCCACCAGTACCGCCTGCAGCGGTTCGGTGGCGCCGCCGGCGACCCGCAGGATCTCGTTGCCGGTCACGCCGACCGGCAACTCGTACACACCGCGCGCGCGGACCGCCCCGCTCACCGTGAACAGGGCCGTGCCGGGGGCCTCACCGGTGCCGGCCATCCGGAACCAGTCCGGCCCGTGCCGGGCGATCAGCCCGAGATGGGCGAGGGTTTCGGTGTTGGACACCAGCGTGGGTTTGCCGCCTACGCCCTCGCGGTAGGCGGACACGTCCCGCGGCTTGCCCTCGCCGCCACCGACGAAGTTGGCCAGTGCCGTCGACTCGCTGGACACGTACCAGCGCGGCGGCTCCAACACCGCCAGCGACAGCCCGATCGAGGCGCCGCCCCAGCCGGCCGCCGCCCGCTCGGCGATGGCCGCCTCGACGGTGCGGGCCAGGCCGGTGCCGCGGTGCACGCAGACGGTGACCTTCGTGGCCCCGACCGCGAGCGCGGCCAGCTCGGCACCGTCCAGCACCAGGTGCGGCGTCGCGCCGAGGAGCAGCTTGTCCTTACCCGCGGCCGGTTCGCTCTCCGCGCCGTTCACGACCACGTGGCTGCCGCCGGCCGCCCGGCCGTTGCGGGCGACGGTCTTCAGCTTGCGGCCGGTGGGAAACCAGGCACCACCTCGCCCGCGCAGCCCGGCGGACGTCACGGTCTCGGGCAGCCGGCGCACCGCGCCGAGCGGCAGCGGTCCGTTGACCCTGGTGTGCTCGGCGAGCGACGCGGCCCGGCCGGTGGCCAGCCAGCCGCCGAGCAGCCGGGGCCGGCCGTCGTAGCGGAGCAGTGGTGGGGCGCTCATATCGGCCTCCTGACCGCGACCCGGCGCCAGCCGGCCACCCGGTACACCCCGGCCGCGATAACCATGAACACGGACAGCGCGACCACCCCGAGCACCCACAGCCGGTCGGTGCCGATGCCGATGGTGTGCGCCAGCGCCACCGGCCAGCAGAGGTAGGCCAGCCAGTGCACGGCCCGCCAGGCGGCGCGGGACAGCCGGGTGCGCAACAGGCTGGTGATGATCAGCGCCAGCAGCACGTCGAACGCGATCGCGCCGAGGCCGAGCCAGAACGGCAGGTATGACGAGACGAACGGGACGACCGCGTCGATCGGGTCGATCTTCACGTAGTCGTCCAGCAGGATCGCCAGCACGTGCACGAACACCAGGCCGACCGCGGTCAGCGACATGCTGCGGTGCAGGCTCTCGGTGACGAACCGCGGCCAGCGCGGGGACCACACCCGGCCGGCGGTGAGCAGGCCGAGCGCGAACGCGACGGAGAGCAGGACGAGGGAGACGAAACCGCTGGCCCTGGTGAGGTACCAGTAGGTGCTCTCGGTGAGCAGCGGGGCGGCCAGGCCGGTCATCACGCAACCTCCATTGTGGACACCATGGCCTCGGCCGGCCAGCCGGCGACCGCGGTCACCGTGCCGTCCGGAGCGACCAGCCGGGCGGCCAGGTCGCGCTCGGCCAGCCAGTCCGGCGCCCGGTCGCCGAGCACCAGTGCGGCGGTGCTGGCGGTGTTGGCGGTGACGCAGTCGGCCGCGGCCACCGAGACGTAGTGCCAGAACCGCTTGGCCGGCAGGCCGGTGGCCGGGTCCAGCACGTGGTGCAGCACCTGGTCGGCCCGCCGCCAGGTGCGCACCGTGGTGCTCGAGGTGGCCAGCCCGCCGCGGCGCAGGGCGATCACCTGTCCGCCGGTGCTCACCGCGTGGTCGGCGGTGACCCGAACCCGCCAGCCGCCGTCCGGGGCGGGGCCGGCGATGGCCAGGTCGCCGCCGAGGTTGACCAGCACGCCGCAGCCGAGCCGCTCGGCGATCTGCGTGGCGGCGACGTCCGCGGCCCAGGCCTTGGCGGTCGCGCCCAGGTCGAGCTGCACGCCCCGGGGCAGGGTGACCGACCGAGTGGCCGGGTCGAGCACGATCTCCCGCCAGGCCGCGCCGGACCGCACCGGGCGCACCCGGGTGGCCGAACTCGGTGGCACGTCGGCGAAACTGCGGTCGTAGCCGATGGCGATCATGGACCGGCCCAGGGTCGGGTCGACCAGGCCACCGGTCTCCTCGGCGGCCCGCACCGCCACCCGCAGCGCGGCGAACAGCACCGGGTCCACATCGGACGCCCGGCCGGAGCTGTTCACAGTGGACAGTGCGGAGTCGGTGCGGAACCGGCTGCACGCCCGGTCCAGATCGGACAGAAAGGCGCGCAACATGGTGTCGGCCTCGGCCAGCGCGGCCGGGTCGGTCACCAGCAGGTGCGCGGTGGTGCCGATGGCGGGAAAGCTGGTGTTCTTCATGATCCACCCGACGTGGTCTCTTCGTCGCCGGTGGAGCTCTCCGGCTTGTCGTCGGCCGGCGGGGGCGGCGGCTGCTCCTGCTGGCGCGGCTGTTCCTGTTGCGGCTGCTGGGGTTGCGCCACGGGTGCGTCGGCAGGCGCCGCCGGTGCCTTGGTCGGGCTGCCGGCCGGCGCCTTCTTGGACTTCTGCCCGTAGTCGGTCTTGTTGTTGGGCTTCGGCGGCGGCGCGGCGTAGGCGATCCCCGCGCCGACCGCCAGCGTCGCGGCCACGCTCGCGGCGATCACGCCGCCGGTGATCCGGTTCACCTTGCGCTGCGCGGCATCGCGGGCGTTCGGATGCAACTGCCTGACCATCACGACCTCCGGTCCAGAGCCGCGCGGGCGCTCCGAGCGGCGGCGATTCCCTCCATGGCGGCCTGCCTCGCGGCCTCGAACTGCGCGTCGGTGGTCGCGCCGAGCAGGATCGCCTCGGCCTCCCCGTGCCGGGCCGCCGCGGTGTTCCGTGCCTCGGCCAGCGCGCCGTCGCCGCCGGCCGGCAGCTCGGCCAACTCCCCGGCGAGCCGGCCGACCAGTGCCGCCGCCTCGTCCCGGTGCGCCGTGGCCGCGCCCCGGGTACGCATCCTGGTCACCAGCACCAGCGCGCCGGCGGCCAGCGCGATCAGGCCGATCCCGCCGAGCACCCAGGGCAGCACGGCGGCGGTGTCGTCGACTCCGGCGATCGCCTCGCGGCCGCCCGGCTCGTCGGCGTAGCGGTCCCCCCGGGTGCCCTCGCTCGGGCAGGCCGGCGCGGCCTTGACCGCGGCCACGAAGTCGGTCAGCGGCCGGGTGATGTCGCTCGGCGAGTCGGCGGCGGGGTTGGCGTCCAGCGCGGCCTCGTTGGCGTTGACCGCGTCGGTCGCCGCCCGGCCGGCATAGCCCTTGCAGATCACCTCGGAGCCGGCATAGAAGTACCGGCCGGAGATCACCGCGATGGTGTTGCCGGGCAGCAGCCCGGCCAGCCGGCGGGGCAATCCCGCCACCTCGGCGACACTGTCGATCCGGGGCAGTACGGCGATCTTGATCGGCGCTTCGCCGATGGCCTGCCGCACCGCGGACTCGTCCAGGTTCCGGTTCGCCCCGGGCGCGAGGTAGAGCGAGTCACCGCGCAGCGCCTCGGCCGCGTCCTCGACCGGCCCGGCGGCCGAGGCCGCCTGGGCCGGCGCGGTACCGAGCAGCAGGCACCCGGCGATCGCGGGCAGCACGAACAGCTTGTGCAACTCGACCCCTCCTGCGATTGTTTGTCAGCCTTCACACGATCGCGGCGCCAACCTGGTTCATTAAGGCCCGGGTAGGTTGGGGCACATGCGCGTTCTCGTGGTCGACAACTACGACAGCTTCGTCTACAACCTGGTCCAGTACCTGGCCCAACTCGACGCCGAGTGCGTGGTGCGGCGCAACGACGACCCGGAGCTGACCGCGCCGGACGCCCTGGCCGGGTTCGGCGGCGTCCTGGTCAGCCCCGGCCCGAGCACCCCCGAGCGGGCCGGCGCCAGCATCGAGGTGATCAAGCGGTGCGCCCGGCAGGAGCTGCCGGTACTCGGCGTCTGCCTCGGCCATCAAGCGATCGGCGTGGCCTGGGGGGCCACCGTGGACCGGGCGCCGGAGCTGCGGCACGGCAAGGTCAGCCAGGTGCACCACGACGGCGCCGGAGTGCTCGCCGGGCTGCCCGACCCGTTCACCGCGACCCGCTACCACTCGCTGACCGTGCTGCCCGAAACCATCCCGACCGATGTGTTCGAGGTCACCGGCCGGACCTCCTCCGGCGTGGTGATGGCCATGCGGCACCGGCAGCTGCCGGTGGAGGGCGTGCAGTTCCACCCGGAGTCGGTGCTCACCGACGGCGGCCACCGGATGCTGGCCAACTGGCTGCGGGTGTGCGGTCACCAGGTCGACGAGCCGAGAGTGGCGGAGCTGGAGTCGGCGATGCGCGCGCTGGCCGAGGCCGCCGCGCACGCCTGACCGGGATCAGCCGCCCTGGGTCACGGTCAGCGTGATGTCCTGGTTGCGGTCGATGTCGGAGTTGGGCTGCGGGTTCTGCCCGACCACGAGGGCGTTGTCCGGCGGATCGTTGAACGGCCGGAAGTTCAGATCGCCGTCCCAGCCGAGGCTCTGCAGGATGTTCCGCGCGTCGGCGACGCTGCGGCCGACCAGATCCGGCATCTTGATCTGCTGCTGATCGCCTCTGGACACGCTGAGGGTGATCGTGGTGCCCTTGCGGGCCTTGCCACTCTTGGGACTCTGGTCGACGACCGTGCCCTCGGGCTCGGCCGACGACACGTCCTTGCGCTCGACCTTGAAGCCCAGCCCTTCCAGGTTGGTCTTCGCCGTGTCGAACTTCTGGCCGGTCAGGTCCGGAACGTTGACCGTGTCCGGGGCCTTGCCGAGGCTCAACGTGACCTGGGTACCGGCCTGGGCGGTCTGCCCGCCCGGCGGGTTCTGCTCGGCCACCTTGCCGACCAGCTTCGGATCCTCGGTCTCGACCTGCCCCGGGTTGGGCGCCACGGTCAGCTGCGCGTCCTGCAGCAGCTTGGTCGCCTCCTCGACGGTCTTGCCGGTCACGTCCGGCACGTTGACCTTCTGCGGCGGCGCGCCGACCGTCAACAGGATCTTGTCGCTCTTCTTGACCTGGGCGTTCGGGCTCGGCTCGGTGCTCAGCACCTTGCCGATGTTGTCCGGCCCGCACGGCCCGACCGACCCGTCCGGGTTGGGCTGGCAGGGCACCGACTCGGTGGAGATGTCGGTGAACCCCTGGTCGCGCAGCACTCGACTGGCCTCGGCCTGGGTCTGGTTGACCACGTTGGGCATGGTGATCGAGTCGTTGGGCGCCTCGGTCTTGCCGAACACCAGCGTGGCCAGCCACGCGATGACCCCGATGAGGGCGAGGGCCAGCACCGTGATCAACGTCACAGTCCAGGCCTTGCGGCGCTTTCGGCGGCGCTCGTCCTCCTCTTCCTCGTACGGGTCGCGGCTGTCGTAGTCGTCGGCCATCACCACCGGGCGGTGCCGGCCGGCCGGTGCCGGATGCCGGTTGGCCATCACGGAGGTGCGGTCGTCCTCGGTCATCACCATCGGGGCCAGCGGCCGCTGCCCCTGCAGCACCCGGACCAGGTCGGTGCGCATCTCGGCGGCGGACTGGTAGCGGTTGGCCGGGCCTTTGGCCATCGCCTTGAGCACCACGGCGTCCAGCGCCGGGCTGACCCGCCCGTTGAGCGCCGACGGCGGCTTGGGGTCCTCCCGGACGTGCTGGTAGGCCACCGCGACCGGGGAGTCGCCGGTGAACGGCGGCTCGCCGGTGAGCAACTCGAACAGCACGCAGCCGGCGGCGTAGACGTCGCTGCGCGCGTCCACCGCCTCGCCGCGGGCCTGCTCGGGGGACAGGTACTGGGCGGTGCCGATCACCGCGGCGGTCTGGGTGACCGCGGCCTGGCCGTCGGCGACCGCACGGGCGATGCCGAAATCCATCACCTTGACCGCACCGTTGCGGGTGATCATGGCGTTGGCCGGCTTCACGTCCCGGTGCACGATGCCGTGCCGGTGGCTGAAGTCCAGCGCGGCGCAGACATCGGCCATGATCTCCATGGCGCGCTGACCGGGCAGCGGACCCTCGGTCTTCACGATGTCACGCAGCGTGCGACCGTCCACGAACTCCATGACGATGTAGGGCAGCGGGCCGTAGTTGGTCCTGGTCTCCCCCGTGTCGTACACCGCGACGATCGCCGGATGGTTCAGCGCGGCGGCGTTCTGCGCCTCGCGGCGGAACCGCTCCTGGAACTGCGGGTCGCGGGCCAGGTCGGCGCGAAGCACCTTCACGGCGACTTCCCGCCCCAGGCGGACGTCGCGGCCCCGGTGAACCTCGGACATGCCGCCGTAGCCGAGCGTTTCGCCCAGCTCGTAGCGATTCGAAAGCAGTCGCGGTGTGGTCATCGGTGGGCCGTCTCAGCTCCTCGTATCGACGTGCGGTCCCATCATGCCTGGTTTCCGGTCCCCATAAGCCCAGGTTCAGCCAGGCGGCGCGTTCGGTCGGCACCAGATCGTCACCTCGGACCCGGCCGGCCTGTCGCCGGTCGGGTCCACCTGCGTGACCATGCACGTCTGCATGTCCTTCGGTGCCTCTCCGATGATCGTCACCACCCGCGTGGTCAACCCGGCTTCATGCAGGTCGGCCACTGCGAACGATGCCGAGCGAGCCAGGTAACGCGCCGGGTCGACGTTGATCAGGCGCGCCGGCTTCGCACCCGGTTCCCGGGGGAATCCGGACCTGCCGGGCGGTCCCCCCGGCTCGGCATCCTGCTCGGCGTCTCGGCCCCCCGGACTGTTCACTGAGGTATCCGGTCCGGGGCTCTGCTGATTATCCGTCTGGCCTCCGGACCGTAACAGTGCGGGGATGCCAAACGCGGCGAGCACTATCAAAGCGGCCAGTAGGACAACGAGCAAGACCCACAGCCAGGTACGGCCGCGACGGGGGCCGGGCGGCCGGCCCATCGGGAACGACCCGCTGCCCGGCACCCCCGGTGGCATGCTCGGCGGGCCGAGCGGCATGACCCGGGGCTGCGTGCCGGTGTGCGGGCCCGGGTTCGCCCTGGCCAGGTTGGCCGGCGCCAGCGCGCGTCCGGTGGGCACCGGCAGCGGCAGGCCGGCCCGCACCGCGGCCACGGCGGCGGCGAACTCGGCACCGCCGCCGTAGCGCTGCCGGGGGTCCTTGACCAGGGTCGCCTCGATCACCGCCCGGGCATACGGCGGCACGTCGGCCGGCAGCGGCGGCGGCAGGTCCCGGATGTGCATCATGGCGACCGTCACCGCGTTCTCGGACAGGAACGGGCGGTGTCCGGCCAGGCACTCGTAGCCCACCACGGCCAGCGAGTACACGTCGCTCGCCGGCTCCGCCTCGTGCCCGAGCGCCTGCTCGGGGGCGATGTAGTGGGCGGTGCCCATCACCATGCCGGACCGGGTGACCGGGGCCGCGTCGGCGGCTTTGGCGATGCCGAAGTCGGTGAGCTTCACGTGGCCGGTCGGGGTGATCAGGATGTTGCCCGGCTTGACGTCGCGGTGCACGAAACCGCGCTCGTGCGCGGCCTGCAGCGCGTTGCCCGCCTGCTCGAGGATGTCCAGCGTGCGATCGGCGGCGATGCGCCGCTCCCGGGCAAGGACCGCAGCCAGCGGCTCGCCCTCGACCAGCTCCATCACCAGGTAGGCGGTGTCCTTGGGCCCGTCGACCACCCCGGCGGTCTCGCCGTAGTCGTGCACCGCCGCGATGCCCGGGTGGTTCAGCGACGCCGTGGTTCTGGCCTCGGTGCGAAACCGGTGCAGGAACTCGGCGTCCCCGCACAGCTCCGGCTTGAGCACCTTCACCGCCACCCGGCGGTCCAGCCGGGTGTCCGCGGCCTCCCAGACCTCACCCATGCCGCCCACGGCGATGCGCCTGGCCAACCGGTACCGGTCGGCCAGGAGCTGCCCCGAGGTCAGCATCGTCAGTTCCCCCCGGCCAGTGCTGCCCGGATCGTGGCCCGGCCGATCGCGGCCGCATCCCGGCCGCCGGTGGCGGCCACGTCCCGGCTCTCCACCAGCACCGCGACTGCGACCTGCGGGTTCTCGGCCGGGGCGAACGCCACGTACCAGGCGAACGGGGGCGTGTTCTTCGGGTCGTTGCCGGTCTCGGCGGTCCCGGTCTTGGAGGCGATGGCCAACCCGGGCTGCTTGCCGGCGCCGCCGGTGTGCTCCTCGGACTTGATCATCATGTCGCGCAACGCCTCGGCACTGCGCCGGGACATGGCCGTGCCCATCCGGTCCGGCTCGAAGTCGGAGATCGTGTCCAGGTCCGGCGCCTGCACCTGCTTGATCAGCTGCGGGCGCATCCGCACGCCGCCGTTGGCGATGGTCGCGGCGATCACGGCGTTCTGCATCGGGGTCAACCGCACGTCCCGCTGGCCGATCCCGCTCTGGTAGAGCGCCGGACCGTCCACGATGTTCATGCAGTTGCCCTCCGACCGCGGCCCGATGCAGGACTGGGCCACCGGCATCGGCACGGTCAGGTCCGCCTCGCCGATGCCGAACAGCGCCGCCTGGCGGGTCAGCTTGTCCTCGCCGAGGTCGTGCGCCAGCTGGGCGAAGGCTGTGTTGCAGGACAGTTCCAGCGCGGTCTCCATGGACGCGGTCTGCCCCGAACCGCAGCTGCGGTTGTTGTAGTTCGACAGGTCCGTGTTGGCGTTGATCTTGATGCTGGACTGCGCCGGAAGCTGGGTGTTCTTGTCCTTGCCGTCCTCGAGCGCGGCCGCGGCCACCACCAGCTTGAACGTCGAGCCGGGGAAGTAGTTCTCGGCCACCGCCCGGTTCAGCAGCGGCTTGCGGGCGTTGTTCTGGTCCCGGATCTGGTTGTACGCCTGCTCCTGGGCCAGGGCGTCGTGCGCGGCGAGCTGGTTCGGGTCGAACGCCGGGGTGCTCACCATCGCCAGGATCTCGCCGGTCTGCGGGCGCAGGGCCACCACCGCGCCGTTGAAGTCCCGCGCGCTCAACCCCTCGAACGCGGCCTGCTGGGCCTCCGGCTTGATCGTCACCACCACGTTGCCGCCGCGCGGGTCCCGGCCGGTGATCAGGTCGGACAGCCTGCGGACGAACAGCCGGTCGTCCGAGCCGTTGAGGATCGCGTCCTCGGTGCGCTCCAACCCGGTGGCGCCGTAGCGAACCGAGTAGAACCCGGTCACCGGGGCGTAGAGCGGGCCGTTCATGTACGTCCGCAGGTAGCGCAGCCGGTCGTTGGTCGGCGTCACCGTGGCCAGGATGACCCCGTCGAACTGGGACTGGATCCGGCCGCGCTGGCGGGCGTACTCGTCGAAGAGCACCCGCCGGTTGCGGCTGTCCGCCCGGTAGTCGTCGGCCTTGACGATCTGGATGTAGGTGGCGTTTGCCAGCAGCAGCACGACCATGGCGAGCATGGCCAATCCGACCCGGCGCAGTGGTGTGTTCATGACTGGGGCCGTTCGACCATGACGGTGTGCGCCTCCGCCAGCGGGGCCTGGGCGGCCGGCTTCGGCCGGGCGCCGGTCTGCGGCCGCCGGGCCGCATCCGATATTCGGAGCAGCAGCGCCACCAGGATGTAGTTGGCCAGCAGCGATGAGCCGCCGGCGGACAGGAACGGCGCGGTGATGCCGGTCAGCGGGATCAGCGCCGTCACCCCGCCGACCACCACGAACACCTGCATGATCAGCGCGAAGGCCAGGCCGCCGCCGAGCAGCTTGCCGAACGTGTCCCGCACCGCGAGCGCGCTGCGCATCCCGCGCATCGCCAGCATCGTGTACACCAGCAGCAGCGCGGCCAGCCCGATCAGGCCCAGCTCCTCGCCGATCGCCGCGGTGATGAAGTCGCTGTTGGCCAGCGGCACCATGTCCGGCCGGCCGGCGCCGAGCCCGGTCCCGCCGACCCCGCCGGTGGCGAACCCGAACAGCGCCTGGGCGATCTGGAAGCCACCCCGGTCGTAGTCGGCGAACGGGTCGAGCCAGGTCTGCACCCGCTGGGCCACGTGGCCGAACACGTTGTAGGCGACCACGCAGCCGGCCACGAACAGGCCGAGCCCGACGACCACCCAGATCAGCCGCTCGGTGGCCACGTACAGCATCACCAGCAGGATGCCGAAGAACAGCAGCGAGGTGCCGAGATCCTTTTCGAAGATCAGTACGCCGACCGAGACCGCCCAGGCCACCAGGATCGGCCCGAGGTCCCGGCCGCGCGGCAGGTCGACCCCGAGCACCCGCCGGCCGGCGGCCATGAACAGGTCCCGTTTGGACACCAGGAACGCGGCGAAGAAGATCAGCAGCAGGATCTTGGCGAACTCGCCCGGCTGGATCGAGAAGACGCCGATCCGCAGCCAGATCTTCGCCCCGTTGATGGTCGGCGCGATCAGGTCGGGCAGCACCGCCGGCAGCGCCAGCAGCACCAGACCGACCAGCCCGAACATGTACCCGTACCGGGTCAGCGTGCGGTGGTCCTTGACCACCTTCAGCACCGCGAGGAACAGCCCGAGCGCGATCACGGTCCACAGGATCTGCTTGGGAACCTGGTTGTTGACCTCAGTGGCGGTCTGCACCGCCCGCTCGGCGTAGGCCAGGTCCAGCCGGTAGATCACCACCAGGCCGATCCCGTTGAGCAGCGCGACGCACGGCAGGATCAGCGGGTCGGCGTAGGGCGCCCAGGCCCGCACCGCGAGGTGCGCCACCGCGAACACGGCCAGGTAGGCCAGGCCGTACCAGAGCAGCCGCAGCGTCAGCTGCTCCTCCTGGTTCACCTCGACCAGCATCAGGGCCCCGGTCACCAGAACGGCCGCGAACGACAGCATGAACAGCTCGGTGCCGCGCCTGGTCGGAGCCGACCTGTCCGGCGCGGCACTGCTCACCTGCCCCGCAACCGCAACCGGTGCCGCCGGCTCTGCCATCAGCCACCACCCTTGTCCCCGGGGTGCGGCTTGCGGCAGTTGAGCCCGGGAACCGGCTCGGCCTTGCCCGGCGGCAGCACGTCGGCGGTGGTGGACGGGGTCTGGCCGGGCGTGGCGCCCTGGCCGGGTGCTGGCACGCCCGTCGGCGGGATGGTCGACGGGGTCGACGACGTCGTCTGGGTGCGCTCCTGCCTGCGGACGAAGTCGTCGCAGCTGGGCAGGCCGTACTTGCTGCGCAGGTCCTGGATGAACTCGCGGGCGTCCTGGATGCTCTCGAAGCTCTCCGTGCCCGAGCGCACCGAGTCCTGGCCGGCCGCCTGCAGGTCCTCGACGTAACGTTTGTCACAGGTCGCGTCCGGGTCGCAGGAGCCCTGCACCTGGTGGTTCAGCGAGATGCCCATGATGCTGCCGCGCACCCCTTGGAAGATCGCGATCTCGCCGCCATCGCCCTCGCCGACGAAGTACTGCCGGTTGACCGCGATGATCCCGGCGATCGCGCCCGCCGCGATCAGCATGACCAGCACCAGCAGGATCACCACGAGCCGGATTCGTTTGCGCCGCTTGATCCGCGGGTCCGGCGGCTCCTCCGGCGGCTCCACCCGCACCGGCTGGATCCGCGGCGAGGTGATCGCCCCGGCCCGCGCGGCCGGCGAGTCCGGCGGCGGCGGCTCGTCGTGGTTGCCGCCCGCGGCTCCGCCCACGATCGGCGCGTCCTCACCGAAGTCGATGTCCACCACGTCGGCGATGATCACCGTGACGTTGTCCGGACCGCCGCCCTTGAGCGCCAGCTCGATCATCCGGTCCGCGCACGACTGCGGATCCGCGATCTGGATCGCCTCGCTGAGCGTCTCGTGGCTGACCACGCTGGACAGGCCGTCCGAGCAGAGCAGGTACCGGTCGCCCGGCCGGGCCTCCCGGATCGTCAGGTTCGGCTCGATCTCGTGCCCGGTCAGCGCCTTGAGCAGCAGCGAGCGCTGCGGGTGGGTGGCCGCCTCGTCGTCGGTGATCCGGCCCTCGTCGATCAGCGACTGGACGAACGTGTCGTCGTGGGTGATCTGCGCGAACGTGCCGTTGCGCCGCAGGTAGGCCCGTGAGTCGCCGATGTGCACCAGGCCGATCCGGCTGCCCGCGAACAGGATCGCGGTGAGCGTGGTGCCCATGCCGTCCAGCTCCGGATCGCTGGCCACCAGCTCGGCGATCGCACTGTTGCCGGCCAGCGTCGCGTCCCGCAGCTGGCTGAGCAGGTCGTCGCTGGGCTCGTCGTCGTCCAGCGGGGCCAGCGCGGCGATGACCACCTTGCTGGCCACCTCGCCGGCGGCGTGCCCGCCCATCCCGTCGGCAAGCGAGAGCAGCCGGGGACCCGCGTACACGGAGTCCTGGTTGTTGGAGCGGACCAGGCCCCGGTCGCTGCGGGCGGCGTAGCGAAGAACGAGGGTCATGAGCGCAGCTCGATCACCGTCTTACCGATTCGGATCGGGGCGCCAAGCGGCACCCGGATGGGTGCCGTGACCTTAGCTCTATCGAGAAACGTGCCGTTCGTCGAGCCCAGATCTTCCACGTACCAATCGGTTCCCCGCAGCGAGATCCGAGCGTGCCTGGTAGACGCGAAGTCGTCGTCCAGTACCAGAGTGGAGTCGTCCGCCCGGCCGATCATGATCGGCCGGCCGTCCAGGGCGATCCGGGTGCCCGCCAGAGCACCGTGCGTCACCACCAGCTGCCGGGGTGTCTTGCCGCGCTTCATCGCCGAGCGCCGGAAACCGGGCACCCCCACGCGCAGCCCCGCGGCCGCGTAGAGGTCCGAGCGGACCACCCGAAGGGCGGCCAGCACGAACAACCAGAGCAGGGCGAGAAACCCTGCTCTGGTCAGCTGCATGATGAGCTCAGGCACTGCTAACGAACGCTCCCAGCCGATGTGTCACCCATTTTAGGATGCGGCCAAGCGGGCGGACCTACTGCCCGCCCGCTCCAGCCGCTATGTCCCCGCCGATCAGCCCTGGGTGCGGAACACCAGCGACGAATGCCCAATCCGCACCACGTCGCCGTCCGCGAGCTGCCAGGTCTGCACCGGCGTCCCGTTCACCGTCGTCCCGTTGGTCGAGCCCAGGTCGGCGAGGGTCGCGCTCTGCCCGTCCCAGGTGATCTCCAGGTGCCGGCGGGAGACCCCGGTGTCCGGCAGCCGGAAGTCCGCGTCCTGACCGCGGCCGACCACGTTCCCACCCTGCTTGAGCGAGTAGGTGCGGTTCGAGCCGTCGTCAAGCTGCAGGCTCGCCTGGAGCTGGCGTGGACCGGTCTGCACCGCCGGCGGCGCGTAGCCCTGCTGGGCGTACGGGTCGCCCCCCGGCGGGGGGTAACCGCCCTGCTGGCCGTAGCCCTGCTGGCCGTAGCCCTGGTCGTAGCCACCGCCCTGCTGGCCGTAACCCTGGTCGTAGCCGGGCTGCGGAGCGTAGCCCTGCTGGCCGTAGCCCTGGTCGTAGCCGGGCTGCGGTGCGTAGCCACCACCGCCACCGGGCTGCGGTGCGTACCCCTGGCCGTAGCCGCCCTGCTGCTGGCCATAGCCCTGGTCGTACCCGCCGCCCTGCTGGCCGTACCCGTAGTTGGGATCGTTGCCGTACTGGCCTTGGCCGTATCCGTACTGCCCGTACGGATCGCCATCTGGCGCGTGGCCTGGAGGCTGGCTCATGGATCGGTCTCCTGCGTTGCGAGGTAGTGCTGACGGCGTGCGCGCCGGTTGGCCCGCACCCCTGGCGCTGGTTGCCTTCACGTCAGGGTCGACGGTCGAGCGGATTCGAAACTGTCCGGTGTGCAGCGCGTCGGAGCGCTCCAGGGAGACTACGACGTCACCATAAGTGTCCCAACCGTGCTCGGCGAGATGCTCCGCCACACAGTCCGCGAGCAGCGCCGTGATGCGGGCCTCGTCGTCGGCGAAGTTCTGGTGGTCGTTCGGCCCCAACTGCACAATGTAGTAGTTCGGGGCCAGCAGCCGACCGCCGGCGAGTTCGCGAACGTTGCCCTCACCCTCGCGCTGCAGCGCCTGTGCCACTTCTTGGGGCACGACGTTGCCACCGAACACACGAGCGAAAGAGTTCCCGACCAGGTTCTCCAGCTTCCGGTTCAACCGTTGGCCGATGCCCATGGGACCTCCCTCCATCGTGTGTTCCTCGGTCGATCGTATCCGGGTGAGGGCCGAGTGACAGAAGGATGTACAAACCGGCCTGATCTGCCCGTGCTACGCTTCCTCGGTCGCTCGGGCGAGTGGCGGAATGGCAGACGCGCACGGTTCAGGTCCGTGTGTCCGTAAGGACGTGGGGGTTCAACTCCCCCCTCGCCCACGATCTCCCCCAACCTTGTGTCCGCGGAAAGCGCGGACCGGTGGTGCGATCGATCATTTTGGGGGGCCGAGCCCCCCAAACCCCCCCACGGTGCTGTTCGTCCGGACCCGGCGCTGGGCCCGTTGGGGGGGTGACCAGCGTGTCTGGGGCGGACGCCTTGGTCTTCGCTCTTCTCTACTCGCCGCTCGGTGTTGCGCGGGGCGGGTTCGTGTGGGCTGTCGCTGGGCCGGGTGGGGTTGACCAGCAGGTCGGAGGGCGGCTTGGACGCTTTGCCTCCTTTCCTTCCTGGGCTGGGTCTTCCTGAGGAGCATCTCCTTTCTTTCCACCCCTCAATGCTGTGTGCGGGGTTGGCTTGTTGGCCGGAGCAGGGTCTTTGGGGGTTGACCGGCGTGTCTGGGGCGGACGCCTTGCTGCTTGGCACCTGCTGTGGTTGGTCTTCTTGGGGATGAACCTCCTTGTCTGCTCATTCCTCCATGTTGGGGCGCAGTGGGTCTTGTGGCGGCTTGGACGCCTGGCTGCTTCCAACGGTGGGTTGGGTCTTCCTGAGCCGGTGGTTGGGTCGGTTGGAGGTTGGTCGGGGTGGGGTGCTTCGGAGTCCTTCTTTTGTTCGGGGTAGCCGCGTTGGTCGGGGGGTTTGGGGGGCTTGGGCGGGGGTTACGGGGGGCTTTGGGGTGGGTACTTTGCGTGATGGGGGTGGGGTTGGAAATGCGTTGGGAGTGGGCGGATCGGGTTTTTGATTGCCCTTGGGGGTGTTTGCGTGGTGGTGGGGTTGGGCTGGGGCGGTGAATGTCATTGTTGTAATTAGGGCGTTTTGGGGAGTGCCGGTCGTCGGGGGGATGGGCTGGATGGCAGCACAGTCGGGGCGAAGTTTTGTGGTTGGTTGTCGACCGGTTATCGACGCCTTCGCGCCGGTGGTCGCAGCGGGGGTGCTCGCGTCTCCGAATGAGACCGGGGTTCCTGGTACGCCGGATACGTAAGGGTTCAAAACCGGGGGCCCGGTCGGTGGGCGCGCGGTGGGCGGTAGACGAGAGGGCAGGTCCGTGAGCGGCACATCTGGGCGCACCGCAGTACCGGAGCACCTCAAGGGACTGCCGGCGCCCCTCGTTCCTCCGGTGGAGCTGCCGGCGCCGATCGACGAGCTGGCGGTGGCCGCCGCCAAGGAGTTGGGCTGGCCGGGCATCGTGCTCCCGGAGATGCGGCTGCTCGGGCGACGGATCTGCCTCGTCGTCGAGCTGATGACCGAGGCGCACGCGGAGCGGATCTGCCTCGGTCAGCTGCCGGTCACCGACCGGGAGAGCGTGGCCACCTGGGTGTGGCCGGAGTTCGCCGGCCGGGTGCCCGAGCCGGCCGTGCGGGTGGTGGGCGCGATCGCGGTGGCCCGGCACTGGCGGACCGGGCTGGCCAACGTCGTTCCGTTCCTGCGCTACGGCGACGCCGCGGTGGTGCTGCCCACCTCCGTCGTGCTCACCAACGACTATCTGGTGAACTGCCTGCCGCGGGCGCGCGGGTACGGCGTCGCCGTTGTGCGCACCGAGCCGGACGCCACCGTCGACCTCGATCTCCCCGGGCGGGCCGAGCGGGCGCACGCCGGAATCGACAGCACCCACCGGTGGATCAGCGAGCTGGCCTACGACAAGGTGCTCAGCTCGGCGACGCGGTAGATCATGCGGGTGGTGACGGCCGGCGGGCACGGACAGATCGCGCTGCTGTTCCAACGGTTGCTGGCCGAACGCGGTGACCAGGCGGTCGGCATCGTGCGCAATCCCGACCACACTGACGACCTCCGGGCGATCGGCGCGGAGCCGGTGTTGCTCGATCTGGAACGGTCCGATGTGGACGCCGTCGCCAACGTCCTTGCCGGCGCGGACGCCGCGGTGTTCGCCGCCGGAGCCGGACCGGGCAGCGGCGCCGCCCGCAAGGACACGGTGGACCGGGCCGCCGCCGTGCGGTTCGCCGCCGCGGCCGAACAGGCCGGAGTGCGCCGGCACATCCAGATCAGCGCGATGGGACTGGACCGCGCCGGTGAGTCCGAAATGGACGACGTGTTCCGCGCCTACCTGGTGGCCAAGGACGCCGCCGAACGCGATCTGCGGACCAGGGATCTGGACTGGACCATCCTGCGGCCGGGGCGGCTCACCGACGAACCGGCCACCGGCCGGGTGCGGCTGGCCGCGTCCGTCCCGTACGGACTCGTCAGCCGGGCCGACGTGGCGGCGACAGTCGTTGCGCTGCTTGATGATCCGTCAACCGTGCGGCAGACTCTCGAACTGGTCTCAGCCGATTGACGGACCGAGAACCCGTTCCGTGTAAGGGTTCGCGAACCGGCCATCCCGATCGACCTCGGCCCGCACCCGGGCGAAGTCGTCGAACTTCGGGTACCGGGACCGCAGCGTCGCCGCGTCGAGGGAGTGCATCTTCCCCCAGTGCGGCCGCCCGCCGACCGCGCCGACGATCGACTCGAACACGTCGAAGTAGGCCCGGAACGGCATCCCCACGTACTGGTGGACGGCGATGTAGGCGGTGTCCCGGCCGTACGCGGTGGACAGCCAGATGTCGTCCGCGGCCGCGACCCGCACCTCGATCGGGAACATCACCGGGTCGGCAAGGGCCGCAATGGCCGGGCGCAACTCGTTGATCACGTCCCGAAGCGATTCCCGTGGGATCGCGTACTCGGACTCCACGAAATGCACCCGGCGGCTGGTCACGAACACCCGGTGCGAAACGTCGCTGTAGGTCCGGGCGGACAGCACCGACGAGGACAACCGGCCGAACGGGCGGACCAGTGCCGGAATCCGGCGACCGAGCTTGCAGGCCGTGCCGAGCGCGTAGTTCTCGATCACCTCGTACTCGTAGAACCGCCGCACCGGGCCGAGCGGCTTGGCCGTCGCGCCGGCCATCAGCCGGTTGTTGCGCTTGGTCAGGGCGTTGCGGCCGTACGGGAACCAGTAGAACTCGAAATGGTCGTTGGCCTCCCAGTGCCGCTCGAGCGCATCCAACACCGAGTCCAGCGGCTCCGGCCGTTCCTCGGCGGCGAGCACGTAGGACGGCTCGGTCCGCAGCGTCACCGTGCTGATCACGCCGAGGGCGCCGAGACCGACCCGGGCCGCGGCGAACAGCTCGGGTCGTTCGGTGGCCGAGCAGGTCACCACCGAACCGTCGGCCAACACCAGCTCCAGCCCGATCACCTGAGTGGCCAGTCCGCCGAACGTGGCGCCGGTGCCGTGGGTGCCGGTGGAGATCGCGCCGGAGATGGTCTGCGCGTCGATGTCACCCAGGTTGATCATGGCCAGCCCGAGCCGGTCCAGCGAGGCGTTCAGCGCGCGCAGCGTGGTTCCGGAGCGGACGGTCACCTCGCGGGTGCCCACGTCCGCGGACACGATGCCGGTCCACCCGGACAGGTCGAGCGCCACCCCGTGGGCCGCCCCGACCGCGGTGAACGAGTGGCCGCTGCCTCTCGCCCGGATCGTGTGGCCGGCCTCGGCCGCGCCGGTGACCGCCTTGCTGATCTCGGTGACGTCCCGTGGCCGCACCACGTCCCTCGCGACCGCGGACTCGGTCCCGGCCCAGTTGCGCCATGCCGTCGACATGTGACCTCCGACGCAGACCATAAGTGAAACAACTTCACATTTCAAGGAAGTTGACGTACCGTTTGACTCGTGTCCCGTTCCGCTCTCCGCTCGCGGCTCGACACGGCCACCAAGGATCTCGATCCGCCGCTGGCCGTGGTCGACCTCGACGCATTCGACCAGAATGCCGCGGATCTCGCGCGCCGGGCGGCCGGACTACCGATCCGGGTGGCCAGCAAGTCGATCCGCTGCCGCCACCTGCTCGAGCGGGTGCTGCGCCGGCCCGGCTACGCGGGCGTGATGAGCTACGCGCTGCCCGAGGCGCTCTGGCTGCACTCCGCCTGGGCCGGCACCGACCTGGCCGGCACCGACATCCTGGTCGCCTACCCGACCGCCGACCACGCCGCGTTGCGCGCGCTGGCCGCGGCCGACGCCGCCCGGGCGGCCGTCTCGGTCGTGATCGACTCCGTCGAACATCTCGACCTGATCGACGCGGCGCTGGGCGCCCACCACCCCGACATCCGGATCTGCCTCGAGCTGGATGTGTCCTGGCGGCCGGTGCGCGGGCGCGACCTGCTGCACGTGGGCACCCGCCGGTCCCCGGTCTTCACCCCGGACCAGGCGGTGGAGCTGACCAGGACGGTGCTGCGCCGGCCCGGCTTCCGGCTGGTCGGCGTCATGGGCTACGAGGGCCAGATCGCCGGCGTCGGCGACGCACCGGCCGGCCGGCCGCTGACCGGCGCCGTCGTGCGCTGGATGCAGGGCCGGTCCGCGGGCGAGCTGGCCGAGCGGCGCGCCGCCGCGGTGCGGGCCGTCACCGCGCACGCCGAGCTCGAGTTCGTCAACGGCGGCGGCACCGGCAGCATCGAGACCACCGGCACCGACCGATCGGTGACCGAGGTGGCCGCCGGCTCCGGCCTGATCGGGCCCACCCTGTTCGACAACTACCGCCGGTTCAGCCCGCGGCCGGCCGTGCTGTTCGCGCTGCCGGTGGTGCGCAGGCCAGGGCGTCGGATGGCCACCGTGTTCAGCGGCGGCTACATCGCGTCCGGCCCGCCCGGCGCCGACCGGGTGCCCAGCCCGTTCCTGCCGGACGGCCTGCGGCTGCGGGCCATGGAGGGCGCCGGCGAGGTGCAGACCCCGGTGGTCGGCCGGGCGGCCGACGAGCTGCGGGTGGGTGACCGGGTCTGGTGGCGGCACACCAAGGCCGGCGAGCTGGCCGAGCGGTTCACCGCGTACCACGTGATCGAGGGCGACCAGGTCGCCCGCACCGTGCCGACCTACCGCGGCGAGGGGCAGTGCTTCGGCTGACCCGTCAGGGCAGCTCCCCGTTCAGCCGGCCGGACAGGTAGGCCCGCACCACCGAGCGGGCCTCGGCGATCACCGTCTCGGTCGGGAACAGCTTGCGGCGGAAGGCCAGGTTGAGGATCCCGTCGGCGATCTCGATGGCCACCGCGATCGGCAGCCGCACCTGCTCGAGCGGCAGACCGAACCGGCTGCCGATCAGCTCGGCCAGCCCGTCGGCGATCACCGTGTTGTTGTCCCGCTCGTCCGCGATCAGTCGCAGGTCGACCACGTCACCGAACCGGATCCGGCTGAACCCGGGCACCTCGCGGTACATCCGCACATAGATGTCGAAGGCGATGTCCGCGCCGTCCCACCAGTGCTCGAGCGGCGACTCGTCGAGCCTGCGCTCCATCTCGGCCATGAAGTGCTCGAGGTTGCGCTGGGTCAGCGCCTGCACCACGGCGCGCTTGTCCGGGAAGAACTGGTAGAGCGAGCCGACCGCGACCTCGGCGCGTTCGGCGATCAGAGTCGTGGTCACACCGTCGTAGCCGAGCTCGTCGATCAGCGCCGCGCACGCCTCGAGCATCTGCTCGACCCGCTTGGCACTGCGCTGCTGCACCGGCCGGCGTCGTAAGGGAACTGGAGTGGCCACCACGATCTCCTAGGGGATTACGTGTCCCAAGCCTAGCGGGGTGCCCGTCCGGGCGGTCTACGCTCCGCACATGAGCCTTCCGTTCCCCACCGGCCCGTCCAGCTCATCGGCCAGCATCGAGAACGGAGCGCTCGGCAGCCCGCTCGGCCGTGCCGCCAGCCTGATGGTGACATTCCTGGCCGTGCTGTGGGCGGTCGAGCTGGTCAACCTGGCCACCGGCCGGGAGCTGGCCCGGGCCGGCGGCATCCGGCCGCGGGACCCGGAGAGCCTGATCGACGTCGCCACCTCGCCGTTCCTGCACGGCAGCCTCGAGCACCTGGCCAGCAACGCCCTCCCGCTGTTCAGCCTGGGGTTCATCGCCGCGCTGACCGGCCTGAAGCGGTTCCTGCTGATGACCCTGACGATCATCGTGGTGAGCGGCGTCGGGGTGTGGCTGTTCTCCCCGGAGAACAGCATCTCGGTCGGCGCCAGCGGCATCGTGTTCGGCTACTTCGGCTACCTGCTGATGCGCGGCCTTGTCGACCGCCGCCCGGTGGACATCGTGGTCTCCCTCGGCGTCGCCCTCGCCTTCGGCTACGTCATGTGGAACTCGATCGGCTTCGGCGCCACCGGCATCTCCTGGCAGGGCCACGTCTGCGGCTTCATCGGCGGCATGGTCGCCGCCCTCCTCTTCCGCGAGCGCCGCCCCCGCCCCCAACCCGGCGACCACGAGCGGATCGAGCCGCAAACCCCGTAAAAGATCACGACCCCTGCTCGCCTCTTCGTCGGGCAGGGGTCGGAGCTGGAGCCGCAGGCCGATACCGGTCGGGGGGAGGGGGAGTGCTGCAGCACCGGCCCGCGGGGTCTGGGATTCAGTTGTGTGGACCGGTGGTCCGATTCGTCGCGCTCGGGGGTACGGGCGAACCGGACCACCGGTCCCTAGTGACGACCTCTCGGCCGGACTCCGTCCGGGGTAACGGGGGCCGAGGTCGTCGGTTTCACCTGGCGCCAGCCAATCGGCTGGTGGGACGGCCGGTGTTGACCGCGTGCCGCGCGGTCGGCTGAGGTGCCAGCCCGCCGGCCACCAGATGTTCGTATGCGGCGCGCCAGACCGAGCAGGGCGCCTTCTGCTGCCGCCAGCGGGACGAGCAGACCCGGCAGTTGCCCCGGTCGTCGGGTTCGTGCGCGGCGAGCAGGGACCGCCAGCCCTCGGTCAGCCGGGGCAGCTCGGAGCGCGCCACCGACAGCAGGGACGGCGCGTCGGCGTGGGTGGCCAGCTCGGAGAGCATGTCTAGGCGCTCCCACACCGCGTCGCGCAGGACCTGTCCGAGTATTTCGTCCACCTGAACGTCACCGTCACCTTTCCGCCTGTTCGGCGGCTTCCCGTAGCGCTGCCCGCAGTTGGCCGAGCTGGCCGGCGGTGAGGACCGCGGTCTCGCCAGGCGGGCCCATGAGCACCACCTGGTTGCGATCGGCGAGCACGGTGAGGCACCGCTCACGGTTGATCACGTCGCCGCAGTTGACCCGCCACACCCGGCGGCCGGCGAACGTACCCTGCAACTCGAGGGGCGCCGCTGCCGAACGGACCAGTTTCACGGCCTCGTTTCCCTCCGTGCTCGTATCCTTACAACCAACTACATTGGTGGGCGAGAAACGAGAATGGACAGGTACAGCGCCGATCGGCGGTTGCCCGACGATAAGCGGTCACCGAAGTTCGGCCGGGCCGATCAGGTTCACCGATCGACCCTTCTCGGGGCTCGTGAAGTGCGCATACTCTGCGGTTGACGCCCAGCGGACTGTGAGGGGGCGGCATGAACTCCACAGGATCTCAGGGCTCTCCAATTCCCCAGGAGGAGTGGGAGAAGCCTGAGATGCGGACCGCGCTCGCCGCGCGGGAGGTCAGCACCGTATATCGGCTGTTGCGGCGCACCGGCGTCTCTCAGCGTCAGATCGCCGCGATGACGGGCCAATCGCAGTCCGAAGTGTCGGAGATCCTCAAGGGACGTCAGGTCATGGCCTACGACGTGCTCGCGAGGATCGCCGACGGCCTGGGTGTCCCAAGGGGATACATGGGCCTCGCTTACGACGAGGTCACGGCGGTACGCGTCGCCGGGACCAAGGAGGCCTCCGGCACGGAGGAGGACGAGTCGGTGAAGCGTCGGAAGTTCCTGGCGCATGCCGCCGCGGTTGCGGTCGGCGCGCATGTGCTCGGCGACGCGGACTCGGGATCATGGGTGTCCAACCCGGTGTTGACCCCCGCGCCTGGACGGATCGGGATGACCGATGTCCGCCAGGTCGAGGCTGCGACGCGAGCACTTCGTTCGCTCGACTACCAGTACGGCGGCGGCTTCTGCCGTGACGCCGTAGTAGCCCAGTTGTCCTGGGGACAGCAGATGCTCGGTGCCTCCGGTGCCGAACATGTCAAGAAGAGACTTCACATCGCCCTCGCCGACCTGCACAACCTCGCCGGATGGACCTCGTTCGACATCGGGCTGGTCGACTCGGCGCGCAACCACTTCGGCCGCGCCCTCGAGCTGGCCAAGGCGGGCGAGAGCGACCAGCTGGTGGCCAACATCCTGTACCGGATGGGCCGGGTCTACCTGCACAACTCCGCGCCGGACGACGCGCTGAAGATGTTCCAGCTCGGCCAGATCGCCGCCCAGGAGTCGGGCTCCGAGCTGGCCGTCGCGGTGATCTGTGCGAACCAGGCCTGGGCCTACGCGATGATGGGCCACGAAGAGCAGACCATGAAGCTGATCGGCCGGACCCGCGACGAGTGGTCCCGGGCGAACATGTCCGAGGCCGAGGATTGGGTCCGGTTCTTCAACGAGACCGACGTCTACTCGATGATCGGCACGGTGCACACGGTGCTGGCCCGCGGCGGCCTGCTCAAGCACACCCAGTTCGCGATTCCGGCCCTGACCAGGGCCATCGAGAACTACGGCGACGACATGGCCAGGAACAAGGCGTTCAACCTGAGCTCGCTGGCCCTCAACCATCTGCTCGACGGCGACATCGACCACGGTTCCAAGGTCGGCAACCAGGCCGTCGACCTCGCCGAGCACCTCAAGTCCTCCCGGGTCCGGGACCGGTTGAACCCGCTCAAGGACGAGGCGGACAAGCGGCGCAACAACACCCACGCCCGGGAGCTTTCGGAAAACATCAGCAGGCTGTACGTCTCCTGATCGGTCATGTCATGAGCGCGGAGCCGACCCAGGGCCTGTCCGCGGTGGGGGATGGGCACTTCACCAGCGACAAGCTGGCGGAGGCGCTGGTTGACGTCTGTGCCACGGTCGGGCTGGACCCGACCGGGGCCGAGCTGCTGCGGGTCACCAACAACGCGGTGTACCGGCTGGCCCGTCACCCGGTCGTGGTGCGCATCGTCGCCTCCCGCGGCCTGCGGCACCGGGTGGCCAAGGTGGTGCAGGTGGCCAGGTGGTTCGCCGAGCACGACGTGCCGGCCGTCCGCCTGCTCGGCGGCGTCGAGCAGCCGGTGCGGGTGGGCCAGCACCTGGCCACGCTGTGGGAGACCGTGCCGGACGGCGGGGTGCGCCCGCGCGGCCGGGACCTGGCCCGGCTGCTGCGCCGGGTGCACGCGCTGCCCGCGCCGCCGTACCCGCTGGCCACCTGGCAGCCGCTGGACGACGTGCGCAGGCGGATCGACGAGGCCGAAGGGCTCGACGACCGCTATCTGGAGTTCCTGCTCCGCCGGTGCGCCGAGGTGGAGGGCCGGGTCCAGGACCTGGACTTCGTGCTGCCGCCCAGCCTGATCCACGGCGACGCGCATCTGGGCAACCTGATCGCGAGTCCGGCCGGCCCGGTGCTGTGCGACTTCGACTCGAGCTGCATCGGGCCGCCGGAGTGGGATCTGACCCCGCTCGCGGTCGGCGTGGTCCGGTTCGGCACGCCGGCCGGCCGGTACCGCGAGCTGGCCCGGACCTACGGCCTTGACGTCACCCGCTGGTCGGGCTTCCCGGTGTTGCGCGAGGTCCGCGAGCTGAAGCTGATCACCAGCGTGCTGCCGATCATGGTCAGCAACCCCGGGGTCCGGCCGGAGCTGCTGCGCCGGCTGGAGGACTCCCGCCGGGGGGACACGTCCGCGCGCTGGGTCCGCTACACCTGACGGTGTAACGGGTTGGGCCGGGCAGACGAATGTCCGGACGATGGAACCCATAGGTGATCGACTCGCCGGGGGTGTCGGCTACCCTCCGTGCGTGATCCCGAAGATCGGCAGGCGCGGCCGGCGGGTCCGGCGTGCGCTCGAGTCGGCGCGGGTCATCGATCAGGTGGTGAACAACCAGCTCGCGCTGGTGCCCCGGTTGACCGAGGAGGGCCGGCGCCGGGCCGCCGAGTACCTCGCCGAGCTGGTCATGCTCGCCCAGGCCTACCGGCACTTCGCCGCGGGTTGGATCACCCGCCGGGAGCTGGAACGGCGCGGGCTGCGGACGGTGCGCCGGCTCGGTGCGCTCCGCCAGCGACGGGGCCGGTCCGCGGCGCATTTCACCGAGCGGGAATGACCGCTCGGCGTTAGGCCGATCCGAGGAGACCGGCCATCCGAACGGGTGAAGGTCGGCGTGGTGTTCGCCGACGAACGGTCGCCCGGCGACGCCGCTACGTCACCGGCGCGCGGGTCAGGATCACCGCGAACCCGAATGCCAGGCCCATCACGCCCAACTCGAGCGTGGCCCAGCCGGCCAACGCGGTGCGCTGGTGGCGCAGCACGCCCGGCAGCAGCCGCCAGCGGATGGTGCCGCCGACCGCCGCGAGCGTCGCCAGGCAGCCGACCTTGAGCAGCACCAGGGTGCCGTACGGGGTGCCGAACAGGGTGCCGAGAAAGCCGTGCGCCGGGCCGAGCGCCAGCTCGACGGCGGCGTTGAGCACCCCGGTGGCGGTGACCACCAGCAGGCAGACGGTGGCCAGCACGGAGAACCGGGGCAGCGCCGTGACCAGCAGCCGCCGGTTGGCCGCGAGCAGCACCGCGACCGCGCCGAGCCCACCGGTCCAGGCCGCGGCCGCCATCACGTGCAGCTCCATCGCGATCATGGTCAGGTCGTGCCAGCGCCAGGTGGTCGAGTGTCCGGTGACCGGCAGCGGGAGCAGCCCGAACAGGGCGACGGCCGTGCACAGCTCCGCCGGCACCGACTCGCCGACCCGCATGCCGGCCAGCGCCAGCCCGAACGACACCAGGGCCAGCGCGGCCACCAACAGCAGGGCCTTGCCGGCGCCGACCGCCGTCACGTAGCCGGCCACCGCGCCGACCGAGACGGTGCCGCCCGGCCGGAGCTCGGCGGTCTGCAGCACCAGCGCGGCCAGCGCGCAGCACAGCCAGACCAGCGAGCTGGCCGCCGCACCGGTGCGGGCGGCGGCCAGCACCGGCCCGGCGGTGCGCCTGCGGTCCGGACCGATCAGGATCGGCAGCAGGCACAACCCGACCGTGGTCACCGCCGCGATGTCGAGCAGCACCCGGACGACCGGCAGCCCGTACCGGACCACCGCCTCCGGCGCGGCCACCCCGGGGATCGGCCCGGTCGCCACGATCGCGAGGCCGGCGAGCACGCCGACGACGGACGCGGCGACCGGGACGGCCACCAGGTGGTACCGGGCCGGTGCGGCGGTGGTCCGGGTCTGGGTCACTTCGCGGCCTTGCCACCCATCCGCACGGCCAGCGTCACGCCGGCGGCGGCCAGCAGCACGGCCGCGCCGATCCACACCCAGACGGGCAGCCCGGAACCGGAGTCCGGTGCGGCCGGGGCCGTCTGGGCCTGTGATGGCGGTGCCGGCGTGCCGGTGCCGGCCGTGGTCAGGGTGAAGGTCAGGTCACCCAGCACCGGATGGCCGTCCGCGGACAGGATCCGATACCCGATCTTGTACAGGCCCGCCGGGCCGAGTGGCCGGACCGGCGCGGTGACCTCGTTGCTGGCCACCGAGGCCGGGCCGGCCTCCCAGTGGTCGTCACCCGGTCCGACCACGGAGACGGTGTTCAGCCCGGCCCCGCTCTGTACCGGCTGGTCGAAGCGCAGCTCGATCTCGGTCGGCCCGACCGAGAGCTGGGCTCCGTTGGCCGGGTTGCTGCCGATCAGCGAGTTGTGCACGGCGCCGGCCGGCGCCGTCGAGCCGAGCAGGGCAAGCAGGACCACGACCAGTAACCCGGTGGTGCGCATGATGATCACGACCCGTCGGTCGGCTTCGCGGCCGGGGTGGTGCGCCGGGTCCGGATCAGCACGCCGGCGGCGACGCCGAGGCCGAGCGCGCCGACCGCGAGGCCGAGGCCGGCCAGCCAGCGGGCCGTGGTGTCGGTCTCGCCGGACGCCGTGCTGGAGCTGCTGGCCGCGTTGGTCACGTCGGTCTGAGCGTTCTGGTCACCCGCCGGGGCAGCGCCATGCTCCGAGCCGCTGGCCGCGGACAGCGCGAGGACCGGGGCCGGGTGCTCCGGCTCCTCGGCGCCCTCGGCCGGCGGCGGGGCATCCCAGCTGACCACCTTGCCGCTGTCGTAGGTCTGCACTGCGGGCATGACCAGCTTGTCCGCGTGGGGCAGCGGACCGCCGGAGACCTCGAACTCCTGGAACTCACCGGGGTTGATCCGCACACCGGGCGCGGCGGTCCAGGTGATCGTGCTGACCGCCTCGGTGATCTCGGCCTCCTCGGTCTTGACCGGGGTGGGCAGCGGGGCCCGGGTGATCACCGCGGTCCAGCCGGGCACCGGTTTGGTGCGCAGCGACGCGATCGGGGTGTCCGGCGGGAACTTCACCGCCAGCATGACCGTGCCGGCGGTGTTGTCCTCGTTGGGCACCCGGAAGGTGATCTTCGTGAAGCCGCCCTGCGCGGCCGGTTCGCCGATCACCCGGGCGGTGACGTGCGCGGCCGCGCTGCCGGTGCCGAGCAGCAGAGCCAGCCCGGCCGCGGTGAGCACGGCGCCTGCCCGGGCGAACCGCCATGAAAGTCGTTTTGTCGACATAGCGTTGTATCTCCTGACATGAACGTGGAACCGGGGCGCCGGAGGGCCGCTCGCCGGTGGAGTGGGTGCGATCGGGTCAGGAGTGCACCGGCGGACCGCGCCGGGCCCGCACCCGGCGCAGCAGCACCTCAAGCAGCGGTCCCGGCCGGGCCGGGACCATGGCCGTGGGGCCGATCGTGGTCGGCGCCGGGACCGGCGGACGGCGCAGCGGGACCAGCTGGCCGCGGAGCCAGTCGATCGCCGAGGTGATCAACGCCAGTGGGCCGGCCGCCCGGGCCAGCAGCGCCGCGGCGAGCAGGGTGGCCACCGCATGACCGGCGAGCATGGCGGCACCGTTCGGCGCGGCCGGGGCGATCCCGGTGTGCGCGTGCGCGCTCTGCCCGAGCAGCAGGTGCAGGCCGAGTTGGAGGACGCCGAGCACCGGGACCAGCACCGCCATCCGGCGCAGCCGGTCCGCCAGCACCCCGGCAGACCAGGCGATCAGCACGGTGACCGGAACGATCAGCAGGCTGCCCGGGATCCCGCCGCCGGCCCAGCCGTGCGCGGTGATCGCGAGCCCGGTCGAGGACAGCGCGAGCAGCCAGCCGCACACCGCCTGATCAGGCGGCCTGACTCGCCGTGTCCTCACGAATTACCAGCGTATTCGGTGCCGCAACCACTAGGTGTTTCACACCCCCAGGCGGCGCAGCAGGTCCTGCTCGATCCGGGTCAGGTCGGCGGCCACCGCGCGATGCGCGGCCCGCCGGCGGGCAGACGGCATCCGCTCGGCCACCCGGACCGCGGCGGTGAGCTGGGCCAGCCGGGCGTCGGTCGCGTCCAGGAACGCGAGGTCCGGATTCGGCCGGCCGCGCTGCTCGGCGAGGGCGACGGCCACCCCGGCCAGCCGGGCGTGCAGCGCCCCGCCCCGGCCGGAGTACCTGGCCAACTCCTCGACGGCGATGCCGAGGCGCCGGGCCCGCCGCCGGTCCCACCGGTCCCGCACCGTGCCCGCGGTCCTGGTCATGATCGGCGCCAGCACCGGCAGCACCGCCGGGGCGAGCACCTTCGCCACCGCGACGGCGTTCTTCGCCTTGGCCGGCGTGATCCGTGCGGCGCCGGCCGCCCCGCTCTTCCGTGTCGCCACCGCGTCCCACCTCCGTGCTCACCCTGGCAAAGAACCTACTGCGCGGGGCGCCGTGCTGTCGGTGCTCCCCTTTAAGCTGCACACTGTGAACAACCTGGTGCTCCTTGACGCCGGCGTGGTCAGCCGCTGCCGGCGTCGAGTGCACCTCGAACATGATCCCACGATGCGAGAGGCCGCGGAGGCGCCCAACGACCCGGCCGGCGAGCAGCGCAAGGCCGACGCCGAGGCGCACCGCCGGTCCATCGCCGAGGAGATGGCCGGCCTGCTCGGGCCGGACTGGACCTGGATCCCCAGCGGTGGCGAGTTGCGCAGCGCCGACCGGGAGGCGGCCACCTCGGCCGCCATGGCCGCAGGCGCGCCCTACATCTGGGGCGCACAGTTCCCCCGCGACCTGGCCGGCGGCCGGCGCGGCAGCATCCACCTGCTGGTCCGCACCCGCACCGGCTACGTGCCGGTGCTGGTGGTGCGGCACAAGGTCTCCGATCCCGGCTCCGGCGCGCGCACCTCGCCGCTGCACCGCCCGGTGCCCGACGCCGGCCAGCCCGACCCGGCCCGCAAGGTCCGGCCGCAGCCCCGCGACCAGCTCCGGCTGGCGCACGCCCGGCGGATGCTGGAGGCCTGCGGGCGGGCCGACGGCGGCCACCCGGTCGGCGGCGTGATCGGGCTGGACGGCGACGTGGTGGTCTGGCACGACCTGGAGGCGCCGACCTGGCCGGGCGGGCGCACCGCGCTGGCCGAGTACGACGCCCGGTTCGCCGACCGGCTGGCGATCGCCACCACCGCCGCCGCCGGCGGTGCGCCGCTGGCCGCGCCGTCCCGGATCGTGGAGTGCCGGACCTGCCCGTGGTGGACCCTGTGCCGGGCCGAGCTGCGCGCCGCCCGCGACGTGAGCCTGGTCGTGCGCGGCGAGGAGGGCGCCATGCTGCGGGCCGCCGGGGTGCGCACGGTGGACGACCTGGCCGCGCTCGACCCGCACGACGAGGACACCCTGCCGCCGGCCGGCATGCCGCTGTCCGACGCGGTCGGTCTGGCCAAGGCGTGGCTGGCCAACCTCACCGTGGTGCGCCGGGAGCGGGAGATCTGGGTGCCGCGCGCCGAGGTCGAGGTCGACGTGGACATGGAGAGCTTCGGCGACGCCGGCGCGTACATGTGGGGGGTGCTGCTGTCCGGAGTGGACATCGGCGAACCGCAGGGCTACCGCGCGTTCGCCACCTGGGAACCGCTGCCCACCGACGACGAGGCCCGCTCGTTCGCCGAGTTCTGGCAATGGTTGTCGATGATCCGGCTGCGGGCCAAGGCGCACGGGCTCAGCTTCCGCGCCTACTGCTACAACGAGCTGGCCGAGAACCGCTGGCTGCTCGCCTCGGCCCGGCGGTTCGCCGGCAAGCCCGGCATCCCCAGCCTCGAAGAGGTGCAGTCGTTCATCGACTCGGACGCCTGGTTCGACCTGTTCGGCAGCGTCCGCGAGTACTTTCTGTGCTCACACGGCAAGGGGCTCAAGACGATCGCCCCGGCGGCCGGGTTCACCTGGCGCGACCCGCACGCCAGCGGGGAGAACTCGATGCGCTGGTACCGCGACGCGGTCGGAATGGACGGCTCCGGTTCGGACCCGAGCCAGCGGGTCCGGCTGCTGCACTACAACGAGGACGACGTGAGCGCCACGAGGGCGCTGCGGCAGTGGATGTCCTCCCCCGCCGTGCACGCCATCCCCTACGTCGGCGATCTCTAGCTACCGCGGTGCCATGCGTAGGGCGCCGTCCAGGCGGATCACCTCGCCGTTGAGGTAGTCCTGCTCGATGATCGACACGGCCAGCCGGGCGTACTCGTCGGGTCGGCCGAGCCGCTTGGGGAACGGCACCCCGCCGGCCAACCCGGCCCGGAACTCGTCGGTGACGCCGGCCAGCATCGGGGTGTCGATGATGCCCGGCGCGATGGTCAGCACCCGGATGCCGAACGAGGCCAGGTCGCGCGCGGCGGACAGGGTCAGGCCGACCACCCCGCCCTTGGACGCGGCGTAGGCCACCTGGCCGATCTGGCCGTCGAACGCGGCGATCGACGCGGTGTTGATCACCACGCCGCGCGCCCCGGCGTCCAGCGGCTCGGTCGCCGCCATCGCGACCGCGGCCAGCCGGATCACGTTGAACGTGCCGATCAGGTTGACCTCGACCACCTTGCGGAACAGCTCGAGGTCGTGCGGTCCCTTCTTGCTGAGCACCCGCCCGGCCCAGCCCACCCCCGCGCAGTTGACCACGATGCGCAGCGGCAGCCCGGAGTCGGCCGCGGTGCCGACCGCCGCCTGCACCTGGTCCGCGTCGGTGACGTCCCCGGCGACGTAGCTGACGCCCTCGACCGGTTCGGCCCGCTCCACCGCGTTCGGCAGATCCAGCGCGAACACCCTGGCGCCGCGGCCGGCAAGGGCCCGCGCGGTGGCGCCGCCCAGCCCGGACGCACCACCGGTGACGAGCGCCGCGGTTGCAGTGATCTCCATGCCGCAGAGGTTAGCCGCGGCCCGGCGCCGGCTCAGCGCCGCCCGGGCGGGCAGATCTCGTCCAGCGTGGCGAGGTCGTCCGGACCGGGCCGCCAGGCCGGCGCGGCGGCGTTCGCGGTCACCTGCTCGGGCGTGGTGGCACCGGCGATCACCGAGCCGACCCCCGGCTGGGCGACCAGCCAGCCGATGGCCAGCGTGGCCATGGTGATCCCGCGCTCGCCGGCGAACGCGCGCAGCTTCTCGATCCGGTCCCAGGGCGCGTCGGCGAGCATCCGGCTCCGCCCGGCCAACCGGCTGCCCTCCGGCGGTTCCGCGCCGCGCAGGTACTTCCCGGTGAGCAGGCCGTTGGCTAACGGGAAGTACGGCAGCAGACACAGCCCGAACCGCCGGCAGGCCGGGAGCACCTCCCGCTCGGCGTCCCGCTCCAGCAGCGAGTACTGCGCCTGCGCGGCGACCGGGGCGGCCAGGTGCGCGGTGCGCGCCTGCCACATCGTGTCGGCCAGCTGCCAGCCGGCCAGGTTGCCGAGCCCGGCGTAGCGCACCTTGCCGGACCGCACCAGATCGTCAAGCGCGGCAAGGGTTTCCTCGATCGGGGTGACCGGATCCGGGCGGTGCAGCTGGAACAGGTCGATCCAGTCGGTGCCCAGCCGGCGCAGCGACGCCTCGGCCGCCCGCCGCACGTAGTGCCGGGCACCGCGGGCGCCGAAGTCCGGCCCGTTGGCGCCCTGCATGTCCACCCCGAACTTGGTGGCGATCACCGCCCGGTCCCGCCGTCCGGCCAGCACGGCGCCGAGCAGCTCCTCGCTGTGCCCGCGTGGCGCGCCGTACACGTCGGCCACGTCGAACAGCGTGATCCCGGCGTCCAGGGCCGCGGTGACCAGCGCTCGCGCCCCGGACAGCGACGCGGCGGCGGTGCCCGGCCGGCCCAGGTTGTTGCCGCCCAGCCCGACCACGCCGACCACGAGGCCGGAGTCGCCGAGATGTCGCATCTCCATGGGCCTGGGCTCCTTAGTGTGTGATCGACCGCGGTAGGGCACGCTATGCCCATGAACGACACACCCGAGGAGGATGCGGGGTCAACCGGTCAGTGGACCGCGGATGACGTACCGAGTCAGATCGGACGCACCGCTGTCGTCACCGGAGCGAACAGCGGCATCGGCTTCGAGACCGCCCGAGCGCTGGCCGGCCGTGGCGCGCAGGTGGTCATGGCGGTGCGCAACGAGGCCAAGGGGACCGAGGCGATCGAGCGGATCCAGGACGAGTACCCGGACGCCACCCTCGAGCTGCGTTACCTGGATCTGGCCGACCTGGACACCGTGCGCGAGTTCGCCGCCACGGTGCGCCGAGTGGACGTGTTGATCAACAACGCCGGCGTGATGATGCCGCCGCACAGCAAGACGGCGCAGGGCTACGAGCTGCAGTTCGGCGTCAACCACCTGGGCCACTTCGCCCTCACCGCGCTGCTGTTCGAGGACCTGCGGAAGGGCAAGGACGCGCGGGTGGTCACGGTCAGCTCCCGGGCCCACCTGAACGGCCGGATGCACTTCGACGACCTGCACGGCGAGCACGAGTACTCGCGGGCCGGGTACTACGCCCAGTCCAAGCTGGCCAACGTGGTGTTCGGGTTGGAACTGCACCGCCGGTTAAAGGCCAGCGGCTCGCCGATCCGCAGCGTGCTGGCCCATCCCGGGGTGGCCGCAACCAACCTGCAGAACACCGGCCCGACCGGCCTGACCAAGGTGGTCGCGCAGCTGGGCAGCCGGCTCAAGGCGCAACCGGCCGAGATGGGGGCCCTGCCGGTGCTCTATGCCGCCACCCATCCCGACGTGGAGAGCGGTCAGTTCATCGGCCCGGACGCGCGCAACGAGCAGAAGGGCTACCCGACGGTCGTCGAACCGCTGGACGCGGCCCGGGACCGCGGGGTGGCCCGGCGGCTCTGGGAGGTCTCCGAGGAACTCACCGGGGTCCGCTTCCCTCTGGATTACTAGATGCGCACCTGGCCGGCGGCGACTCGCTGCGGGTACTCGGGATAGGCGGGCACGTAGCCCTCGTCCCGGCCGGCCAGCACGTAGAGCGGATCGCGCACCCGGTCCGGGTCGTAGCCCTCGTCGCGGAGCCGGCCCTTGCGGCTCTTGAAGGTCGCGGTCTGCTCGACCTCGTCCACCACGCGCAGGAACAGCGGGACGGCGTAGGGCGGCAGCCGGTCCAGCAGGTGTCCGGCCAGCGCCGGACCGTCCACCGTGGCGCCTTCGGCCAGCTTCACCGCGGCCATGCCGGCCCGGCCGTCGGTGCCCGGCACGGCCACGCCGAACGCCACCGCCTGCGCCACGTCCGGGTGTGCCGCGAGCGCGCCCTCCACCTCGGTGGTCGCCACGTTCTCGCCCTTCCACCGGTACGTGTCGCCGAGCCGGTCGACGAACGCGATGTGCCGCCAACCCTGTGCGCGCACCAGGTCGCCGGTGTCGAACCAGCAGTCGCCGGCCCGGAACAGGTCGCGCACCAGCTTGTGCTCGGTGGCGGTCCGGTCGGTGTAGCCGTCGAACGGCGAGTGCTCGGTGACCTTGGTCAGCAGCAGCCCCACGGTGCCGGTGGCCACCCGGGTGCCGCGGCCGCGGCCGTCCCGCCGGGGTCGCTCGGTGGCCGGGTCGTAGGCAACGACGGCGAACGGCATCGGGCACAGCCCGGCGGTCCCGCGCAGGTTGAACGCGTTGACGAAGGCGGTGTTGCCCTCGCTGGAGCCGTAGAACTCCATGACCTTCTCGATGCCGAACCGCTCGGCGAACGCGGCCCAGATCTCCGGGCGCAGGCCGTTGCCGATGGCCAGCCGCACCCGGTGCTCCCGGTCGTCCGGGCGCTCCGGCTGGTTGAGCAGGTACCGGCACAGCTCGCCGATGTAGCAGAACGCGGTGGCCCCGCTGGCCCGCACCTCGTCCCAGAACCGGGAGGCGGAGAACGACCGGCCGAGCGCCAGCGTGGCGCCGCCGGCCAGCACGGTCGCCAGCGACACGGTCAGCGCGTTGTTGTGGTAGAGCGGCAGGCAGCAGTACAGCGTGTCGCGCGGGCCGAGGTGGGCGGCCAGCCGGCCGAGCCCGGACATGCCCTTGAGCCAGCGGCCGTGCGACATCGCGCTGGCCTTGGGCAGCCCGGTGGTGCCCGAGGTGAAGATGTAGAACGCGGTGTCGCCGGCCCGGACGTCGGTGCCCTGCGGTTCTGTCGCCGGCGCGCCGGCGGCCAGTTCGTCGAGGTCGGGGTGACCGGCAAGGACGGTCCCGCGGTCGGCAAGGCCGAGCACCTCGCCGACCGGCGCGCCGGCCGAGTCCAGCGCCGCCCGGCACTCGGCACCCACCACCAGCACGGTGCTGTCCAGCACCTTCTGGCTGTGCTCGAGCACGTCGCCACGCTGGTTGTGGTTGAGCATCCCGGCGACCGCCCCGAGCTTGACCGCGGCCAGCGCGACCAGCAGCGTCTCCGGCCGGTTGGTGGCCAGGACGCCGACCACGGAGCCGGCCCGCACGCCGCGCCCGGACAACGTCGCGGCGTACCGGTTGACCCGCGCGTTCGCCTCGCCGTAGCGCAGCGCGGCGCCCTCGAAGGTGAGGAACACGCGCTCCGGATGCCGGGCCGCGATGCCGGCGAACACCTGCCCGATCGAGGCCCGGGTGGTCGGTTTCAGGGTGAGCAGCTCGAATGCGCCGCGGGCGGCCTGCGGGGTGTGCCGCGCCATCCCGGGCAGGGCCCGGAGCAGGTCGCCGATCCCGATCCGCCGCGTCGCCGTGGGTTCGTCCGAGGTCACCCCGGCTACCTTACTCGCTAGTAGGTTTCGGTCGTTAGGCTGCGGGCATGGCGGTCTACACACACGGACACCACGGCGCGGTGCTCCGCTCGCACCGGTCCCGCACGGCGGCGAACTCGGCCGGCTACCTGCTCGACCGGCTCACCGCCGGACAGTCCCTGCTGGACGTGGGGTGCGGGCCCGGCACGATCACCGCCGACCTCGCCGCGCTGGTCGCCCCCGGCCGGGTGGTCGCGGTGGACCAGGCCGCCGACGTGCTGGACGATGCCCGCGCGGTGGCCGCCGAACGCGGGCTGACCAACGTCGAGTTCCGCACCGGCGACGTGGCCGCGCTGGACTTCCCGGACGGCACGTTCGACGTCGTGCACGCCCACCAGGTGCTGCAACACGTGGCCGACCCGGTCGGCGCGCTGCGCGAGATGCGCCGGGTCTGCCGGCCCGGCGGGGTCATCGCCGCTCGCGACGTCGACTACGCGGCGATGACCTGGTACCCCGAGAACCCCGGGCTGGACCGGTGGCTGGCGATCTACCGCCGCACCGCCCGGCACAACGGCGGCGAGCCCGACGCCGGCCGTCGGCTGCTGTCCTGGGCCCGCGCCGCCGGCTGCACCGGCATCACCTGCACGGCCAGCACCTGGTGCTTCGCCACCCCGGACGAACGCCGGTTCTGGAGCGAGACGTGGGCCGAGCGGATCATGGCGCCCGGCATCGGCGACGCCGCGGTGGCCTACGGCTACGCCACCGAGGCGGACCGGGCGGCCATCGCCGCCGCCTGGCGGGACTGGGGCGCGAACGAGGACGGCTGGTTCGCCATCACCCACGGCGAGATCCTGAGCCGCCTCTCCGGGGATTAACTGCTGTCGTTGCGTTCCAGCAGGTGGTGCGGTTGGCGGGGTTGATGTGGCTGGGTTGCGTCACGGTGCCCCTGAGGTTGCGTTGGGTGGCCCGAGACTTTTCGCAATGATCCATCCACGGGGACAGGCTCTGGTCAGTCTGGGCGGGACTTGGTGCTCTGGGGGGCCACGTGTTCGATCACCCGGGTCGGGGTGAATCGGACCACCACTCGGGTCTCCGCGGGGCGATGTGTCCACGGCCGGTTGTCGTAGGCCCGGCTCAGCTCGTCGATCAGCTCGTCGCCGCCGGCCTCGGTGAGCGTGACCGTGCCGCGCAGCTCGACGTAGGTGTAGGGATCCTCCGGGTCGTAGGCCAGCAACGTCACCCGCGGATCCCGCTCCATGTTCCGGCACTTGCGCCGGCCCCGGATCGTGGACAGCAGCACGTCGGCGCCGTCGGTCCTGGTCCACACCACACTCGACTGCGGCGCCCCGTCCGGGTTGATCGTGGTCAACACCGCGAACACCGGCGCCCGGAACAGTGCCAGGGCGGTCATGACCGGCGCCGGACCAGATAGGTGTAGCTGACCCAGGAGCTGCCCGCGCGGTCGTCCTCGATCGCCCGGACCACCTCGCAGCCGCACCGCTCGAACAGCCTGGTCACCAGGTCCCGGTGGATGGGGTGCATCTCGATCGAGTCGACGATCTCGACCGGTTCCGCCTCGGCGGCCGCCACCGGCAGGTACGAGCCCTCCCGGACCAGCACCGGGGTCCGCGCGGTCAGCCCGCTCACCCCGCCCCACCAGGCGACGAACTCCTGGACGACGTCGAGCTCAAGCTCGTACTCGCCGGCCGTCTCCGGCGCCATCACGGGCAGCGGCACCTCGATCGCCTCGCCCGGCCGGACGTCGTTCGGCAGCGTGGTCCGGCCGTCGTCCTGAACCGCCACCTCGCCCCCGGCCAGCCAGTGGTTGCCCAGCCGAAGCTCCAGCTCCTTCGGCCAGACCTCGGCGCTGAGGTTGGTCACCCGGGCCCGGACGGTGCCGCGCTGGCGGGGCAGCATCGCCGCGGGCGCGGTCAGGATCTCGATCCCGGCCCGCCAGGCCGACTCGGCCAGCTGCGGCGGCGCCTCCGGCCGGGTCTGCGTGACCTCGGCGCGCTGCTCGCTGGGGATCTGCAGCGCCAGGATCCCGCCCGGCCGGATCACCCGGACCAGTTCGAGCAGGCAGCCGAGCTGCACCGGCAGCGGCGCGTGCTGCAGCACGATCATGCTGATCGCGCTGTCGAACGAGGCGTCCTGGAACGGCAGCTCGTGCCCGTCGTAGTGGACGAACTCGACCTGGCCGGGCCGCCGGTTGATCTTCTTGGCGGCCTCGATCATGGACGCCGCGATGTCGATGCCGACCACCTCGGGGGCGTGTTCGGCGAGCGCGTTGCTCAGCCGGCCGACCCCACAGCCGAAGTCGAGCACCCGCTTGCCAAGGGTCAGCCCCGCCTCGGCGAGCCGCTCGGTGATCCACCCGACGTCGCCGGCACCGGTGGCCATGAACTCGTCGACATCCCAGCGCCCGTTGCGCTTGGTGGCGTCGGTGAGCACGGCCCAGAGCGGATCGGTCTCACCCATGCTCTCCCAGACCGACCGCAGCTCCTGAATGCCCATTCCGTTCTCCCTCGAGTGGTTACTGCGGCTGCAGCCACAGGCTGAGAAAACCGCCGGCGGCCGATGTCGCCGCGGCGATCAGATCGTCGTCGCTGTGCCGGCCAGGGCGGGGGCCGTCCGCGCCGAGCGGCACCGGCCGGTAGCCCATGGCCCGGTAGCCGCTCAGCACCGCGTCCGGCGCTTCACCGAGATCGGCGATGCCCTGCGGCCAGAACTCGCACACGATGTGCGGGTGGTGTGCGGCGATCACGCCGGCCAGCCCGGCGATCGCCCGGTGGTCCCGGCCCTGCAGGTCGGTCTTGACCAGG
Source organism: Actinophytocola sp. (assembly GCF_035762905.1). Classification (GTDB taxonomy): domain Bacteria; phylum Actinomycetota; class Actinomycetes; order Mycobacteriales; family Pseudonocardiaceae; genus DASYTH01. The sequence goes on from NZ_DASUCC010000097.1 coordinate 213,485, forward strand.
GTCACCGCGCCCGCCGACGTGACGTCCGGGTGCCCGTCCAACCGGATCGCCGGGACGGTCAGCCGGTTGTCGCCGAGCGGCCCGCCGACCCGGTAGTCGCCGCTGTTGCCGGCCTCCCCGGGCACCAGCGAAAGCTGTTCCTCGGCGTCCCAGGCGGCCACCGGCAGCACCACGACCCGCTCGGCCACCCCGGCCGGAAGGTTGACGGCCAGGTTGCGGCGCAGCAGCGCCACCGTGTCCGGGTTGGCCTCAACGGCGATCACCCGCTCGATGCCGGGACACTCCCGGAGCAGCCGCAGGCTGTGGTAGCCGACGTGCGCCCCGACGTCCAGCACCGTGCCGGCGCCGGCGAGCTGCGCGAGCAGCGCCGCCTCCGCGGGCTCCCAGTTCCGGTCCAGCCGAAGCGCCGGCAGAATCACCTTGTCGTGCGGTACCAACAACACCCCGGCGTCGCACACCACGACCTCCGCGGTGGCCGGGACCGGGAGCTGACGCAGCTGCGCGGCATCGTGCAGGGCGTCCACGTCCCGGCGGAGCTGGCCGGCCAGGAACTCGGCGGCGTCGGCCCGGCGATCACGGTCCCGCAGGAACTCCACGGTCCGCTGCTCGGCCGCGTCGATCCGGTCGGTCAGCCCGGTGGACAGCTGGCCGAGCATGTCGGCGTCCACCAGGCGTTCGCGCAGCGCCGCCAGCTGGGCGGTGCGCTGCTGGGTCTCCTGCGCCAACCCGGTCTTCAGGTTCGCCGTCTGCGGCGCCAGCTCGGCGATCCCGGCGGCGAGCGAGGTCAGCTCCCGTTGCAGCTCGTCGACCCGCTCGCCGACGGTGCGCACCTGCGCGGCGGTGGCGTGGTCGGGCGGGCTCGGCCGGTGCCGTGCCTCGACCGCGTCCAGCCGGGTCAGCAGCTGGGCCAGCGTTGTCTCGATCCCGTCGACCAGCTCGGTGAGCATCTGGCGCTGGTGGACGTCGTAGTGGTTGAGCGCGCGCAGCACGGCCCGGCGCAGGGCCGGGGCCAGCGGGACCCGGGACTCGGCGCGCACGTCCGGCTGCCAGTGCAGGGCCTCCCGGGACGCGCGCAGCGGCGCCAGCGCGTCGCCCTGGATCACCGGCCCGCCGCGGGTCCGGGCCGGTGCACCCGGCCGCGACTCCGGCCCGGCCGCCGCCGCGCCGCCCCGCTCCCGCCAGGTCCGGTACGCCTCGTCCAGCTCGGCGCCGATCCAGCCGGCCGCCGCCCGCATCGACCGGGTGGCCAGGATGTGCGCCCGGGCGGCCTTGCCCCGCCGGGCCGCCTCGGCCGGGTTGAACGCCACCTCGCGCATCGCGTACGCGGCGGCCGCCAGGTCCGGATCGGCCCAGGCGGCGCCCTCGTGGTACGGCTGGCTGCCGCCCGGAACCGTGGTCATCCGGTACGGGATGGGCCAGCCGACCCGGGCGTCGAGGAACTCCGCGGTGCCCGAGTAGTCGGTCGAGATGACCGGCATCCCCCTGGCCATCGCCTCCGCCACGGTGAGCCCGAAGCCCTCGCTGCGGTGCAGGGACACGTAGCAGTCGCTGTCGGCGTAGAGCCGGTCCAGCTCGGCGGCGGTCAGGTACTTCTCCAGCAGCTCGACCCTCGGGTCGGCGGCCGCGGCGGCGCGCAGCTGCTCCGCGGCGCCGGGATGCCGGTTGCCGTTGATCGCCTTGATCACCAGCCGGACGTCGGCGCGGTCCGGGAAGGCCTGCCGGAACGCCGTGATCAGGCCGATCGGGTTCTTGCGCTGGATGGTGCTGTTGAAGTCGAAGATGAACAGGAACTGGGTGGGCGTTCCGGCGGCCCTGCTGCGCACCGGCCGCGCGCCGGGATCACGCACCGGCACGGGGATGACCTTGACCGGGATCGGCGAGTGCCGCCCGATAGCCGCCCGGCAGAACTCGCTGATCGTCCAGACCTCGTCGAGCAGCTCGAACGCGTCGTGCTGCCAGGCCGGGAAGTCCTCAAGCTCCCAGGCCCACACGCCGATCCGGTACCGCCCGTCGAACACGTCCGGATGACTCTCCCGAACCACCCGGGTCTGGTCGGCGTTGACGCACACCAGGCTGACCGGGTAGCGCGGCAGGCCGACGGTGTCCGGCTGGTCCGCCCCGGTCCGGCAGTGCAGCGAGCGCTCCTCGACCACCGAGACCACCGGAACCTCGGTGGCGGCGATGACGTCGTGCACGATCCGGCCCATCTCGCCGAGCCCCAGCTCGCCGGTCAGGTAGCCGAGCAGGTTGACCCCCGGCCGGTCTTCCAGGACCCGCGGCGGGTTCAGATCGGCCGGGACCGCCCAGGGCGCCAGCATCCCCTCGGTCACGCCGTAGCTGCGGCACCACTCCCGGAACCCGGCGGCGTCCTCGCCGTACGGCCGCGGAAAGGCCGCCTGGAGGTCCGGCCGCTGCTGCCAGACCCACATCGACCAGCGGTTCAGACCGGCCGCCGCCTCGGTGGGCGTGCCCGGCGCGGCCAGCCAGCGCCGGAACGCCTCGCCGGAGTCCGGGCCGAACGGGTGCGGCGGCACCTCCGGCCGCGGGCCGGCCCGATCGTCGAAGTTGACCCCCTCGGCGGCCACCCAGGCCGACCGGACCAGGTGCCGCAGGCTCGCGGTGAGCACGGTGCCGTCCGGCGTGCGGGCGAACCCGTGCGCGTCCTGGTGCGTCCCGCTGTGCCCGGCCACGCGCAGGTCCTTGCGGTAGCGGTCGCACAGGGCGCGCAGGTCCGGGTGCTCGGAGAGCAGGGCCCGGGGCCGGTGCGGGGTGTCCACGGTCAGCAGCCACGGGGTGTCCGGCCGGTAACCCTGGAACCGGAAGGACCGCAACACGGCGGTGCCGGCCCGCGGCGTGCCGTCCGCCGCGATCCGCACCGGGCGCTCGTGCAGATTCCAGTAGGCGACGCTGTACCCCGGGTCGCGCAGCACGGTGTGCCGGAACAGCGCGGGCACCTGGTCGGCCCAGCGGTGATCGGCGAACAGCTGCTCGGCCGGGGCGATCACGGCGTCGTGCCGCATCCGGGTGGTCCAGTACTCGAGGAACTCCTCCGACCCCGGCCCGACCGCGACGAACCCCAGGTTGAAGATCCCGATGCCCATCAACGCCCGCTCGTCGGGCTCCTTGCCGTCGCGCGGCAGCGGCCGCAGGATGTGCGGCGTGAGCACGATCGAGTGCTCGGCGGCGAGCTCGGCGACGCCGTCGAACGGCGCGTAGACCACGGTGTCGGCCTCGAGGTAGACCGCGACCTCGGCCCGCGTGCGCAGCTTGCGCAGCACCGCCGGCTTGACCGCGGCGACCAGCTCGGCGGCCGAGTAGATCGTGGCCATCCGGAGGATGTCGTCCTCGTCCAGGTCCAGCCAGGCCCGCCCGACCACCTGGTATCTGGCGGTCGTCGACGGTTCGGCCAGCCCGTCCACCACGACCACGACGAACTCGTGCTCCGGATGGTGGTCCAGGTAGGAGTCGGCCAGCACGAAAGCGGCCGGCAGGTGGTTTCCGGTGACGATGGTGCAGGCGACGACGGGACGCGCTTGCGACATACGGGAAGTCCATCAGGTCAGGGCGGCATGGTCCCGCCAGGTGGGGCGAGTCTATGACAGCGGGTACCGGAGCCCGTGCCTACCGCATCGGATGCTGGGACAGCACGGAGAGCATGCCGTCCACCACGTTCGGTTCGAGCAGCAGGCTGTTGCCGGAGGCCAGGGTCCGCTCGACGACCTCGACCGCGACCACCTTGTTCCAGGCCAGCATCTCACCGGCGGACCAGCCGTAGTCCTTGCTGACGCCGCCGTAGTGCAGCACGGTGATGTCGCTGAACGACGCCGCGAGGTAGCGCATGGCCCGGATGGTGAACGAGTCGGCGAGCAGCCCGACCTTCTCCGTCACCTTGCCCGGACCGGTGGCCGAGGTCAGCTGGGTCGGGCGGGTGAAGTCGGTCGGCGGCGAGGTGGCCTGCTCCTGCAGACCGCCCGGCCGGATGGCGTAGTACCGGCCGTCGATCTCGCCGGACCGGCCGATCAGCGGCGGCAGGTCCGCCGACGTCCGCCACGGCTCCCGGGGGCTGACCACCCAGCTTCGGCTGATCCCCGGGTGCAGCTTCTCGGCCAGCGCCCTGGCCATCTCCACGCCGCCCTCGTCGCCCCAGTGCGCGTCCAGCGGCGGGTAGACCGGCCGGCCGAGCCGGTCACCGGCGACCCGGAGCTCGTCGCGCATGTCGACGACGAAGGGCTCGCGGGACAGCAATCGCCACAGCTCGTCGGTCACCTTCCGGGCGCAGTCCTTGCCCACGTAGTTGTCCGGCAGGTGCTGCGGCACCATGGTCGTCTTGTCCGGCGCGACCACCAGCACGAACGTGCGCCCGGACGCCTCGACGCCGTCCCGCAACCGGCGCAGCTGGGCCAGGGTCTCGCTCAGCGCGCGGTTCTGCCGGCACCGGCCGAGCACGTCGTCCCCGAGGTACATCCAGCCGTCCTTGCCCTCGATCACGGCGGGCACGGTGATGTTGTTGCTCTCCTTGGGAACGTTGAAGCTGATCGGCCCGGACGGGCCGGCGGAGGCCTGGCCGCCGCCGAGCGGGGGCGGCTCGCCGAACACCCCACGGCTGACCGAGTCGGCCAGGTCGATCGCGTTCTCCCGGTACACCAGATGGTCGGTGGCCCAGGGCACCAGGCCGGTGAAGAACTCCCAACCCCGGGCCGGACTGGGAAACGACGCCAGCGCGTGGTTCTCGATCTGCGCGGGCCGCACGCCGAGGCCGAGGCTGACCAGCGGCGTGCAGAAGAAGATGGCCGCGCAGGCCAGGGCGAAGCGTTGCCGGCCGCCGTGCCGCGGGCGATGCAGGGCGTGCTCCTTGGGGAGCCACGCCTCGTGGATGGCGGGCAGCGTGGACTCCGCGGGCGGCATCGTCACCGGGGCGACGGGCTCGCTCACCTGCGCGGACTGGTCACTCACCTGCGGCAAGCGCCTTCAACTGTTCGGTCAACACCTGGTCGAACGCCTCGCGGACCTGTTCTATGTCGTCGCCGTACACCTGGATGCGCACGGTCGTGCTTCCGTGTACATAGTGTGCCCGGATGGTGGCCGGGTGGTCGGCGGCCTTCGGAACCTCGGCGGCCAGGACGCCCTGCGGCGACCCGGTCATGGCCTGCAGCCCGTAGTTGAGCTGTAACTGGGCCAGGCTGTCCCGGGCCGTGGTGGCGGCGCCCGGGTTGGCGGCCCGGGAGGTGAAGACGTAGGCGTGGTTCTGGTCGGGCAGCCTGGCCACGGTCAGCCGGGACTTGGTGGCGCCGGCCTCCTCGTAGGCCGCCACCTCCTCGGTGGTCAGGAAGTTCGCCTTGGCCGCGTCGGCGAAGGTCTCGACCGGGGCGGTCTCCTCCCTGGTGCCCGGGAGCTCCGCGACCTCGAGGTCGTCCTTGGGTCGGGTGGAGGTCGTCGTCGGCTGCGTGGTCGTCGTCGTGGTGCCCGGGCCGGCCGTCGGTTGCCCGCTGTCCTTGATGAACAGGAAGTAGGCGCCGACGCCGAGGCCGATCAGTAGCACCACGACCAAGCCGATCAGCAGGTTCCGCCCGGTGTTCGAGCGGTCGCCGGTGTCGAACACCTCCGGGCCCTGGCGGACCCAGTCCGGGCTGCCGCTCGCGGCCAGCGGCGGGAAGTCCGCCCCGGCCCACGGCGGCGCCAGTTCCTCGCCCTGCCAGCCCTGCTGCTGCGGGTAGCCGGGAGGCGGCAGGTAACCCTGCGGCGGCGCCGGCCGGGGCGGCATCCCGCCGGCATAGGCCTGCGGTGGCACGCCGGGCACGGCCGTGGTCCGGTCGACGTCGGCCGGCCGCGCGGTGTGCCAGCTGTCCACGGCCTGGGTGCGGTCGCTGTCGCCGGGCACGATCTGGGTCTTGTCCGCGTCGTCCTTGTCCGCCGGTGGCTGCGCCTGCGTCGGCTGGGGCCGGGGCGTGATCTGGGTGGCCTCCGAAGCGGGGTTCGGCTGACCCGGCTTGCCCGCTGGGTCGGCGGAGACGGCCGAGGAGAGCACCTGGTCCCGCCGCACCCGGTAGTCGTCCGCCGAGATCTGGCCTGCGGCGAGCTCCTCGTCGAGCTTGCGGAGTTCCTCCTGCCAGGACACCCCAGGCCCCCTTTCATTTGTGTGTTGCCCGCGCCCCGAACCGGCAACATTGTGCACGCCAGATGTAGCGAACCGGTTGCCGAGGTCGAACTCGCAACCTTCCTGATGCACATCCTTCCGTAGAGTGGGAGTCATGGTGCTGTTCGGCCGGCAGAAAACGCAGCTGGTGACCGCCGAGGAGGCGCTGCCCGGCCGGGCCGAGCCGCTCGCGGTGCCCACGATGCACGCGGTGTTCCCGGACCGGCGGATCGTTGCGCCGTTCCCCGATGGCATGCGCACCGCCGTGTTCGGCATGGGCTGCTTCTGGGGCGCCGAGCGACTGTTCTGGCGCACCCCCGGCGTGTGGTCGACCGCGGTCGGCTACGCCGGCGGGTACACGCGCAACCCCACCTACGAGGAGGTGTGCACCGGCCGCACCGGGCACACCGAGGTCGTGCTCGTCGTCTACGACCCCGAGGTGATCTCCTACCCCGCGCTGCTTAAGGTCTTCTGGGAAGGCCACGACCCCACCCAGGGCATGCGCCAGGGCAACGACGTCGGTACCCAGTACCGCTCCACGGTCTACCTGACCGATCCCGCCGAGCTCTCCGACGTGGAAACCACCCGGGACGCCTACCAGTCCGCCCTCGCCCGCGGCGGCCACGGCCAGATCACCACCGAAATCGCCCCCCTCGGCGACTTCTACTACGCCGAGGACTACCACCAGCAGTACCTGCACAAGGTCCCCAACGGCTACTGCGGCCTCGGCGGCACCGGCGTCAGCTGTCCCGTGGGACTCACGCCGAGCGAGTAACCGCAGCCAGCGGGTATAGCATTGACGGTATGAATGGGGGTACCGTCGAGCTGGAACCGGAAGTCCGGGAATGGTTCGAAGGGCTGCCGACCGAGGAGTTCGCCAAGGCCGCGTTCTACGTGGATCTGCTTGCGGATCAGGGAGCGTTGCTCGGCGAACCGTATACCCGGCAGCTCGACGGCAAGCTGCGCGAGCTGCGGTTTCACCTGAGCGACGATGCGGTCCGGGTGACGTATTGGATCGCGACGGGCCGGCGAATCGTCCTTCTCACGGTCTTCCGGAAGACCCGGATGCGGGAGGGCCCGGCGGGCCTTGCGGCGTTGTGTGGCGGAAGGGCACTCGGCGGACGAGTACGTCAGGAGTGAACACGATGGCTGACCGGACCAGCTGGCGGGAGCTGCGTGACCGGCGCATGGCAGAGCCCGGCGCGGAGGAGGGCTACGCGGCGGCCCGGCTCGCTTTCGAGCTGGGTGCCGCGGTTCGTTCGATGCGGGAACAGCGCGGTTGGACGCAGGCCCAACTCGCGGAGACCGCCGGCATGACGCAGCCGGCGGTCGCTCGGTTCGAGGCGGGTGGCACCGTGCCGACGATTCCGGTCCTGGAACGTCTGGCCCACGCGCTGGACGCCAGGCTCATCGTGCAGCTCGAACCGGGAACCTCGGCAGCCTGAGCCGGGCCGCCCGGTATCTGGGGCGGTGCGGGGCCGGCGGTCGGATAGACTGGCGGCACCGTGCGGACGTAGCGCAGTTGGTAGCGCATCACCTTGCCAAGGTGAGGGTCGCGGGTTCGAGTCCCGTCGTCCGCTCCAAATTGGTCCGGAATGGCGGCATCCGGGGCAGGGTCGGGGTGCTGTCGGCGCAGGCGCGCAGTGGGCCGGATGGCTCACGACTTTCGTCGGGTTCCCGTTAACGTTCTTCACGTTTGCGGGCACAGCCAATATTCCTGTGGGATGTTGGCTTACCAGTCTGGTCGCCGGGAGGAGGTTCTGGCCGGATGACCGCGCCCAGCGACGACCACGACGCAGCCGACCGCGTGTTGTTGCGGCGGCTGCGGGCGGGGGAGGACGCGGCCTTCGGGGAACTCTTCGCCCGGCACTCGGCGGCGGTGCGGCGCCTGGCGTTCGGCCTGGTGAACGACCGGGTCGAGGCCGAGGACCTGACCGCGGAGGCGTTCTTCCGGGTATTGCTGGCAATTCGGCGCGGCGCCGGGCCGGTCGAGAACGTGCGCGGCTACCTGTTGATCGTGACCCGCCGGGTGGCCTGGGAGTGGCACTCCCGCCGCCGCGACGTGCCGGTGTCCGACGAGGAGCTGCGGTACCGGGTCGGTGCCGGACCGGACACCTCCGGCCAGGCCACCGAGAAAAACCTGATCACCCGCGCGTTCACCAGCCTGCCCGAGCGCTGGCGCAGCGTGCTGTGGAAGGTCGAGGTCGAGGGCGAGCGCCCGGCCGTGGTGGCCACCAACTTCGGCTTGTCCGCCAACGCCACCGCGGCGCTGGCCCGCCGGGCTCGGCAGGGCTTACGCGCCGCCTACCTGCAGGCCCACCTGGCCGTCGACCGCGGCTCCACCGGCTGCCGGTGCGTGCTGGAGAAGCTCGGCGCCTACACCGCCGGCAGCATCAAGGGCTCCGAGCGGCGCCGGATCCGGGCGCACCTGGCCGGCTGCGCGAACTGCGCGGCGATGCACGCCGAGCTGCACGAGGTCTGCTCCGGGCTGCGCTCGCACGCCGCGCTGGTGGCCGTCCCGGTGGCCGCGCTCGCCGGTCTCGGCGCCACCTTCAAGAGCGTGCTGGCCAGCGCCAAGGTGCAGGTCGGGCTGGCCGCGTCGTCCGCAGCCGCGATGGGCGTGCTCGGTGTGGTGGCCGGACCGTGGGGCTTCGGCGAGTACACCACCGCGCCCGACGACCTGGACGGCCGGCGCGGCGTGCAGCTGACCATCGCCGACGCCCCGACCAGCCCGCAGACCATCGCGCTGACCACCGGCGCGCTCAGCACGGCGGCCGTGGTGCCGAGCCGGCGCCGCAACCCGCTGGCCACCCCCGCGGCCCTGCCGGCGTCCTCGACCCCGGTCGCGGTGCCGGCGAAGACCCCAGGCGGCTACGACGAGGGCGCCCGGGTGGTGTACCGGGAGACCGCGGTCGAGGAGCACGTGCAGATCTTCGACGACCACGCGGTCGTGTACGAGACCACGTCGGTGACCGAGGTGAACGCGCTGGACCAGACCCGGGTGGTCACGCACACCACCAGCCGCACCAAGCCGGTCCCGCCGGTGGTCGCGGCGACCAGTCCGGCCGATTCCAAGCCGCCGGCAACCACCACGACGACGCCCGGGCCGCCGAGCGTGCCGAAGGCGGTGCCGGCCGCACCGTCCGGTCCCTGACGGCGTATACCACACGCACCGTGGCGATCAAGATCGCTGACGGTCGCTTTCCGCAGCCGGTAAATGTCAGAATTGACCCCATGTTGCGGGTGGTTCGTGGCGCCGACGACCGGGTGTGGACGCTGCAGGCGGACATGGAGTGGCGGACCCCGGCCTCGGAAATCGAGTTCGAGCACGACATCAGCTCAAGCCGCGGTTCGGCGCTGGTGCTCGCCGTCGTGGTGGTGGTGCTGGCCGTTGCGCTGATCACCTGGACCCCGGCGGACGTGGTCGTGCCGCTCTGGCTGGTGCTCATGCTGGTGCTGCTGATCATGTTCTTCCCGCTGCGCTGGATGTTGCGCCGGCCGTGGGAGATCAGCGCGGCCACCGGCGACGACGGCGACGGCAACCCGACCGAGCAGTGGGTCGGCGCCGTGCGCGGGGTGCTCAACGTGCGGCAGCAGGTGTCCCAGGTAGCCCGTAACATCGCGGACAAGTCGACTCCCGGCGTGGACGGTCCCCTGCGACAGGTCACGCCGGACTAGCGCAGGGCGGTGCGGTGCCGGAACTACCCGAGGTTGAGGCGCTCGCCCATCACCTGCGTGCGCACGCCGCCGGCCGGACGGTCGCGCGGGTGGACGTGGCGTCGCTGGCCGTGCTCAAGACCGCCAGCCCGCCGTGGACCGAGTTGGCTGGCCGGGAGGTGACCGGAGCCGGGCGGCACGGCAAGTTCCTGGACCTGGACTGCTCCGGCCTGCATCTGGTCGTGCACCTGGCAAGGGCCGGCTGGCTGCGCTGGTCGGACACGCTCTCGGCGGCGCCGCCCAAGCCCGGGCGCGGGCCGCTCGCGCTGCGGGTGCACCTGGGCCGGCCGGGTGACGGACCCGGGTTCGACCTCACCGAAGCGGGCACCAAGAAGGGCCTCGCGGTGTGGATCGTGACCGACCCGGCCGAGGTGCCGGGGGTGGCCGGGCTCGGGCCGGACGCCCTTTCGGTCACCCGGGACCAGTTGGCCGGGTTGCTCGCCGGTCGCTCCGAGCGGCTGAAGACCGCGCTGACCACGCAGAAGATCCTGGCCGGGGTGGGCAACGCCTACTCCGACGAGATCATGCACACCGCCCGGCTCTCGCCGTACGCCACCGCCGGAAAGCTGGACGACGACGCGCTCGACCGGCTGCACACCGCGCTGCACGGGGTGCTGTCCGACGCGGTCGCCCGCTCGGTCGGGCAGGAGGCGGCCCGGCTGAAGGGGGAGAAGCGCTCCGGGCTGCGGGTGCACGCCCGGACCGGGTTGCCGTGCCCGGTGTGCGCCGACACGGTGCGCGAGGTTTCCTTCGCGGACAAGGCTTTCCAGTACTGCCCGACCTGCCAGACCGGCGGCAAGCCGCTGGCCGACCGGCGGCTGTCCCGGCTGCTCAAGTGATCAGCTGACCAGCAGCACCTCGAGGGTGCGCGGGCCGTGCACGCCCTCCACCCGGTTCAGCTCGATGTCGCTGGTGGCCGACGGACCGGAGATGAACGTCAACGGGCGCACCGGATCCAGCCGGTCCAGCGCCTCCGGCACGGTGCCGATCACCTGCTTTGCCCGCACCACGCACAGGTGGTAGTCCGGCACCAGGGTGAGCGCCCGCCTGCCCTGCCCGGTGCCGGCGTCCAGCACGATGGTGCCGGTCTCGGCGATGGCCACCGCAGCGCCGGTGAGCACGCCGTCCACCCCGTCCAGGATGTCCACGCTCAGCACCGGGTCGTCGTCGATCAGCCAGTCGAACCCATCGGTGCACCACGCGGCCGGCACGTCGGCCGGCACCGCGATCCGCCGCGCACCGCGGGCCCGCAGCGCATCGGCGACCGCGGCCGGCAGCCGGCGCGCGCCGACCCGGTGCACGGTGGCCCGGTAGTCGGCGACCCGCTCGGCGAACAGCGCGAGCGGATCCGCGGTCGGGCGCGCGGTGTCGTAGTCCCGGGGCACCGGCCCGGCGGTGGGCGCATCGGCGACCGCCCGGCGGATCCGGCCGAGGATCTCGGTTCGCGCGTCAGCCACGGGTCCTCCGCCACCACGACCGGAACGACTCCTTGGGCGGCGCCGGGACATCCCGGCTGTCCGTCCACTTGGAACCGGGCCACGGCAGGTGCGAGATCTGCCCGTCCCGGCCGAGGAACCGGGCCAGCGATCCGGCCTTCTGCGCCGCCTCGTACCGCCTCGGGTTGCCGAGGATCCAGGCCAGGGCCGCCATCCCGGCCGCTTCGCCCGAGCGTTTTCCTTTGGCCGCAACGGCTTGCCCGCGCAGATGGACCAGCACCTCCGGGATGTCGATGCGCACCGGACAGACCTCGAAGCAGGCGCCGCACAGCGTCGAGGCGTACGGCAGGGAATGGACCTGTGCCGCCTCCGCCTTGCTCTGCGGGTCGGTCACCAGCTGCGGGGTGAGGATCGCGCCGATCGGACCGGGGTAGACCGAGCCGTACGCGGCGCCGCCGGTGCGCTCGTAGACCGGGCAGACGTTGAGGCAGGCGGAGCACCGGATGCAGCGCAGCGCCGCCCGGCCGACCGGGTCGGCGAGCGTCGCGGTGCGGCCGTTGTCCAGCAGCACCAGGTGGAACTCCTGCGGACCGTCGCCGGGCGTGACCCCGGTCCAGACGGAGGTGTACGGGTTCATCCGCTCCGCGGTGGACGAGCGCGGCAGCAGCTGCAGGAACACCTCGAGGTCGCGCCAGGACGGCACCACCTTCTCGATGCCCATCACGGTGATCAGGGTGCGCGGCAGGGTCAGGCACATCCGCCCGTTGCCCTCCGACTCCAGCACCACGATCGATCCGGTGTCGGCCACCGCGAAGTTGGCTCCGGACACCGCGACCGTGGCGGAGAGGAACTTGCGCCGCAGATGCGCCCGGGCCGCCTCGGCCAGCGCGGTGGGCGTCGCGGGGAGATCGGCGGGCGCGTCCGGCATCCGGCTGGCGAAGATCTCCCGGATCTCCGCGCGGTTGCGGTGGATCGCCGGCACCAGGATGTGCGACGGCCGGTCGTGTCCCAACTGGACGATCAGCTCGGCGAGATCCGTTTCCACCACACCGATTCCGCCGGCCTCGAGCGCCTCGTTCAGCGCGATCTCCGCGGTGGCCATGGATTTCACCTTGACCACCTCGTCGGCGCCGGCCGCGCGGGCCAGCCGGAGCACGATCTCGTTGGCCTCGGCGGCATCCCGGGCCCAGTGCACCACGCCGCCGCGCGCGGTCACCGCGGCCTCCAGCCGTTCGAGGTAGGTGTCCAGCCGGAACAGCACCTCGTTCTTGATCGCCTCACCGGCCCGGCGCAGCCGCTCCCAGTCCGGCAGTTCCTCGACCGCTGCGGTGCGTTTGGTCCGGATGGTGTGCGTGGCGTGCCGAAGGTTGCGGCGCAGCTGCGGGTCGGCCAGCGCCGCCGCGGCGGCCCGGGGAAACGTCGGCGTGCCCAGCCAGGTCACCGGGTTACGACCCATGGCTCCTCCTCCGTGCTGGCCAGGATCTCCGCCAGGTGCACGGCGCGCACCCCGGACCGGGTGCGGGACAACCCGCCACCGATGTGCATCAGACACGAGTTGTCGCCCGCGGTCACGAACTCCGCGCCGGTGCCGAGCACGTTCCACATCTTGTCGGTGAGCATCGCGGTGGACGTCGCGGCGTTCTTCACCGCGAACGTGCCGCCGAACCCGCAGCAGGACTCCGCCTCGTCCAGCTCGACCAGCTCCAGCCCGCGCACCGCGCGCAGCAGCCGCAGCGGCCGGTCGCCAACGCCGAGCAGCCGCAGCGAATGGCAGGTGGGGTGGTAGGTGACCCGGTGCGGGAAGTAGGCCCGCACGTCGGTCACCTCGAGCACGTCGACCAGGAACTCGGACAGCTCGTAGACCGGCGCCACCGACCCGTTGCCCAGCCGCGGATGCACCTCCCGGATCATCCCGACGCACGATCCGGATGGCGCCACCACCGCGTCGTAGCCGGCGAACGCCCGGGCCATCGCCCCGGCCAGCGGCGTCGCCTGCTCGCGGTAGCCGGTGTTGTAGTGCATCTGCCCGCAGCAGGTCGCGTCCATCGGCAGTTCCACCGCGCAGCCGAGCCGTTCCAGCAGGCGTACCACGGCTTTCGCGGTGTCCGGAAACAACGTGTCCGTCAGGCACGTCGGAAATAACGCTACCCGGGTTGTCTGGACCGCCACGGGAGTTACCGTATCCTGGTGCGCCTTGTGAGCCCGCTGTCGACGATCGAGCATTGAGCCGTGTCCGGACTGTGGGCCGAACAGGTCTTGGTCGGGGCGATCGCGGTCTGCGTCGTCTCCGGACTGTTCTTCGCGTGGCTGCTCAACCGCAAGAGTGACGGGTCCGTTCCGGATGCCGTTCTGGACGCGGTGCAGCGGCTGTCGCAGGCGGCGCCGCAGCTACGGGACGGGTTGACCGAGGAGGCCGCGGACCAGGCCACCAAGCATCTGGTGGAGATGCTCAAGTGCGTCGCGATCGGGATCACCGACTCCTCCGGCCGGTTGCTGTCCTGGGACGGCGAGGCCAACGAGCACTACGAGGGCATGATGGGCGCGATCGACGCGGCCAAGCGCACGGCCCACCGCGAGCACATCAACCACACCGACCTGCAGTGCGACCACAGGGGACGCTGCCCGATGCGCACCGCGGTGATCGTGCCGCTGATCATCGACGGGGACGTCGAGGGCACGCTGATCGTGGTCGGCGGGGCGAACAGCAAGCGGCTGATCCGGGCGGCCGACGAGGTGGCCCAGTTCATCTGCATCCAGTTGGAGCTGGCCAAACTGGACGAGTCCAAGCAGCAGTTGGCCAAGGCCGAGCTGCGGATGCTGCGCGCGCAGATCTCGCCGCACTTCCTGTACAACGCGCTGAACGCGATCTCCTCGCTGATCCGCACCGATCCCGAGCGGGCCAGGGACCTGCTGCACGAGTTCGCCGACTTCACCCGCTACTCGTTCCGCTCCGAGGGGCTGTTCACCACGCTGGCCGAGGAGCTGCGCAACATCGAGCGCTACCTGGCCATCCAGTGCCAGCGTTACCAGGAGCGGCTCACCGTCCGGATCAAGATCGCCCCCGAGGTGCTGTCCGTGGTGGTGCCGTTCCTGGTGCTCCAGCCGCTGGTGGAGAACGCGGTGCAGCACGGCCTGTCCACCAAGCCGGGCGGCGGCACGGTGACCGTGATCGCCCAGGACAACGGCAACGAGGCGCTGATCAGCGTCGAGGACGACGGCGTCGGCATGGACGCCGACCGGCTGTTCTCCGACCTGCGCAACGCGCACAAGACCGGCGCGCACGTCGGCCTCGGCAACATCAACCACCGGATGCGTTCGGTGTTCGGCGACGAGTACGCGCTGATGGTGGAGACCGCCCCGGGCGCCGGCATGAAGGTGATCCTGCGGGTGCCGAAGTTCTTCCCGGGTGTGCGCGCCGACCTGCCGGACTTCGAGGCGGACGCGGCCGACGAGGCCGAGGAGCCCGGCGCCGCGCCGGCCGCGGGCGACGACGTCGGCCCGCGGGCCCGTCAACTGCGCTGACACGTATGGTTGGTTGACATGAGCGTGTCCGACAAGCTGGTCTCCAAGTTGCCCAGAATCGGTGACCGTGGCGGGAACTCGCGGGTGGTCGCGGTGGTCCGGCTGCACGGCGTGATCACCCCGACCCCGTCACCGCTCGGCCGGGGCACGATCAACATCAACACCGTCGAGTCGGCTCTGACCAGGGCGTTCGATCACGACCGGCTGGCCGCGGTGGCGCTGGCGATCAACTCGCCGGGCGGTGCGGCCACCCAGTCCGCGCTGGTCGCCGAGCGGATCAGGGAACTGGCCGCCCGCAAGAAGGTCCGGGTGCTGTCGTTCTGCGAGGACGTGGCGGCCTCCGGCGGGTACTGGCTGGCCTGTGCCGGGGACGAGATCTACGCGCACCCGTCGTCACTGGTCGGCTCGATCGGGGTGGTCTCGGCCGGGTTCGGCCTGACCGGGCTGCTCGAGCGGGTCGGCGTGGAGCGCCGGGTGTACACGGCGGGCACGCACAAGGTGCGGCTGGACCCGTTCCGGCCGGAGAAGCCGGAGGACGTGGCGTGGCTGACCGGCCTGCAGTCCCAGCTGCACGAGCAGTTCGCCGGCTGGGTGCGCGATCGGCGCGGGGACAAGCTGGCCGCGGACGGCGACCTGTTCTCCGGAGAGGTGTGGACCGGGGCGAAGGCGGTCGAGCTGGGGTTGGTGGACGGGCTGGGCAACCTGCGCGAGGTGATCGCGGAGCGCTACCCGGACGCCGAGGTGAGCGTCGCCGAGCCGAAGCGGCCGCTGCTGGCCCGGTTGGGGCTGGCCGGCGCGGCCGGGGTGGGACCGTGGGCCGGGTCGACGGCGGACCGGGTGCTCTCGGCGGTGGAGGCGATCGAGGTGCGTGCGACATGGTCCCGATTCGGTCTGTGACCAACCATCACGCTCCGTCGCCCGTCCGGGTGGCCCCCGATCCGACCATGGACATCCGCGGGGTTCGATCGGCAGGATTCGACCTACTGTGAGTACCGCATCCAACCCCCCCGGTCTCGTCGTCCTCGCCGTGGACGACGAAAAGGACGGCATGGAGGCGCTCGCCGAGCGGTTGAACAACAACCGCTTCGTGCGGCGGGTGATCCAGGCCTTCGACGCCACCGGCGCGCTGCGCATCCTGTCCGGCGACGACCATGAGCTGGCCGCGCGCCGCGACTCCGGCCGGCCGATCGTGGACGCGGTGTTCTCCGACCTGAAGATGCCCGGGCTGACCGGCATGGAGATGGCCAAGGTGCTGACCGGGTTCAAGCCGTCCCCGGTGCTGATCTTCGTGACCGGGCACGGCGAGGGCGAGCAGGCGGTGGAGGCGTTCGAGCTGGGCGCGGTGGACTTCATCCCCAAGCCGTGCGACCAGTCCCGGATGGACCGGGCGATCCAGCGGGTGCTGTCCAAGCTGCGCGGCGACGGCCTGACCGGCGAGTCGCCGTCGGCCGTCGAGCCGAGCGACGACGAGGTGATCCCGGTGGAGCTGGCCGGCACCACCAAGCTGATCCCGCGCTCGTCGGTGCGCTGGGTGGAGGCGCAGGGCGACTACGCCCGGCTGTTCACCTCGGAGGGCTCGCACCTGGTCCGCATCCCGCTTGCGCAGCTGGAGGAGCGCTGGGAGAAGGCCGGTTTCGTCCGCATCCACCGTTCGTACCTGGTGCCGGTCTCGCTGATCACCGAGCTGCAGCTGGGCGGCAACGGCTACCACGTGATCATCGGCAACGGCGAGCGCACGCTGCCGGTCAGCCGCCGGCACACCCGCGAGCTGAAGGACCGGATCACGCGCCGGGGTGCCATGTGAGCGACGGGTTACCCGGGGGATCCTCATGAGCCGGCAGCCGGCCGGGCCGGAACTGCCCGGCGACGAGTCGCCCACCAAGCCGCGGCGCAAGCGGGTGGTGCTTGCCGACTCCCGGGCCCCGGTGACCGTGCTGCGCACCGTGGTCGAGCTGGAGGAGCAGACCAGCTACGGCGAGGAGTTGGTCCGCCAGTTCATCCGGATCCAGCTCAAGGCGGCGATCAAGTTATGGCTGCCCGGGGTCCTGGCGCTGGCCTGCCTGCCGGCCCTGTTCCACTTCGTGCCGCAGCTGTCCCAGATTGAGGTCGTCGGCGTCCGGCTGCCCTGGCTGATCCTCGGCATCGTGCCGTTCCCGCTGCTGTTCGGGATCGGGTACTGGTTCAACATGATCGCCGAGCGGAACGAACGTGACTTCGTCGACATGGTCGAGAAGTAGGGTGCACGGAACAACTCCGCACCGGATGGACGTTTGGGTCGAGGCGTGGAACTGAACCTGTGGGCCGTCGTCGGCGTCATGCTGGTGGCGTTCGTGACGTTCTATATCGGTTTCCGGTCGTCCCGCCTGGCCAGCACCACCCCGGACTTCCTGGTCGCCCGGCGCACGGTGCGGTCCAGCCGCAACGCCGCCGCGGTGTCCGGCGAGTACCTGTCCGCCGCATCGTTCCTCGGCGTGGCCGGGCTGGTGCTCAAGGACGGGGCGGACGCGCTGTGGTATCCGATCGGGTTCACCGCCGGCTACCTGGCCCTGATGGTGTTCGTGGCCGCGCCGCTGCGCCGCTCCGGGGCGTACACGCTGCCGGACTTCTGCGAGGCCCGGCTCGGCTCGTCGGCACTGCGCGGGCTGGCCACGGCGTTCGTGGTGTTCATCGGGATCCTCTACCTGGTTCCGCAGTTGCAGGGTGCCGGGCTCACCGTGGCCCGGATCCTGCCGTTCCCGACCTGGATCGGCTCGCTGCTGGTCGCCGCCGTGGTCATGGTCAACGTGTTCGGCGGCGGGATGCGGGCGATCACCGTGGTACAGGCTTTTCAGTACTGGCTCAAGCTGTTCGCCATCGCCGTGCCCACCTTCGTCATGTGCGCGCTGTTCTTCGGCGAGGGCGGCCTGCACGGCTCGATGCGCGGGCTGACCGAGCCGGTGCCGCCGACGTTCACCGAGGCCACCGCGATCGACGTGCAGACCCCGGTGGTGCTGCAGGTCAAGGAGCGCACCACGCTGACCGCCAACGGCACGGTGGGCGGCCGGGAGGTGCACAGCAGCGTGCTGTGGGAGCCCGGCGAGTACTCGGTCGACGCCGGCACCACGCTGAACTTCTTCGAGGGCTCCTCGGTTCCGGTGGTGGTCGGCGCGCCCGCGGACAACGAGAGCTGGCTGCGTCCGGTGGCCGGCACCTCGGACATGTTCCTGACCTACTCGCTGATCCTGGCCACGTTCCTGGGCACCATGGGGCTGCCGCACGTGCTGGTGCGCTTCTACACCAACCCGGACGGCCGGGCGGCCCGGCGCACCACGCTGCACGTGCTGCTGCTGCTGTCGCTGTTCTACCTGTTCCCGGTGCTGATCGGGGCGCTGTCCCGGCTGTACGTGCCGGAGCTGCTGGTCACCGGGCGGACCGACCTGGCCGTGCTGGCGCTGCCCACCAAGATCGCGCCCGGGGTGCTCGGCGAGATCCTCGGCGCGGTGACCGCGGCCGGCGCGTTCGCCGCGTTCCTGTCCACCTCGTCCGGCCTGGTGGTCAGCGTGGCCGGGGTGCTGTCCACGGACATGCTCCGCGGCCGGGTCGCGGACTTCCGGTACGCCACCGCGATCGCCGGTGGCGTGCCGCTGTTGCTGTCCATCGTGCTGCGGCCGACCGACATCTCGCTGACCGTGGGCATGTCCTTCGCCCTGGCCGCGTCCACCTTCTGCCCGGTGCTGCTGCTCGGCATCTGGTGGCGCAGGCTGACCTGGGTGGGCGCCGCCGCCGGGATCCTGGTGGGCGGCGCGCTCGTGCTCGGCGCGCTGGTGGTGAACACGATCAGCAACTACACCGGCAACTGGGCCTGGGCGCTGCTGTCCCAGCCGGCCATCGTGACCGTTCCGGTCGCCTTCCTGACCGTGATCCTGGTCAGCAAGGCCACCCAGCGGACCCTGCCGACCGACGTGAACCGGATCCGGCTGCGGATGCACGCCCCGGACCGGCTCGGGTTCATCCGGGACCGGGACGTCGCCCGGTTCGGGACCGCCGAGGAGCGGGCGCGGTTGGCCCAGGGGCGCCACCGTCAGTGAGCCTTGAGAGAGCTTTCGGATTGTCCGCCACCCACCTAGGGTTCGCTACGAAGTGCGTGAACCGAGCAGGACCACTCTGCGTAGCAGTCCGCCTCCGATGATGGAGCGTTCGATGGCGTCGACCTTGCGGGCGGCCCGGCACGTCGCGGCCGAGCTCCGGGACGGCCTCACCGGGCCAGGGGTGCGTGCCGCCGCGCGCGGGGTGCGCCGGCTGCTCGACGTGGCCGGCATCGGCCTCGCCGACCTGTCCGGCGTGCCGGTCTGGGCCGGCACGCCACCCCCGGACGGGGCGGACGCGCTGGTCGACCAGGTGCTGCGGACCGAGAACCGGGCCGGCCGCGCGCCGATCCTCGCGCTGCCGCTGCACGTGCAGGACGAGCTGGTCGGGGTGCTGGTGGTGCACGGCGCGGCGCGCCGGGCCGAGGTCCGCGAGGTGGCCGACTGGGTGGTCGAGGCGCTCGAGCGGGGCCGGCTGGAGGCCTCCGCCGAGCAGGCCGCCCTGGCCGAGCTGCGGGCGCTGCGGGCCGAGATCTCCCCGCACTTCGTCTACAACGCGCTCACCGTGATCGCCGCCCAGGTGCGCTCCGAGCCGGACCGGGCCCGCGAGCTGATGCTCGACTTCGCCGACTACATCCGTTACAGCCTGGCCAAACACGGCGAGTACACCACCGTGGCCGATGAGTTCCACGCCATCGAGACCTACCTGGCGCTGCAGCGCGCGGTGCTCGGTGAACGGCTGCGGGTGCAGGTCCGGGTGGCGCCCGAGGTACTCGCCGTGGCCCTGCCCTACCTGGTGCTCCAGCCGCTGGTGGAGAACGCGGTGCGGCACGGCATCGAGCCGCGCGCCGGCGCCGGGCTGGTCCAGGTGCGCGGCGAGGCCGAGGGCAACGACTGCGTGATCAGCGTGGAGGACGACGGGGTGGGCATGGACCCGGCGCTGGCCGAGGGCATCCTGGCCGGCCGGGGTGGATCGGACGGCCTGGGGCTGGCCAACGTCGACCGCCGGCTGCGGCACGTCTACGGACCGTGGTTCGGGTTGGTCGTGGAGACCAACGTGGGGTCCGGCACCCGGGTCGTGGTGCGCATCCCCCGGTTCCAGCCGGGGGTGATGCCCGGATGAGCGAGCTTGCGAGCGAATCACCGGTCCAACGCCGGCACCGAGCTTGCGAGGTGGTGGCGTGACCGGTGGCCTGCGGGTGCTCGCCGTGGACGACGTGCCGGCGGCCCTCGACGAGCTGTGTGCGCTGCTGCACGACGCCGCCGAGGTGGTCGAGGTGGCCGGCGCCGCCGACCCGATCACCGCGCTGCGCATGATCCAGAGCGACCGGTTCGACGCGGTGTTCCTGGACGTGGCCATGCCGGGCCTGGACGGCCTCGAGCTGGCCGCGCTGCTGGCCCGGCTGTCCGACCCGCCGGTGATCGTGTTCGTCACCGCCTACGACAAGCACGCCGTGGCCGCCTACGGGGTGGGCGCGGTCGACTACCTGCTCAAGCCGGTCCGGGCCGAGCGGCTGGCCGACGCGCTGACCCGGGTGCTGCGGGTGCTGCGGACCAAGGACCCGGAGCCCGTGGACACCCCGGCCGCGCTGCCGGACGCGATGGCCGCGCTGCCGGTGGAGAGCGCCGGCCGCACCCGGTACGTGCGGCGCAACGAGGTGCACTACGTCGAGGCGCACGGCGACTACGTCCGGCTGTACACCAAGACCGGCGTGCACCTGGTCCGGATGCCGATCTCCCGGCTGGAGGAGTACTGGGAGGCCGCCGGCTTCGTCCGGGTGCACCGCAGCTTCCTGGTCGCCCTCGGCGCGGTGCGCGAGCTGCGCAGCGACGCGGTCGGCGGGCTGCTCGCGCACACCGACCTCGGCGACGTGCCGGTCAGCCGCCGGCACGCCCGGGACCTGCGCGAACAGCTGCTGCACGCGGCCCGGAACGGCCAGCTCGACCGGACCGGGCGGGGCTGATGTCTCCGACGCGCCGGGTGGCGGTGATGAGCCCGCAGACCCGGCACGCGCACGCCCGGGGACGGTTGCGCGGCCGCTGGCGGTTGCCCACCCTCGAGCCGAGGGACGCCGACCGGGCGGTGGTCATCTTCCAGGCGCAGCGCCGGCTCGCGGTGGCCCCGCTGGTGCTGCTGTTCGCCGGGATGCTGGGCCTGCCGCTGGTGTTCCGGCTGTTCCCCGGGCTGGACCAGCTCCGGCTGGCCGGGATCCCGGTGTCCTGGCTCGCCCTGGCCGTGCTGCCGTACCCGGCCCTGGTCCTGCTGGCCCGCTGGCAGCTGCGCCGGGCCGAACGGGTCGAGGACGAGCGGTGATCTTCGCCTTCGCCGTCGCGCCGGTGGTGCTGGTGACGCTGCTGATCGGGTTGCGCGGGGTGGCCGCCATGCGCACCACCTCGGACTTCCTGGTGGCCTCCCGCCGGGTCTCACCGCTGCTCAACTCCGCAGCGGTGTCCGGCGAGTACCTGTCCGCCGCCTCGTTCCTCGGCGTGGCCGGGCTGGTAGTCAAGGACGGCGTCGGCGCGCTGTGGTACCCGGTCGGGTTCACCGCCGGCTACATCGCGATGCTGGTGCTGGTCGCCGCGCCGATGCGCCGGTCGGGGGCGCTGACCGTGCCGGACTTCGCCGAGGCGCGGCTGGCCTCCCCGGTGCTGCGCCGGGTGTCCGCCGTGGTGATCCTGGTGATCGGCGCGCTCTACCTGGTGCCCCAGTTCCGCACCTCCGGCCTGGTGCTCAGCGTGGTCAGCGGTACCCCGTACTGGGTCGGCGTGGTGATCGCCGGCGCCGGGGTGGCGATCACGCTCGCGCTCGGCGGCATGCGCGCGGCCACCTACGTGCAGGCCTTCCAGTTCGTGCTCAAGCTGGTGCTGTTCATCGTGCCGGCGGTGTGGCTGCTGGTCTCGGTCGGCCCGGCGGTGCGCGGCGAGGCGGTGCACCCGGTGGAGTTCACCCGGTTCGGCCGGGACACCCCGGTGACGTTCCGGGTCGGGGTGACCATGGACCTGACCGAGTCGACCATCGTGCGCACCGACGACGGGGTGCGCCTGCTCGAGCCGGGACCGTGGCAGGTCGCCGCCGGCACCCGGGTGGTGTTCCCGGCCGGCGCGGCGGTCCCCGAGGTGCGCGGTGAGCCGCTGCCCGGCGGGGCCAGCTGGCAGCGGCCGCTGCTGGACCTGCAGAACGCCGGCTACCCGCTGCTCGGCACCTGGGCGCTGCTGATCTCGCTGATGCTCGGCACCATGGGTCTGCCGCACGTGCTGATGCGGTTCCACACCAGCCCGGACGGCCGGGCCGCGCGGCGCACCGCGGCGCTGACCGTCGGCCTGCTCAGCATGTTCTACCTGTTTCCCGGGATCTACGGGGTGCTCGGCCGGGTCCTGGTGCCGCACCTGTACCTGTCCGGTGCCACCGACACGGCGGTGGTGGCGCTGCCCGCCCAGGTCGACACCGGCGTTGCCGGCACGGCGTTCACCGGGCTGCTCACCGCGGGCGCGTTCGCCGCGTTCCTGGCCACCTCGCTCGGCCTGCTGCTGGTGGTCTCCGGGGCGATCTCCTACGACCTGCTGCCCGGCGGGCTGAGCCGGCTGCGGATCACCGTGTTCGGCGCGGCGGCCGCGGTCGTGCTGCTCGCCCTGATGGCCATCCGGCTGGACGCCGGGGTGCTGGTCACCTGGGGGTTCACCGTGGCGGCGTCCACCTTCTGCCCGCTGCTGGTGCTGGGGATCTGGTGGGCCCGGCTGACCGTGGCCGGGGCGCTGGCCGGGGTGCTCGCGGGGCTGCTCGGCTCGGCCGGGGCGATCACGGTGACGCTGTTCGGGCCGCCGCTGTCCGGCTGGGTGGCGATCCTGGTCGCACAGCCGGCGCCGTGGACGGTTCCGCTGGCGTTCCTGACCATGATCGCCGTGTCGCTGCGCGGACGGCCGCCGGCCTGGGCGGCCACCGCGATGCTCCGGCTGCACCTCAACGAGGACCAGCCGACCAGCGCCGGGCCGTTGCCATTGCGTGATCTTCGCCACTCGACCCGGCCAGCGGACCGTTCGTCAACCGTTCGTCGCATCACCGGGCGACTGGTCCGCTGACGATTTCCGCAGCCCGGAGGCCTTCCTAGCGTGTGGCCAATGTCCATGCCTTACGGGAGGTTCTCGTGAGCACAACCGAAGAGACCAGGTCGGGCCCGAGCCCGGACTGGGAGGCGATCGACCAGAGCGCCGACTTCATCGTTTTACGGCGGCGGCTGCGCACCTTCGTCTTCCCGATGACGGTGGCCTTCCTCAGTTGGTACCTGCTGTACGTGCTGTTGTCCGACTACGCCCACGACTTCATGTCGACCAAGGTGTGGGGCAACATCAACATCGGGCTGATCCTGGGGCTGCTGCAGTTCGCGTCCACGTTCCTGATCACCTGGCTGTACGCCAGGCACGCCAACCGGAACCTTGACCCGATCGCCGACAAGATCCGCCACGAGATCGAGGGAGACGCCAAGTGAGCATGATCGCGCTGGCTGACGCCGGTGTGCTGGCGCAGACCGAGGCCGAGGCCGAACCGCTCCTGAACATCGGCATCTTCGCCGTCTTCGTGGCGATCACCCTGGTGATCGTGTTCCGGGCCAGCCGGAGCACCAAGACGGCGTCCGACTACTACGCCGCGGGCCACGCCTTCACCGGTGCCCAGAACGGCATCGCCATCTCCGGCGACTACCTGTCCGCCGCGTCGTTCCTTGGCATCGCCGGTGCCATCGCGGTGTTCGGCTACGACGGGTTCCTGTTCTCGATCGGCTTCCTGGTGGCCTGGCTGGTCGCCCTGCTGCTGGTCGCCGAACTGCTGCGGAACACCGGCCGCTACACCATGGGCGACGTGCTGGCGTTCCGGATGCGGCAGCGTCCGGTGCGGGCCGCCGCGTCGGTGTCCACGCTGGCCGTGTCGTTCTTCTACCTGCTTGCCCAGATGGCCGGTGCCGGCGGCCTGGTCGCGCTGCTGCTCGGCGTGACCGGCAAGGGTGGGCAGGCCCTGGTGATCGGCGTGGTCGGCCTCATCATGATCACCTACGTGGTGATCGGCGGCATGCGCGGCACCACCTGGGTCCAGATCATCAAGGCCACCCTGCTGATCTCCGGCGCGCTGGCGATGACCATCTGGGTGCTCGCCCAGCACGGGTTCAACCTGTCCAGCCTGCTCGGCGACGCGGTGGCGAACCACCCGAAGGGCGAGGCCATCCTCGGCCCTGGCCTGCAGTACGGCGCGACGGCGACCTCGAAGCTGGACTTCATCTCGCTGGCCCTGGCCCTGGTGCTGGGCACCGCGGGCCTGCCGCACATCCTGATGCGGTTCTACACCGTGCCGACCGCCAAGGACGCGCGCCGCTCGGTGATCTGGGCCATCGCGCTGATCGGCATCTTCTACCTGTTCACCCTGGTGCTCGGCTACGGCGCCGGCGCCCTGGTGGGCTCGGAGACGATCGCCGCGGCACCCGGCGGGCAGAACTCGGCGGCCCCGCTGCTCGCCTTCGAGCTGGGCGGCACGCTGCTGCTCGGCCTGATCGCGGCGGTGGCGTTCGCCACGATCCTGGCCGTGGTCGCCGGGCTCACGATCACCGCGTCGGCGTCGTTCGCGCACGACATCTACGCCAACGTGATCAAGAAGGGCGAGGCGGACGACAAGGTGCAGGAGGTGAAGGTCGCCCGGATCACCGCGTTCGTGATCGGCGCGCTGGCCATCGGCGGCGGCATCGTCGCGCTCGGCCAGAACATCGCGTTCCTGGTCGCGCTCGCGTTCGCCGTGGCGGCCTCGGCGAACCTGCCGACGATCCTCTACTCGCTGTTCTGGAAGCGGTTCAACACCCAGGGCGCGCTGTGGAGCATCTACGGCGGTCTGATCGTCTGCATCGGACTGATCATTCTGTCGCCGGCCGTGTCGGGGCGGCCCACGTCGATGATCAAGGGCGCCGACTTCGACGTCTTCCCGCTGGCCAACCCGGGCATCGTGTCCATCCCGGTGGCGTTCTTCCTCGGCTGGCTCGGCACCGTGCTGTCCAAGGAGAAGGACGACGCCAAGTACGCCGAGATGGAGGTCCGTGCGCTGACCGGCGCCGGTGCCGAGAAGGCCGTCGTGCATTAGCTCGGTGCATGAGCTCGCCGCATGAGCTCGGTTCGGAAGGGGTCCGCGCCCGTTCGGGGTGCGGACCCCTTTCACGCGCGCCGTACCGGGTCGCGTGGCAGCATCGGGGCGTGATGCCGCAACAGGTTCCCAGCGTGTCCGTCGATCAGCTGCCGGACGGCGCGACCGTGCTCGACGTGCGTGAGCCGGACGAGTGGGCCGCCGGGCACGCGCCGGACGCCCTGCACATCCCGATGGGCGACTTGGCCGCCCGGCTCGACGAGCTGCCCGCGGACGGCAACGTGTACGTGGTCTGCCGCAGCGGCGGACGGTCCGCCCGGGCCACCGCCTACCTCAACGCCAACGGCTGGGAGGCGACCAACGTCGACGGCGGCATGAAGTCCTGGCACGCCGCCGGCCGGCCGATGGTCAGCGACCCGCCGGGCACCGAACCAGAGGTCATCTAGGCCGGTGGAGCGCTATCCGTTCGCCCCGCCGCAGTGGGTGGCGACCCCGCCGCCGGGTGCGCTGCCCGCCGCGCCGCCGCGCCGCCGCGCCCGGTACACCGGGCCGCCGGTCTATGCCTCGCCGCCGCGCTGGGGCTTCCCCGCGCTGTCCTGGCGCTGGCCGACGTCGGTGCCCGGGACCAGGATGCGGCCGCCGGCCACGGTCGAGTCGGTCCGCTCGCTCGCCCGCCAGTCCGGCACGGTGCTGTGGATGCTGACCGCCGCGGCCCTGCTGGCCGCCGGTGGCGAGGTGTGGCGGTACGTGCTGCTGGTGCGCAGCCGCGACCAGGCGCTCGGCCGGGGTGTGGTGAGCGCCTCGGACGCGCTGGTGATCGCCAGCGCGGTGCTGACCATCGCGTTCACGCTGGTGGGCGCGTTTCTGACGGTGTGGTGGGTGCTGCAGGCCCGGGCGGTGGCCGCCGACCTGGCCGGCCAGGAGCCGTCCCGGCCCGGTTGGCAGGTCGTGCTCGGCCTGCTGGTCCCCGGGATCAACCTGGTGGTGCCGGGCGCGGTGCTGGCCGAACTGGAGCACGCGGTGCTGCGCCGCCCGGTGACCGAGCGGCCGCGGCCGAGCGGCCTGGTGCTGGCCTGGTGGCTGGTCTGGGCGGCCAGCGGCCTGCTGTTCGCGGCAACACTGCTGTGGCGGCTGCGCGGCGGCGTGCAGGCCCAGGCCGACGGCGTGCTGCTGAACACCGCCGCCTACCTGGCCGCGGCCACCGTCGCGGTACTGACCGCGCGGGTGGTGCGGCGGCTGACCGTGCTGCTCGCCCCGGTCGACCCCGCCTCCGTACGCCTGCTCCGGGTGATCCGCGTGGACGGCGCCCCGGACCCCCCACTGCGCCCCGGCCGCCCCCCAGGCTCCGCTCGTTGACGGACGACAACCGCTGAAACGACTGATGGCCGGAGGCCGGCCTCTGCGGCGCCGGCCTCCGGCCATCAGCTTGTTCGCACGAACTCACCCGCCGGCTGTCGGTCCGGTGGGCCGGGCTGCCCGGCTGGGCGCGGGTCGCCGAGCAGTTCCCCGGGTCGCTCGACCCATGGGCGCGACAGCACCAGGCCCGGCTGATCGATCTGGAAGCGGCCGCTCCCGATCTGGTGGCCGGTGATGATCTGCTGCACACCGACATGTCCCCACTGAACTTCCTGATCGGTGACCGGGTGTGGCTGGTGGACTGGGCGTGGGCCTGCCGGGGGCCGGCGTGGATCGATGTGGCGTTCCTGGTTCCCCGACTGATCCATGCCGGCCACGGGTGCGCCGACGCGGAATCGTGGGCGGCGACGGTGCCGAGCTGGGTGAACACCAGCAATGAGGCGTTGCTGGCGTTCGCCGTGGCGGTCTCGGGAATCTGGGCGTACAAGCGGCGCACAGATCCGGCGCCACACCGCGACGAACTGACCGACGCGGCACGCCGGTGGCTGCGGCATCGGTTCGAACCCCGGCGGTTCTGGTCGAGGTGATCAACACACCCGCAGTTCGTGCAGGCCGCGGATGACGAACTCGCTGCGGCGCCGTGGTTCGGCGGCCAGGCGCAGGTCTGGGAGCCGGGTGATCAGGGCGGTCAGCGCGGCGGCGATCTCCACCCGGGCCAGGGGAGCGCCGACGCAGTAGTGGATGCCGGCACCGAAGCCGAGGTGCGGGTTGGGTGTGCGGCCGACGTCCAGCACGTCCGGGTCGGCGAACACCTCCGGGTCCCTGGCCGCGGCGCCGAGCAGCGCGGCGACCTTCGTCCCGGCCGGGACCACGGTGCCGGCGACGGTGGTGTCCGCGGTCGCGGTCCGCTCGAACAGTTGCAGCGGCGCGTCGAACCGGATCAGCTCCTCGACCGCGAGCGGCACCAGGCCCGGGTCGGCGACCAGCCGCTCCCACTGGTCATGGTGGGTGAGCAGGGCGAACATCCCGTTGCCGACCACGTTCACCGTCGCCTCGTGTCCGGCCATCAGCAGCAGCACGGCGGTGCCGACCAGTTCGTCGCCGGTCAGCGCCTCGCCGCCGTCGCGCACCGTCACCAGGTCGGTGACCAGGTCGTCGCCGGGGTCCTCGGCCCGCCGGGCGGCCAGCTCGCGCAGGTAGCCGACGAACTCGGCGGCCGCCCGCTCGGCCGCGGCGGCCAACTCCGGCGCGCGGCCGTACTCGTACATCTTCACGATCGCGTTGGACCACGGCTGCAGCCGCGGCCGGTCGGCGTCCGGCACCCCGAGCAGCTCGCCGATCACCTCGATGGGCAACGGGGCGGCCAGGTGCTCGAGCAGGTCGGCGGAACCGTCCTCGGCGATCCGCGCGGCCAGCGTGTCCACCATGCGCTCGGCCAGCGCCCCCACCCAGGGCCGCAGCCGTTCGGTGTGCCCGCGGGCGAACGCGGCCGAGATCAGCCGGCGTAATTGGGTGTGCCGGGGCGGCTCGCTCTCCAGCAACGAGTTGCGGTGCAGCAGGTTGAACGCGGTGAACGCCTCGGCCGGCGTGGCGTCGGTCCAGATCCGGCCGAGGGTGCGCTGCCGCAGCACCTCCGAGCAGGCCGCGTGGGACACGGCGACGAGCATCCCGAGCCCGTCGTGCCGGTGCACCGGCGCCGCCGCCCGCAGCTTGGCGAACACCGGATAGGGGTCGGCGATGAACTCCGGGTCGGCCGGATCGAATTGCGCGCTCACGTCGCGAGACTTTATGCGGCGCGTGCGATGATCGCGGCCGTGCAACCAGCCGTCGTTGCGCATCGCGGCGCCTCCACGCACCGCGCCGAGCACACCCTGGCCGCCTACACCCTGGCCCTGGAGCAGGGCGCCGACGCACTGGAGTGCGACGTGCGGCTGACCAGGGACGGGCACCTGGTGTGCGTGCACGACCGGCGGGTGGACCGCACCTCCACCGGTCGCGGCGCGGTGAGCGCGCTGACCCTGGAACGAATGTCCGAACTGGACTACGAGAGCTGGCACACGCCCGGCCCGCCGTCCGGCAACGGCGTGCTCACCCTGGAGGCGCTGCTCGGCCTGGTCGCCGACACCGGCACCCGGCTGTTCGTGGAGACCAAGCATCCGGTGCGCTACGGCGGTCTGGTCGAGGCGAAGCTGGTGGCGCTGCTGAGCCGGTTCGGGCTGGCCACCCCGAAGTCCAAAGTGGACTCGCCGATCGCGGTGATGTCGTTCTCGGTCCGGGCGGTGCGCCGACTGCACGACTACGCGCCCGCCCTGCCGACCGTGCTGCTGCTGAGCTTCCTGCCGATGCCCTACCGGGACGGCTGGCTGCCGCCGTTCGCCGACTACGCCGGTCCGGGCATCCGGGTGCTCCGCGCCGACCCGGACTACGTGGCCCGCTGTGCCCGGCGCGGCCGGGACACCTACTGCTGGACCGTGGACACGCCCGAGGACATCCGGCTCTGCCAGCAACTCGGCGTGCGGTTCCTGGCCACCAACGCGCCGGCCGCCACCCGTGCCATCCTGGCCGGCGGCGAAGGCGGTAACGTCGCGACGAACCCGCCCGACTAGGAGCCGACCTTGTCCAAGCGATCCGCCGTCAAGCACCGCAAGCCGGCCCCGGACGGCATCAACCCGCGCCAGCCCTGCCCGTGCGGCTCCGGCAAGCGGTACAAGGCCTGCCACGGCGCGAGCGGCGGGCCGGTGGAGGTCCCGGTGGCCCGGCCGTTCGAGGGCCTGGCCGGGGAGTGCGAGCTGGTGGCGCTGCGCGAGTTCGTCCCGTCCGCGCTGGCAGCGCTCCGCCTGGCCGAGCCGACCGAGCGGCCGTTGTCGCTGGCCACCGTGTTGCCGATGGCCGCGGCCGCGGTGGTCCGGGCGGACGGCACCGCGCTGGTCGGAATGCAGGTGCAGACCCGGTCCGGCGACGTGAGCCGGGATGTGGCCAGGGCGATCACCTGGGCGCTGGCCGCCGAACCCGGCGAGGTGCTGCCGGTGGTCGAGACCGACCCGGCGGCCGGCGGGCCGGAGCGACTGCAGGACGTGCTGGTGCCGGACGCGGCGGTGGAACCCGAGCTGCACACCGACTTCGGCTGGTGGATGCCGCCGGGCACCGAGCCGACCGGCGAGATCGCGCTGTCCCTTGAGCGGGCCAACAGCGCGATCATGCCGACCGAGCGGATCGGCCCGGCCGCCTACTGGGTGAACGCGGGAGAGAAGGCGCATCTGCGCTGGGTCCGCCCGGAGCCGGAGGAGCGGCTGCTGCCGGCCATGGCCCGGCTGGCCGCCCGTGGCGAGCTGACCCTTGGCGAGGGCGCCCGGTACGCCGGCTCGTTCCGCGCGCACGGCCTGCTGGTTCCGGTCTGGGACCTCGACCCGGAGTCACACGCGCGCGAGTGGGTCGATCCGGCCGCCGAACTCGGCACCCGGCTGGAGTCCGCGTTGTCCTCAGTGGACAGTGAGCCGTTGACCGCGGACGAACGCCGGGCCCGGGACGGCCTGATCGGCCGCCAGATCACCATCCGCTGAGCGCGCCTAGACCCTTCCGCCGGCCGCGCGCGGCGCCCCCGGCTCGTCGCCCGAGTCGCCGACCGACTCCCTGGCCAGGTAGTTCTCCACGTCGAACAGGTTGCCGGCGGAGCCCTCGGCCCGTCGTACCACGTTGAGCAGGGTGGTCATCTGGGCCACCTCCTCGACCTGCTCGCGGAGGAACCACTGCATGAACTGCTCGCCCTTGTAGTCGTCCTCGTCCCGGGCGGTCTTGGCCAGGCCGATCACCTCCTCGGTGACCGCACGCTCCTGGCTCAGCGCCAGTTCGATCAACTCGGCCGGGTCCTTGAAGGTGTTGCGCACCTCGGGCGTGCCGGGGATCGTCGCCTGGATGTCGTTGTCCAGCAGGTACTGGACGATCATCATCGCGTGGTTGCGCTCCTCGAGCGCCTGCCGGTAGAAGTGCGCGGCGAGGCGGGGGAGATCCTGGCCGTCGAACCAGACCGCCAGCGCAACGTACTGCTGCGACGCGGTGAACTCGTTGCGCACCTGGTCCTGTAGTGCCTGGTGGAACTTGCTCAGCATGGTGGTCAACATACCGTTCGGCACCGATACCGGCTTGGTTGCTCTTCCACCGTGACCTTCCGATAGAAGAAAATGAGCAACCATCGACGTCGGAGGAGGAGCGGATGCGCGTCAAACGCAGGGCCCTGCTCGTTGCCGGGATCGCCGGCGCCCTGACCATGGCCGGAGCCTCGGCCGCCGAGGCGGACAGCTCGCGCTGCACCGTGGACGCCGGGTGTGCCGGCCGGGCCACGTTCGCCTCGTACGGCGAGGTGTTCACCGTGTACGACCAGTCGGCCGACGGGCACTCGGCGGTGGCGCTCTACTGGCTGCCGGACGGTTCCGGCCCGCACATGATCTGGAACTCGGGCGGCAACGGCACCAGCGTCACGGCCAACCTCGAGTTTCCCGAGGGCGCCTGGGTCACCTACCGGGTCTGCCTCGGCGAGGGCGGGCCCAAGGAAGTCCTGATCAACACCTGTGGCGCCGCGCTGACCGACTACGCCTGAGGAGACCCGGCATGAACAAGCTCAATCGTCGTCGGCTGTTCCTGGTATCCGGCCTCGCCGCAGGCGCGGTCGCCGTGCCGAGGCTGGCCGGCGCCGGACCGGTGCCCGCCGCCGTGCGCGACCCGTTCGGCCTCGGCATCGCCTCCGGCGACCCGCGCCCGGACGGCATGGTGCTGTGGACCCGCCTGGCCACCGCGCCGCTGGACATCGGTGGCGGGATGGGCACCCGAAACGTTCCGGTCGAGTGGCAGGTGGCCACCGACGAGGCGTTCGGCACCATCGTCGCGTCCGGCACCGAGACCGCGATCCCGGCCGAGGGGCACAGCGTGCACGCCGAGCCGCGCGGGCTGGCACCCGGTGCCGAGTTCTTCTACCGGTTCCGCGCCGACGGGTTCCTCTCGCCGGTCGGCCGCACCCGCACCGCGCCGGCCCCGGGCAGCACCCCGGCCGCGCTGCGCTTCGGGTTCGCGTCCTGCCAGCACTTCGAGGAGGGCTGGTACCACGCGCACCGGTTCATGGCCGCCGACGCGCCGGATCTGATCCTGTTCCTCGGCGACTACATGTACGAGAAGCAGTCCGGCTCGGCCAACCGGGTGCGCTGGTACGTCGACTTCGACGAGGTGGACGCGCTCGGCGAGTATCGGCTGCGGTACGCCCAGATCCGCACCGACCCGGACATCCGGGCCGCGCACGCGGTCGCGCCGTGGCTGGCCGTGTTCGACGACCACGAGCTGAAGAACAACTGGTGGGGGGTCAGCTCGGACGCGCCGGCCGCCCGCAAGCAGGCGTCGTTCCAGGCGTTCTGGGAGAACATGCCGCTGCCCAAGGCGATGAAGCCGGTCAACTCCGCGATTCCGCTCTACCGCAGGGTTTCCTGGGGCACGCTGGCCCGCTTCCACATGATGGACACCCGACAGTACCGGTGGAAGCAGGCGCCGGCCGCCAACTGTGCGGAGATCACCCGCACGGACCGCACGCTGACCGGTGCCGCCCAGGAGCAGTGGCTGCTTGACGGGTTCGCGGCCGGCGGCTCACGCTGGGACTTCCTCGGCCAGCAGGTGTTCTTCGCCCAGCGGGACACCGACGGCGGCACCGGGACCTGCGACGTGAGCACCGACGCCTGGGACGGCTACCGGGCCAGCCGGCAGCGGATCACCCAGGGCTGGGTGGACCGGCAGGTGCGCAACCCGGTGGTGCTGACCGGCGACGTGCACCGGCACTGGGCGAACAACCTGCGCCTGAACTACTTCGACCACGGCTCGCCGCTGGTCGGCACCGAACTGGTGACCACGTCGATCACCAGTGGCGGCGACGCCACCGAGACCGCGCCGCCGACGGTGCCGAACAACCCACACCTGTTCTACGTCGGCAACCACCGCGGCTACGTGCGGGTCACGGCGACCGCCGGTCAGCTCACCGCCGACTTCATGAAGGTGTCGTCGGTGCGGGAGCGGGACCCGGCCCGGGTGAGTCTGTCGGTGCGCAACCGGTTCGTGGTGCTGGACGGGCAGCCGGGGGTGCGGCCGGCATAACGGTTTGCGCGCCGGGTAGGCCGTGTCGAACATAGGCGGCATGGCCTACCCGGACGACTGCCCGACCCTCACCGACGGCGTAGTGACCCTGCGCCCGTACTCCCTGGACGATCTCGAGCCGTGCGTCGAGCACTGCAGCGACCCGGAATCCCTGGCGTGGACGACGATCCCCAGCCCGTACGGGGTGGACGAGGGGATCGAGTGGATCACCAGACAGGTGCCGCGGTTCTGGGCGGAGGGCTCCGGCCTGGAGTTCGCGATCGAGGCGGAGCACGCCGACGGGGTGCGGCGGTTCGCCGGCGGCGTCACCCTGCGCCCGCGCCCGGACGGCATCGCCGAGATCGGTTTCGCGGTGCACCCGGGCGCCCGCCGGCGCGGCGTGGTGACCAGGGCCATCACGTTGCTGGTCGACTGGGGCTTCGCCGAGCGCGGCGTCGAGGTCGTCATCTGGTTCGCCTACGTCGGCAACTGGGGATCCCGCCGGGCGGTGTGGCGGTGCGGCTTCAGCTTCGACGGCCGGGTCGAGAAGTTGCTGCCGCAGCACGGTATCCGCCGCGACACCTGGGTCGCCTCCCTGCGCGCCACCGACACCCGCGAGCCCAAGGGCACCTGGCTGGTCGCCCCGGTCCTGGAAACCGACCGGCTCCGGCTGCGCCCGCTCGCCGACACCGACGCCGACCGGCTCTTCGAGACGAACCACGACACCCGCACCGTCCACTTCGGCGGTCGCGTCCCCGGCGTGCGCCAACGCGACGGCGCCGCCTCGATCGCCCGCGCCCGCGAACAGATGGCCGCCGGCCAGATGATCAACTGGTGCATCGCCGACCGGACCACCGATCGCCTGGTCGGCCACATCCAGCTCTTCGACCTCGGCGGCCTCGACCCCACCGAAGCCAAACCCGGCTACTCGATCCACCCCGACTCCCGCGGCCGCGGCTACCTCACCGAAGCCCTCCGCGCCCTGTCCACCTGGACCTTCCTCCCCCTGAATGAGGGCGGCCTGGCCAAACGCCGCCTCACCATCAGCACCGCCGCATCGAACGCGGCCTCCCGCCACGCCGCCACCCAAGCCGGCTACACCCACATCGGCACCAACCCCAACGCCTTCCCCATCACCGACACCCACTTCGACGACGAGGTCTTCTACCAACTCCTCAACCCCACCTGGCAACCCCCCCAAACTCCGGTACCCTGAACCCAGCCGAGGCCGCTAGGCCGAGGAAGTGAGCCCGGGCAGGATCTCGTCGGACGGCGAGCGCCCGGGCTTCGCGCATTGTTGGGGGCTATCGCAGCACCCGCCCAAGATCCACCGCGGCGTCCACCACCGGGCCCACCTCTTCGGCGCCAATCATTGCCCGCGCCATACGCCCACGCGACCGCGTCGGCGATGGCCAGGGCCGGATCTTCGTGTGGGCAGAGGTGCTCATAGGTCAGTCGTTCTCCGCCGGTCCGGCTGAGGCTCCGGTAAATGGTCGCCCGGTCCATCCGGTCGGTGGATCCGCGCGACTCGATCACCAGGCGGTCGACCCCAAGATCCACAGCGGCGCCGACCAGTCGGTCCAGGCAGGCGGCCCGAACCCGATCCGGCCGCCCGGTTCCCCAGGTAGACCCGCGCCCGCACGTCGTGCGCCACCAGCGCGGCGAGAACCTTGCGCCGCAGGCTGTCCTGCTCGGCCTGGAAGTGAATCCGCCGCTCTCCCGGCATCCGCAGGTCGCGCATCAGCGAGCGCGACCCGGCCAGCAGGTATGTGCTCCCTCGGCGCGACTCGTCGACGAACATGTGCACGCTCACCCATCGGCACGGGGCGGGGCGTGGCTGGAGATCGGTTAGAGGGGGAGGCGGGTGATGGGGCAGGACATGCAGCGGGGGCCGCCGCGGCCGGTGCCCAGTTCGGAGCCGGGGATGCGGAGGACTTCGATGCCGGCGTCTTCGAGGCGGGCGTTGGTCTCCACGTTGCGTTCGTAGGCGACGACGACGCCGGGGCCGACGGCGAGGGTGTTGTTGCCGTCGTCCCATTGTTCGCGTTCGGCGGTGACCGGGTCGAGGCCGGTGTCGATCACCCGGAGGCGGTCGATGCCCATGGCGGTGGCGGCGGCGGAGAGGAACGGGACCGGGCCGTCGACCTTGACGCCGTCGGCGCCGTCCGGCCGCAGGGGGTAGGCGACCAGGGTGTCGCCGATGGCCGGGTACATGACCACGGCGTCGCGGTCGACCATCGTGCACACCGTGTCCAGGTGCATGGTGGCGCGGTCCTGGGCGATCGGCACGGCCAGCACGGTGTGCGCAAGGCCGTCGGCGAACACGGAGTGGGCCAGGGACTCGGCGCCGGCCGGGGTGGTCCGCTCGCCGACGCCGATGGCCAGCACGCCGGGGCCTAGCAGGAGCACGTCGCCGCCTTCCACCGGCGCGGAGTGGGCGCCGTAGGCACGGCCGGCGGAGCGGAACCGCGGGTGGTAGGCGTACACCAGGTCGAGCAGCACGGTCTCCCGGCGCCGGGCCGGCATGGCCAGCGACGCGATCGCCACCCGGTCACCGATCCACACCGACGAGTCCCGGGTGAACAGCAGGTTCGGCAGCGGGCTGACGGCGAAGTCGTGCGGGTGGTGCATCCGCCGCACCAGCGACGCGCCCTCGGCCGCCGGCAGCTCCTCGAACGTCATCCCGGCCATCAGCACGGTGGCCAGCGCCGGGGCGTCCAACGTGGACAGGTGCGAGCCGAGCGCGTCGGCCAGCTCGTTGCCGAGCAGCAGCCGGTCCACCGCGGTCCCGGCCGCCGCGGCGTGCGCCCGCTCGTCGCGCAGCGCCTCCACCAGCGTCTCGGCCAGCAGCAGCACCTCGACCTCCCGGGAGCGCAGCGCGGCGGCGAACGCGTCGTGCTCCTCCTGGGCCCGGCCCACCCACGGAATCGAGTCGAACAACAGTTGGTCGTTGTTGCGGGGGGTCAGCCGTTTGAGCTCGAGGCCGGGCCGGTGCAGCAGCACCGTGCGCAGCGGCCCGACCTCGCTGTCGGCGCGCGGTGCGGTCACCCGGCGAGCGTAACCACCTGGTAAGGCTCACCCGCACTTGAGCCGGGGATCATTGGGTGTCTACCGGGCACGGCCAAGCTGGAGGTCCGGCCGTCGAGAGGAAGGGAACCATGCGCCGTCTGCTGCGTCGTCCCGTCACCTGGGTCGTGGCTTCGATCGCCCTGATCGGCCTGGTCGTCGGCCTGCTGCTGTTCGAGCCGTGGCGGGCGGTGACGTCCAGCCGGGTGGACGAGGCGCTCCCGGCGGCGAGCACCCCGGAGCAGCAGGCTCCCGCGCCGCCGCCCGCCGAGGCCCAGGTGCCCCAGGCGCCGCCGAAGCCGCAGCCGGCCGCGCAGCCGGTGGTGCTCGCCGAGGGCCAGTTCGTCAGCAAGGAGCACGAGACCAGCGGCGTGGCCCGGGTGCTCATGCTGCCGGACGGCGCCCGGGTGCTGCGCCTGGAGAACTTCGCCACCTCCGACGGCCCGGACGTGCACGTCTGGCTGAGCGCGGCCGCACCGGCCGGCCCGGACGGCAGCTTCGACGACGGCCGCTACGTCAAGCTGGGCGAGATGAAGGCGACCAGCGGAAACCAGAACTACGCGATCCCGGCCGACGCCGACCTGGCCGGCCTGCGCAGCGCGGTGATCTGGTGCGACCGGTTCAACGTCGCCTTCGGTGCCGCGCCGCTGTCGCTGTGAGCCGGGGCGGTTTCGGCGCGCACAGCCCGGCGAACAGGTCGCCGTCCTCGGCCACCCGGTCCAGCACCTCGTCCGCGGTGAACACCAGGTCCTCCGGAGCCGCACAGGCCTCGACCTCGGCCCAGGTGACCGGGGTGGACACGGTCGGCCGGGGCCGGGCCCGCAGCGAGTACGGCGCCACCGTGGTCTTGTACTGGTTGTTCTGGCTCCAGTCGATGAACACCTTGCCGGGCCGGAGGTTCTTGGCCATCCGCGCCACGATCAGGTCCGGGTGCTCGCCGGCCAGCCGTTCGGCCAACTCCTTGGCGTAGTCCGAGGTCTGCTCCGGCGCGTCGGTGCCGACCGCGCAGTAGAGCTGCATTCCCTTGGAGCCGCTGGTTTTCGCGTACGCCTCGAGCCCGTCGGCGGCCAGCGCCGCGCGCAGCAGCACGGCCACCCGGCCGCATTCCACGATGGTGGCCGGCGGCCCGGGATCCAGGTCGAACACCAGCCGGTCCGGGTTGCGCCGGTTGCCGTCCGCGTCCACCGTCCACTGTGGAATGTGCAGTTCCAGGGCGGCCAAATTGGCCGCCCACACCAGGGTGGGCAGGTCGCAGACGATGGCGAAGTCCAGCGTGTCCCGGCCGGTGCTGCTGCCCGGCGTGTCCACGGTGACCGTGCGCACCCAGTCCGGCGTGTGCCGCGCGGTGTTCTTCTCGTAGAACGACATGCCGTCCACGCCGTTGGGGTAGCGGCGCAGGGTCACCGGCCGGTCCACCAGGTGCGGCAGCAGCACGGGGGCGATCCGCGAGTAGTAGTCGATCACCTCGCCCTTGCTGAACCCGTACTCCGGGTAGAGCACCTTGTCCAGGTTGGACAGTCGCAGCTGGCGGCCATCGACGGCGACCAGCACGTGCTCACCGTCCATCGGGCAACTCCATGATCTCCACGTCGCGCGGCTCCTTGTCGGTGCGCAGGCCCCGCCAGCGCGGCGCCCGCAGCCGGCCGTCCGAGGTCCAGTTCAGGAACTCGACCTCGCCGACCATGGTCGGCTCGACCCAGTGCGCGCCCTTGGCCCGGTCCCGGGGCACCTCGTTGACGAACGGCGAGGTCTTCCGCTCGTGCGCGCGCAGGCTCGCGGTCAGC
The DNA here is from genome assembly GCF_035762905.1 of Actinophytocola sp. Taxonomy (GTDB): domain Bacteria; phylum Actinomycetota; class Actinomycetes; order Mycobacteriales; family Pseudonocardiaceae; genus DASYTH01. The sequence goes on from NZ_DASUCC010000097.1 coordinate 250,780, forward strand.
GAGCGGAGCACCTCGTCGGTGAACCCGGTGCCGACCTGGCCGACGTAGCGCAGCCCGTCCTCCGTCGGTATTCCGATCATCAGCGAGCCGAGCGTGTCCTCCCGGCGGCCCTCGCCCGGCCGCCAGCCGCCGACGATCACCTCGACCGGCCGGATCTCGGCGATCTTGATCCAGTCCGGCGAGCGCCGGCCCGGGTGGTACCGCGAGGTCAGCCGCTTCGCGATCACACCCTCCAGTCGCTGTTCCCTGGCCGCCTCGGCAACGGCGGCGCCCTCGCCGGGGTAGCTCGGCGAGGTGTGCCAGTTCGGTCCGGCAAGCGAAAGCCCTTCGAGCAACCGGCGCCGCTCGGCGTAGGGCAGTTCGAGGCAGGACCGGCCGTCCAGGTGCAGCACGTCGAACACCAGGTAGGTGATCGGGGTGTCGGCCGCGGCCCGGCGGACGGCCCGCTCGCCGTCGGCGTGGATGCGGTGCTGCAGGGCGTAGAAGCTGGGCCGGCCGTCCACCAGCGCGACGATCTCCCCGTCCAGCCAGACCTCGGTGCTGCCCAACTCCTCGCCGAGCAGCCGCAGCTCGGGGTAGCGGGCGGTGATGTCGTTGCCCTTGCGGGCGTGCAGCCGCAGCCGTCCGCCTTCCACCCGGGCCAGCGCGCGCACCCCGTCCCACTTGAACTCGTAGGCCCAGTTCTCGTCCTGCGCGGCCGGCGGCAGCGTGCCGGCGACGGCCAGCATCGGTTCGAGCACCTCGGGCAGCGGTTCCCGGTCCGGCTCCTGCGGCGGGTCGGACCGGCGGACCATCCAGTCCTTGTCCGCCCGCCCGCTGCGGAAGAACGTGTACCGGCCCTTGATCCGCGCGCCGTTGAGGACCACCTGGACCTCGCGGTCGCTCCACTTGATCGTCTCGTACCGGCCGCGGTCCCAGATGAACATCCGGCCGCCGCCGTACTCGCCCTTGGGGATGTCGCCCTCGAAGGCGGCGTACTCCATCGGATGGTCCTCGGTGTGCACCGCGAGCCGGATGTCGCCGGGGACGGCCGGCAGCCCCTTGGGCACCGCCCAGGAGACCAGCACCCCGCCGCGCTCCAGCCGGACGTCCCAGTGCAGCCGGCGCGCGTGGTGCTCCTGGATCACGAAGGTGTCGTCGTTGCCCGTCGGCAGCACGTCCGGCCCGGGCACCGGTTCCGGTGTCCGCTTCGGGTCGCGTTTTCTGCGGTACTCGCCAAGGTCGCCCATCACCCCCATTGTGCTCGCCGGTCAGGGCAACCAGGAGATCCGGCCGCGGAGCAGCGCGTAGCCGACGAAGGCCACCACGTCCAGCAGCGTGTGCGCGATGACCAGCGGCCAGAGCCGGTTGGTGCGCTGCCAGACCCGGCCGAACACCAGACCCATCACCAGGTTGCCGGCGAACCCGCCGAACCCCTGGTACAGGTGGTAGGAACCGCGCAGCACGGCCGAGACCAGCAGCGAGCCGTTCTCGCCGAACCCGAGCTGGCGCAGCCGGCTGATCAGGTAGCCGACCACGAGGATCTCCTCGGCCCAGGCGTTGCCGGCCGCGGCGATGCAGAGCGCGACCGGTCGCCACCAGGTGTCGTCCAAGGTGGACGGAAGGACGGCGAGGTTGGCGCCCATCCGGTAGGCGAGGAAGTACAGGGCCAGCCCCGGGATGCCGATCAGCGCGGCCAGTCCGGCCCCGGTGAGCAGATCCCGGCCCGGCCGGTCCCGGTCCAGCCCGAGGCGCCGCGGCCGGATTCCGCCGCGCCACAACAGGTACAGGCCGAGTGCGCCCCAGGCGAACAGCTGGGCGGCGGACAGCAGCTGCTTGAACAGGTCGATCAGGTCGGCGTTGGCCTGCGGCACGTTCAGCGCGACCGCCTGACGGCTCAACGGAACCGGGTTCAGCAGCGAGTCCACAAGGGACAGCAGGCTGCGCGCACCGGACAGGCCGAGCGTCACCGTGAACACGATCACCAGCTCGATCACGATCGCCCGGCGTTCGCGCGGGTCGGTGACCGGCTCCGGCTCGCCGGGACGCTCCGGCCTCAACCAGGCACGCACCCGGCCACGCTACCCGTACGCTCGGTCGGTGCCTCGAAAGATCGCCACGGCCGACGCCGTCGACGCGGCCGCGCTCGCCGAGTTCATCCGCCCCCGCCACCGCGCGATCCTGGTGACCACCCGGGCCGACGGGCGCGCCCAGCTCTCCCCGGTGACCTGCGGCCTGGACACCGCGGGCCGCATCGTCATCGCCACGTATCCGCGGCGGGCCAAGGTGCGCAACCTGCGCCGCGACCCAGCCGTGTCGGTCTGCGTCCTGTCCGACGACTGGAACGGCCCCTGGGTCCAGGTCGACGGCACCGCCGAGGTCCTGGATCTGCCCGACTCCGTGGAGCCGCTGGTCGAGTACTTCCGGGTCATCTCCGGCGAGCACCCGAACTGGGACGAGTACCGCGCGGCCATGCGCGCCCAGGGCAAGTCGCTGATCCGGATCACCATCCAGCGCTGGGGCCCGGTCGCCACCGGCGGCTTCCCGCCGGAACTGGCCGACGGCTAAGGGGCCGTGAGCACCACCGGGCCGGCCTCGGTGACGGCGACGGTGTGCTCGGCGTGCGCGGCCCGGCTGCCGTCCGCCGTGCGCAGCGCCCAGCCGTCCGGGCCGGTGACGAACCGGTCCCGGCCGCCGGCCATGAACATCGGCTCGATCGCGATCACCAGGCCGGGGCGCAGCGGCAGCCCGCGGCCGGGCCGGCCCTCGTTGGGCACCGAGGGGTCCTCGTGCATCCGCCGGCCGACCCCGTGTCCGCCGAAGCCCTGTGGGATGCCGTAGCCGGCTGCCCGGCCGACCTCGCCGACCGCGTGGGACACGTCGCCGAGCCGCGCGCCGGGCGTGGCCGCCGCGACCCCGGCGGCCAGCGCGGCCGCGGTGTCGCCGATCAGGGTGGCGTCCGCCTCGGTCGGCGGCCCGATCGTGAAGCTGATCGCCGAGTCGCCGTGGAACCCGTCGAGGCAGGCGCCGCAGTCGATGCTGACCAGGTCGCCGGTGCGCAGCCGGTAGTCGTCCGGGATGCCGTGCACGATCACGTCGTTGACCGACGTGCAGATCACGCCGGGGAACGGGGTGGGCGCGAAGTGCGGGTGGTAGTTCAGGAACGACGAGGTCGCGCCGGCCCGGCTGATCATCTCGGCGGCGACCGCGTCCAGTTCGAGCAGGGAGACCCCGGGCGCGGCGTGTTCCCGGACCGCGGCCAGTGCGGTGGCCACCACGCGGCCGGCCTCCCGCATCACCGCCAGCTCGGCGTCGTTCTTCAGCTCCACCATGACCGGTATATCTATCACGGTATTAATATTCTCGCCATGGTGCGTCCACCGTTGAGCCAGGCCGACCGGGCCCGCGGTGTCCGGCTCGGTGAACTGCTGCGCGCGGCGCGGGGGGAGCGCACGGCGGTCGAAGTCGCGGCGGCGGCCGGCATCTCGGTCGAGACGCTGCGCAAGATCGAGCATGGCCGAATCCCCACCCCGACCTTCTTCACGGTCGTCGCGATCGCCAGAGCCGTCGAGACGCCGGTCGACGCGTTCTGCGTCGATTCCTAGCGGGTCGCGGCGAGGAACGGGCAGCCGACCAGCCGGCGCAGCTCGGCGGCCAGCTCCGCCTCGGTGCCGATCGGGCGGCTGAACGCCAACCGCACGTCGTGATCGGCCTGCAGGGTCTCCACCCGCAGCCGCAGGCCGTAGCGGTCCAACCCGAGCGGACGGATGTGTCCGCCGCGCAGCCGGTCCGGCAGGTGCCGGGCCAGCATCCCGACCACGTCGGTGTGCGACAGCTCCAGATGCCGCAGCCACCCGGCCTCGTGGCCGTGGAACGGGTCCGGGGTGGCCGCGGTGAACTCGGCGAGCGGCACCGGGTTGGTCCCCTCGGCGTCGGCCAGCACCAGCGAGACCGGCTCCAGCTGCAGCAGTACCGCGCCGTGGCCGAGGTCGAGCAGCCGAGGGTCGGCCCGGCTCTCGGCGACGATCAGGGCGACGTCGCGGGCGGTCGCGCCGTCCAGCACGCGCAGCCAGCCGGTGACCCAGAGCAGGCCCCGGACCGGCTCGCGCAGCGGCACCGGCGCCAGGTCGACGATCTCGGCGAGCACCGCAGACTCGTCCCCGGCGGTCGCGACGATGGGATGGTCCTCGGCGAACAGCACGGTCACGGTGCCGTCCGGGTGAACGTGGTGCAGCAGCGGCGCGATCTTGTCCCCGGACCGCAGCAGGGTGGCCGGTCCGAGCGCGGCGACGGTGCGGGCGCGCTCGGCCGGGCACGGTGCCGGCGGACGAGACGTCATGCGGGTTAGGCTACCCTAATTTTGGCGTAAGTCACCTAGGTGATTCCGCCAACCCGGTGCATTCCCGCAGTCCGGTGAACTTCGCGGTGATCCGCTCCGCCTCCGCCCCGGTCACCGGCATCGGCTGACCGGTCTCCCGGGAGATGTACGCCGGCACCAGTTCGGCCCCGGCGATCTTCTTGTCCCGCACGGTCACCCGCAGCACGCCGGTGTCGTTGGAGTAGGCGTCGTTCCACCACCACAGGAAGTTGCCCAGCCCGTAGGCGACGTAGGTGCGGTCCAGCCAGCCGTCGCCGAGCAGCAGGTGGGCGTGCGTGCCGGCGATCAGGTCCGCCCCGGCCCCGGCCAGCGCCGCGGCGAACGAGCGCATCTCCGCGGTCGGGCAGTCGCTGCCCTCCTTGCCCCAGTGCATGATCACCGCGACCAGGTCGGCCTGCTCCCTTGCCGCCCGCACCGCACGGACCGCCCGGTCGCGGTCCCGGGCGTGTGCGACGCCGGCCCGCTCGTCGGTCGCGGCCCAACTCGCCTCCAGCTCGTGCACCTGGGAGATGCCGAGGAACGCGATCCGGACCCCGTTCGCCTCGGTGATCCACGGCGCCCAGGCGGCGTCGGCGTCCTGGCCGGCGCCCACCGTCGGCACCCCGGCCGAGCGGGCCGCGGCCAGGCTGTCGGCCAGACCCACCCGGCCGTAGTCCAGCACGTGGTTGTTGCCGAGCGACACCAGGTCGATGCCGGCCGCCTTGACCGCGTCGTAGGCCGAGGGCGGCGCCCGGAACAGGTACTTCTTGGGCTCGGCGGTGCCCCGGGTGGTGACCGCCGTCTCCAGGTTGACCACCGCGATGTCCGACCCGGTGAACAGCTCGGCCACCGGCCCGAACGCGCTGGCCGGGTCGTCCAGCAGCTTCGTGGTGCGCTCGGCGAAGTGCACGTCGCCTGCGATGGTCAGCACCACCTCGCCGGGCGTGCGGGCGGCCTGCTCCGCCCCGGTCCGCGGCGCCGCTCTCGGCACCGCCATCGGCTCGTACCGACCGGTCGCCGGGGCCGCGCAGCCGGCCAGCACCCCGGCGAGCAGCAGGGTGACGACACGGGGGACCGGGCGACGCACCGCGCAAGACTAGCGGTGCGTCCACCCGGCCGGGTTGCGAAATCACTCACTTCAGTGCTACTGGGCCGGACTCCCGGTCAGCAGGTCCAGTCGCCCATGTCCACCCGGTTGCGGTACTGGGACGGCACCAGGTACCCGCCGTCGGTGTTCTGGGTGGAGTTGTAGACGGTGAAAAGATAGGTGTGCGACTCGCCGCCCGGATACGGATAGGTGACCTCGTAGAAACGGACCCCGCAGGTCGTGGAGTTCACGTCGACGAAATTGACGGTGTACGAAAGATAAAATCGCCCGTACGCCCGCCGGTAACTGTGGAACGCGCCGTACCGCGGGCCCATCCCGGCCGGTGGCGGCTCGTAGATGCAGACCCCGCCGTCCTTCCCGCTCACCGGCGGAAATCCCGGGCAGCCGTATACCAGTGGCCCCACCGGGTCCGCCTGGGCGGGCGGGGTGACCATCAGAATTCCGCCGACGAGCACGAAGAGCACGCCAAATAAACGCCGCATCGCGTGTTGCCCCCAATACCCAGTTTCAGTCTGCGTGGATTCGCAGTTCCCTCAGACTAGTCCCAAGGTCAACTCCAGTCCGGGCCGCGCCGCGCCCAGGTCCAGGCGTAGCGGGGGTCCTCGCAGGCGTCTGCCGCCTCGCCGAGGTCCAGCGGCCGGAAGGTGTCCACCATGACCGCGGTCTCGTCGAAGTACTCGGCGCCGATCGAGGCCTCGGCCGCGCCCGGCTGCGGGCCGTGCGTGAACCCGGCCGGGTGCAGCGACAGCGAGCCGATGCCGATCCCACTGCCCTTGCGCGCCTCGTAGTTGCCGCCGACGTAGAACATCAGCTCGTCGGAGTCGACGTTGGCGTGGTTGTACGGCACCGGGATGGCGTCCGGGTGGTAGTCGACCTTGCGCGGGCAGAACGAGCAGACCACGAAGTTGGGCCCCTCGAACGTCTGGTGCACCGGCGGCGGCTGGTGCACCCGCCCGGTGATCGGCTCGAAGTCGCGGATGTTGAACACCCACGGGTACAGGCAGCCGTCCCAGCCGACCACGTCGAACGGGTGGTTGGCGTACGTGTAGCGGGTCAGCCCGGCCCGGTGCCGGACCAGCACGTCGACGTCCTCGCCGTCCACCAGCAGCGGCTCGACCGGGCCGCGCAGGTCGCGCTCGCAGTACGGGGCGTGCTCGAGGAACTGGCCCTTGGTCGACAGGTACCGCCGGGGCGGCCCGATGTGCCCGGTCGCCTCCAGGATCAGCAGCCGCAGCTCGCCGTGCGGCACCACCCGGTACGTGGTCGAGGTCGGCAGCACCACGTAGTCGCCGTCGGCCACCTCAAGCGCGCCGTAGACGGTCTCCAGCACCCCGGCGCCGCCCTGCACGTAGAGCAGCTCGTCGCCGGCCGCGTTGCGGTACAGCGGGCTGGGCGTGGTGGCGGCGGCGAACGCGATCGTCACGTCGGCGTTGCCGAACAGGGTGCGCCGGCCGGTCACGGCGTCCACGTCGGCCGGGGCCTCCCACTTGAGGTCCTGGCTGCGGAAGTGCCGCGGCTTGAGCGGGTGGTTGGCGGTGAGCCGGCCGCGGGAGTCCGGCATGGCCCTGGCGTTCACGATCGCGGTCGGCAGGAACCGGTGGTACAGCAGAGCCGAGTCGGACGAGAAACCCTCGACTCCCATGAGCTCTTCGGCGTAGAGGCTGCCGGCCGGTGAGCGGAACTGAGTATGCCTCTTACGGGGTATCTCACCGACCCGTCGGTAGTAAGGCATGGGTCCTCCAGGCGTCCGATAATCGGACACCTTTGTTCAGTTGGCGATACAGCACTAGCGTGTCAGCCGTGTCAAGCGCCGCCTCGCTCCCTGCGCCCCGTCACCGCGGCATTCCGCCCCTGCTCGCCCGGCTCGTCGACGATGCCGCACTGTTCCCCCCGGGCAGTGCCAGCATGCCCGACGCCGTGCGGTTGCACCTGGAGGGACGGACCGGCCGGCATGCCGGACTGCTCGGCCTGTTCCTGTGTCCGGCCTCCCGGCTGCCCGAGCTGATCACCGAGCTGATCAAGGTGAAACCGGTCAAGCCGGTGGCCCTGTCGCTGGTGATCGACACCGGGCTCGGCGGGGTGCCCAAGGCGCTGTCCATCGTCGAGTCCCGGGTCGAGCTGCTCGCCCTGCGGATGGTGGAGATGCCGGCGCCGTCCGACGTGGACGAGGTGTGGCTGGAGCGGGTGAGCGAGTTCGTGCCCGAGGACGTGGTCCGGGTGATCGAGCCGCGCCGCGGCGGGCTGGCCTGGTTGGACGGCATCCAGCGCGTGGTCGAGCACGGCAGCTGGCCGAAGCTGCGCTGCGGCGGCTTGTCCGCGCAGAACTTCCCGAGCATCGAGGAGGTCACCGACTTCCTGTCGGTGATCAACGAGGGCGGCGCGTCGTTCAAGGCGACGGCCGGCCTGCACCACGCGGTGCGCGGTCCCGATCCGGACACCGGCTTCACCCACCACGGCTTCCTGAACCTGCTGGTCGCCACCGCCCGGATGCAGGCGGGCGGCGACGTGCACGAGGCGCTGGCGATGACCGACAGCGCGGCGTTGGCCGAGGAGGCCGCCGCCCTATCCGACCAGGCCCAGCACTCCGCGCGTGGCGTGTTCGCCTCCTACGGCTCGTGTTCGCTCACCGATCCGATCGACGACCTGGAGCAGTTGGGACTGCTATGACCTGGGTGGACGACCCCGAGTTCGCCGCCGACAAGCCGTTCGGCCCGCAGACGTTGCCCTACGGGGTGGTCGACGCCGGCGACGGCCCGCAGGTCGCGATCCGGCTCGGCGACCATGCCCTGCCGCTGCGCTCGATCGAGGCCTCGCTCGGCGACGAGCTGTCCGCCGTGCTCTGGGCCGGCTCGCTCGATCCGCTGCTGGCCGCCGGCCGCCCGGTCTGGTCCGCGCTGCGCGCCCGGCTGCGCGACCTGGTCACCGCCACCGCGGCCCCGCGCGGCGCCACCCTGTTGCCGCTGGCCGACGTGCGCCTGCCGCTGCCGTTCACCGTCGGCGACTACGTGGACTTCTACTCCTCCCGGCACCACGCCGAGAACGTCGGCCGGATCCTGCGGCCGAACGGCGAGGCGCTGGTGCCGAACTGGACCCACATGCCGATCGGCTACCACGGCCGGTCCGGCACCGTGGTGGTGTCCGGCACCGACATCGAGCGGCCGCACGGCCAGCGCCGCGGCACCGACGGCCCGCGGTTCGGCCCCACCGAGCGGCTCGACGTCGAGGCCGAGGTGGGCTTCGTGTGCGGCGGTGCGCTGGCCCGCCGGGTGCCGGTGACCGCGGCCGCCGACCACATCTTCGGGGTGGCGCTGGTCAACGACTGGTCCGCGCGCGACGTCCAGGGCTGGGAGTACCAGCCGCTCGGGCCGTTCCTCGGCAAGTCGTTCGCCACCTCGATCGCCGCCTGGATCACTCCCCTGGACGCCTTGGCCGTTGCCCGGGTGCCGGTGGTCGAGCCGGACCATCCCCGGCTCGACTACCTGGTCGAGGACCAGCCGTGGGGCCTCGACCTCGACCTGATGATCGAGTGGAACGGCACCGTGGTGTCCCGGCCCCGGTTCGCCGACATGTCCTACTCGTGCGCCCAGCAGCTGGCCCACATGACCGTGAACGGCGCGACCGTGCGGCCCGGTGACCTGTTCGCCTCCGGCACCGTGTCCGGCCCGGAGCGGGCCCAGCGCGGCTGCTTCCTCGAGCTGTCCTGGGGCGGCCGGGAGCCGGTCGAGCTGGCCGGCGGCGAGCGGCGGACCTTCCTCGAGGACGGCGACACGGTGGTGATCACCGGCACCGCACCCGGCGAGGACGGCTCGGTGGTCGGGTTCGCCGAGGTCGCCGGCACGGTCGTCCCGGCGCGGGAAACCTGATGGGCCGGCCGGTCCGATCGATGCAGTCCGGATCGCCGGGTGCGTCCCGGGCGGCCGGCAAGGAGAGCTCGCTGACCCTGGACCGGGGGCTGGCGCTGCTGCAGGCGGTGGCCGACTCGGACTCCGACGCGCCCACGATCAGCGACCTGGCCGCGACCATCGGCGCCAGCCGGGCGGCGGTCTACCGGCTGCTGGTCCCGCTGCAGGATCGCGGCCTGGTCCGCCGGGAGGGCTCCCGGGTCCGGCTCGGGCTCGGCCTGCTCCGGCTGGCCGCCAAGGTCGCCCCGCAGCTGCGCTACGCCGCGCTGCCGGCGCTGCGCGAGCTGGCCGAGAAGGTCGGGGCGACCGCGCACCTGACCGTGGCCGACGGCGACGAGGCCCAGGCGGTGGCCGTGGTGGAGCCGTCCTGGACCACCTACCACGTGTCCTACCGGGTGGGCGCCCGGCACTCGCTGCGCCGCGGGGCGGCCGGCAAGGCGATCGGGCTGCGGCAGGGCGGTCCTGGCTGGGTGGGCACCACCGGCGAACTGCAGACCGGGGCGCACGGCATCGCCGCCCCGGTGCGCGGTGTCACCGGCCTGCGGGCCAGCGTCGGCGTGGTCACCATGGAGCCGCTGGACGCCGACCTGGTCGGCCCCCAGGTGGTGGGCGCGGCCGCGGCGGTCGCCGCCGCGTTGCGCTGACGCCGGCCGGAAATCACCGCGGGTGCACGGTCATCGGGATCGCCCCGTCGGGTCGTAACGTGACCGACGGCCGGGGCACCGGCCGGGCGCCCGGCACCAGGTCGCAGCGGAACCGTTGGGTGATGGCCGCGAGCAGCAGGATCGCCTCCAGGGTGGCGAACCCGGAGCCGACGCACTGCCGCCGGCCGCCGCCGAACGGCAGGTAGGCGAACCGGTGCCGGCCCGCCGACGCGGCCGGCAGGAACCGGCCCGGGTCGAAGACCTCCGGGTTGGGCCAGTGCTCGGGGTTGCGATGCACCAGGTAGGGCGCGGTGATCACGATGCTGCCGGGCGGGATCCGGAGCGAGCCGAGCGCGTCGTCGGCCACCGGCTGGCGCTCGATGATCCACGCCGGCGGGTAGAGCCGCATCGACTCGGACACCACGGCCGAGGTCCACTCCAGCTTGTCCGCATCCTCGGTGGCCGGCGGGCGCCCGGCCAGCACCTCGTCCACCTCGGCCGCCAGCCGGTCCCGGGCCTCGGGATGGGTGGAGAGCAGGAAGAGCGTCCAGGCCAGCGCGTTGGCCGTGGTCTCGTGCCCGGCGAGCATGAACGTCATCAGCTCGTCGCGCACCTGCTGCTCGGTCATGTCGCCGTCCCCTCGCGGCCGCGCCGGCTCGGCGGCGGGGGACTCGTCCCGGGCGGACAGCAGCATGTCCAGCAGGTCGGCCGGCCGGTCGACGGGCGGTTCGGCGCGCCGGGCGGCGATGATCCGGTCCACCACCTCGCGCAGGTGCGTCTCGGCCCGCCAGGCCCGGCGCCGGCTCGGCGTCGGCCACCGCTCGAAGTTCGGCACCAGCCAGAACAGCGGGTTGCGCACCACCCGCATGTAGGCGACCAGCACGGTCTCCAGCGCGGGTGCCATCCCGCCGGCCTCGCCGGTCAGGTCCGAGCTGAACAGCGTGCGGCCCACCACGTCCAGGGTCAACGCGCTCATCTGCCCGGCCATGTCGAACACGGTGTCCGGCGGCGCGGCGGCCCACCCGGACAGCATGTCCGCCGCGGCGCCGAGCATGGCCGGCCCGAACCCGAGCAGGTTGCGCCGGGCGAACATCGGTTGGACCAGCCGGCGCTGCCGGGCCCAGCCGTCCCCCTCGTTGGTCAGCAGCCCGTCGCCGAGCAACTCCTTGAGCGGCCGGTAGGTCGGCGCCTTGACGTAGTTGCCCTGGTTCGCCACCAGCACGTGGGCGACGTCGTCCGGCCGGGCCAGGACGAACACCAGGTGCCCGCCGACCGACGGCACCCGGACCCGGTCGCCGTACTCGGCCATCAGGCTGGTCAGCAGGCCGAGCGGGTCCCGCTGCAACCGCGGGAGCAGAGCCAGCGCGGCCCGGCCGCGCGGTCCCGGAGTCGCGTCCATGCCCCCAACCTACTCATCCGTAAACAACTTGCCAGAGGGCGAGCAGGGCGAACCCGGCGAACACGAAACCGGCGATCCGCTGGATCAGGCGCGGCCGGATCCGACCCCGGATCCGGCCGCCGAGCAGCACCGCGATCCCGGCCACGGTGGTCAGCGCCAGCCAGCCGCCGAGGCCGACCGCGACCGGCGCGGAGAACCGGGCGGTCAGCCCGGCGATGGCGAACTGGGACGCGTCCCCCCACTCCGCCGCGAACAGCACCCCGAACGAGGTCAGCGCCGCGCGGACGAACGACACCGCCGCCGGCCCGCCGCCGGCTTCGACCCCCTCGTCCGGATCGTGACCGAAGCCCTCGCGCAGCAGCAGGACCGCGCCCAGCCCGAACAGCACCGCCACCACCCCGGCCACCACCCGCTCGGGCAGCAGGGTGAGCACCGAGCCGAACCCGGCGGCGATCACGCACTGCACCGCGAACGCGCAGGTGACGCCGACGAACACCGGCAGACCGCGGTACCGGGTGGTGAGGATCAGCGTGGCCACCATGGTCTTGTCCGGCAGCTCGACCACGAACACCAGCGCGAACGCCGTGCCGAACGCGAGCAGCGCCGAGTCCATGATCCCGACAATAGTTTGGGACCTAGGTCCCGACCGGACAGGACCGCAAGACCTGCCCCGGCGGCACCCGACCGGGCACAGTGGAGCTCAACCAGGAACCACCCCGGTCCACACGAGACAGACGGCCCCGGCCGGGATCCACCCGCCTAACCGTCCGGGGGGAGGCGCCCGGCGCGCCGTTTCGGGCACAAGACCCGGCGCGCTGGGCGTCGTCCTACGCTGGGATGCGCATCATGGATTCCACGCTGGCCGCCCGCACGCTCGGCGCGTCGACCGAGATCACCACCGCGGCACTGTCCGGGGAGGACCCGGACGCGGTGCTGCGTCTGGTGGTGCGCCGCGCGGCCGAGCTGGCCGGGGCCGATCTCGGGCTGGTGATGGCCAGGGCCGGCGACGGCTCACTCACCGTCGAGGCCGCGCACGGCGCCGACGAGCCGGCCAACCTGCCGGACCCGTTCGAGCCGGTCGGACTGGTGCTCTCGGCCCGCTCGGCGGCCGCCAGGGTGGCCCGCAGCGGGATCCCGATCGTGGTCGACGACGTCGTCACCGACCCGCGCACCGCTCCGTTCGTGCCACGGGAGCTGCGCCGCTACGGTCCGTTCGCCGCGGCTCCGTTCGGCACCCGGGAGCGCAGGCTGGGCGCGCTGACCGTCTACCGGCGGCGCGGCGGCGCCCCGTTCACCCCGGCCACGGTGGAGATGCTGACCGCGTTCGCCGCGCAGGCCGGCCTGGTGCTGGTGCTCGCCGAGGGCACCCTGGCCCGGGAGCAGATCGGGCTGTACGAGGAGCGCGCCCGGATCGCCCGCGATCTGCACGACGTGATCGTGCAGCGGCTCTACGCCGCCGGCATGCAACTGGACCTGCTGGCCCGCCGCCCGGCGCGCAAGCTGGCCCGGCCGGACACCATGCGACTGGCCGAGGCGATCGACCTGCTGGACGCCACCATCGCCGACGTCCGCGCCGTGGTCCGCACGCTGCGCAACCCCGACCCGGCCCCGGTCACCCCGGCCGACCTGGCCGAGTCGGCCCGGCTGGAGGTGGGCACGGCCGGCGAGCTGCTCGGTTTCGAGCCGTCCTTCGAGGTGCTCGGCAACCTGGCCGACGTTCCGGTGTCGGTGGCCGACCACGCCCGGGCCGCGTTACGCGAGGCGTTGTCCAACGTGGTCCGGCACTCCGGCGCACACACGGTCGGCGTCCGGCTGCGGCGCGACGCGGCCGGCCTCGAGCTGACCGTCGTCGACGACGGCTGCGGCATTCCCCGCGGGGTCACCCGGCGCGGCCTCGAGCACCTGGAGCAGCGGGCCGAACAGGCCGGCGGGCACTGCCGGGTCTCCTCGTCGCCGCGCACCGGGACCACGGTCTCCTGGCGGGTTCCGCTGCCCGATTAGGATCGCCGGCTCAGGACTGACCGGACCGGCGCGCCACCCAGGCCACCGCCTGGGTGCGCCGCTCCATCCCGAGTTTGGCCAGCACCGAGGTCACGTAGTTCTTCACGGTCTTCTCGGCCAGGAACAGCCGGGCCCCGATCTCCCGGTTGGACAGGCCCTCGCCCATCAACGTCAGCACGTCGCGCTCCCGCTCGGTCAGCACGGCCAGCTCGTCCGTCTCGGCCGACCGGCGCATCCGCTCGAGCAGGTGCGCGGTGGTGACCGGGTCGAGCAGCGAGCGCCCGCCGGCCACCTCGCGGATCGCGTGCACCACGTCCTGGCCGCGGACCTGCTTGAGCAGGTAGCCGGACGCCCCGGCCATGATCGCCTCGAGCAGCGCCTGCTCGTCGTCGAACGCGGTGAGCACCAGGCAGTACGGCGGCTGCTCGAGCGCGCGCAGCGCCCGGCACAGCTCGACGCCGTCGCCGTCGGGCAGCCGCACGTCCACCACCGCGACGTGCGGCCGGGTCGCCGGGGTCCGGGCCAGCGCCTCGGTCGCGGTGCCCGCCTCGGCCACGACCTCGATATCCGGCTCGGAGTTCAGCAGGTCGCGCAGCCCACGCCGGACGATCTCGTGATCGTCGACCAGTAGTACCCGGATGCCCACGTCGACCAGCCTAAAGCTTGCGCAGCCGGACCCGGCTGATCCGGTGGTCGGCGTCCTTGCGCAGGACCAGCGTGGCTCGCGGCCGGGTGGGCAGGATGTTGGTGACCAGGTTCGGCTCGTTGATCCGCTTCCACAGCCGGATCGCTTCGGCCCGGGCGTCGTCGTCGGTCAGCGTCGCGTAGTGGTGGAAGTGCGAGGTCGGGTCGGCGAACGCGGTGCCGCGCAGGGCCAGGAACCGCTCCACGTACCAGCCGGCGATGTCCTCGGTGTGCGCGTCGACGTAGACCGAGAAGTCGAACAGGTCCGAAACGGCCAGCCGAGGCCCGGGCTGAAGCACGTTGAGCCCCTCGATGATCAGGATGTCCGGCCGGCGCACCACCGTGGTCTCGCCCGGCACGATGTCGTAGGCCAGATGCGAGTACACCGGCGCGCGCACCTCGTCGGCGCCGGACTTCACCTCGCTGACGAACCGGAGCAGCGCCCGGCGGTCGTAGCTCTCCGGGAAGCCCTTGCGGCTCATCAGCCCGCGGCGCACCAGCTCGGCCCTCGGGTAGAGGAAGCCGTCGGTGGTGATCAGGTCCACGCGCGGATGGTCCGGCCACCGGGCCAGCAGCGTGCGCAGCAGCCGCGCCGTGGTGGACTTGCCGACCGCGACGCTGCCGGCGATCCCGATCACGAACGGCACCTTCTCGGTCTCGTCCTCGCCGAGGAACGCCGTGGTCGCCTCGTACAGCCGTTGCCGGGCCTCGACCTGCAGGCTGATCAGCCGGGACAGCGGCAGGTAGACGTCCACCACCTCGTCCAGGTCCACCGGATCGCCCAGCCCGCGCAACGCGACCAGCTCGTCGAGGGTGAGCGTGAGCGGCGTGGCGTGCCGCAGCTCCCGCCACTGCTCCCGGCGCAGCTCCACATAGGGAGTCAGCTCCCGCACGCGTAAGGAACCCACCGGACAAACGTAGGGGCTCATGGCACGGTTGCGCTGTGAGCCTGTGCACGATCCGGCCGATCGGCGCGGACGGCGTCCCGAGCCGCGACGAGCTGGACCAGGAGCTGGCTGTCTGACGGCTCGACCAACCGGCCGAACCTAGTCCCGACCGAGCACCTCGTCCCAGGCGGCGATGACCTGGCGGGCGCAGGTCTGCGGGGAGACGCCGCCGGTGCCGGTGCCCATGCCGGGCAGCGCGATGGTGCGCACGGCCGCGCGCACCGGGTCGCCGTCCTCGAGGGTGCCGTCCCGCCACAGCCGCAGCACCGCCCGGGTGGCCAGGAACGGGTGCACGGTGTCCGGCGGGAGCTGCTCGCCGGGCTGGCGCACGGTCGGCGCGATGATCAGCCACTCGGGCGCCGGCACGCCGGTGGGCACGATCAGCGCCTCGCCGACCGGCAGCTCGCCGCCGTGGTAGGCCAGCACGGCGCTGCGCACGTGCTGCTCGACGGCCGGGAAAGCCTGCCCGTACACGGCGTTGACGCCGCCGCGCATCCAGCCGAACGAGTTCGCCGGGCTCACCACGGCGTCGACCGGCACGTCGAGCACCGAGCCGCGGTGTACCCGGACGTCGGGACGCCCGTCGGCGGCGGTGTCCCAGGCCTCGGCGAGCGGCTCGCTCACTGCGCACAACACGAGCGCCGGCCGGGCCGGTTCGGGGTGGGGATTGGTTGCCGTGTCAGCCTCCGGATCGGCGGTCACGACCTGAAGCATCGCACTTGTGGGTTATCCGGCGTATCCACCGTTCGGTGACTCGTAACCGGAGATCAGAAGCCTATTGCCGGCAGGTGTCCAATGGTGATCATCCGGCCATCCCCGGCGTGTCGCCAGGGTGACCGCTGCGTAGGGTTTGCCCATGCCGCCCATCGCCTACCTGGGGCCGCAGGGAACCTTCGCCGAGCAGGCCGCGCGCGCGTTCGCCGAGCGGGCCGGCGGCGGGCACGAGCTCGTCCCGGTGGCCACCGTGCAGCTGGCCCTCGCCGCGGTGCGGGGCGGGGACACCGAGCTGGGCTGCGTGCCGGTGGAGAACTCGGTCGAGGGCGCGGTCGGCCCGACCATGGACGGTCTCGCGGTCGGCTCGCCGCTGGTGGCGGTGGCCGAGGTGGTGCTGCCGGTGGCGTTCTCGGTGCTGGTCCGGCCGGGCACCGCCGCGGCCGAGGTGCGCACGGTGGCCAGCCATCCGCACGCCCTGGCCCAGGTGCAGGGCTGGCTGGACGAGCACCTGCCGCAGGCGCGGGCGCAGGCCACGACGTCCACCTCGGCGGCCGCGGTCGGGGTGGCCGGCGGCGAGTTCGACGCGGCGGTGACCGCGCCGGTGGCGGCCGTGCACTACCCGCTGGACGCCCTGGCCATCGGCGTTGCCGACGTGGCCGATGCGGTGACCCGGTTCTTCGTGGTGCGCCGGCCGGGCATCATCCCGGAGCCGACCGGCGCGGACCGCACCTCGGTGGTGGCGGTGGCCGAGCGGAACCGGACCGGGGTGCTCGCCGAGATGCTCACCGAGCTGGCGCTGCGCGGGATCAACCTGTCCCGGATCGAGTCCCGGCCGCTCAAGGGCCTGCTCGGCGAGTACCGGTTCTATCTGGACTTCGACGGGCACGTCGCCGAGCAGCGGGTCAGCGACGCCCTGACCGCGCTGCACCGGCGCTGCCGCGAGCTGCGGTTTCTGGGTTCGTACCCGCGCGCGGACGGCGTGCCGACCAGCGTGGAGCCGGGCAACACCGAGGCCGCCTACTCGGCCGCGGCGAGCTGGGTGGCCGGGTTGCGCGGCACCCGGTCCAGCGTGAACCCGAACTCCGCCCGGTAGGCGGCCAGCACCGCCGCGTCGTCCTCGAGCACGGTCTCGGTGCGGTGCGCGCCCTCGGTGCGGATGAGTCGGTTCCCGGCCAGCGTGATCCGGCCGTCCGGGGTCGCCATCGAGCAGGTGGGTCCGGCGGTGAAGTGTGAGGTCGGCGAGGTCTGGTGCCACCAGCAGCCGGCGCGGAAGTCGTCGAGGGTGCGCGGCCGCCGTTCCAGCCGGTACTGCGGCTCACCGTCGCGCAGCACGTCGACGTCCCCGGTCGGGGCGTCCAGCACCAGGAACGTGCCGTCCGGGTCGGCCTGCGGGTCCGGCCAGTCCAGCCGCAGCGGGTGCCGGGTGTGCCGGCCGAACCCCACGTCGGCCAGCCACCGCTCATCCAGTTCGACCAGCAGGACGAGATGGTCGAACGGCACGCCGAGGGTCCCGTCGGGCCCGATGGTGCGCGCGGCCAGCCGGGTCACCCGGAAGCCGAGCGCCTCGAGCAGTGCGCCGAACGCGCCGTTGAGCTCGTAGCAGAACCCGCCGCGGCGCCGCCGGATGATCTTGTCGAGCAGCGCGTCCTCGTCCAGGGTGATGGGCTCGTCGAGGTGGATGCCGAGGTTCTCGAACGGCACGGTGGTCAGGTGCCGGGCGTGCAGCTCGCGCAGCAGCCGGGCGTCCGGCGGACCGGCCGGACCGGCGCCGATCCGGCGCAGGTAGGCCGCCACGGTCTGGTGATCCATGCCGCCACTCTGCATGCTCGACCTAGGTCGAGGTCAACCCGCTCGGGTGCTTTCTTGACATGGCCGGGATGGTTTTCGTGAAGAGGCAACCTCACCGCCGGCTCGTCCGTCCCTCAAATACAGCGGTTGATGGAAACGTCGGGGATGCGAGGAAGCCATGAAGCGAAGCCGGGTGCTCGTCGTGGCCGCCGTGGTGGCCACCGGTTGTGCGGGGTGCACAGGTGACGTCGGCGGAGGTCCGGCCGCCCCGGAAGTCCCGACCTTCGCGTCCTCGACCGGGGCCGCGCTACCGCCGCCGGTCTCCGGCCCGGTGTCGGAGTCGGTGTCGGCGAGTGCTCCGGCGCCGCCCGCCCCGCCGGCCGAGCAGCCCGAGCCGATCGCCGGCCCGGACGAGTGCCGGTCGACCGAGCTGAAGCTCTCCCTCGGCCAGGGCGACGCCGCGGCCGGCACTGCGTACCGCCCGCTGCGGTTCACCAACGCCGGCGCGCGGACCTGCACGATCCAGGGCTTCCCCGGGGTGTCCTACGTGACCGGCGACGACGGCCACCAGGTCGGCCCGGCCGCGTTCCGGGTGGGCAGCAAGGGCGCGGCGGTCGCGCTCGCCCCCGGGGTGACCGCCAACGCGCCGGTCGGGTTCATCCAGGTGCGCAACTTCGACCCGGCCGTCTGCCGGCCGACGCCGGTGCGCGGGCTGCGGGTGTACCCGCCGCACGAGACCGCGTCGCTGTTCGTGCCGATGGACGGGCTCGGCTGTGCCGGCACGCCGCCGGACCACCAACTGCTGGTGAAGACCGTGCAGGCCGGCGCGGGCGCCTGAGCCCGGGGGGCTACTGCGCCGCCCGGACCGGCCGGCGCACGGTGCGGCGCAGCCGGTTCAGTGCCCGGTGCTGGGCGACCCGGACCGCGTCCGCGGTGGTGCCCACCATGTCGGCGGTCTCCTGGGCGGACAGGCCGAGCACGATCCGCATGATCAGGATGTCGCGCTGGCGCGGGGTGAGCGTGCGCAGCAGCACGCCGGTGCGCTCGACCAGCTCGCGGCGCAGGGTGATCTGCTCCGGGTCCTCTTCGACGGTCAGGATGTCCGGCGTCTCGGACGTCGGCTGGGAGCGGTCCCGGGCCGCCGCCCGGTGCACGTCGGCCACCTTGTGCGCGGCGATGCCGTAGACGAACGACAGGAACGGCCGGCCGAGCTGACGGTAGGTGGGCAGCGCGCGGAACACCGCGAGGCACACCTCCTGGGCCACGTCGTCGGCGGCCACGAACGCCCGCTGGACCCGGCCCAGCTTGGTGCGGCAGTACCGGACGATGATCGGGCGGAGGAAGGCGAGCAGGTCCTCGGCGGCCAGCGGGTCGCCGTCAACGGCGGCGGCTACCACAATGTCGAGGTTGCTCCGGTCCACCGTCCGCGGACGGGGCAGCACCGGGGTGCGGCGGTTCGGTACATCCCAGCTGGCTTCGAGCTCGGCCAGATCAACCTCTGGCTCGACGGTGCACAACATGCGAACGCCTCCCGCGCCGGTTCCACTGCTCCAAGAGAGCACGGGCGGGGGGTCCAAATACGTGCTTGCGGGATTTGCATCCCGGACGACCCAACTTGCTGCCCCATTGGGCATATGCCCTGTACACGCCGTATGCGCGCGGTCACCCGGTGCCGAACGGCAGCAGCGCCCGGCTGGCCATCTCGTCGACGACGTCGGTCAGCCGGTGCCGCCGTTCGTAGGCCGCGCGCTGCCGGTCGGCGCCGCCGCCGTGCTCGGCCAGCCAGCCGAGCATCGTGTCCACAAAGGACAGTTCACCGGTGCGCTTGAGGTCGACCGCGGCCCGGTCGCGCAGGTCGCGCAGGATCTGGTGCACCGGCCGCAGGTCGCCGGTGCGCGGGTCCGGGCACTTGCCGGACAGCCCGTCCCTGGCGGCCCGCCACAGGCCGGCGCGCACCACCTCGTGCGGCAGCCGCGGCGCCGGCCGGTTGTGCTCGAGCGCCAGGTGCACCAGGGACCGCACCAGCACCCCGTACAGCGCCGCCTCCTCGGCGGTGCCGGCGGTGTCGCAGACCCGGATCTCCAGCGTCGGCTGGTGCTCGGACGGGCGGATGTCCCAGTAGACCATCTTGCGGTCGAGCATCGCCTCGGTGCGCAGCATGCCCTGCACGATCGACTCGTAGTGGTCGACCGACTCCAGGTAGGGCGGCGGTCCCGCGGTCGGCCAGCGGGCCCAGAGCAGATAGCGGGCGCTGGCGTAGCCGCTCATCCCGCTGCCGTCGAACGGCGAGTTGCCGGACAGCGCGAGCAGCGCCGGAAGCCAGGGCCGCAGGTGGTTGCTCACCCGCAGCGCGGTCGCCCGGTCGTCGATGCCGACGTGCACGTGGCAGCCGCAGGTCGGTCCGGTGAACACCAGCCCGCCGAGGTGGTGGGCCATGCGCAGGTAGCGCGGGTCCGGGGCGATCACCGGCCGGTCTGGTTCGGCGCGCAGCGGGGTGCTGGTGGGCAGCAGCCTGGCCGCGCGCCGGCTGGCCCCGTCGGCCAACCGCTCGCGCAGCCCGCGCAGGTCGGCCACCAACGCGTCGGCGTGCCGGTGCGGCTCGCTTGCCGACTCGATCTGGCAGCGCAGCAGCTCCGCCTGCAGGTCGGCGCCGGTGTGGTCGGCCTCGTCCAGCGTCTCGGGCGCCTGCTGGGTGAGGAATCCGTTCCGGTCGACGAGGAAGAACTCTTCCTCCACCCCAACGGTCAGCTCGGTGGTCACGGCGCCGGTATTCCCGGCGACGATCCGTTCTACACGGGTCCCGGCTCTTGACAGCGGCGACGCGGTTGTTGCAACCTGAGGTAACTGTTACGGCAAGTAACACACAGCGGGAGGCTCTGTCATGGCTCGGGCGCTGCAACCGAAGGACCGCGAGACCACCGCGGCCCGGCTCCTGGACTCGTCGGTGCGCAACTCCTACGACCCGCAACTCGACATCGACTGGGACGCGCCGAGCGAGCCGGGCAAGATCTATCTGCCACCCGAGCGGGTTTCCTTGTACGGCACCGAGTTGTGGGGCGAACTGAGCCCTGAGCAGCAGACCGAGCTGGCCAAGCACGAGCTGGGCAGCATCGCCAGTGTGGGGCTGTGGACCGAGATCGTGCTGATGCAGCTGCTCGCCCGCTACGCCGAGAACCTCGACCCGCGCACCGCGCACGCCCAGTACGCGCTCACCGAGATCGGCGACGAGACCCGCCACTCGATCATGTTCGGCAAGACGCTGACCCGGTTCGGCGTGCCGGCCTACGGACCGCCCCAGCTGGTGCGCCGGCTGTCCCCGCTGTTCAAGAACGTGGTCGGCGGCGCGTCGATGTTCGCCTCGGTACTGGTGGTCGAGGAGATGACCGACCGGCTGCAGCGGGCCACCATGGACGACGACGGCGTTCAGCCGCTGGTCCGCATGGTCAACCGGATCCACGTGATCGAGGAGGCCCGGCACGTCCGGTACGCCCGCGAGGAGCTGGTCCGCGAGCTGGCCACGGTCCGCGGGCCGATGCTCGAGGTGCACCGCGCGGTCACCGCCGTGGTCGCGTTCACCGTCGCCGACATCCTGATCAACCCGGCGGTGTACGCGGCCGTCGGCATCGATCCGCGGGTCGGCCGGGCGGCCGCGCTGGCCAACCCCGCGCAGCACGCCACCCGGGCCTGGATGGCCGAGAAGGTGGTCGACTTCCTCACCGAGGTCGGCATGATCGGCGGCCCGAGCCGGTCGCTGTGGCGGCGGGCAAAATTGCTTTCCCACCCCGTTTAACCTGGTCGCATGGCAACGACGATTCCTGGGCAGTACGTGGACATCCGGCTGTGGACCCGACCCGAGACGGTCGAGCCGGAGGCGATGCGGCAACTGCGCAACATCACGTCGCTGCCGTGGACCTTCAAGCACGTGGCCGTGATGCCGGACGTGCACTACGGCAAGGGCGCCACGGTCGGCTCGGTGATCGCCATGCGGGACGCGGTCTCCCCGGCCGCGGTCGGCGTGGACATCGGCTGCGGCATGACCGCGGTGCGCACCTCGCTGCGCGCCGCCGACCTGCCCGACGACCTCGGCCGGCTGCGCACGCGGCTGGAGGCGGCGGTGCCGGTCGGTTTCGGGGCGCACAAGGCCACCGCGTTCACCGGGCGCGACGCCGGCGACTGGGACCGGTTCTGGCGGACCTTCGACGACCTGACCCCCGCGGTCAAGGGGCAGGCCGATCGCGCGCTGCACCAGATGGGCACGCTCGGCGGTGGCAACCACTTCATCGAGGTCTGCCTGGACACCGACGAGGCGGTCTGGGTGATGCTGCACTCCGGCTCCCGCGGTATCGGGAACCTGCTTGCGCAGCACCACATCGAGGTGGCCCGCCGGCTGGCGCACAACGCCGCGCTGCCCGACCCGGACCTCGCCGTGTTCCTCGCGCACACCCCGCAGATGGCCGCCTACCGGCACGACCTGTTCTGGGCCCAGGACTACGCCCGGCGCAACCGTGCCGTCATGCTGCGGCTGGTCTGCGACGTGCTGCGCAAGCAGTTCCACGGCGTGTCCTTCGCCGAGGCGATCTCCTGCCATCACAACTACGTGGCGGAGGAGACCCACTTCGGCGAGGAGGTCCTGGTCACCCGCAAGGGCGCCATCCGCGCCGGCCGCGGCGACCTCGGCATCATCCCCGGCTCCATGGGCACCGGCTCCTACATCGTCCGCGGCCTCGGCAACCCGGACTCGTTCGAGTCGGCGTCCCACGGCGCCGGCCGCCGCATGTCCCGCACCAAGGCCCGCAAGCAGTTCACCGCGGCCGACCTCGCCGCGCAGACCGCCGGCGTCGAATGCCGCAAGGACGCCGGCGTCGTCGACGAGATCCCGGCGGCCTACAAGGACATCAACCAGGTCATCGCCGACCAGTCCGACCTGGTCGAAGTCGTGACCCAGCTCAAGCAGGTCATCTGCATCAAGGGCTGACAACTGCCGCGGCGGTCAGCCCCAGCCCAGCTCGTGCAGGCGGGCGTCGTCGATGCCGAAGTGGTGGGCGATCTCGTGGACGACGGTGATGGCGACCTCTTCGACGACGTCCTCCTCGGAGTCGCAGATGTCGAGGATGGCGTCGCGGTAGATGAAGATGCGGTCGGGCAGGACGCCGCCGTACTCGCTGGTGCGCTCGGTCAGCGCGACGCCGTGGTAGAGGCCGAGGAGGGACGGGATCTCGGGGTCGCGGTCCTCGACCAGGACCACCACGTTGTCCATGGCGGCGGCGAACTCGCCGGGGATCAGGTCGAGCGCCTCGGAGACCAGCTCTTCGAAGCGGCGGGCGGACATCTGCACGCCCACCGGGCTAACCGCCTGAGGTGGACGGCGGCGGGGCGTCGCCGGGCGGCGGCTGCTCGGCCGGGGGTGCGTCGCCGGCCGGCGGGGCGGCCTTGAGGGTGCCGGAGATGGGCGCAAGGCCGGAACCGTCGGGCAGCCGGGAGCCGACCCGGCAGTCGACCTTGCGCGAGCCGGCCGCCCAACTGCGCTCCTCGAGCGGATCCCAGCCGAGGGTGAGCTTCTTGGCGGCCAGGTCGACACCGCCCGAGTACTGGCTCGCGGCCAGCGCGCACAACTCGGCGAGCCTGGTCTGCTGCGCGTCCACCTGCGGGTACTCGGCCGGGAACGCCTGGGACAGGTCGACGTTGCCGACCACCTCGATCGCGTGCGTCTTCTCGCACTCGGTCGGGTCGCCGACGCCCTTCTCCTCGGTCAGCGCGAAACAGGTGCCCGGATCGAACACGTTGGACTGGTCCTGCCCGGCGGCCGAGCCGGTGGTCGGCAACCGGGTGCCGGTCGCGGTCACCCGGTGCACCCCGCAGCGCAGCTTGCGGTCCCCCTCCCGCCACTGGTCGTCGGTGGGCTTGAGCGCGCTCACGCTGAACCGGCCGAACGGATCCAGCGCGCCGCCCAGGTACTCGGTGACGTTGGGCGTGCACTTGTCGTTGGCGATCTGCTGCCACGCCTGATCATCCGGCGGCGGGGCGCTCTCCGGATTGTCCGCGGAGATCTCCACGCTGCCGGTCAACTCGAAAATGTGGGGTTGCCCACAGTCGATCCGATCCAGCGCCCGCGGGTTGTCCGTCGGCCAGGTCAGGCAGGTGCCGGCCGGCGCGTCGAACGCCGCGGTCGCCTCGTCCTCGGTGCTCGACGACGCGCCGGGAACCGACACCGGCCAGGAGAAAAGCATGGTCGCCGACAGGAGAGCCAGGGCACCAACGAATGCCCCCGCCATCACCAGCCGGGTGCGGATCGTCTCGGTCGCGGCCATCGGTGCCTATCATGCCCTCTCGCGCGGGGTGACATTGCGATCGGGACAAAACTGGACCCGACGCACGCCCCGCATGGGTACAGTCCGCGGCGGGAGTGGACATGACTGACAAAGATCAGCCGGACGACCCGGCACCCGAGGACGAGCGTCCCGACGACGACCCGGAGCAGCGGCGCGGCCAGATCCGGTTCCAGGACGCGGAGACCACCAAGCCACGGCCGCCGACGGTCGGCGAGCAGCGCGCCCGGCGCCGGGCCGAGCAGGAGGAACGCGAGCGCGAGGAAGCCGAACTGGCGGCGGCCGAGCGCAAGCGCAAGATCCGCAAGCGGATCCTGATCGGCGGCGGCGTCACGGTCGGCGTGGTCGCGCTGGTCGCGGTCTGGTATGCCGCCGCGACCCCGGACGAGGTCACCGCGAACTGCATCTCCGACGACAGCGTGCTGTCCTCGGACGAGAACTACTGTGACGAGAACTACGTCACCAGCCACGGCGGCTACCACAGCGGCGGGTTCTTCTTCATCCCGCTGGCCGGTGGCGGCTACCGGCAGTACCACTACAACTACGGCGGCTCGGTCGGCGCGGGCGGCCGGGTCTCCGGCGGCTCCACCGTGGCGCCGTCCGGGGCCTCGGTGAAGACCAGCTCCGGCAAGACCGTGCAGCGCGGCGGGTTCGGGGTCAGCAGCAACAGCGGCGGCAGCGGCGGCAGCAAGAGCGGGGGCAGCTGAGTGCACCGCGAGTCCGGGCGGCCCCGGCGGGACTGGCGGCAGATCGTCGAGTCACAGGGCCTGGTCTTCGGCACGCCCGCGCGGGACGGCACCGGCGCGGCGCGGCCGTACTGGGACGAGTCGGTGCACTATGTGTTCGACATGGACGAGATCCTCTCGATCGAGGCCGACGTCGAGCTGCTGCACTCGATGTGCCTGGACGCGGTCGAGCACGTGGTGGTGGCCGAGCGGTTCAAGGACTTCGGCATCCCGGAGTGGGTGTGGCCGGGCATCGCGGAATCCTGGCGGCGGCACGACCCGCACGTCTACGGCCGGTTCGACCTGCGCTACGACGGCTCCGGCCCGGCCCGGCTGCTGGAGTACAACGCCGACACCCCGACTTCGCTGCTCGAGGCCGCGCTGGTGCAGTGGTTCTGGAAGACCGAGGTCCACCCCGAGGACGACCAGTGGAACTCGATCCACGAGAAGCTGGTCGAGCGGTGGACCGAGATCGGTGACCGGCTGCCCTCCGGCCAGATGCACTTCACCTGGTCCACGGCCGACCCCACCGGCGAGGACCACGTCACCGTCGCCTACCTGCAGGAGACCGCGGCCGAGTCCGGCTTGGACACGGTCGGCCTGGCGATCGAGGAGATCGGCTGGGACCCGGTGCTGAAGCGCTTCGTCGATCTCGAGGAAGCGCCGATGAGCACGGTGGTCAAGCTCTACCCCTGGGAATGGCTGGTCGACGAGGAGTTCGGCAAGCACGCCGTGGCCTCGCTGCCGCACACCATGTGGATCGAGCCGCTGTGGAAGATGCTGCTGTCCAACAAGGCGCTGCTGGCCATCCTGTGGGAGATGCACCCGGGGCACCCGAACCTGCTGCCCGCCTTCCTCGACGACCCCGGCATGCTCACCGAGTACGTGCGCAAGCCGCGGCTTGGCCGGGAGGGCGCCAACATCCAGATCGTCGCACCGGGCTACGAGACCCAGACCGGCGGCGTGTACGGCCAGGAGGGTTACGTCTACCAGGCGTTCGACCCGCTGCCCGAGTACGACGGCTACCGCCCGGCGCTGGGTGCCTGGATCGTCGGGGACACCGCGGCCGGTCTTGGCATCCGGGAGACCGCCGGGCTGGTCACCGACGATGGCGCGGCCTTCGTGCCGCACCGGATCCCGCAACCCTGATAATTCACCCCCACACTTCGCACCAACCGGTCCAGGAGGGTTCGTGAGCACTGTTGCATCGACGACCGCCGTCGCGCTTCCCGAGGGGTTTTGGGGTGGCCTCGGAGAGGGTATCGGCGCGATCGCGTTATACGCCGTCGTCGGCGTCGTCCTGATGTTGCTCGGCTTCTACGCGATCGACTTCACCACTCCGGGCAAGCTCTCCGATCTGGTCCGGGCCGGCCGGCCGAACGCGGTGATCGTCACCGCGTCCGGCATGCTCAGCATGGCGTTCATCATCGTGATCGCGATCTGGAGCTCGAGCGGCGACCTGGCCGCCGGCCTGATCCAGTCGCTGGTGTTCGGGCTGGTCGGCATCGTCGCCCAGGTGCTCGCCGTGCGGACGCTGGAGTGGACGACCCGACTGGACGTCGGCGCCACGATCGAGAGCGACCGGTTCGCACCGGCCAGCGTCGTGGTCGCCGCCGTCCACCTCGCGCTTGGTCTGGTGGTGGCGGTCGCGATCAGCTGACCATCACCTGGGTCGACACGCTCGGCACGCCGGTCGCGTCGAGCGCGAACAGCATGTAGTGCCCGG
Organism: Actinophytocola sp.; assembly: GCF_035762905.1. Classification (GTDB taxonomy): domain Bacteria; phylum Actinomycetota; class Actinomycetes; order Mycobacteriales; family Pseudonocardiaceae; genus DASYTH01. The sequence continues at coordinate 277,080 of NZ_DASUCC010000097.1, forward strand.
GGACGAGCACCCCGGGGTCGGCCGGCAGCGGGATCGTGTAGCTGGTGCCGGCCACGGCGCTCGGCACCAGCGGCACGCGCCGCTGGTCGGTGTCCACGGTGTGCGTCGTGGACCCGGCCCGGACCAAGGAGAACCCGGACACCGCCCGGTCGGTCCCCACGGTGATCACGGCACCGGCCGCCGTGGCCGCCGGGGCGCTGGTGATCACCGGCCGGACCGCGGGGCTGCCGTCCGGTGCGTACAGGTACGGCGGGGTGAAGATCTGCCCGTCCGGATGGTTGGTCCCGCAGCCGCCGCACAGCCCGCCGCCGCCGGAGAACACCCGGCCGTCCGGGAGCAGCGCCGCGACGCTGTGGTAGGTCCGGGGCACCGCCATCGAGGCCATCGGGGTGAACGTCTCGGTGGCCGGGTCCCACAGCTCCGCGGCGAACACGGCGGTGGCGTCGTTGAACGGCACCGGCCGGTTCTGCCCGCCGACCACGACCACCTTGCCGTCCGGGAGCACCACGCTGCCCGCGAACGCCCGCGCGTTGGCCATCGAGGCCACCCGGCGGGCGGTCGCGGTGCCGCCGTTGATGTCGATCACGTAGGCCCGGTTGGTCGCGTCGCTGTCCTGGTAGGCCGGGGCGCCGCCGACGGTCAGGATCTTCCCGACGTCGTACATGACCGCGTTGCCGTTCATCGCGTCGGCGTCGTCGGCCCGAACCCCGGCCGGGGTGGTGCCGCCCGCGCCAACGGTGTCGTACCAGTTCATCTGCCGGCTGGGCCCGGCCTGGAACACCCGGCCGCCCGGAGCCGCGAACAGCCAGATGTGGTTGTCGGCCCGGTAGACCCCGGCCGGGTCCGCGGTGAGCAGCGGGTCGACCGGGGCGCCGGTCAGCCGCTGCCAGCCGGTCGCGGCCGACCACACCTCGCCGTGCTTGCCGCCGCGCCCGCCGCTCCATGAGCCGCCGATGGTGAACACCCGGCCGTCGGACAGGGTGACCATGCTCTGGTAGCCGCGCGGGATGTTCATCGCCGGGCCGGTGAGCCAGGTGTTGGCGGCCGGTTGGTAGGTGCTGGTCCGGTCGCTGTTGTTGCCACCGGTGACCATGACGCCGCCGTCCGGCAGCCGGGCGGTGCCCGGGCAGAACATGTCGTGCCCGGTCTCGGTGACGGTGCGCTGGCTGACCGCGCCGGTGGCCAGGTCGAGCGTCGCGGTCACGGTCTTTCCGCTGCCGCCGCCGAAGTTGTACGGCTCGAACGCCGACCAGGTCAGCAGCCGCCCGCCGGGCATGAGCGCGGCGGCGGCCGGCACCAGTGGGAAGCCGATGGTGGGACCCCAGGTGCCGTTGGTGGCCGCGCTGGTGTCCGGCGCGCTGCCCATCAGGTTGATCTCGGCGGCGCTGCTCCACGGACCTCGGTTGCCGGCCTCGGTCAGGGCGGTGAGCCGCACGTACCGGACCGCGGTCGGCGCGATGTTGATGGTCTTCTCGTTGGTGTTGTTGGCCAGGGTGCCGGTGGCCCGTTGGGTCCACGCGGTGCCGTCGGTCGAGGTGTGCAGCCGGTAGCCGCCGATGGTGCCGTTGCGGCTGCCGTCGGTCCGCGGCCGGTAGCGCAGCGCCGTCACGGTGTTGGTGGCGTGCATGTCGATGGTGATCGTGTGCGGCAACGGGTCCGGCGGCGCCGGCGTCCACCGGGTGTGCCACATGGTGGCGAGGTTGCCGTCGATCGCATTGGTGGCCGGGTGGGCGCCCTGCGCGCTGTCCGCGGTGACCGTCCAACCGGTGCGCGGCAGGGTCGACACCGGCGCGCCGGTCAGGTTGAGCTCGGCGGCGCTGGTCCACGGCCCGCGGCCGCCGGCCTCGGTGGTCGCGGTGAGCCGCACGTAGCGGGCCACGACCGGGGCGATCGCGATGGCCTTCTCGGCGTTGGTGTCCTCGAGGGTGCCGGTGGCCACCTGGGTCCAGGCGGTGCCGTTGGTGGAGGTGTGCAGCTGGTAGCCGCCGATGGTGCCGTTGCCGCCGCCGTCGGTGCGCGGCAGGTAGCGCAGCCCGCTGATCGTGTTGGTGGCGTGCGTGTCGATGGTGAACGTGTGCGGCAGCGGCGCCGGGGGAGCGGGCGTCCACCGGGTGTGCCACATGGTCGCGGTGTTGCCGTCGATCGCCGCGGTGGCAAGGTATCCGGTCTCCGCGCTGTCCGCGGTGACCGTCCAGCCGGTGCGCGGCAGCGTGGGATCGCTGGCCACCGGGATGAACGCCGGCGGGGTGATCATGGCGTGGTGTTGGTGGCCGGCCGGCGGATCGCCCCCCGGACCGGGATCGGCGACAAGGGCGCTGGCCGCGATGACGGCGGCGCCGGCGATGAGCGTTCGGGACAGGCTCGTCAACCGGCGCCTGCCTAATCGGGTGATGGACCGGGTTCCGGATTCGGATGCGCGCATGGAAGCCCCCAAGGGTCTTTTGGCGTCGTCGCATCGAAAGTCCTTGATCCGCCGCCCGGCGTTACCGGGATCCCGGGGGTTCTCCGGTTTTGTCCGCTCCCGGTTTCGGCGTGCCGGTCCGGTCCGCCGGGGCCAGGATGGCCCCCGTCGTTGCGCGCCCGGCGTCGGTGGAGGACCAGATGACCGCAACTCTTGCCCGGTTGGCCGGCGGGCTGCTCGGCGCGGCCGTGCTGCTGGCCGGGCTGCCGCCGCTCGCCCCGGCCGCGCAGCCCGCACCGCCGGCCAACCCGGAACGCGACTTCATGGGATCCACGCTGGCCACCCACGAGCCGCAGGCGGTGACCCACGCGGTGGACGCGGCTCCGTACGGCACGCCGGGCATCGACGTCAGCCACTGGCAGGGCCGGATGGACTGGCCCGCGATGGCCGCGCGCGGCATCCGGTGGGCGTACATGAAGGCCACCCAGGGCACCAGCTACCGGGATCCGGAGTTCGGCAACAACTACACCGGCTCGCGCACCGCCGGCCTGCTGCGCGGCGCCTACCACTTCGCCCAGCCGTCGATCTCCGGCGGCGCCGCGCAGGCCCACTTCTTCGTGGACAACGGCGGCGGCTGGTCGGCCGATGGCTGGACCCTGCCGCCGGTGCTGGACATCGAGTACAACCCGTACGGTCCGACCTGCTACGGCCTGACGCCCGGCCAGATGGTCGCCTGGGTCGACGAGTTCGCGACCACGGTGCGGGCGCGCACCGGTCGCTGGCCGGTCGTCTACACGACCCGGAACTGGTGGCGGTTGTGCACCGGCAACAGTGAGGCCCTCGGGCTGCGCACGCCGCTGTGGATCGCCGGCTTCAACGGCAACCCGGTCAACCTGCCGTACGGCTGGACCACCCACACGATGTGGCAGTACGCGGTCACCGACATGGATCAGGACGTCTTCAACGGCACGCCGGCCGAGTTGCGCGCGCTGGCCGTGGACAGCGCGGGCGACGCGATCGCCGCGCACTACGACCGGGTGGGCGGCGCGGCCTGGCTGGGCCTTGCGACCGGCGCGCGGTACGCGGTGGGCGCCGGCTCGGCCCAGAACTACACCGGCGGCCGGATCTACTTCACCCCGGGCGGCGGGGCCTGGTCGGTCCGCGGCGACATGCTGGACCGCTACCTTCGGGGTGGTGGGCCCGCCGGGGTCCTCGGCTTCCCGGGCAGCGACGAGCTGTACACCTCGGACGGGTCGGCCCGGTTCAACCACTTCATGCGCGGCTCGTTCTGGGCCGGGCCGACCGGCTTCTTCGAGGTCCGCGGCAGCGTCCGGGAGAAATGGGGCGGGCTGGGCTGGGAGCGGTCCCAGCTCGGCCACCCGACCAGCGACGAGCAGCGCACCGCCGACGGTGCCGCGTTCAGCCTGTTCCAGGGCGGCGCGATCTACTACACGCCGGGCACCGGGGCGCACGAGGTGCGCGGGTCGATCTATCAGCTGTGGCGGGCTTTCGGGGCGGAGTGGTCGTTTTTCGGCTATCCGGTCACGGACGAGACGCGGTCCTCGGACGGGGTGGGGTCGTTCAGCCACTTCCAGCGGGGGTCGATCTTCTACCACCCGGGCCTGGGCGTGCGGGAGGTGCACGGCGCCATTCGGGACAAGTATGCGGCGCTGGGTTGGGAGCGGTCCCACCTCGGCTATCCGACGACCAACGAGCTGCGCACACCGGACGGCATCGGCGCTTATAACTTGTTCCAGCAGGGGTCGATCCACTGGACGCCGGCAACCGGTGCGCACGAGGTGCGGGGGCTGATCTATCAGGTGTGGGCGTCGTTGGGTTTGGAGCGGTCGGTGATCGGCTACCCGATCACCGACGAGACCCCGTCGTCGGACGGAGTCGGGTCGTACAACCACTTCCAGCGAGGGTCGATCTTCTACCGGCCGGGGGTCGGGGCGCAGGAGGTGCGCGGCGCCATTCGGGACAAGTGGGCGGCGCTGGGTTGGGAGCGTTCGGTGCTGGGCTATCCGACGACCAACGAGCTGCGCACGCCGGACGGGATCGGCGCCTATAACTTGTTCCAGCAGGGGTCGATCCACTGGACGCCGGCAACCGGCGCGCACGAGGTACGCGGCGCGATCTTCCAGCGCTGGGTGGCGCTCGGTTCCGAACGGGGCCGGCTCGGCTACCCGACCAGCGACGAGTACGACGTCCCGGGCGGGCGGCGGACCAACTTCCAGCGCGGCACGCTCACCTGGAACCGGACCACCGGCGCCGTCACCGGTTGACCCGGTCGGCCACGTACCGGGCGATCTCCAGCGCGCAGGTCGCGGCCGGCGACGGCGCGTTGAGCACGTGCACCTGGTCCCGCGCGGTCTCGATCAGGAAGTCCTGCACCATCGAGCCGTCCGGCAGCAGCGCCTGGGCCCGCACCCCGGACCCGGCCCGGACGAGGTCCTCCTTGCGCACGGCCGGCACCAGCCGGGCCAGGCTGGCCGCGAACCGGCGCTGCGACAGCGACCGCAGCACCTCGTCCACCGCGGTCCGCGGGTAGCGCCGGGCCAGCTTCCACAGCCCGGGGAACCGCACGGAATCCCCGAGGTCGCGGGCCGAGACGTCGCGCCACCGGTACCCCTCGCGGCGCAGCGCCAGCACCGCGTTCGGCCCGGCGTGCACGCTCCCGTCCAGCATCCGGGTGAGGTGCACGCCGAGGAACGGCAGCGTCGCGTCCGGTACCGGATAGATCAGCCCGCGGACCAGGTGCCGGCGGTCGGGCCGCAGCTCGTAGTACTCGCCCCGGAACGGCACGATCCGGGCGCGCGGTTCCAGCCCGGCCATCCGGGCGATCCGGTCGCTGTGCAGCCCGGCGCAGTTCACCAGCGCGTCCGCGCGCAGCACGTCCGTTCCGGTGGCCACCTCGACCCCGCCGGTGGCCCCGCGCCGGATGCCCAGCGCCGGCGTGGCCAGCCGCAGGTCGGCGCCGAGCTCGATGAGCTGGCGCATCAGCGCTTCGCACACCGCGGGAAAGTCGATGATGCCGGTGCTCTCCACCCGCAGCGCCGCCACGCAGGACACCTCGGGCTCGTACTCCCGGGCCTGCGGCGGGTCGATCAGCTTGGCCGGCACGCCGTTGGCCTCGGCCCGCTCGGCCAGCACGTGCAGCGCCGGCAGCTCCGCCTCGGTGGTGGCCACGACCAGCTTGCCGCACACCTCGACCGGAACGCCGTTGTCCCTGGCGAACTCCACGATGGACCGGCTGCCGGCCACCGCCATCCGGGCCTTGTTCGAGCCGGGCTGGTAGTACAGCCCGGCGTGCACGACGTTGGAGTTGTGCCCGGTCTGGTGGGCGGCCCAGTGGTCTTCCTTCTCCAGGACCGTCACCCGGTCGCCGCGCCCGGCCAGCTCGCGCGCCACGGCCAGACCGAGAATTCCCCCACCGATCACCACCACTCGCATCCGAACAGCCTAAGGCCGCCGGTCAGGGATCCGTTCGGTGGTCCTCGGTGTCCACCCGGTACAGCCGCACCGACCCGCTGCTGTAGACCAGCGTGGCCGAGCGCATCCCGGACAGATCGTCCAACCCGGGGATCCGGCTCTGCCACGGCCGGATGAACCCGGTGCACAGCACCGTCCAGCGCACCCCGAGCGTGGTCGCGTCCCGGCGTACCTGCGCCTCGGTGCCCAGCTCGTCGAACCGCTCGTAGAGCCGCATCCGGTCGTAGCCGACGGTGGACCAGTCGAACGGCCCGGTCAGCGGAGTGGGGAACACCACCTTCATGCCGTACAGCGGGTAGGCCCACGAGCACCCGTCGTGCGGGTCGTTCATCACCATGCCGCCCCCGCCGGCCGCCACCACCTTGCTGGCCTCGGCAAGGTCGGCCCGCTCCTGGTCGGTCACGGTCGGCCCCTGCCCGTAGGCGATCGCCACCGTGGCCCGCGTGGTCCCCTGGTAGTCGGCCTTGGTGACCACGAAGAACAGCCCGAGCAACCCGGCCAACGCCACCGGCGCGACCCACCGGGTCCACCGCGATTCGGACACCCGTCCGGTGCGCCCGATCAGCCCGGCCAGCCAGTCCCGCACCCAGACCAGGCCGGCGGCCAGCAGCGGCAGCACGATCACGCCGAACGCCGCGGCGAACCGGTGCCGGTCGTTCCACCAGAACGAGGTCAGCCGTAACGAGATCGCGTTGTCGTAGGCCGCCGCCAGCACGTACAGGCCGGTGACCAGGCCGGCGGCCAGCACGATCGGCCGCAGCGCGCGCACCCCGCCGGGCGCGAGCACCGCCCACAGCCCGACTCCGAGCAGCGGAATGAACCAGTACTGCGGAAACGGCGTGACGGCGTTGAACATCACCAGCTCGCCGAAGGCCGCGCCGGGGTTGGTGTAGGCCGGCCAGTCGATCCCGGTGGCGCCGGCCGCGGCGGCCAGGGTGGAGCGCAGCACCGCGATGCCGCCGATCACCCCCACCACGGCCGCGACGCCGAGCGTGCCGACCAGCGGCCACTCGATCCGCCTGCGCTCGACCAGCTGCGCGCCGAGCAGCAGGGCACCGATGATCGCGGCGAACAGCGCCACCTGCGGGTGCCCGTTGAGCAGCCCGGCCACCGCGAGCCCGAGGGCGAGGCCGAGCCGCCAGTTCGGCCAGCGCAACAGCACCACGATCAGGGCGAGCACCCCGGGCAGCATGACCAGCGTGGTGCCGTACGGCAGCAGCGCGCCGTAGCCGGTCATGTGGTACGGGATCGCGGCCATCCCGACCGACAGCAGGCCGACCGCCGCGGCGTGCGCCGGCCGGCCGGTGAGCACCCGCAGGAACGCGACCAGACCGATGCCGAGCAGCAGCGGCCCGGCCGCCCCGATCGCGTTGAGCACCTCCGGAACGGAAAGACCGGTCGCGTCCCGGATCAGGGCGGCGGTGGCGTGGTAGGCGTCCGGCGCGTAGGAGGTCGATGCCGGTGCGCTGATCGCGGCGACCGCGGACGGTGCGGCGTCGCCGGTGTCGCTGATCATGCGGGTGGCGGCGGCGTGGAACAGCGCGTCCCAGGTCTGGTTGATCCCGTCCAGCGCGTTGGTCGCCCGGACGAACACGAAGGCGCCGACCGCGCCGGCGACGGCAAGCACGGCCGCGACGCCGGCGTGGTGGTACCACTCCCATGTGTTCAGCTCGACCCGCCACCGGCGCCAGGGCCAGGTGACGGCGGCGAGCAGCACGCACAGCGCAAGGCAGGCCAGCAGCACGTTCAGCGGCTCCCAGCGGATTCCGGCCGCCGAGAACACGATGATGGTCACGGCGACCAGGCCGTAGGTCAGCGCCGGGGCCACGCCGGCCAGCGTCCAGCCGCGCAGGCCCATGGCCAGGCCGAGGGCGAGCCCGGGCAGCACCAGCCAGGCCAGGGTCGCCAGGACCGGGAGCACGGTGCCGGTCATGACGGGTCTGCCTCCCGGAAATTCTTGTCGGCGCGGATCGCCGCCGCGGAATTTACCGTGGTGGTCGACGTGAGGTTCAGACCAGGGGTGTTACGACCGCATGGACCGTTCGGTGTGCGGCTCGGCGGCCGGTTCCGTGTCCCGGGACGACCTGGCGAACCGGGTGCCGTCGCTGGTCGGAATGTTCAGTACCCCGGCGAACATGCTGAACATGATCGTCTGGAAGCCGAGCACGAGGCCGAGCACCGCCGGGATCGCGGTGCGGATGGTCTGTGCCGTGTCCATCGCGCCGAACCCGGCGTCGCCCCAGCGAAGCAGCTGACCGAGCGCGGCCAGGACACCGGCCAGGAAGATCGCCAGACCGAACACCAGACCCCGTTCCACCGAGAACCGCTCGATCAGCTGCCGGTACCGCGGGCTCATCGGCAGTAAGCCCGCGCGCGCGCCGAACAGCTTCACCAGCACGGAGAACAGCACCGCCTGGTAGCCGAGCACGGCGATGCCGGCGGCGTAGAGCATGGTGCCGACGTCGAAGCCGATCACGCCGATGTCGACCGGACCGATCAGCAGCACCAGGGTGGCCGCCAGGCCGCTGGCCAGCGCGGCCAGTCCTGGGTAGAGGAACAGCCAGCGCGGGCTGTAGATCAGCAGGAAGCGCAGGTGTCGCCAGCCGTCCCGCCAGCTGTTCAGGTGCGGCGGCCGGTTGCGTCCGTCCTTGGCCAGCGTGGTCGGCACCTCGGCGATACGCAGGCCGGACAGGCAGGACTTCACCACGATCTCGCTGGCGAACTCCATCCCGGAGGTGTGTAGCCCGATGCCGAGAATCGCCTCCCGGCGGAACCCGCGCAGCCCGCAGTGGAAATCGCCGACCGGCGCCTTGAAGAACTGCCGGCCGACCCCGGAGAGCAGCGGGTTGCCGAAATAGCGGTGCAGCGCGGGCATCGCACCCGGCGCGATACCGCCGCGAAACCGGTTGCCCATCACCAGATCGGCGCCCCTGCGCAGCTCGTCGACGAACGCGTCGAGGTCGCTGAAGTCGTAGCTGTCGTCGGCGTCGCCCATGATCACGTACCGGCTGTTCGCCGCCCGGATGCCGCCCATCAGCGCGTTGCCGTAGCCCTTGTCCGGCACGTCGACCACCTGCGCGCCCAACTCCCGGGCGATCGCCTGGGAGCCGTCGGTGCTGCCGTTGTCGGCGATCAGCACCGCACCGGACACGCCGGAGGCGGCAAGATAGCCCTGCGCCTTGCGGATGCAGGTGCCCAACGTCTCCGCCTCGTTGAGGCAGGGCATGACGATGGTCAACTCGCTCGCGTAGGTGCGCTGTTCCATGCTGTGTCCGTTTCGGCGACTGTCTGACCGCGTCACAGTACCGACGGTGATCGTTCATTTCTTGTCGAGCCGGTTTCGGGAAGGAAAACTGAAGAGTGCTCAACTCCCACTACGACGACGATCCCGCAGCCTACGCAGCCAAACGCACCGGGTGGTTGCACCAACGCAGACAGCGACGGGCGATCGAGTTCCTCGGCACCGCGCGACCGGGCGAGCGGGTGCTCGATCTCGGCTCCGGAACCGGTGAGCACACCCTGGCGATGGCGGCGGCGCATCCGCACCTGAGGGTTGTCGGCGTCGAGCCGCTGGCGGACTACGTGGCTTATGCCCGGGAGCGCGCCGCCGGTCTCGGACTCGGCAACGTGGAGTTCGTGCAGGGCTACGCCGAGGACGTCCGGGCGGTGCTGCCGGACGGCCCGGTCGACCGGGTGGTGTCCAGCGACGTGCTGCACCACGTGGCCGACGAGCGGGCGGCCGCGGGCAGCGTGGCCGCCGCCGCCCGGCCGGGCTGCCGATGGCTGGCGTTCGAGCCGAACCGCTGGAACCCCTACATCTTCCTGTTCCAGGCGTTGACCAGGGGCGAGCGCAACTTCCGGCCGGGCGCGTTCGTCCGGGCGGCGGCCCCGGCCGGCTGGCGTCCGGCCGGCCGCGACTATCTTTTCCTGATCCCGTCGGCCATCCCGGAGCCGCGACCCTGGATGAAGACGCTGGAACGGCGGTTCGAGTCGCGAGCCGTACTCGGCGGCGGGGTGACGCTCACGCTCGTCCTTGGAGATGATCATGGCCACTAACCTGCGCGTCGAAGTCCGCCGCGGAGTGAGCGCCCTGCGCGAGTCGATCGGCGACCACGGGTTGTGGACCACGGCCGGCCTGGTCGCCTCGACCGCCGCCGGCCAGGTCGCGTTCCCGGTCATCCGGGCCCGCAGGCGCCGCGCCCGGTTCACCTTCCGCGGCACCGCGCTGCCCTACACCGTGCACCGGTACAACAACGCCTACCGCAACGAGCGCACCGTGGAGATCGCGGTCGCCAGGTGGTTCCTCGCCGGCGCCGGCCCCGGCCGCACGCTCGAGGTGGGCAACGTGCTCGGGCACTACGGCGTCACCGGGCACACCGTGCTGGACAAGTACGAGACCGTGCCCGGGGTGATCAACTCCGACATCGTCGGCTTCCGGCCGGACGAACCGTTCGACACCGTGCTCGCCATCTCCACCCTCGAGCACGTCGGCTGGGACGAGCAGCCGCGCACCCCGGAGAAGGTGATCAAGGCGATCGAGGCGACCAAGGCCTGCGTGGCACCCGGCGGGCGGCTACTGGTCACCCTCCCGATCGGTTGGAACACCCGGCTGGACGAGGAACTGCGGGCCGGAACGATCGGCTTCCAACGGGAGACCTGGCTGGTCCGCACCAACGCGGCCAACGACTGGCAGGAAACCGATCGCGACGAGGCCCTGCGCGCCCAGTACGGCCACCCCTTCCGCAACGCCAACGCCGTACTGATCGGCACCGAGACCCGGTGACGCTTAGCGCTTTCCCGAGCTGACCGCGGCCTGGATCCGCCCGAGCAACTGGGTGGCCGCGGCTCGGATCGTCCTGGTCCTGCTGGCCTGCTGGAACCATTCCGCGGTGCTCTTGCGCAGGGCCGGGCCGGCGGCCACCACGTCGGCGATCGCGTTGCCGAGCACTGGTGCCGCGACCGATCCGGCGATCCGGCCGTTGACCCCGTCCGCCACCAACTCCAGCGCGGCGTTGTCCGGGCCCTCGACCAGGACCACCGGGGTGCCCTGCGCGCACGCCTCGACCACGACCAGGCCGTAGCCCTCCCTGGCCGACGGGTTGACCAGGCACGCGGCCGTGCGCATGCCCTCATCCAGCTCCTCCTGGCTGACGAACCCGGGTGTGTCGATCACCGCGCCGAGCCCCAGCCGGGCGATCTCGGCCCGCACCGCCGCGCGGCTGCGGCCCTCGCCGTAGATCGTCGCGGTCAACTCGGGAATCCGGTCCCGGGCCACCGCGATCGCCGCCGGCAGCGTCTCCACCCGCTTGTCCGGGATGTGCCGCCCGACGTAGATCACCCGAGGCGGCTCGGTGGCGGTCAGCACCGGCCGCCCACCGCACTGGCCGTCGATCAGACCCGGGCTCACCACCGGCTCCGAGCGCAGCCCCAGCTCGGTCAGCCGGCGCGCGTTGAGCTGTGAGTGGCAGCTGGCGATCGGGCTGAACCGCACCGCAATCCGCTGGATCGCGGTGGCCACCCGACCGGCCACCGGCCCCTTGTACTCCCGCCACTGGGCCGGCCGCCACACCTCCAGCCAGTCCACCACCAGCACCGCGGGCGAGCCGATCAGTGCCGCCCTTGCCGCCGGCACGTTGGTCGCCGGGATGGCGCTGACCAGCACGGCGTCGTAGTCGCGGTGCCGGCGCAGGTGCCGGTACAGGCCGCGGGCGAACCGGATCGCCGGTCCGAGGGTGCGCGCCCCGGTCTCGTCGTACAGCTCCCGGTCGGTGCTGATCACCTTGATGTCGAAGGGTTCCCCGCCGGGCGGGGCGCCGTCCCACTGCTGCCGGGTCAGGTAGGTGACCCGGTGGCCGGCCGCGGCGAACTCCTCGGCGAACACGCGGTACTGCCGCTCGCCGCCTCCGGTGGAGTAGGGGAACAGGCAGTCGTAGGCGACGGCGATATGCAACGGAACCCTCCTGAACGCGATCGGTCAGGTCGCGGCGACGGGGTGAGCCGCATCGTCGCGGCGGCGCGGCCGGGCGAGCAGCGTGGCCACCCCCGCGGAGGCCAGGTCGGCCACCGTGAACATCACCCGGGACACCACCGCGAGCGCGATCGCGGTGCCGGCCGGCAGCACGCTGGCCAGCGCCGCGACCAGCACCACCTCGCGTGCGCCGATCCCGGACGGCAGGAAGAACGCGAGCAGTCCGGCCGTCATGGCCAGGGCCATGGCGCCGGTGCACAGCATCAGGCCGCGCATCCCGGGCGAACCGAGTGCGTCGGCCAGCAGCCACAGGTGCAGGCCGAGCAGGACGAACGTGGCCAGCCCCAGTCCCAGCGTGCGGGCGATCGCGCCCGGGGTCAGCGGGTGCGGCAGCGGCGGCCGGCGCAGCAGCCGCAGGCCGCGCGAGACCAGCCAGGTCAGCGGCCGGGGATGCAGCAGGACCAGCCCGGCCGGCAGCAACACGAACAGCCACAGGTACTCCCGGTGCTCTACGAGCAGCACCGGAAGGGCCAGGAAACCGGACAGCAGCGAGGCGACGATGCCGATGCCGGTAGCCACCACGGACGCGGTCAACGCCCGCACCCGGGTGATCCCGGCGGCCTTGGCCAGCTCCATCTGCACCAGGAACGACCACACCGAGCCGGGCACGTACTTGCCGAGCTGACCGACCAGGAAGATCATCGAGGCGTCCCGGGTCCGGGACGCGGTGCCCAGGTCCCGCAGCACCGTCTGCCACATGAACGGGCCGAGCAGGACCGCGGCCAGCACCAGCAGGAAGGAGACCAGCACGCTCGGCAAGGGCAGCGCCAGCAGCGTGCCGGACACCTCGGGCCACCGCACGATCAGCTGATGGACGGCTCCGGCGAGCACGCCGGTCACCAGCACCCGGCGTAACCACTGGGTCACCGCGGTCATGCGTGCCTTTCGCTACGGGGGCCTCAGGTTACAGTGACGCCTTGTGAACGATCTGGTTAGCCCGAACCCGGCCAGCGCCGACCGCGTGTTGCAGCGGGTCATCCTGCCGAGGGACACCGACCCGCTCGACGTCCGGCCGCTCTACCTCGACGAGCCGGAGCACGTGCACAGCCACGTCTCGTCCCGGCGCGCGGTGACCGTGCCGCCGTCGGCGCGGGTGTCGTTCGCCGCGTACTTCAACGCGTTCCCGGCCAGCTACTGGAAGCGCTGGACCCGGATCGACGAGGTGGTGCTGCGGATGGACGTGCGCGGCGCCGGCCGGATCGACGTCTACCGGTCCAAGCCCAACGGCGACGTGGTGCACCTGCAGGGCCGCGCGGTGCCGGCCGGCGAGGACTGGCAGACCCTGGAGTTCCGGATCAGCCTGCGCCCGTTCGAGGACGGCGGCTGGATCTGGTTCGACGCGTTCACCGACGACACCCGGCTGGAGATCGCCGAGGCCGCGTGGCTGGCCACCGAGGACCTGACCCGGCAGCGGGTGGCCATCGGCACCACCACGTTCAACCGGCCGGACGACTGCGTGGCCACGCTGCTCGCGCTCGGCGAGGACCCGGCCGTGCTCGCCGTGGTCAGCCGGGTCTACGTGGCCGACCAGGGGGACCGCAAGATCTCCGCACATCCGCGGTTCGCCGAGGCCGCCGCGGCGCTCGGCGACCGGCTGCAGGTCATCGAGCAGGACAACCTCGGCGGCTCCGGCGGCTTCACCCGCGCGCTGTACGAGGCGCTCGAGCACAGCGACGTCGAGCAGATCCTGCTGATGGACGACGACATCGTGCTCGAGCCGGACAGCGTGTTGCGGGCCAACGCGTTCGCCAGGGCCGCCGCGGCGCCGGTGATCGTCGGCGGGCACATGCTCAACCTGCAGGCCAAGGCCCGGCTGCACACCACCGGCGAGATCGTCGACCTCGGGTCCTGCCTGTGGCGGCCGGCGCCGGACGCCGTGGTGGACCACGACTTCGGCCAGAGCTCGCTGCGCACCAGCCCGGAGCTGCACAAGCGGATCAACTCCACCTACAACGGCTGGTGGATGTGCCTGTTCCCGCGCGAGGTGGTCCAGCGCACCGGTCTGCCGCTGCCGCTGTTCATCAAGTGGGACGACGCGGAGTACTCGCTGCGCGCGCTGGCCGCCGGTTTCCCGACGGTGAGCCTGCCCGGCGCCGCGGTGTGGCACATGCCGTGGACCGACAAGAACGACGCCACCGACTGGACCGCATACTTCCACCTGCGCAACCGACTGATCATGGCCGCCCTGCACAGCCCGTACGACATGCGCCGCACGCTGCTCAAGCAGGGCCTGCGGATGGCGCTCGGCCGGCTGCTGTCCATGGAGTACTCCACGGTGGCGATCGAGCAGAAGGCGGTGGAGGACTTCCTGGCCGGGCCGGACCGGCTGTTCGACCTGCTCGGCACCGTATTGCCGGAGATCCAGGAGATCCGCCGGCAGTACCCGGACGCCCGGGTGCTGCCCTCCGCCCAGGAGTTCCCGGCGCCGACCTTCGACATGGTCCGCACCGAGGCGCTGCTGCGGCCGCCGGGCGACCCGGTGCGCAAGAGCGTGCGGGCGGCCAAGGCGCTGCTGCACAACCTGGGCGCCCCGCAGCCGGTCGCCACCGAGCGGCCGCAGGTCAACGTCCCGGCCGGGAACGCGCTGTGGTACCTGCTCGGCAACCTGGACAGCGCCACCGTTTCCAACCCGGACGGCAGCGGGGTGGCGTTCCGCAAGCGGGACCCGGAGCTGTTCCGCGAGCTGGCCCGCCGGGTCGTGCGCAACTACCGGACGCTGGCCCGGGAGTGGCCGAACCTGGTGGAGACCTACCGGGCCGCGGTGCCGGAACTGACCTCCGTCGAGTCGTGGCGCAAGGTCTTCGACAGCTGAGCGGGGGTTGCGAGGGATCACGGGCTGGGAGACGCTTCCCCTGTGAGCGAGCTCGCTAACCAGTCCCAGACCATCTCCCTTGAACTCGACGACGCCGGTGTCTCCGTCGATCTGCCCCGCCCGCCACACCAGGGCGATCAGGTTTACGGCGTGCCCTATCGCCCGGTGGAGTTCCGCGACGACGACCTGCCGACCGCACTGGAGCGCTCGGCGGCGTGGCTGCGGCAGACCCAGGAGTGGCTCGGTGAACCGGTGGATGTGATCGCCATCCACCTCGACTACGACGACAGCGAGGACTCCCCGTACTACGACGTCAAGCTGCTGTGCAACGAGGAGGATCTCGCCGGGGCGCCG
Organism: Actinophytocola sp.; assembly: GCF_035762905.1. Classification (GTDB taxonomy): domain Bacteria; phylum Actinomycetota; class Actinomycetes; order Mycobacteriales; family Pseudonocardiaceae; genus DASYTH01. Next base: position 292,167 of record NZ_DASUCC010000097.1, read on the forward strand.
ATCGCGCTGCGCCGGGCCACCGGCGACGACGCCTGACCGCGGCTCAGCCGCGCACGGTGGCGTAGGCGTCCACGGTCGCGGTGCTGAACTCGGCGTCGACCCACGACCCGGGCCAGCTCAGCACCGCGACCGCGGCGGTCTTCAGCTCGCGCTGCTCCCCGGACAGCCGGGCGACCAGGTCGGCAAGGCCGGGGTTGTGCCCGACCAGCGCCACCCGCTCGATCTCGTCCGGCAGCTCGGCCAGCACGGTCAGCAGCTCGGTCGGACCGGCGCCGTACATCCGCTCGTCGTGCCGCACCGACGGCCGCGGATCGAGCCGCGCGCCGGCCAGCTGCCAGGTCTGCCGTGCCCGGGTGGCCGGTGAGCACACCACCAGGTCCAGCGTCTTGACGTGCTCGGCCAGCCAACCGCCGAGCGCAGGCGCGTCCCGGCGACCCCGCTCGGCAAGCGGCCGCTCGTAGTCCAGCTCGCCGCCGGACCAGTCGGACTTGGCGTGGCGAACCACGACCAGCGTGCGGCGTTCGGTCATCGGCCAAGCATCCTCTAGAACCAGCGCTCGAGAACCTGAGCCACGCCGTCCTCGGAGTTCGGTGCGGCGACCTCGTCGGCGGCGTCCAGCGCCCTCGGGTGCGCGTTGGCCATGGCCACCCCGTGCCCGGCCCAGCGCAGCATCTCCACGTCGTTGGCCATGTCCCCGAACGCGATCACGTCCTGCGCCGGCACGTCGAACAGCTCGCAGACCCGGGCCAGCCCGAACGCCTTGGTGACGCCCTGTGCGGAGAACTCGATCAGCCCGTGGTTCGTGGAGAACGTCACGTCCACGGCGTGGTCGAGCACCTCGATGGCGGCCGCGGCCATCTCCTCGCTGCTCATCCGGTCGTGCCGGACCAGCAGCTTGGTCGCCGGGTGACCGAGCACCTCGGCGCGCGGGACGGCGGCCGCGCCGTCCTCGTCACCCCACGGGTTGCGGTAGCCGAGCTCGGTGACGAACACCGGGACGTCCCGGGCCGGGCTGGCCCGCTCGGCGGCCACCCGCATCCCGGGCAGCGCCCGCTCGAGCGCGTGGGTCACGTCGTGCAGCAGCATCGGGTCGAGGCCGTGGCTGTCCACCACCCGGCTGGTGCCGATGTCGTAGAGCACCGCGCCGTTGGAGCAGACCGCGTAGCCGTCCAGCCCGGCGCTCTGCACCACCGGCGTGATCCACCGCGGCGGCCGGCCGGTCACCAGAACGAACGGGACGCCGGTCGCGGCCACCCGGGAGATCACCCCGGCGGTGCGGTCGGTGAGCCGCGCCATCGGGTCGAGCAGCGTTCCGTCCACGTCCGAGGCGATCAGGCTGGGTCTGCGCACCAGACCATTCTCCCAGGCCGGGCCGGGTGGTTCGGTGGAGCGCTACGGTGCCGCCATGCGTGTGGGAATCATCATCCTGCCCGAGCACCGTTGGGCGCAGGCCGCGCCGCGCTGGCGGGCGGCGGAGGCGTACGGGTTCGACCACGTGTGGACCTACGACCACATCGGCTGGCGGAACCTGGTGGACGGGCCGTGGTTCGACGCCGTGGCCACGCTCACCGCCGCGGCGACGGTCACCGAGCGGATCCGGCTGGGCACGATGGTCGCCTCGCCGAACTTCCGGCACCCGGTCAGCTTCGCCCGCTGCCTGCTGGCCCTGGACGACATCGCCGGCGGACGGTTCACGCTCGGCGTGGGCTCGGGCGGGATCGCCGGTTACGACAACCTGGTCACCGGCGGCTCGGAGCTGTCCCCTCGGGTGCGGGTGGACCGGTTCACCGAGTTCGTCGAGCTGACCGACGCGCTGCTCACCCGGGAGCGGACGGACTTCGCCGGCGAGTACTACACGGCGGTGCAGGCTCGCAGCGCCCCCGGGTGTGTGCAGCGGCCGCGGCTGCCGTTCGTGGTGGCCGCCAACGGTCCGCGGTCGATGCGGCTGGCCGCGCGGTTCGGTCAGGGCTGGGTGACCACCGGGGAGCGCGGTGCGGACTTCGACACCTGGTGGCGCGCGGTGGCGCAGCGGGCCGAGCAGTTCGATGCCGCGCTGGCCGCGACCGGCCGGGACGGCGCCGGGATCGACCGGTTCCTCAGCGTGGACAGCGCGCCGGTGTACTCGCTGACCAGCGTGGAGTCCTTCCGGGACGCGCTGGGCCGGGCCGCCGCGCTCGGCTACACCGACGTGGTCGCGCACTGGCCGCGACCGGACGGCTACTACGCCGGGTCCGAGGCGGTGCTCGAGCGGGTGGCCGCCGAGGTTCTGCCTGGTCGGAATGTGATCTGAGTCGCCAGGGCAACGCAGCGGTAGGGGACGGCGTCTACATGCATGGAGGCGGGATGCCGGAGGGGTACGGGGGTACCGGGCCTCCGTGCCGACCGAGTCGGGAGGACCGGTCGGCGCGGAGGCCTTTCGGTTGCGTCGGGTTGTCCACAGTAGGCTCGGTGCCCGTGAGCTCGGATGAGAACTACGCCGGTTTCGATCTGGTGGTCGTGGGGTCGGGTTTCTTCGGCCTGACCATCGCCGAACGCGTCGCCACCCAGCTGGACAAGCGGGTGCTGGTGCTGGAGCGGCGCCGGCACATCGGCGGCAACGCGTACTCGGAACCGGACCCGGAGACCGGGATCGAGGTGCACCTCTACGGCGCACACCTGTTCCACACGTCGAACCGGCGGGTCTGGGAGTACGTCAACCTGTTCACCGAGTTCACCAGCTACCAGCACCGGGTGTTCACCAAGTACCAGGGGCAGGTCTACACGTTCCCGATGAACCTGGCGCTGATCAACCAGTTCTTCGGCCGGTCGTTCACCCCGGACGAGGCCCGTGCGCTGGTCGCCGAGCAGGCGTCGGAGATCAACACCGCGGACGCGCAGAACCTCGAGGAGAAGGCGATCTCCCTGATCGGCCGCCCGCTCTACGAGGCGTTCGTGCGCGGCTACACGGCCAAGCAGTGGCAGACCGACCCCAAGGAGCTGGCGGCGTCGATCATCACCCGGCTGCCGGTCCGGTACAACTTCAACAACCGCTACTTCAACGACCTCTACGAGGGTCTCCCGGTCGACGGCTACACGGCCTGGCTCACCCGGATGTCCGACCATCCCAACATCGAGGTCCGCTGCGACGTCGACTACTTCGACGTCCGCGACCAGATCCCGCCCGGCACCCCCACCGTGTACACCGGCCCCCTCGACCGCTACTTCGACTACTCCGAAGGCCGGCTTGGCTGGCGCACCCTCGACTTCGAACCCGAGGTCCTGCACGACTGCGCCGACTTCCAGGGCACCCCGGTGATGAACTACGCCGACGAGGACGTCCCCTTCACCCGCATCCACGAGTTCCGGCACTTCCACTCCGAGCGCTCCGCCTACCCGCCGGACAAGACCGTGATCGTCCGCGAGTACTCCCGGTTCGCCAAGGAAGACGACGAGCCGTACTACCCGATCAACACCCCGGAAGACCGCACCAAGCTCGAGCGCTACCGCGACCTGGCCAAAGCCGAAGCCCGCACCAACAACGTGATCTTCGGCGGCCGCCTCGGCACCTACAAGTACCTGGACATGCACATGGCCATCGGTGCCGCTTTGTCCATGTACGACAACAAGATCGCCCCGCACCTCAGCGCCGGCGCCCCGCTCGACGGCACCCTGGACGGCTGACCTACTCCGGCTGCCGGCCCTTCCACTCGTCGAACATCAAATCCGTGTGCCGCTCGCGGTACTGGGTGATCTCGTGCACCGCAACCGTTCTGGCCCAGGTGCCCTGATCGACCTGCACGAAGCCGTGTCGCACCACCGCCGCCTGCTCGGTGCCGACGTAGTGCAGGCCGACCGAGCCGTCCGGGTCGATGGCGATCACCTGGCAGGTGTGCCCCTGGTAGTTGGCGATCGAGGTGATCTCGACGATGCGCTCACACCGGTCGGTCGGCACCGTCGCGGCCCAGACGTCGTGCTCGGTGTCCCGGCCGAACAGGTCCGGGTTCGGATTCGCCTGCGCCCGGACGACGAGCGTGACGGCACCGCCTTCGGGATAGGAGTTTGCCGGGTACTCGACACCGTCCACAGTGGCGAAGATGCCGGTGCGCGGTCGGTTCATGTTCATCGCTCCGCCCTCCAGCCGAACCCGGCGCCCCGGTAGCTCGCCACCTGGCTGGTGCTGCCGTCCAGGCGGTACACCATGATCACGGCACCGGCCGGAAGCGGGGCGTAGCGCCGCCACCGAACCGGAACCCCGGTTTCCGGGTCGGCGGTGATGCCGGTTCCGGTGTAGGGCCAGGGGTTCAGCTCCATCCGGTAGGCGTTGGGATCCACTCCGGCCGCCTCCGCCGCCTCGATCATGCGCAGGGCCGCCACCCGAACCTCGGTCATGTTCGGCGGGTATCCGGTCCGCGGGTAGGGCAGCGCCGGCGCGCCAAGCGGGATCACCAGTTGGGCCGGTTGGGTTGCCGCGAACGCCAGCAGGTGCAGTTCCGGCAGGTCCGGCCGGAACGGGCTGCCCGGGTAGTCCAGCCGGAACGCACGCAGCAGGTCGGCCGGAGTGCGCAGGCCGGCCAGGTCCTGCAGGCGGGCCACGGTGCCACCGGCCACCCGGTAGTCGAACGGCGGCCGCTCGCCCCACCGCCCGGCGGAGACCTCGGCGTGCAGGTATCGCTCGAGGCTGCCCGGCCGCAGCGGCTTGACCAGAACCGTGTCCGGCTCGACGGTCACCACCGTGTGCACCCGAGCGGTCAGCGCGCGCTCGCGTTCGGTCAGTGCGCCCGAACCGGGCACCGCACCCTGGCCCGGTTCGCCCTGTGACATTGGTTCGCTCGCAAGCTCGCTCACGTCGTGTCCTCGCAGGCTCGGATCCGCCGCGAGCGGACGCCCTGTGACATTGGTTCGCTCGCAAGCTCGCTCACGTCGTGTCCTCGCAGGCTCGGATCCGCCGCGAGCGGACGCCCTGTGACATTGGTTCGCTCGCAAGCTCGCTCACCGGTGCACCGCCTCGCCGAAGCTGCGCGCCCGCCAGCGCTCGAACAGCAGGTCACGGTGGATCTCGTGGTAGTCGAACAACTCGCCGACCGGGACGATGGTGGAGTAGGTGCCGGGATCGGTCTGCTCGAAGCCGTTCTTCTCGGCCTCGGCACCGTTGTCGCCCGTGTAGTACACCAGCGCCCGGCCGTCGTCCCCGATCGACATCACCTGGCACGGCGCACCTCGGTACCGGGCGAACGAGTTGATCTCCACGAGCAGGTCGCACGCATCGACGGGAACGACCGTCTCCCACAGGTCCCACTTCTCGTCGTAGCTGAACCGAGGGTCGTTCGGCGGTGTCGGACCCTTGCGGGACAACCGGACCGTCCCATCAGGACGGACCGCGCCCGCCCGGCAGGTGACTCCGGCGAGCACGGCGACGACCTCGTTGCGCGGGTAGGTCATCGGGTCCTCATATCCATCCAGCCGCGGTCGGAGTCGACGTACTCGGCAACCAGCACCTTGGCCCCGGACGGACTGTACTCATAGATCCGGGAGCCATCCGGGATCTGGTGATAGGGCGTCGTCCGCTCCGGCACCCCGATCTCCCCGTCGGCCGTGACGCCGATTCCGGAGAACGGCCACCGGTACACCTCACGCCGGTAGCTGTCCGGCGGGAGACCCTGCGACTCGGCGGTGGCGATCATGTCGTCGGCCGCACGCTGCACCACGCCCCAGTTCTGGTGTGTGCCGCTGCCGCCCCCGAAGGGCGCACCGAACGGGGTGACGTAGCTGGCGTTGCCGGCCGGGAACTCCATCACGTGAACCGGCCGGCTGGTGTCGCGGAACGGCGAGTTCTGGTAGTCCAGCCGGTTGCCCTGGATGATCTCGGCCGGGGTGCGCAGATGGGTGGCATCCTGTTGCCGGGCAACGTATCCACCCACCTGATTGGCGTCGAATCTGGGTCTGTCCCGGATCGTGCCGGCCAGGTAGTCGTCCAGCGCTCCCGGCGGCAGGACCTTCTGCATCAGGGTGTCCGGCGTGATCACCACGAGTTGCTGGGCCCGGACGACCAACTCCCGTTCGCGCGGGGTGAGCTGGCCGGAGCCGGGCACCTCGCCGCGCCGGGGGTCGGCGGCCATCTTGCGATAGGCCGTGTCCAGCTCCCGCATCTCGTCCGGCGTGAAGTGGTTCTTCAGGCCCTCCCGCCAGGAGACCGGTCCGCCCGACCCACCCGGGGGCGCGGGGGGCCGGTGTGGCGGGCCGCCGCCGGGACCGCCCGGCGGTGGGGTGGGCGGCCCGCCCCCACCGGGCGGAGTGGGCGGGGCGGCGGGCGTGCTCGGGGCGGTGGCGGTGCCGCTCGGGGTGGTGCCGGCGGCGCCGGCCGGGTCGGGCGGCCGGGTGGTGGTGTCGATGGCGGAGAGGTTGGCGGCGCTGGTGGTGTCGGTGGTGCGGTAGGCCTCGGCGGTGCCGCGGGTGCCGTGTTGGGCCTGTTCGACGGCGCGGGTGGTGCGGGCGACCTGGGCTTCGGCGTGGCGGAGGTGGGACTGCGCGGCGCCGGCGAACCCGGAGCCGATCACGCCCATGCTCTGCGGGCCGAGGTTGACCCCGCTCACGGTGGCCGCGACGCCGTCGACCCGGCCGCGGGTGGCGTCCAGCCGGCCGGCCATGGTGTCGATGCCGCCGAGGTCCGTGCCGACGCCGTTGCCGCCGCCGGAATGATGGCCGGACCCGTCGGTGTCCGGCCGGCGGCTCGGGCCGCTGCCGCCGCCGTGCTGGTTGCTGCCGCCGGTCGAGTGCCGTCGCCGGCCGGTCATGGGGCCGGCTCCGCCGGGGGCATGGCGTACGGCCTGGCGCCCTGGTAGGCGCCGTAGGCCAGGTCACCGGCCATGGCGAACCGGTCGAGGCCGTCGGCCAGGCGCTGCATGGCCTGGGCCAACTCACCGAGCCGACCGGTCTGCCGGCCCAGCCCGCCGAGCAGCTTGCTGATCTTGCCGGCGATCTTGGACGCGGTCATCGCGGCGCGCGCCCCGGCGTAGCCGCAGTACGCGGCGATCGAGCTGCCCAGGCTGATCACCGAGGAGGCCAGCGCGATCAGCGCGCCCTTGATCAGCTCCGCGACCACCGACGCGATGATGTCGAACACGATCCCGCGCATCGTGCACACCAGCATCCCGGAGACACCCACCACCGCCGCGGTCCCGTCCAGCGTGGAGCCCAGCGCGTCCAGCTCCTCGGAGAGCTGGCTCATCGACGTTCGGTAGCTGTCCGCGGCCGTCCCGGTCCAGTCCGACACGCTGGACAGATCCTGCCGGTGTTCCTCGGCGATCATGTGCATCTCGAGCGCGGCGGACTTGAGCTGGTCGATGTTGGCGTTGATCTCGTCCGGGTTGCCCAGCAGCGCGTCCAGCGGCTCACGCAGGAAGCTGATGTGCTCGAGCAGCCAGCCGACGCCCGCGGTGAGCACCGAGCCGAGCGGGTCGATGGCGAACCCGATCGTGTCGGTCACCACGCCCACGGCGCTCAGCGCCACGTCGCAGACCTGCTCCCCCTCGGACTCGGCGTCGCTGGTGATGGCGCTGACCAGTCCGGCGTAGCTGTCCACGATCCCGGCGCCGGTGGTCGCCGTCGTCGTGGGGGTCACCGAGGTCGCGGCACCGTCCGGCATGCGTTCTCCCCCTCAGGTCACCATTCGTCCCGGCGACCGAAGATCTGGTCACCGCCGAACTCGTCGTCATCGTCATCGCGTGCGGTAGACCGTGGACGACCCGGACGGCCCGATGGTTCCGCCGGCGGCCGGGCCGGCGGCTCGGCGTCCTCGGGCTCGTCGGTGAACGCGTAACCCGGCCGGCGCTCGGCGGCCGGGGGATCCTCGTCCTCCTCCGGCGGAAGGTAACCGGTGACCATCCGCAGCGACTCGGAGTCCTCGCCGGCCAGCGGCGCGAACGCCTCGGCAACGTGCACGGCGGCCGCGCGCTGCGCCTTGCGGGCCAGCCGCATGATCTGCGCGGCCAGCTCGCCGCCGGAGCCGCGCAGCGCCGAGTCGGCGATCGTCAGGTCGGTCAGCGCACCGTTCGGCGCGACGGTGACCCGGAGCGAGCCGTCCGCGGAGGACTCGGTCGCCCCGGACGACTCGAGGTTCTCCTTGAACTCGGCGGCCTTCTGCTGAACCTCGGCGATCTTGGCCTCGAAGTTCGACAGCCACTGCTCCGGCGTCACCGGACTCACCCCTTACCTCTGGTGCGTTTCTCGCCGAGAGTGTCACACCGATCAGGACGGGATGCGGGGGGTTCGCCGGACTATTTCGCGAAGCCGTGCCTGCGGTGGGTGACGCTGCCGTACACCCGTCCGAGCGGCGGCAGATCGTCCAGATGCGCGGACACCACGTGCCCGAAGTTGATCGCCACGGTGCTGCCGTCGGCCAGCTCCGGGGTGTCCACCCCGCCGGAGTTGAGCAGCGGCCCGAGCCGGGGCGCGAGCTTCTTCGCCCCGCTCTCGGACAGCGCGAACACCAGCGGTTCGGTCGCCCCCGTCACGTGCAGGACGAGGGCGCGGTTGTGTTCAGCCATGCACCCGACAACACCAGCGCACCGCACCGGCGACAAGGCGAGTTCACCCAGGGCGGATCCGCCCACAGCGGACCTCAGTGCCGGAAGAACCGCTCCCGGCGTCCCTGGCGGACCAGCCGTAGCCAGTCCCGGAACGCCTTCGGGTCACGCTTGGTGCCGAGGAAGTACAGCGCGAACCGGCCCAGCTCCAGCATCCCGATCTTGCGCAGGCCGGGCTGGGAGAGCAGGTAGCCGCGGTTGCGGTAGGTGTAGTACCGCTTGACCTCGTTCTCCGGATCCTGCGCGTGGAACCGGCCGCCGAGCATCGGCTTGAACTCGTCCGACCCGTCCGGGTGCAGGTACGTCGCGGTCAGGCAGGTGCCGAACGGCAGCCCGGAGCGGACCAGCCGGCGGTGCAGCTCGACCTCGTCGCCGCGGACGAACAGCCGGTAGTCCGGCACGCCGATCACGTCAAGGGTGGATGCCCGGAACAGCGCGCCGTTGAACAGCGAGGCGATGCCGGGAAGGAAGTCCGTGCCCAGCTCGGCGGCGGTGCGCTTCCAGGTGAGGCCGCGGCGTAACGGAAACGCCAGCCGCTCCGGCGTCTCGATGTTGACCACCTTCGGCGACACGTGCGCAAGGCCGCGCCGCTGCGCCACGGTGAGCAGGGTGTCCAGCACGGTCTCGTCGGCAGGGCGGCCGTCGTCGTCGGCACACCACACCCAGTCCGCGCCGAGCGCCAGCGCGTGCAGCATGCCCAGCGCGAAGCCACCGGCTCCGCCCAGGTTGCGGTGCGAGGGCAGATAGCTGGTCGGCACCGGACAGGACTGCACGAGGTCGCCGACCGGCTCGTCCGGTCCGTTGTCGACCACCACAAGGTGGTCCGGCGGCCGGGTCTGGGCGGCGATCATCTTCAGCGAGTCGGCGAGCAGCTCCCGGCGGTGCCGGGTGACCACGACGGCCACGACGGCGCCGACCGCCAGCCGCTCCTGGCCGGTCATCAGGCCTCGCCGTTGTTCGCACTCAGCGCGGGGGAGACGCCGAGCCGGTCGAGGGACTCCCCGTCCAAGTGGGCGAACGGATCCCTGCCCTTGTACGACGTGAGCACCTCACGCAACGAACCGCGCATCTTCACCTGCCCCTCGTCCATCCAGACCGCGCTGTCACACAGCTCGAACAATAGGTCGTCCTGGTGCGATGCGAACACCAACAGGCCGGAGCGTTTCACCAGATCCACCAGCCGGTCCCTGGCCTTGGTCATGAAGTCCGCGTCCACCGCGCCGATGCCCTCGTCGAGCAGCAGGATCTCCGGGTCGATCGAGGTGACCACGCCCAGCGCGAGGCGCACCCGCATGCCGGTGGAGTAGGTGCGCAGCGGCATCTGCAGGTAGTCGCCGAGCTCGGTGAACTCGGCGATGTCGTCCACCCGCTTCTGCATCTCCCGGCGGTTCATGCCAAGGAACAGCCCGCGGATCATGATGTTCTCGATGCCGGAGATCTCCGGGTCCATGCCGACGCCGAGGTCGAAGACCGGCGCCACCCGGCCGACGATCCGCGAGTCGCCCCGGCTCGGCTCGTAGATGCCGGCGAGCACCCGGAGCAGCGTGGACTTGCCGGCGCCGTTGTGCCCGACCAGGCCGAGCCGGTCGCCCTCCTTGAGCGACAGCGTCACGTCCCGCAGTGCCTCGATGATCGGCACCCGGCTCTCCGTGCCGATCTTGCCGCCGACCTTGCCGAGCACCTTCTTCTTCAGCGACCGCGTCTTGGCGTCGAAGATCGGAAAGTCGACCGAGGCGTTCCAGATGTCGATGCTGACCATGTCGAAATGCCTCACTCAGACCCAGTAGGACACGCGGGAACGGTAGTTGCGCATGACGAGCAGCGTCGCCGCCCACCCGACAACGGTAATGCCGAGCACGACCACCCAGCTCCACGGGTTGATGGCCTGGCCGATCAGCGGTGCCCGGATGATCTGCACGAAGTGGTAGAGGGGGTTGAAGTAGACGAACGGCAGCGCCCAGGACACCGACGACCGGTCGCCGCCGGAGTAGAGCTGGTCGATCGGCCAGACGATGGGCGTCAGGTAGAACATCAGCTGGATGATCGAGCCGATCAGCTGCGGGAAGTCGCGGAACCGGGTCGAGATGATGCCCAGGAACATGGTGATCCAGCCGGCGTTCACCGCGATTAGCAGGAACGCCGGGATGGCGGTCAGCGAGTACCAGCCCAGTCCGGGGTGGCAGATCCCGGTGGATCCGGCCTGGCAGGTCCCGGTGGTCATCCCGTAGGGCTGGTCCACGGCACCGAAGAAGATCACGATGACGATCACGTACACGATCATGTTGTGCCCGAACATGATCGTCTGGCGCCACACGGTGCGCAGCGCGTACACGGTCAGCGGGGCCGGCAGGTGCTTGATCAGGCCCTCGTTGGTGATGAAGGTCTCCATGCCCTCGGTCAGGCTGCCGCTGATGAACGTCCAGACGATGAACCCGGTCACGATGAACGGCAGGAACGTGGGCAGGTGCAGTTTGAACAGCTGCGAGTAGAGCAGGCCGAGGCCGAGGGCGAGCACGCCCTGGCTGATCGTGATCCAGAACGGCCCGAGCACGGAGCGCCGGTACCGCTGCTTGATGTCCTGCCAGCCGAGGTGGCTCCACAGCTCGCGGTCGCGCCAGCCCCCGGTGAGGTCCTGGACCGCCCGCGCGAAGCTGCGGCTGGGCGCGTGGTTCGGCACCGGCTGGGTGTCGGCCGGCTCGGAAGCCTTCGTTGCTGCTGGCACGGCTAGCCAGCGTACCTACGGTCGGTGGACGCTCATTCGGTCGGGGCGTCCGGCGGCGCTACCACTGTCCGTCGCGGGTGTGATACTGTCCGGAGTCGGGCTCGCTTACCGTCCGTTAGCTGTTCACACTTAACGCGGCCAATGGCAAAAAAACGTGTCCCGAATTCGTCATATGCCGGTACGTGATCGCCCGCGCCTGCGGTCTACTGTGCTGTGGAAGATCGCACGTTCCACAGGCGTGGAGGTCGGACATGGTAGGCGTCCAGTGGTGGCTGTCCGGCTACGACAGTCAGGTGCACGCGTTCCCCAACGAGCAGGCCGGCACCGAGTACGGCGAGGCGATCTGCAACCACAGCGTGCCGAACGCCAAGATCACCTGCACGGATGAGGGTCGCCGCTGCATGGCCTGCATGCTGCTGCTGGGGGATCTCCTTGCCGAGCAGATCGACCCCACCTGGCGCGCCTCCTGATCAGAGGTACTGCCCCGTACCGCGGATGTGCGGGCCGCCCTCCGGAAGATCGCCCGGCCCCAGCCCGCCACTACCCGGCGGCAACCCCCGACGCATCTGTTCCAGCTGCACCCGCGCGGCCATCTGCTGAGCGAACAGCGCGGTCTGGATCCCGTGGAACAGCCCCTCCAGCCAGCCGACCAGCTGAGCCTGCGCGATCCGCAGCTCGGCGTCTGACGGCGTGCCCTCCTCGGTGAACGGCAGCGACAGCCGCTCCAACTCCTCGCGCAGCTCCGGCGCCAGCCCGTCCTCCAGCTCGCTGATCGACCGCTTGTGAATCTCCCGCAGCCGGTTGCGGCTCGCGTCGTCCAGCGGTGCGGCCCGGACCTCCTCGAGCAGCTGCTTGATCATCGTGCCGATCCGCATCACCTTGGCCGGCTGCTCGACCATGTCGCCGACCGACTCGCGGCGCTCCTCATCGTCACCCGGTTCGCTTCCGGGCAGGCGGGTCGCGCCGAGCGGCGTGCCGTCCGGACCGACCACCACCACGTGCTGCGGCTGCTCGCCGCCGCCGTTGGGCTGGTTCATCTGCTCCATCCTGGCCTCATCGGGTACGTGCCGAGCGATCTTAAGGTGCGTCCGGACCCAGCGGGCGCGGATTCGCACTGTCACTCTACGGTGTGTTGCATGGCGTTCGACGTCGCTCGGATTCGCGGGCTGTTTCCCGCGCTGGGGGACGGGTGGATTCACCTGGACGCCGCCGCCGGCATGCAGGTGCCGGAGCAGGTGGCCACCGCGGTCTCCACCGCGCTGCGGGCGCCGGTCTCCGGGCCCGGCGGCCAGTTTCCGGCCTCGCACCGGGCCGAAGCGATCGTGGACGCCGCCCGGCGGGCCGTTGCCGACCTGGTCGGCGCCGATCCGGCCGGGGTGGTGCTCGGCCCCAACGCCGCGGTCCTGCTGCAGCGCCTGGCCGAGGCACTCGGCAGCGGCTGGCTGATCGGTGACGAGGTGGTCGTCTCCCGGCTGGACCACCCGGCCAACGTGACCCCGTGGTTGCGCGCCGCGCAGCGGGCCGGTGCGACCGTGCGCTGGGCCGAGATCGACATCGAAACCTGCGAGCTGCCCGCCTGGCAGTACGAGAGCCTGGTCTCGCACCGCACCAAGGCGATCGCGGTCACCGCGGGCTCCGGCACGGTCGGCACCCGGCCGGACCTGACCAAGATCACCGAGGTGGCCCGGGCCGGCGGCGCCCTCGTCATCGTGGACGCCTCGGCGGCGGCGCCGTTCGTGCCGCTGGACATCGCGGCGATCCGCGCCGACGTGATCGCGCTGTCCGCAGGCGCGTGGGGCGGGCCCGCGGTCGGCGCGCTCGCGTTCGCCGACCCCGCCCTGCTGGACCGGCTGCCCTCGGGCGCGCTGGACCCGAGTGCCACCGGAGCCGGTCGGCTCGAGGTCGGCCTGCACGCCTTCCCGCTGCTCGCCGGGCTGGTGGCGTCGGTGGATTACCTGGCGATGCTGGACGACGCGGCCACCGGCACCCGGCGGGAACGCGTGCAGACCTCGCTCGGCTCGGCCAAGTCCTATCAGGCCGGGCTGTTGGCCAAGCTGATCACCGACCTGCGCGCGCTGCCCGGGGTGACCGTGATCGGCGACGCGATGCGCCGCATCCCGGCGCTCGCGTTCACCGTGGCCGAGGCCAAGGCCAGCTCGGTCAGCATGCATCTGGCCGAGCGCGGCATCTGCGCGTACCCCGACGACACCAGGGCCGGGGTGCTGGCCGCGCTCGGCGTCGCCGAGATCGGCGGCGCGGTGCGGATCGGGCTCGCCCACTACTCCACCGCGGCCGAGGTCGAGCAGCTCGCCGCCGCGGTCGCCGAGCTCAGCTGACCCGCAGCACCACCTTGCCGAACGGGTGCCCCTGTTCCATCAGGCGGTGCGCGTCGGCCGCTCGCTGTACCGGCAGCACCTCGTGCACCACGGGCCGCACCGCGCCGCTCTCGATCAGTGGCCAGAGATTCTCGGTGACCGCGGTGGTGATCGCGCCCTTCTCCGGCACCGGCCGGTAACGCAGCCCGGTGGCGGTCACGCTGGCGCACTTGCCGAGCAGAGCGCCGAGGTTCACCGCACCCTTGGCGCCACCCTGCATCCCGATGACCACCAGCCGGCCGTGCCTGGCCAGCACGTCGACGTTGCGCTCCAGGTAGGCCGCGCCCATGTTGTCCAGCACCACGTCGGCGCCGCGGCCGTCGGTCGCCTTGCGCACCTCGGCCACGAAGTCCTGGTCCCGGTAGTTGATCAGCAGGTCCGCACCCAGCTCGGCGCACCGGGCCAGCCGCTCGTCATCGCCCGCGGTGACCGCGACGGTCGCGCCGAGCGCCTTGCCCACCTGGATCGCGTGCGTGCCGATCCCGCCGGCGCCGCCGTGCACCAGCAGCACCTCGCCCACCCCGAGACGAGCTACCAGCACCAGGTTCGACCAGACGGTGCAGGCGACCTCCGGCAGGCTGCCCGCGGTCACCAGGTCCATCGCGGCGGGCACCGGCATCAGTTGGACCGCGGGCACGGTGACCCGTTCGGCGTAACCGCCGCCGGCCAGCAGCGCGCACACCGGCTCGCCGACCGTCCAGTCCGAAACTTCGGGCCCCAGCGCGGCGATCGTGCCCGAGCACTCCAGCCCGAGCACGTCCGGCGCGCCCGGCGGTGGCGGATAGAACCCCTGGCGCTGCAACAGGTCCGCCCGGTTCACCGCGCTCGCCGCGACATCGATCAGCACCTCGCCGGGGCCCGGCTCGGGATCGTCCCGTTCGGCCCAGGTCAGGACGTCGGGTCCGCCCGGCTCGGTCATCGTGATCGCGTGCATGGCCCGACCCTAACGGGACGCATCCGGCACCCGACGAATAACAGTACGAAAGGAGGTATTGACCAGGCGCGATTATGTCGAAAGGGTGACCATCGCCGGTTTTGTGGCGATCGGGATCGGGGCGGTCGACCACCGGCAACCGACCCGATATGAAGGGGAAGCTACATGCCCTCTCTCACGACCTCACGAAAGTTGGTGGTTGCCGGCCTCGCGGCGGCCGCCGGCCTCGTATTCACAGCAGTACCAGCGTCGGCCCAGGCGGAGCTGCCGGACGGGCCGGCGCTCGCCAGGAACCTGGCGCGCAAGGTGACGATCAGCCAGATCAACCGGCATCTGATCGCCTTCCAGCGGTTCGCCGACCGGGTGGGCGGCAACGGCACCCGGGTGGCCAGCAGCCCCGGACACGAGGCGTCGGCCGAATACATCGCGACCAAGCTGGAGACCGCCGGATTCGTCGTGACCCGGCAGGAGTTCCCCTTCGTCTTCACGCAGACGCTGGCCGAGTCGCTGTCGGTGGCCGGCACGGCCGTGGACATCGACATCATGACCTACAGCCCGTCCACGCCGGTCGGGGGAATCACCGCTCCGCTCGCGGTGATCCCGTCGGACGGCACCCCGGGCTGTGAGGCGGCGGACTTCCCGGCATCCGTGGCCGGCAAGATCGTGCTGGTCCAGCGCGGCGCCTGCACGTTCGCCATCAAGCAGGCCAACGCCGCCAACGCCGGCGCGGTCGGCGCGATCATCTACAACAACGCCCCCGGCCCGCTGGCCGGAACGCTCGGCGACCCGGCCGCTGGCCGGATCCCGACCGGCGGCATCACCACCGCCGCCGGCGAGGCACTGATCGCCCAGGCCGGCGCGAGCACCACGCTCGAGCTGCGCGCCCTGCGCGAGGACCGGACCTCGTACAACGTGATCGCCGAGACGCAGACCGGCCGGCACGACAACGTGGTGATGGCCGGAGCGCACCTGGACAGCGTGGTCGACGGACCGGGCATCAACGACAACGGTTCGGGCAGCGCGGCGCTGCTGGAGACGGCGCTGCAGTTGGGCAGCCGGCCCCGCGTGAACAACGCGGTCCGATTCGCCTGGTGGAGCGCCGAGGAGTTCGGTCTGATCGGCTCCGAGTTCTACGTGACCTCGCTCGACTTCGAGGAGCAGCTCAACATCGCGCTGTACCTGAACTTCGACATGATCGGCTCGCCGAACGCGGCGCGGTTCGTCTACGACGGCGACAACTCCGACGGCGTCGGCGCCGGGCCGGGTCCGTTCGGCTCCGCCCAGATCGAAGGTGCCTTCGTCGACTTCCTCACCGCCACCGGCGTTGAGACCGAAGGCACCGACTTCACCGGCCGCTCCGACTACGGCGAGTTCATCAACCAGGGCATCCCCGCCGGCGGTCTCTTCACCGGCGCCGAAGGCGTCAAGACCGAAGCCCAGGCCGAGAAGTGGGGCGGCGTCGCCGGCCTCTCCTACGACCCGTGCTACCACCAGGCCTGCGACAACCTCGGCAACCTCGACCGCGTCGCCCTGGACAGCAACGCCGACGCCATGGCCTGGGTCGCCGCGACCTACGCGATCAGCACCGAGGACATCAACGGCATCCCGCCGGACGCCTCCGCGCGCACGGTCGCCATGTCCAAGGCCACCAACGCCAAGACCCGCCTAGCCGCAACCATCGCCGCCCTCAACGCCGGCCCCCACGACAACGACCACCACTTCATCACCCAATAACCCCCAACCCCAACGAGAAGGACGCCTTCCCCCCAGAAGGCGTCCTTTCTCATCTCCGTCCCATCCCCATCCCCACTCCACCGCAACCAACACAACCTCGCGCCACCGTTTCCAGCACCCGAGCCACCGTCTCCAGTCCGGCGAGTTGCCGTTTCGAGCACCCGAGTCGCCATCTCCGACACCCAGCACCACAACTTGCCCAGACGGCGAATGGGGACCACATTGGTCGGTCCCCGGCGGCTCCCGTGGGAACCCCAGGCCCCAGCCTTGCCCAGCCCGCGAGTTGCCGTTTCGGGCACCCGTGTCGCCGTCTCCGGTCCCGCGAGTTGCCGTTTCGGGCACCCGGGGGCCGCCATCTCCGACACCCAGCCCCACAACTTGCCCAGGCGGCCAAAGGTGACCACATTGGTCGGTCCCCGGCCGTGCCGTGGGCACCCCAGGCCCAGCCTTGCCCTGGCCGCGAGTTGCCGTTTCGGGCACCCGTGTCGCCGTCTCCGGTCCGGCGAGTTGCTGTTCCCGGCACCTGAGTTGCCGTCTCGGACACTCCAGGCCCACAAACTTGCCAGGCGGCCAAGGTGACCACATTGGTCAGTCCCCGGCCGCTCCCGTGGAACGTCGGGCCCAGCCTCGCCAGCCCGCGAGTTGCCGTTCGGGCACCCGGGCCGCCGTCTCCGACACCCAGCACCACAACTTACCCAGGCGGCCAGTGTTGACCACATTGGTCGGGTTCCCGGCGGCTCCCGTGGGAACCCCGGACCCCAGCCTTGCCCTGCCCGCGAGTTGCCGAACCCGGTAACCGAATCACCGATTCCGGCAGCTGTGTCGCCGATCGGAGCGCGGCCAATCGCCGCTTCCGCGCCCCGAGGCTCAGCCCAGGTTGTTGGTGTCGAACGTGTTGCAGGAGTTGGGGTCGCCGCTCTGGATGCCGATCCTGAACCAGCGTTCGCGCTGGGCGGAGCTGCCATGGGTGAACTGGCTCTCGTCCACCCGGCCGCCACCGAGCTCACGCTGGATGTAGTCATCGCCGATCTTGCCCGCGGTGTCCAGGGCACGGGCGATGTCGTTCTCGGTGATGGTCCGGATCAGCGGCTTGCCGCCCTTGTCCACCGGAGTGGTGGTGGCGTGGTTGGCCCAGACGCCGGCGTAGCAGTCGGCCTGAAGTTCGAGCCGCACGGAGTCAGAGTTGGGGCCGCTGCCCTCGCGGACCCGGTTGGACGTACCGAGGAGGTTCTGCACGTGGTGGCCGTACTCGTGGGCGAGCACGTAGGCCTCGGCGAAGGTCCCGCCCTGGGTGCCGAAGCGCGAGGTCAGCTCCTGGAAGAACGCCAGGTCGATGTACACCTCGGAGTCCCCGGGGCAGTAGAACGGCCCCACGTCCGAGGTGGCGCTGCCGCACGCGGTGTTGACCCCGCCGCGGAAGAAGTTGGTCGGCGCGGGCTCGTAGGTCAGGTTCGCGCGGGCGAACGAGTCCTCCCAGTAGGCCTGGATCGAGTTGATGATGGCCACGACCGCACAGTCGTGGTTGGTGTTCGCGTCCTTGCCGGTCTTGCACTCGCTGGCCAGTTCGGTGTTGTTGACCCGCTCGCCGGAAGCCACGTCGCCGGTGCTCAGCGGTACGCCGGCCCCCACCCCGCCGAACTGGGACAGGACGAAGTAGAGAATCGCGCCGACGATGCCGAGGCCACCGCCACCGAGCGCGACCCGGCTGCCGATGCCCCCACCACCTGAGCCGCGGAGGTCCTCCACCTGCGAGGTATCGAGTGAGACGTCTTCGTTGAACTCCACATCTGAACCTTAAGGCCTGTCACCCGTTCGTGTGAGTTCACGCAAAAAGCACCTGGGTGTGGCGTGCTCCCATGGCGGCCACACCCAGGTGTCATAGCGTTACGTAGTGGCTAACGCGGCCGACCGGGCCGGCGTGGAACCCCACCAGTGCGTCTGAGACGTCACCCAACGAGGGGCTCAACATCGTCGACGTGCACGACGAGAGATGCGTGGGCGCACACGTGCACTCGTAGACCCGGCTACCCGCTGTTCGCGATCACGGCTGGTTCGATGGTCTCGCCTCAGCCGCGGGATTGCAGCTCTTCGTCAACCACTACGCCGGTGTTCAGCTCATCCACGGCACCACCTGATCCTCTCTCGACGGACCGGCTGCGATCTGGGTGCTCCGGCCGGTGCGCCCGGTTCGCATCGGGCCAGCCGTCGTCATCAAATATGCCCTGAGCGGAGTCGTGTCACAAGCTTCTCACCGGTCCTGAACTGGTGAAATCCGCTGCCACTGTCCGAAGCGGACATCCGACCGGGCGGCGGCGCGGTGCCCTGGTCGGGTAATTCGGAGGATCCTGTGAGTTAACCGCTTAACCTTGTGATGTGACCTCTGCGAGCACCGAGCCCCGGTGGCTCGATCCGGCCGAGATGCGGGCGTGGCGTGCCTACATCCTCGGCACCGAGTTGCTGCGCCAACAGCTGCACCGTGAGTTGCAGGACGCTCACAGCATGACGATCGCCGACTACGAGGTGCTGGTACAGCTCTCCGAGCGGTCCGACTGGCGGATGCGGATGACCCAGCTCGCCGGCCGGATCGCCTCGTCCAAGAGCCGCCTGTCGCACCAGATCGCCCGGATGGAGAAGGCCGGCCTGGTGCGCCGGGTCGACTGCGCCGACGACGCCCGCGGGGTCATGGCCGAGCTGACCGACAAGGGCATGGA
Source organism: Actinophytocola sp. (assembly GCF_035762905.1). Taxonomy (GTDB): domain Bacteria; phylum Actinomycetota; class Actinomycetes; order Mycobacteriales; family Pseudonocardiaceae; genus DASYTH01. The sequence goes on from NZ_DASUCC010000097.1 coordinate 311,204, forward strand.
GCAGCTCCGCGCCGCAGCCCCCACCCACGTCAACGGGGTCCGCGAGCACCTCGTCGACCTGATCACCCAGGACGAGCAGGAGCTGCTCGCCGCCATCTTCGAACGCGTCCACAAACACCTGGACCAACTCAACTGATCCACTGACTACCCTTGTCCCCCATGGAGGCGTGGCAGAGCGGCCGAATGCACCTGTCTTGAAAACAGGAGACCTTCACGGGTCCGGGGGTTCAAATCCCTCCGCCTCCGCTTTGGCTGAGCAGCTGAAACGCACGGATCCGCCAGGCCGGCGAATACCGCGCAGTCTCTTCCGCTCAAGGCGACTAGGTCCAAGTCACGGTCCGTCGACTGTGGATCTGGGGTTTCGTATGCGCGACTTACGAGTCAGTGGCGGCGACGAGGTAGGTTCGGGGCCACGGCGCGGGTGCGGGCGGGGGAGGCGGACAGAGCGTCTTTGGATCAGGTCGGAACGCCGGGTCGCGGTCGACGCGCGGGAAACGTGCGATCGGAGCGGGGTCTGCGCGGAGGTTGGAAGCCACGGTCGAGGCGGCCAGCATCGCCGCGGCGCTCCGGTCACGCGGGGCCGGTAATCCGGAGAGCACGCCCGCGAGCACCGACAACCGGCGGCGACCTGGACAGCGACGTCGTCGGGACCGCGCGTCTACCGAACGGTCGACGGGTTAGGTCTGGGCTTTTGCCGCTCGGGCGGCGATTCGGGCGCGCACTTCGGGGCGGCGCAGTGGGGGGACGGTCGTGGGGGGTTGGCGGCGCTCTGGGAGGGCGGCGAGCAGGCGGGTGGTCGCCGCTGTCACCTCGGCGACCGCGGCCTCGAACACCTCCCGGGTGGCGTCCGAGACCGACTGCACGCCGCTGACCTTGCGGACGTACTGGCGGGCCGCCGCCTCGATCTCCTCGGCCGTCGCGGCCGGCTCCAGCCCGCGCAGCGTCGTGATGTTTCGGCACACGCCGTCAGGGTACGGGGACCGACCGACAACGCGGGATTACCGGCGTCGGCGTCCGGCCCGCCATCGTCCGACCGCCCGAGCCGCCGCGACCAGCGCGGTCGCCGCCTGCGCGGCGGCGATGATCAGGCCGACCGGGCCCATCGCGGGTGCCCGCACCAGGCGGAACACCGTGCGGGCCGCTCCGATGGCGGTGCCCAGCGACAGCAGCGCACCAAGTGCCGTGCGCAGTCCGCCGGGCGGCTCCGCCGGGATGATCGCGTCGGTCACCTCGCGCCGGGTCGCGTAGCGGCGATCGGGCAGCGCGGCGAGTACGGCCAGCGTCTCGCCGGCGGCCTGATGCTTGGTCGCGTGTGTCAGTAACTCGTTGCGGTCGGCCGGGAACCGGGCGTCCGCAAGCACTTTCTCCACCGAGACGGACATCGTCACGACCGCTGCTGCTCGGACCGCTCGCGGGCCTCGTGCATCGCGGCCTCGGCGCGTGCCTTCTCGGCCTGCGCCTCGCGTTCGGCCACCTCCTGCTGGGCCTGTGCCTTGTCCTGCTGCGCCTCCCCCTCGCGCTCCATCGCGTCGTTGCCGGTCAGCACGCCGAGGGCCTCCTTGACCTTGCCCTTGACGCCTTCCACGACGCCCTTGACGCCCTCGGCCGGGCCGCTGTTGCCGTGCTCGCCCATCGGATCGTCCTCCTCTCTTCAGCGGATCTCGCTGCCCACCGCATACCCGCCGACCCGGGTGGTTAATCGGACGCAACCGGCGAGGAGAAACCGCGTATTCGTCTGGTTGAGACGCCCCCGCCATCTGGAGGCTAGGCATTGGGGGGTATCGGGAGGCAGGATGCATCCCTGTCGTGCGTCCCGGGTGATGGAGGCTAGAACGTGTTGCAAGTCAGATCCCTACTCCGCCGCTCGGTGGCACCGGCCGTAGCGGCAGGTTTCCTGGTGGCGGTACCGCTCGTGTCGGCACCCTCGCCCGCCCCGCAACCCGACCAGTGGACCCCCATGTCCCCCGTGTTGGTGAACTACAGCACCGGTCACGGCGGCGTCGCCAAGGGACGGGTCCTCTCCTTCAACGACTTCCATGGCGCGCTCGAGCCCCCCATCGGCAGCGGTGGCCTGGTCAACGGCACCCCGGCCGGCGGCGTCGAGTACCTGGCCACGCACGTGCAGCGGCTGCGCGCCGCCGGCGAGGCGGCCGGCGAGAAGGTGATCACCGCGGGCGCCGGCGACCTGGTCGGGGCCACCCCGCTGATCAGCGCCGCGTTCCACGACGAGCCGAGCATCGAGACGCTGTCCAACCTCGGCCTTCAGGTCACCTCGGTCGGCAACCACGAGTTCGACGAGGGCGTCACCGAGCTCAAGCGGCTGCAGCGCGGCGGCTGCCACCCGGTGGACGGCTGCCAGGACGGCGACGGCTTCGCCGGCGCGGACTTCACCTACCTGTCCGCCAACGTGGTGGACAAGCGCACCCGGCTGCCGATCCTGGCTCCGGTCGACATCCGGATCGTGCAGGGCGTTCCGGTGGCCTTCGTCGGCATGACGCTCGAGGGCACCCCGACCATCGTCAACCCGGCCGGCATCCAGAACGTGGAGTTCCTGGACGAGGTGCAGACCGCCAACAGCTACGCCCAGCTGCTGCGCCTGCTCGGCATCAAGTCGATGGTGCTGCTGGTCCACGAGGGCGGCCAGCAGAACCCGCCGCCCCCGGTGCAGGACCCGTCCGACTGCGCCAACTTCACCGGGCCGATCGCGCAGATCGTCGCCGGGCTGCGGCCCGAATACGGCCTGGTGGTGTCCGGTCACACGCACCGCTTCTACAGTTGCGCGCTGCCCAACTCCTCCGGCGCCAACTCGGTGGTCACCAGCGCCGGCTCGAACGGCACGCTGATCACCGACATCGGTTTCACGCTGGACCGCCGGACCAGGCAGTTCGCCAGCATCTCGGCCCGGAACGTGATCGTCGAGAACGGCGTGCGGCTGCCGGACGGCTCGTGGGCGCGGGACGCTTCCGGCAACTTCATCCGCAACCCCGACCTGGTCGACGCGAGCACCAGGACGATCGTGGACAAGTACCGCACCGCGGTCGCCCCGATCGCCAACCGGGTGGTCGGCGCGGTCACCGGCGACATCTCCCGGGCCGCGACCCCGGCCGGTGAGAGCGCCCTGGGTGACGTGATCGCCGACGCCCAGCTCGCGTACACCGCATCGGCCGGCGCCCAGATCGCGCTGATGAATCCGGGCGGCATCCGGGCGGACTTCAGCTTCGCCTTCTCGCCCGGCGGCGAGGCACCCGGCCAGGTCACCTACGGCGAGGCGTTCACCGTGCAGCCGTTCAACAACCTGGTGGTGACCCAGACGTTCACCGGGGCACAGCTCAAGGAGGTGCTCGAGCAGCAGTTCGTGGGCTTCGGCGGGCAGACCGTCCAGCGCATCCTGCAGCCGTCGGTCGGCTTCGGCTACGTCTGGGACAGCACCAGGACGCCCGGCGACAAGGTCTCCGGGATGACCCTGAACGGCGTGCCCATCGACCCGGCAGCGACCTACCGGGTGACCACGAACGACTTCCTGGCCAACGGCGGTGACGGGTTCACCCGGCTCACCGCCGGCACCGACCGGGTCACCGCACCCGGGTTCGACATCGACGCGCTGGTCGCCCACCTCGGCTCCGGCGCGCCGGTCGCGCCCGGCCCGCGGGACCGGATCCGGCTACCGGCCTGATGCAGTGCGAGAACCACCCGGGGCCGGTGCGGCCCCGGGTGGTTCTCGTTGGTCAGCCGGCGGTCCGGTAGGCGATGTCGCGGACGTCGGTGATGAACATGTACCCCGGTGCGTGCGTGATCGCAAACGGGATCTTGGACTCGAGCAGCACCGCCTGCGGGGTGACGCCGCACGCCCAGAACACCGGCACGTCGCCGGGGAGCGGGTCGACCGGCTCACCGAAGTCCGGCCGGGCGAGGTCGGCGATGCCCAGCTCCTCCGGCGCGCCGATGTGCACCGGCGCGCCGTGCACCTGGGGAACCTGGGCGCTGACCCGGACCGCGGTGGCCACCTGGCCGGCCGGCACCGGTCGCATGGACACCACCAGCGGCCCGCTGAACCGGCCGGCCGGTCGGCAGTCCCGGTTGGTCACGTACATCGGCACGTTGCGGCCCGCATCGACATGCCGCAGCGGTACCCCGGCCTCGGCCAGTGCGGCTTCGAAGGTGAAGCTGCAGCCGATCAGGAACGTGATCAGGTCGTCCCGCCAGACGTGGGTGACCCGGTCCGGTTCCTCGTCGAGCTGGCCGTGCCGCCACACCCGGTAGCGAGGCAGGTCGGTGCGCAGGTCCGCGTCCGGGGCGAGCACGGTGGCCGGCGAGCCGGGATCGGTCACGTCGAGCACCGGGCAGGGCTTGGGATTGCGCTGGGCGAACAGGAGCATGTCGTAGGCGTCCTCGGTGGGCACGGACACCAGGTTCGCCTGGACGAATCCCGGTGCCCAGCCGGCGGTGCTGGCGACCACGCCGTCGCGGAACGCGGCGCGGGCGGTGCTGGCGGTGCTCATTCGTCCCTCCCGTCAGGCCAGTTCGGCGTTGCGGGTCTCCGGCAACCAGAACAGGGCGACGAAGGCCAGGGCGTAGGCGAACGCTCCGAACGCCATCGCGCCGCCGATGCCGAGCTGCCCGGACAGGAACCCGATGGCGGCCGGGAAGAACGCGCCGAGCGCCCGGCCGAAGTTGTAGGTGAAGCCCTGGCCGGCGCCGCGGGCCCGGCTCGGGTACAGCTCGGCGAGGAACGAGCCGAACCCGCTGAAGATCGCCGATGCGCAGAAGCCGAGCGGGAATCCGAGGTACATCACGGCGGAACCGGTGCTGGCCGGAAGCTGGGTGTAGAGCAGTAGCAACGCTCCACTGAGGACGGCGAAGAGCCGGAAGGTGTTCTTGCGGCCCAGCCGGTCGGTGAAGTAGCCGCCGGTGAGGTAGCCGGCGAACGCGCCGGTGATCAGGAAGAACAGGTAGCCGCCGGTGCCGACCACGGACAGACCGCGCTCGGTCTTGAGGAAGGCGGGCAGCCAGGTGGCGATCGTGTAGTAGCCGCCCTGGCAGCCGGTCGCCAGCAGCGCGGCGAACACGGTGGTGCGCAACAGGTCCGTGCGGAAGATCGCCCTCAGCGAACCGCGGGCCGCCTGCGTGCGGCGTTCGGTGTAGACCGGTGCGTCGACCACCCGGCGACGGATCCAGATCACCGCGAGCGCCGGCAGGGCACCGGTCAGGAACAGCACGCGCCAGGCGACGTCCTGGTCGAACAGGTTGAACACCAGCGTGTACATCAGGACGGCGGCGCCCCAACCGACCGCCCAGGAGCTCTGGATCACCGCGACCGCGCGGCCGCGGTGCCGGGCGGTGGCGTACTCGGCGACCAGGATGGCGCCGGTGGCCCACTCGCCGCCGAACCCGACGCCCTGCAGAGCCCGGAAGACCAGGAGGGTCTCGTAGTTGGGGGCGAGGCCGCACAGCGCGGTGAACAGCGCGTAGGCGATGACGGTGATCATCAGGGTGCGAACCCGGCCGATCCGGTCGGCCAGCACGCCGGCGGCGACCCCGCCGATCGCGGAGGCGACCAGCGTGGTCGTGGCGAGTAAGCCGGTCTGCCCGCCGCTGAGCCCGAACGTGGCGGCGATGGCGGTCAGGCTGAGCGGGAGTACCCAGAAGTCGTAGGAGTCGAGGCCGAAGCCGAGGAACGCGCCGACGACCGCGCGCTTGCCTCTCGCGGGCAGCTCTCGCCACCACGCCATCCGGCGTTCGGGGAGTTCGGGTGGTTCGTGAACGGGGCTCCGGGATTCGCTGGTCACGTCGCTCATGCCGGCACCTCGCAGCCCGGCAGCCGGCCGAAACCGATGCTTCCCCGGCTCGGCGCCGGGGCAGTGCTCGTCGACCTGCCGGCCGACTTGCTCAAGGACCCGCCCGAGAACCTGCCGGTCGCCCTGCCCGCCGACCTGTGGGCCGGCCTGCCCGAGGACCTGCTCGCACGCTCGCTCATTAGGCCCCTCCTCACGCACGTGGTGGCTGTGTGTGACAGGGACGCTACGGGAACATGTGACTATCTGACAAGAGGATTGTTGAACAATTTGACAAGGGAACAAGAGGGATGTTGGCTCAGGGGGCAAGTGAACAATTGACGAGGAGGCCCGCGTGGCGGCAGGCGTCGAATGGGCCGGCCTGGATCGCATCAGCACCGCGGAACGGGTCGCCGGGATCCTTCGCGACCAGATCGAAACCGGCAAGCTCAAGCCCGGCACGAAGCTGTCCGAGGAGGAAATCACCACCGGCCTTGGCATCTCGCGCAACACGCTGCGGGAAGCGTTCCGGCTGCTGGTTCACGAACGGCTGCTCGAGCACCGGTTCAACCACGGCGTCACCGTCCGCATGGTCGGCCTCGACGACCTGCGCGATCTCTACCAGGTCCGCCGAGTGATCGAGTGCTCGGCCGTCCGCGGCGTCACCGAGTTGTCCGACACCGCCCGCACCCGTCTGCACGAAGCCGTGCTCGACGCCCAGGACGCCGCGAAGGAGGGCCGCTGGGCCGATGTCGGCACCGCGAACCTGCGCTTCCACCAGGCCATCGTCGGGATGATCGGCAGCCCGCGGATCGACGAGGTGATGCGCCGGGTGTGGGCCGAACTGCGCCTGGTCTGGCACGTCCTCGACGACCCGAGGACCAGCTTCGAACGCTACATCTCGGTCAACAGCGAGCTGCTGGACCTGCTGCTGATCGGCGACTTCACCCGGGCCGAGAAGGTGCTGAAGACCTATCTCACCTCGGCCGAGAAGCAGTTCGTGGCCGCGTACGCCGAGGCCTCCCACCGCTGAGTGTCCCCCGATCGGCGGGCATGTCAGGATGCCGGCATGCCCGCACGGATCACGGACCCCGCGCTCGACGCCGGCGCCCGTCCCATCCGACCGCCCGCAACCAGCAGTGACGCCGCGCTCGCCGACACCCGGACCCGCGTGCGGTGACCCCCTTCGAAGCGATCCTCGTCGCTCTCGCCGGGGTGCTCGCCGGCGGGATCAACACGGTGGTCGGTTCCGGAACGCTGATCAGCTTCCCGGTGCTGCTGGCCGTGGGTTACCCGCCGGTGGTCGCCAACGTGTCCAACGGGCTCGGCCTGGTGCCGGGCTCGGTGAGCGGCGCGATCGGTTACCGCCGTGAGCTGGTCGGCCAGACCGGCCGGCTGGTGCGGTTCGGTGCCGCGTCCGCGATCGGTGGCGTCCTCGGCGCGGTACTGCTGCTGGTGCTGCCGGCGAGCGCGTTCGAAGCGATCGTGCCGGCCCTGATCGCCGTCGCCCTCGTGCTGGTGGTGCTGCAACCATGGCTGGCCCGCCGGCTCGCCGCCCGGCCGCGGGAGCGCCACCCGCACGGCGGCCTGCCGCTGCTGCTCGGGATCTTCGCCACCGGGGTCTACGGCGGATACTTCGGCGCGGCGCAGGGCATCGTGCTGCTCGGGCTGATGGGCATCCTGATGGACGAGGCCCTGCAGCGGATCAACGCCATCAAGAACGTGCTCGCCGCGGTCGCCAACCTGACCTCCGGCATCGTCTTCGTGTTCGTCGCCGACGTGGCCTGGCTCGCGGTGCTGCTGCTCGCGGCCGGCTCCATCGTCGGCGGTCAGTTCGGCGCCCGGGTCGGCCGCAGGCTCCCGGCCACCTGGTTGCGCGCGATCATCGTGGTCGTCGGCCTCGCCGCCATCGCGCAGTTGGTACTGCGGTGAAACCTGGCATCCTTGCCCGGGTGACCACCGCGGTGCGCATGTCGCACGTCGAGTTCGACATCGTCTGGGAGCGGCTCGGCCTCGGCGAGCGGCCCTACCCGATCACCGTCCCGGTCTTCGGGGCGACCACGGACGAGCGCGCCGTGCTGCGTGAGCAGGTGTGGCAGAGCCTCGCCGACCGCGGCCTGCACGACGGCACCGACCTGCGCCCCCGGCTGGAGGATCTGCTGGTCCTGCTGGTCCGCAACCGGTTCACCATCGACGGACTGCTCTCCGGCCGGGAACAGCAGCGCATCCTCGCGGCGGCCGGGCGCGGCGATGCCGGATTGCTGCTCGTGCAGACCGACGCGGAGGTGCGGCTCGAACCGGTGCGCGGCGGCGACGTGGTGGCCGCGGTGATGGCGTTGGTGGCCGAGGAGAAGCCCGGCCCCGGCGATCCGATCGGGTTACCCACCGCGCTGTTCGACGAGGCCGTCCGCGCCTATGCCAGCGGCGGCCACCTGGCGCTGGAGACCGCCCTGCGGGCCGGCGGGATCACCGGGCGCGAGCTGCGCGGGCTGTCCACGCTGCTCGAGTCCGCCCGCAGCGGCGGCGGGCAGCTCGCCGCCAACACGGTCGACCGGATGGGCCGGCGCACCCGAACCCCGGTGCTCAACTGGTTCGACACCGAGGCCGGCCGCTACCTGGTCTTCGCGGAGCGCCGGCGGGACGGCGCCGAGTGGCTGACCTGCGCGCCCGGCGACTCCGGCCGGCTCAGCCGGCGCCTGACCGAGCTGGTCGCCGGGCTGCGGGTGTAGAAACTGATGGCATGACCGAGGTGTTGTGGCAGCCCGATCCCGAGCGGATGCGGGCGACCAGGGTGGCGTCGTTCCGGGACTGGTTGCGTGAGCGCAACGGGCCGGATCTGCCGGACTACGACGCGCTGTGGCGATGGTCCACCACCGATATCGAGGGCTTCTGGGGCGCCGCGGCGGAGTTCCTCGACGTCCGGTTCCACGCCGCGCCCACCCGGGTGCTGGAGTCGGACACGATGCCGGGTGCCACCTGGTTTCCCGGTGCCACGCTGAACTACGCCGAGCACGCGCTGCGGCCAGGGCCCGGCAAGGGCGATGACGACCTCGCCGTGGTGTTCGAGCGGGAGGACGGTTCGTCCGCCCGGCGGAGCTACGGCGAGCTGCGCCAGCAGGTGGCCGCGGTCCGGACCGGATTGCTGGACCTGGGTGTCCGGCGGGGTGACCGGGTGGTCGCGCTGGCCCCCAACGCGCCGCCGACCCTGGTCGCCTTCCTCGCCACGGCCAGCATCGGCGCCATCTGGTCGTCCTGCTCGCCCGACTTCGGCGCGCGCGCCGTCGCCGACCGGTTCACCCAGATCGAGCCGACCGTGCTGTTCACCGTCGACGGTTATGTCTACAATGGACGGTCGTTCGACGTCCGCCCGACGGTGGAACGGCTCCGGGCGTCGATTCCCAGTCTCAAGGCCACCGTGCTGATCGACTACCTGTCCGAGGACGCGAGCCTACCCGACGCCCCACACCCGGTGGTGCGCTGGGCGGATCTGTTGCGCCCCAACGTCGGCGTCGAGCTGGCGTTCGACGCGGTGCCGTTCGACCATCCGCTCTGGGTGCTCTACTCGTCCGGCACGACGGGGCTGCCCAAGGGGATCGTGCAGGGCCACGGCGGAATCGTGCTTGAGCATTTGAAGAACTTGGCGCTGCACTGCGATCTCGGCCCGGGGGAGCGGTTCTTCTGGTTCACCACCACCGGCTGGATGATGTGGAACTTCCTGATCTCCGGCCTGCTCGTCGGGTGCACGATCGTGCTCTACGACGGCAGCCCGGCGCATCCCGAGCTCACCACGCTGTGGCGATTGGCCGAACAGCACCGGGTGACCTACTTCGGCACGTCCGCGCCCTACATCCAGTCGTGCCTCAAGAGGCACCTGCGTCCGGCCAGGGAGTTCGACCTGTCCGCGCTGCGGGCCATCGGTTCGACCGGCGCGCCGCTGACACCCGAGGGGTTTCGTTGGCTCGCCGACGAGATCGGCGGAAACGTGCAGATATGCTCGGTGTCCGGCGGCACCGACCTGTGCACGGCGTTCGTCGGCTCGTCGCCCGACGTTCCGGTGTGGCTCGGTGAGCTGTCCTGCCGATCGCTCGGCGCCGCGGTGTTCGCCTACGACGAGACCGGCGAGCCGGTGACCGGTGAGGTCGGCGAGTTGGTGATCACCCGGCCGATGCCGTCGATGCCGGTGTTCTTCTGGAACGACCCGGACGGCAGCCGGTTGCGCGAGGCGTACTTCGAGACATATCCCGGAATCTGGCGGCACGGCGACTGGATTCTGATCACCGACCGCGGCTCCGCGGTGATCTACGGGCGCAGCGACTCGACCCTCAACCGCGGCGGCGTGCGGATGGGCACCAGCGAGTTCTACCGAGTGGTGGAGGGCTTCGACGAGGTGCTCGACTCGCTCGTGATCGACACCTCCGGTGCCGTGACGCCCGACGGTGAGCTGCTGTGCTTCCTCGTGCTCGCACCGGAAGCCGAGTTGTCCACTGTGGAACCTCGGCTGCGCACCGAGTTGCGCGGCGCGCTTTCCCCCCGGCACGTGCCCAACCGGTTCATCGTGGTCACCGAGATTCCCCGCACTCTCAACGGAAAGAAGTGCGAGGTCCCGGTGAAGAAGATCCTCGCCGGTATCGCACCGGAACGCGCGGTGAGCCGCGACGCACTGGCCAACCCGGACTCGCTGCGGCCGTTCCTGGAGCTGGCGACACCGGAGCGCCCCGGCTGAGGGGAGTCCAGCCGGGGCGCCCAGGCGCGTCCGCCGCTCAGGCCATGGCGGTCTGAGCGTTGTCGGCGACCTGTTGGATGTGCTGGGCCTCCGCGTACAGGTTGCTGATCACGGACGGGTCGATGGCGGCGAGACCGTTCTGCTTTCGGCACTCGTCCAGCTTGACGACCGCGTTGTAGTACGCCCAGCCGGCGGCGGCACAGGCGACGGCGCCGATGCCGGTCTCGACCGTCGCGCATGCGGCCACGAAGCCGACCAGCGCGGCGCCGACCTCGCTCCACTCGCTCTCACATGCCATCGTAAGTTCTCCTTCTGTCGGGTCGGTTCCGCGTTCTCGTCACGCCTGGGACTGTTCCTGGGACATGTCGATGCCGAGCTGCTGCTGCAGATAGGCGTCGTCGCCGCTCGCCTGCCAGTGCGCACTCAGCGTTGGCAGCTGCGCCCAGTCGATCTGGACGGACTGGTCCTGGGCCTGGGACTGTTCCTGGGACATGTCGATGCCGAGCTGCTGCTGCAGATAGGCGTCGTCGCCGCTCGCCTGCCAGTGCGCACTCAGGGTCGGCAGCTGCGCCCAGTCGATCTGAACCTGCTCGTCGGCCATCGTGGGTTCTCCTCGGATCGGAGCTGAGACTGGGTCCGCCTGCGACCCAGTGATCAAAAACTAGGTATGCCACCGGAGGGTGACCATCGCCGTTCGGTCTCTCGCATCGGGCGGACCTGGCGGCCCTTTCGGGCAGTCAGGGCGGACAGTCCTTTCCCGAGCGGGACCGGCCGGGCGACGATGTGCGCATGGCTGGATTCGCGGGTGGAGCGGGGCTGCTCCTCGCCGGCCTGCTGATCGTGGCCGGCGGGCTGAAACTGATGCGGCCCAAGGCATTCGCCCATGCGGTGTACCGGTTGCTGCCCAAACACCTCAACCGGCGGGAGCTGTTCGCCGCGGTGGCCGCGCCGGTCGTCGGTGGCGTCGAGCTGCTCGTCGGTGCCGGTCTGCTGGCCACCGCCGCCCGGCCGGTCGTCGCCGTGGTCGGTGTCAGCGCCGCGCTCTACCTCGGATTCGTTGTCGTGGTGGGGATCGCGATCCGCAAGGGGACCTCGTGCGGCTGCTTCGCCTCGTTCTCCGACCGGACCGCGAGCGGCGCGGAGTTCGGCCGCGCACTCGCCTTGGCCGTGCTCGCCGTCGCACTCTTCGTGCTGGAGCTGACCTCGCCGGCCGGGACCTGGTGGAGCACGGAGGCGGTGCTGTGGTCGCTGGGCCTGGCCGCCGCCGTGGTGGTGATCACCGCGTTCAGCGGCCGAATCTGGCCCTCCGGTTGGCTTCTGCTCGGCCGGATCGAGTCCCGGCTGGCCGGGGTGGACCTGCCCGCCTCGGCGCCGATCGACGCCCACGAGCGCACCGCATTGATCACGGCCGTTCGCGCGGCGCCCTCGGTGCGCGCGTTCGAGGAATGGCTCGGCGAGCGGGCCGCGACCCTGGACTGGCGGCGCAGCGAGGTGCGGACGTCCGCGGCCACCCCGCCTGGCGGTCCGCGGGTGCCGTGCACGCTGGTCTCACCCCGCACCCGCGACGCCGTGTCCGTGACTGTCTCGGTTCCCAGCGCCCACGCTTCCGCCGCGGTCGTGATCGCCGTGGTGGACGGTCGCCCGGTCTCGGCGATCGGCGGCCGGGTCATGACCGGGCCGGAACCAGCGCGGCGGTGAACCGCTATCGGCCGACCGCGTATCCCTGCATCCCCCGGGGATTCGCCGCTGCCCGCAGCAACCCGTCCTCGTCCCGGGCCACCGCGGAGAGCCGCCCGAGCGACCATCCGTCGGACACCGTGACCCGGTGACCGCGCCGGGCCAGTTCGGCCAGCACCGGCTCGCCCAACCGCGACTCGGCGACGAGTCCGCCCGGCACGGTGGTGCGCGGGTAGAACGATGACGGGAATGCCGTGGTGTGCCAGGCCGGCGCGTCGATCGACGCCTGCAGGTCAAGCCCGAACACCGCGTGGTTGAGGAAGAAGCCGAGCTGCCACTGGTCCTGCTGGTCACCGCCGGGGGTGCCGAACGCCAGCAGGCGACCGTCGCGGCGGGCGAACGAGGGGGTCAGCGTGGCGCGTGGGCGCCGGCCCGGCACCAGCGACGCCGGCAATCCCTCCTCCAGCCAGAACATCTGTCCCCGGGTGCCCAGGCAGAAGCCGAGCGCGGGGATGGTCGGCGAGCTCTGCAGCCAGCCGCCGGACGGGGTCGCCGAGATCATGTTGCCCCAGCGGTCGGCCACGTCGAGATGGCAGGTGTCGCCGCGGGTGGTGCCGTGCCGGGACACCGTCGGATCGCCTAGCGCGCCCAGCTGAGCGGAGGCCGCCTCCGGCCGCTGGGTGGTGAGATAGCGGGGCAGCCGGAGGGTGCGGTCACCGGGGGCGCCCGGCCGCAGCTCGAGACTGGCCTCGGCGCCGACCAGCGCGGCCCGCTCCTTGGCGTACCCGGCCGCGAGCAGCTCGTCCACGGACACCTCGGAGCCCTCCCCGTACCAGGCCTCCCGATCGGCGAAGGCGAGCTTCGCCACCTCGGTGATCCGGTGCACGAGATCAGCGCTGCCGTGATCGGGCAGGGGGCCGAGTGCGTCGAGCAACGCGAGTTGCTGCAGGAGTACGGGTCCCTGGCACCAGGGCCCGACCTTGTAGACCGTCCAGCCGTTGGTCCGCAGGCTGACCGGGGCCTCGTAGCTCGGGCGCCAGGCGGCACAGTCCTGGCCGGTCAGCAGGCCCGCGTGCGGTTCACCCGAGTCGTCCAGGACGGGGGTGCGGCAGAACGTGTCGATCGCCTCGGCCACGAATCCCTCGGACCAGGCCGTGATGGCGGCGTCGAGCTGCGCCTCCCGATCGGGTCCGACCGCCTCCGTCTCGTCCAGCAGACGCCGGTAGGTCGCCGCCAGCGGCCGGTTCCGCTGGACTTCGCCGGGGCCGGGTAACGGCAGCCACTGCTCGGCGGAGGTGGGCCACGCCTTCCGGAACATCTCCTCGACGGCTCCGACCGTCTGGCGCAGCCCGGATATCGGCACGTACCCCGCCTCGGCGTAGCCGATCGCGTAGGTGAGGACGTCGCGCAGGGCCAGCGTGCCGTGATCGCGGAGCAGCGTGAGCCAGGCTGGGACGGCTCCCGGCACCGTCGCCGGCAGCAGCCCGGTCCCGGGCACCAGCTCCAGCCCGGCGAACCGGTCGATCGTGGCCGCCGCCGGGGCGACCCCCTGCCCGCACAGCACGGTCGGCCGCTGGTCGCCGGCGGTGACGAAGATCGCCGGCACCTCCCCGCCCGGCCCGTTCAGGTGCGGCTCGACCACGTGCAGCGCGAACCCGGCGGCCACCGCCGCGTCGAAGGCGTTCCCACCCCCCTCCAACACGGCCATCCCGGCCGCCGAGGCCAGCCAGTGGGTGGAGGCCACCATCCCGAACGTCCCGCTCAGCTCCGGCCGCGTGGTGAACACCCATCCACGCTAGCCTGCCGGCATGGCCCGCGGTCCGCTCTGGACGTGCCCGAAGTGCGGCCGGACGTTCGCCAACATCCACCAGACCCACACCTGCGCCCCTCTCGGCTCTGTGCAGGCCCACTTCATCGGCAAAGAACCCCAGGTCCGCGCCACCTTCGACCGGATCCTGGAGATCATCCGCGCGCTCGGCCCCGTCACCGTCCTCCCGGAAAAGACCCGCATCGCCCTGCACGTCCGCATGAGCTTCGCCGCCTTCACCCCCCGCATCCACTGGCTGGACGGCCACCTCGTCCTGGCCCGCCCCGCGACCCACCCCACCTTCCGCAAGATCGAGCGGTATTCCCCCCGCAACGTCCTGCACACCCTCCGCCTCACCCACCCGAGCGACATCGACCCGGCGCTGTCCGCCCTGCTCACCGAGGCCTACCGCGTTGGCCAACAGCACCACCTCCCCACTCCGGGGTAGGCACTTTGCCCCGCCCCCAGCCGACCTTGTACGCTGTCCGCCGAGCGACCTTGGGGCCCGGGAGGCTTCGCCTAGTCTGGTCTATGGCGCCGCACTGCTAATGCGGTTGGGGGCAACACCCCCTCCCGGGTTCAAATCCCGGAGCCTCCGCACCACATCCGGCCCGCCCGGATGCAAAATTGAATAATGCGCCCGTAGCTCAACGGATAGAGCATCTGACTACGGATCAGAAGGTTAGGGGTTCGAATCCCTTCGGGCGCGCATATTGGCTGGTAGAGCCGTTGTGGCGAGATCTCGTCAAGATCATCCCCACCCTTTACCCACACAAAATCACGCCGTTTCATCGATCACGTCGAGCAGTTTTGCCACCTTCGGACTCGGTTGCG
>NZ_DASUCC010000098.1:0-4331 GCF_035762905.1 Actinophytocola sp.
ACCCCACCGGAAAGGGCCGTGGGCGCTGGACCATGCGCTGGAAAGCCGCCCTCAACGCCTTCGACCTCGCCTTCGACGGACGCCTGTCCACCGGACGAAACTAACAACAAGATCCAGTTACACCGTTAAATTGACAGCCCCTAGGCGGAAGGCGAAGGGGTGTTCCTTCAGCAGGAGGCCGTTGTCGCAGGCTGGGCTGATGCGCGCGATGACGTGTGCCACACAGAGGACCTTCTCCGGTTGCTGACCCAGCGACGGGGTATCCGGTCTGGCACCGCCGCGTCTGCGGCGTGAATCCCGCGCTGAGAGAGGACGTTGTGGTGGCTGAGAAGTCATCGAAGGTGGAGGGCGAGGTGGATTCCGGCTCCGAGTTCCTCGGCGCCCTGAGAGGCGTGGTGGACATGGTCGAGGGAGTACAGCGCGCGGTGTCGCCGGGTGTGGGCCGCCACCTGATCGCGTCGCGGGTCTACGGCCTTGTGCGTACGGGTCTGGCCGCAGGTGGCCCGGTCGTGGAACTGGTCCCTCGGCTGGCAGGCATATCCGCGCCACTGAGGTCGCTGGGAGAGTCGGCCGTGGTGCAGCGGGCCGTTGGCGTGACAAACGGGGCGGTGGGTGTCCACGCGCGTCCACGCGGCGGGGTTGTGCCGGCGGCGATGACGGTGCGGGTGAATCACCGGCGGGTTGATCTCGATCATGGTTCGCTCGCGGCGGCCTTTCCGTCGGCCTCGGGGCGAGTGGTGGTGTTCCTGCATGGGTTGGTCGAGACCGAACGGTCGTGGTTTCACCGGCCGGATCCCGGCAGGGCGCGCACGAGTACAGGTTTCGGTAGCCGGCTGGCTGAGGATCTGTCCTGCAGCCCGGTGTATGTCCGGTACAACACGGGCCGCCATATCTCCGACAGTGGGCGCGAGCTCGTCGGGCTGCTTTCCGAGCTGGTGGCGGCGTGGCCGGTGCCGGTCACCGAGGTCGTCCTGGTCGGACATTCGATGGGTGGGCTGGTGGCGCGGAGCGCGGTGCACCAGGCCGATGAACGGGGCGCGTCGTGGTTGCCGATGGTGACCCGGTTGGTGTGCCTGGGTAGCCCGCACACCGGAGCGCCGTTGGAGCGTGCGGCGGTCCGAGCGGCCGGATTTCTCGGCAGGTTCGCCGTGTTGGCTCCGGTTGTTCGGCTGATGGCCTTGCGCAGTGACGGGATCAAGGATCTCGCCCACGGCTACCTACATGAGGGCCAGTGGGCCGAGGACGGCGGCGGGGGAGTACGGCGGATGGTCGACACGGTTGTCCCGGCGGGTATTCGGCAGCTGTTCGTCGCCGCAACCTTGTCCCGGTCGGAAGGAAGCCTGTGGGGCCGGCTCGTCGGTGATCTGATGGTGACCCCCGCGAGCGCGGCGGATCGTACACAGACCGCGGACCTCGAATGGCTGGGTGGGCTGCACCATTTCGATCTCCTGCACCACGACATCGTCTACGACGCTGTCCTCAGGTGGCTGCGCGCCTCGGGCGCCGACCTTCGTTCACTCCACGGTGCGACACCGTCTTGGTTGTCGACGCAACGGCGTCGAACGGCCGGACCCGGGTATCCCCAGTCGTAGGGGTCCGGAGGAGGACGACAGTGACGGAGCGGCGCACCGACACGGGATCGAAGGCCCTTACCGACCTGCCGAAGCGCGCGTGCGCACCGCTTTACGGACCGTCCGGGAGTTCCCGGACGACGGCCCGTTCGACTGGGCGGCGGCACTCACTACACAGCGTTCTTTCGATCTTTCCGGCGATCGTCGTGCTGGTCGCCGCGGTCGGGCTCGCGGGCCAGTCGGCCACCCAGCCGTTGATCCAGAACGCACGGCAGCTGCCCCGGGGATGTGGTGATCAACATCCTGCGGCAGTTTGAGGATGCCGGCGCGGTGGCGGGTGCGCTGGCGATCGTCGGGTCTGGGCGGCGGCGTTGTACATCGGCGGGTTCATCGTGCTGCCAACGCGCCGCGTGGCACCCGCGCCATGGGCTGAGCAGCCGGCGGTCACGTGCGTCTGCGTCGGGGAGTTCATGTCGCCGCTACCTCCACCGTGGGATCCACGTGCATGGATCCGCGTGGTGAGAGGTGGCGGTGTAGTGGGTCTGCTGCTCGTCGGGTCCCGCGCAGGGAGAAAATCTATCATGGCTGGGGTAGACATACTGGGCCGACTGTGTGTAGGTTTCTGCTTGTTCGAAGAGAGACAACGTCTATCAGGCGCAGGAGATGACGTAACTACCTGCGATGCCAGACAGGACGGTCGTCCGGGTGGGTCTGACTCGGGGACCGTGAGTGACGGGGCCGTGAAGTACGGCGTTGACAATGGTCGGCCCCGAGGGAAGTGCTAGACGCGGGTGGAGATGTCGTATCCGCGAGTTCGAATTAGTTGTGAGGAAGACGGTCGAGTCCGCCGGGGCTGATCGGTAGGACGGGTTCCGGTAGGTGACGGTCGCAATGCAAGGTAAGTGGAAGGTATCGGAGAGAAGGGAAGGGCTACGTCATTGGATCGCCCGCTACGGGTGTCTTGTCCCGGGTGGGTACCGCAGTTCCATCGGATTGGAAGGTGGTCCTCGGTTACGCGTCAGCGATCCCCGCATGTTCTGCCTTTCGGGCGGACGCGGATGCACGACGCCGATCTCACGATCGGTTGACAGTGATGTACCCAAAACCTTAGGGGCCCGGTGCCGTGCGGCACCGGGCCCCTGGTGATGCGGAGGTGGAATGATCCCTGCCCAACGTGACCCGTCGGCGACGAGTGGGGCCGACAAGTTCGACGACGAGAACTATCCGGCCTACACGATGGGTCGAGCCGCAGAAATGCTCGGGACCACACCGGGGTTTCTGCGCAGCCTGGACGAGGCGAAGCTGATCGAGCCGCAGCGCTCCACCGGAGGGCACCGGCGCTACTCCCGTGCGCAACTGCGGGTGGCCGGACGGGTGCGGGAACTGGTTGATCAGGGAACCGGTCTTGACGCCGCGTGCCGCATCGTCACCCTCGAAGACCAGCTCCACGAAGCCCAACGCCTCAACACCGAACTACGGAGCAACGACTGAGCACACCCGTTGGCGCCGGCTCACCGGCGCCACAACGGGCTGTCCGCGTGCACGGCCACCGAGCGCCGTTCAGAATTGTTGATCTTCATAAGGGCGGGCTGTCCAGGGCTGAGGATCTTGTTCGACGCAGGTGGATGGGTTGACCTAACGATTGATCACCAAGCGACCGACCCCCCAGGGTCGCACCCCGGGCGCCTCGGCTGTCCGCCCGTGCTGGGTGGAGGTGTAGCGGCAGCCGCGCTCGGGCGATCTCCGGGATGGTCGAGAAGATCGAGCAGGTGCACGAGGACAACTACAGCGTCTACGGGGCGCGCAAGGTCTGGGCCGAGCTGCACCGCCACGGTATCGACGTGGCCCACTGCACGGTCGAGCGGCTCATGCGCGAGACCGGGTTACATGGCCTGTTACGGGACAAGTCCCCGCGCACCACCAAGCCGGCCGCCGAAACCGGCAGGCCGGCAGACCTGATCGAACGCGACTTCACCGCCACCCGGCCCAACGAGTTGTGGGTCGCGGACCTGACCTACGTGCGCACCACCGCGGGGTGGGTCTACGCCGCGTTCGTCCTGGACGTGTTCTCCCGGATGATCGTCGGCTGGCAAGTGAGCACATCGCTGTACACAGACCTCGCGCTTGACGCGCTGCAGATGGCGATCTGGCGCCGCCACGCCCACGGGCACGACCTCGCCGGCCTGGTCCACCACTCCGATCGCGGAGTTCCATACCGTGCGATTCGCTACACCCAACGCCTCGCCGACACCGGCGCGGTCGCCTCGGTCGGGTCCACAGGCTACTCCTACGACAACGCCATGACCGAGGCGTTCAACTCGCTGTACAAGGCCGAACTGGTCCGCAACAAAGGCCCCTGGCGTGGGCTGGATGACCTCGAGATCGCCACCGTCGAGTACATCGACTGGTACAACAACCGGCGCCTGCACGGCGAACTCGGACACATCCCACCCGCCGAGCACGAACAGCTACACGCCATGACCCACCCGGTCACCGCAACACTGAAAAACCAGATAACAGACTCTCCATCAAACCCGGGACTTGACACCATGATCACAAACACCCGATCAGCACCGGCCACCAGGGTCAACGAAGTTGATCACGCAACCTGGGAGCGTGCGGGACTGTAATCTCAACGGTGTAACTGTCCAAAGTGGAGGTTGCATTGATGAGTAGTGAGAGTAGTGCCAGGTCAGCAGCGGCGGGCACGCCGGCGGTGGATCGGCAGGTGGTGGCCGAGTTGGTGGCTCGGGCCCGGGC
>NZ_DASUCC010000099.1:0-77325 GCF_035762905.1 Actinophytocola sp.
GAATGTTTCGCATGACGACATCATTTCCTGGAACAGGATAGAGATGACCGCACAGGCGCGGAGCGCCAACGGAGAAGACTACGCAGACGGCAGGAGAACCATCGCTGTCAAGCGGGCCGCATCCAATCATCCACGCAAAAAAGGACCTGGCTCGTGATCAGCCTCCGCGATCATCGCGAGACATTTCACGCCACCGAGGTCCGGGGTAACAACACACAATCTACACCCTCACCGCAATGATCGACACCACACTCCCCCAAATGGTCCGTGAACGTACCGAAATTGCGAGAAGCTCGGCCTCACATTGGTACTGGACGCCGACGACCGATGTCCTGTGCCGCCAACCGAATCCCATCCGCTCCGGTCAGATGCTGGAAACCGGTTGGCGGATAACGGTTCTCAGCTTGTTCGGGTCGGTCCTGCGGGGGTCGGCGAGGTAGATCTCGTGGTGCAGGCCCGCCTCGGTGAGGTTGTTGGCCGGCAGGTACACGTCGTGCAGGTGGGTGAGCAGCGGCGTCTCGTCGTCGTAGGAACCGATGTGCAGCACCTGTGCGCAGGTGCCCTCACGGAGGGTCTCGTGGCGGACGTCGGCGATGGAGGGCAGCTTCTTCTTCGTCAGCGCGGTGTCCGCGGCCTGCTTGACCTGGTCGGCGGTCACGTGGTCCGGGAGGTTGATCAGCATGCGCCAGTGCCACGACTGTTTGGCGCGGGTGATGAACACGGCCGGGTCCGGTGACCACCACAGGCCTTCCAGTGGCCCCACCACGAAGTCGTGGCCGGTGTGTTTGCTGGCGAACTTGACCGTGTACGCCACGGCATAGAGCGCCTCGACGGCGCGCGGGTAGTCCGGCGCGGTGTTGGGGTCGCCGACACCGTCGATCGCGAGGAATTGCTGGGGTGGCACCTCCACCAGCGCCCATTGCCTGTTCTTCGGCGCGTAGAAGTCCTTCAGCGCACGTTTCACGTCGTACGGCGGTATCACAGTTCTCCTCGGTATGTGGTCAGCCACCGCTGTTCGGCCTCGAGTTGGCCCAGCGAGAAGTCGAAGATCGCGCGGACGAACGGGGGTGGTTCCTGCCGTTCGGCAGCGGCACGGACCTCCGCGATCTTGTCGGTCAGTGCCTGCGCCCGCCGCGCCAGTGCGGCCCGCAGGCGCGCTGGTGGGATCACCGGTTGGTTCGCCAGGCCGGCGAGAACCGGGGGGAAGACCGGGCGCAGCACGGCGACGGCCTCCTCCGCCGCCGCGGCGCAGGACTGGAAGCCGGCGGGGGTCGGGGCGAACACCTTGCGTGCCTTGCCGTGCGCGGGCTCAGCGGTCTCGGCGATGAGCCCGCGGTCGCGCAGCTTGGTGAGCAGGTAGTAGATCGAGCTGAACCCGATCTCTGTCCACTCGCGCATACCCCGCTCGGTGATGACCTCCTCCAGTTCGTAGCCGTGCCGCGGTTTCTCCACCAGCAGGCCGAGGAGGGTCAACTCGGCGGGCGTCAGTTCCACCATGATATTCTATCACTAGAATAATCGCCGCCAACCTGTCGGTGGCCGGTTGGGGTTAGGTTGCGTTCATGACCGGAGCCAGGGACATCAAGCCGCGCAGTCGTGAGGTCACCGACGGGCTGGAGCGGACCGCCGCGCGCGGGATGCTGCGGGCCGTGGGGATGGGTGATGAGGATTGGGCGAAGCCGCAGATCGGTGTCGCGTCGTCGTGGAACGAGATCACGCCGTGCAACCTGTCGTTGGACCGGCTGGCGAAGGCGAGCAAGGACGGTGTGCACGCCGCGGGTGGCTACCCACTGGAGTTCGGGACGATCTCGGTGTCCGACGGCATCTCGATGGGACACGAGGGCATGCATTTCTCCCTGGTGTCGCGTGAGGTGATCGCCGACAGCGTGGAGACCGTCATGCAGGCCGAACGGCTGGACGGCTCGGTGCTGCTGGCCGGCTGTGACAAGTCGCTGCCCGGAATGCTGATGGCCGCCGCCCGGCTCGACCTGGCCAGCGTGTTCCTCTACGCGGGATCGATTCTGCCCGGCCGGGTCACGCTGTCGGACGGCAGCGAGCGCGAGGTGACGATCATCGACGCGTTCGAGGCGGTCGGGGCCTGTGCCAGGGGGTTGATGAGCCGCGCCGACGTCGACCTGATCGAACGCGCCATCTGCCCCGGCGAGGGTGCCTGTGGCGGGATGTACACGGCGAACACGATGGCCAGCGCGGCCGAGGCGCTGGGGATGTCGCTGCCCGGCAGCGCCGCCCCGCCCGCGACCGATCGGCGGCGCGACGGGTTCGCCCGGCGATCCGGTCAGGCCGTGGTGGCGATGTTGCGCGCGGGGATCACCGCCCGCCAGATCATGACCCGCGAGGCGTTCGAGAACGCGATCGCCGTCGTGATGGCCTTCGGCGGCTCCACCAACGCCGTGCTGCACCTGCTCGCCATCGCCCACGAAGCGCACGTGCGGCTCGACCTCGACGACTTCACCCGGATCGGCAAGAAGGTGCCGCACCTGGCCGACGTGAAACCGTTCGGCCGGCACGTGATGACCGACGTCGACCGGATCGGCGGCGTGCCCGTGGTGATGAAGGCGCTGCTGGACGCCGGCCTGGTGCACGGCGACTGCCTGACCGTCACCGGCCACACCGTCGCCGAGAACCTGGCACAGGTCGCGCCGCCGGACCCCGACGGGACGGTGCTGCGGGCGATCGGCTCGCCGATCCACCGCACCGGTGGCATCACCATCCTGCGCGGCTCACTGGCACCCGACGGTGCGGTCGTCAAGTCCGCCGGATTCGACACCGACGTATTCACCGGCACCGCCCGGGTCTTCGACCGCGAACGCGCGGCCATGGACGCACTGGAAGACGGCACCATCACGCCGGGCGACGTCCTGGTCATCCGCTACGAAGGCCCCAAAGGCGGGCCGGGCATGCGTGAGATGCTCGCCATCACCGCCGCCATCAAAGGCGCCGGGTTGGGCAAGGACGTCCTGCTGCTCACCGACGGCCGCTTCTCCGGCGGCACCACCGGGCTGTGCGTCGGCCACATCGCCCCGGAAGCCGCCGACGGCGGACCGATCGCACTGATCCGCGACAACGACCCGATCACCCTCGACATCGCGGCCGGCACCCTGGACATCGACGTGGACCCCACCGAACTCGCCACCCGCCGCCAGGACTGGACACCCCTGCCCCCACGCTACCCACGCGGTGTCCTTGCCAAATACGCCAAACTCGTCGGCTCAGCCTCCCTCGGCGCCGTCTGCGGGTAGCGCCGGACCGAGGTCGGTCGGGGGTGTCGGCCATGGGTGCACCGGCGGGTAGTCCTGACTGACCAGGCCGGGAAACCGCGGGGGGCGCTTGTCCAGAAAAGAGGTGACGCCCTCGGCGACGTCGGCACTGGTGCCGAGGGCGGCGATCACCCGCGAGTCGGCCCGGTGCGCATCCCACGGGGAGGCCTCCCCCAGCATCGACCAGAGCAGTTGCCGGGCCGCCGCCACGGCCACGGCCGAGGTGTTCGCGACGATCTCCTGAGCGATCCCGGTGGCCGTGGCCAGCACCTGCCCGGCCGGCACCACCCGGGACACCAGCCCACCGGCCAACGCCTCGGCCGCGTCGAACACCCGCCCGGTGGCCACCCACTCCATCGCCTGCGAGATCCCCACGACCCGAGGCAGAAACCACGCCGAGGCCGCCTCCGGGACCAGCCCGCGCCGGGTGAACACGAAACCGAACCGCGCGGTGTCGGCGGCGATCCGGATATCCATCGGCAACGTCATGGTGGCCCCGACGCCGACCGCCGCTCCGTTGATCGCGGCGATCACCGGCTTGCGGCACGCGGCCACGGCCAGCGCGACGGTGCCACCGCCGTCCCGGGGCGTCCCGCCGATGGTGCCGTACGGCGCTCCAACCCTGGCGAAGGTGCTTCCGCCGGCACCGAGATCCGCCCCGGCGCAGAACCCGCGACCGCGCCCGGTCACCACCACCGCCCGCACCTCGTCGTCGCCATCCGCGGCCGCGAACGCGGCCACCAACTCCGTGGCCATCGTGGTCGTGAAGGCGTTGAGCCGCTCCGGCCGGTCGAGCGTGATCGTGGCGATCCCGTCAGCACACTCGTAGGCGATCTCCGAGTACTCGACCGAGCTGTCGCGCACCGTGGTCCCTCCCAGGCATCGAGTCGGCTTAGGACCCGCCGGCCCGATCGGCGAGCTGGGTCGTCAAGACACCACGACCGTAGTCGCGGCGCCGAGCGGGTGTCGCGGCCGGCGGGCGGATCGATCACTCGGCCAGGTCGTCATGCTCGTTCTCTCCGGCGGTGTTCGGCGGTCGATCATCCTCATTTGTGCTTCGTTGTGGTGTTCGCGTGCCAGCGCAGCATCACCCGCGCCGGGGTTTGCCGTGCGCCCGGCCGATCCCGGCGATCGTCACGTCGTCGAGCGTGCTGCCACCCGCATCCTCCCGGTAGAAGGCGGGTGATGCCACCGAGCAGGATCAGCGGCAGGGTTCAGGGCGCGGCGGAATTGGCGGGCGCGGTCGAGCAGGTACGCCTCGTGGTAGGGATAGGTGCGCAGGAACGCGCTGCCGGCCAGGCGGACGCCCCAGCGTTGGGGTGGCGGGAGTTGGGCGGCGAAGTCGCGGATCGGGGCGTCGCCGGTGAACAGGTACATGGGATTGAACAGCGAGCTGCCCGCCGTCAGTTCGAGTGCGTCGAGGGTGTCATCGTCCTGGAGCCATTGGGCCACAAGGATACTTTCGTCGAGCCAGAGACCGCCGGGAACGCCGTCGTCCATGTTCAGTTTGGCGGTGATGGCCATCCGGTCGCCGACGGCCTCGCGGACGGCGCGGGCGATGTCGATGGCGAGCCGGGCGCGGTTGCGCAGGCTGCCGCCGTAGTGGTCGGTGCGCCGGTTCAGCCGTGGGCTCAGGAACGCACTGACCAGATAGTTGTGCCCGAAGTGCAGTTCCACCGCGTCGAATCCGGATTCCAGCGCGACGAGCGCGGCCTGGGCGTGAGCGCGGGCGATCCGCTCCAGCTCGGTGGCGGTGGCCGCGCGGGTCAGGTGCAGGCTCAGCGGGCTGATCCGCCGGCCGGGCGCGATGGCCGGCAGCCGGTTCGACGCGGCATTGGCGACCGGCCCGGCATGCCCGAGTTGGGCGCAGGCCGCCGCCCCCTTGGCGTGCACGGCCTCGGTGAGCCGGCGCAGCCCGGACACCACGCCCGGGTGCATCCAGAGCTGATGACGGTCGGTTCGGCCCTCGGGCGAGACCGCGCAATAGGCGAGGGTGGTCATGCCGACACCGCCACGGGCCACACGCACGTGGAAGTCGATGAGCGCATCGGTCACCACCGCACGCGGCGTCAGCCCCTCGAACGTCGCGGCCTTGATGATCCGGTTGCGCAGCCGCACCGGGCCCAGCATCGCCGGCGCGAACACGTCCGGGACCCTCATCGGGCGTCCGCTCCCTTCTGTCGAACTGGCCGCCGGGGAACCTAGAACCCGCCGGCGAGGTGGATGGCGTCGGTGAGGGTGGCGGGGGTGCGGACGTCGGGGGGAAGCGGTACGGAGCGCCAACCGGGGCCGGCGGCGGCGATGACGGCCGGCGTGGGCCGCAGCCGCAGCAGCACCTCCAGTTGGTCCGGATCGGCGGTGGTCCGATCGTGCGACCAGAGGATGACCACCCGCGGGCCCGTGCGCCGCACGGCGGCCTGGAGCGAGTCGGACGGAACCCGGGCACCGAGCAGCCGGCTGGGGTTGCCGCGCTGGGCCAACGCGGCGGCGAGCGCCTCGAGCGGCAGGCTGTGCTGCTCCTCGTCGGCGCAGGCGAGCAGCACAGCGGTGGGCAGCGATCCGAGCGGTTGGCTCGCCGCCCGCGCAAGTACCTCGGACACGCAGCGGGACAGCAGGTGCTCCACCTCGACCAGGGCCCGGGTGCGGGCGTGCCGGGCACCGATCCCACGCAACACCGGGCACACCACCGTGTCCCATGTGGACACCACACCGTGCGCGTCGATCGCGGCGGTGAGCACGGCGCGCATGCCGGCCTGGTCGAGGCGCATCGCCGCGCGGGCCAGACCCCGGGCCGGCGCCCCGGCCCGGCCGACCGGGATGGCGTGCCCGCCGCCGTCGCGCGACGCCGGCACCGCGTCGCGGGCGTCCTGGGCCAGCCGGGCCGCGGCCGATGCGGGCACGCCCCTGGCGGTGAGCTCGCGCATGGTTTCCAGGCGGGCGAGATCGTCGGTGGTGTAGCGGCGGTGCTGGCCGGACTGATGATGGCTGGGGCCGAGGCCGTAGCGCTGATGCCAGGTGCGCAGGGTGGTGACGGCGACCCCGAGTCGTCTTGCCACCTCGCCCGCGCTGAACAGTTCGTCTCGCATGCAGTGTCCTTGCTTGCCCGGTGTCCCTCGCCTGCCCGGGCTACCCGCCGGTGATTCTGGCGGCTGCCAGTTGACCGGAGATCACGACCATCGGGATTCCGACGCCGGGCTGGGTTCCGGACCCCGTGAAGACCACATTGGGAAGTCCGCGATGGAGAGTAGCCGGACGCATCGGCCCGGTCTGGCCGAACGTGTGCGCCGCGGCGAACGGCGTGCCCGCGGCCATTCCGGCGGCCTGCCAGTCCGCCGGGGTCACCACCTCGCGAACCTCGGCACCGGCCGCGAACCCGGGATGACCGCGCCGCTCCAGCACACCGGCCAGCTCGTCGGCGTAGCGCTCGCCGAGCCCGCCGCGCCAGGCCAGCTCCGCGGTGTGCAGGTTGGGCACCGGCGCCAGCAGGTAGTAGGTGTGCCCGCCGGCGGGAGCCAGCCCCGGGTCGGTCCGGGTGGGGTTGGTGAGCAGCAGCGACGGGTCGGACATGAGCCGGCCCTGGGTGATCACCTCGTCGAAGCTGCGCCGCCAGGCTCGGCCGAAGTGGATGTTGTGGTGCGCGATGTGGTCGTAGCCGGCACGTGAACCGATGTGCAGTACGACGCAGGACGGCGAGTAGCGCAGCCGCCGCACCCGCCGGGGAACCGGCCCCGGTAACAGCTCGCCGTAGGCGACCGGCAGGTCCGGGTTGAGGACGACCACGTCGGCCGGGACGTACTCGCCGTCGGTGGTGCGCACGCCGACCGCCCGGCCGCCGCGCACCTCGACGCGGTCGACCGTGGTCCGGTACCGCAGTTCGACACCGTGCTTCTCGGCGGCGTCGGCCATCGCCGTGGGCACGGCATGCAGTCCGCCACGGGGAAACCACACACCGGCCACGGTGTCCAGGTGGGAGATCACCGCGTACAGCGCCAGCGCGCGGTGCGGCGCGAGCCCGGCGTACATCGCCTGGAACGAAAAGATCCGCCGGGTCCTCGGGTCGGCCAGGTACCGGTCGACCCGGGGCTGCAGCCGGCCGAACCCTCCCATGGCGACCAGCCGCGCCAGATTCGCCGTCAGCAGGTCCCGCGGACCGTCCAGGTTGCGCTCGATGAAGTCGGCCCGCTGCACCCGCCACAGCCGGCCGGTGTACTCGACGAACCGGAGGTAGCCGTCGGCCTCCCGGGGGCCGCAGGTTCGGGAGATCTCCTCGGCCATCCGCACCGGGTCGGCGATGACGTCCAGGCTCGACCCGTCCGGGAACCAGGCCCGGTAGGCCGGGTCCAACCGGACGAGATCGACCCGGTCGGCAAGCCGTTCGCCCACCGCGGCCAGCGCCCGGTCGATCAGGTCCGGCATCGTCAGCACGGTCGGGCCGGTGTCGAACGCGAACTCCCCGCGCACCAGGCGGCCGGCCCGACCGCCGGGCACCGCCGCGCGCTCGAGCACGGTCACCCGCCGCCCGGCTCCGACCAGGTGCAGCGCGCAGGTCAGCCCGCCGAGCCCAGCACCGACCACCACGACGTGGTCGGTCGGTCCAGTCACCATGCGCATGTGAACTCCCCTCAGGCGGAACGCACGGTAGCCGCCGCGGCCAAGCGTGCCAACGCAGCCCGCGTGTCCGGGTCGACGACTGCGCCGGACAGCGCGCCGTTCGCGGCGACCACCCGGTCGTCGATCATGGTTTCCATCCGCTCGACCGCGCCGGTGCACCGGATCAGCCGGCCCAGCCGGGCCACGTCGGCCTGTGCGCCGCGGGCGAGCTCGCGTTCCAGCTCGCAGCGCTGGCGCCGGTCGGCCAGTTCCCGGGCCAGTTCCAGCAGCGGGGTCGGTTTGCCCCGGCGCAGGTCGGTGCCGGCCGGCTTGCCGGTCACCGCCGGGTCGCCGTAGACGTCGAGCAGGTCGTCGCGCAGTTGGAAGGCCTCGCCGAGGGCCATGCCGTAGCGGGCGTAGGCCGTTTCCAGGATGGGGTCGGGACAGCCGGCCAGAGCGGCGCCGTAGAGCAACGGACCGGCGACGGTGTAGCAGGCGGTCTTGAGCCTGGCCACCAACTCCGCGCGGTCCAGCGTCCAGCCCGGGAACACCTCGCCGAGCAGGTCGAGGAACTGACCGTAGATCGCGTCGACCCGCATCCGGTCGTAGACCCGGCGGGCCGCGAGCACGGTCTCGGCGGGCAGGCCGGCCGACGCGATCAGCTCGTCGGCCCAGACCAGGCACAGGTCTCCGGTGAGGATCGCTGCGGAGCGACCGAACCCCGTCCCGTCTCCGGTCAGGCCGCGGTCGCGGTGCCAGGCCCGCAGCGCCGCGTGCGCGCTCGGGCGGCCCCGCCTGGTCGGCGAGTCGTCCATGACGTCGTCGTGCACCAGGGCGAACGCGTGCAGCAGTTCCAGGGCGGCCAGCGCCGGCAGCACCGGAGCGGCCGGCGGTCCGAGACCGACGACGCCGCGCCAGCCCCAGTAGCCGAACATCGGCCGCAGCCGTTTGCCGCCGCCGAGCACGGCGTCCCGCGCGGTGGCCACCAGCGTTCGCAGCTCCGGGTCGACGCCGTCCAGATCCGCGGCCTTGTCATCGAGGAACTCCCGCAGCAGCCGCTCCACCGAGACCGGGACGGCCAGGTCCATGCGGGAGCGGGGGCCGGGGAGGTCGTTCGTGCCGACGCGGGGGACGGCGGCGGAGGGCGCGTGCGGGGTCACGGACCCAGCCTAACCGATCGCGCCAGTTGCGTCGATTCATGAGTCGATTTACAGTGATCGCATGCCCGACGGACTCACGATCGCCTACGACCGCTGCCGACGGCTGCACCAGAAGCACGGCCGGACGTACTACTTGGCCACCCGCCTGCTGCCCGTCTGGAAGCGCCGGCACGTGCACGCCCTGTACGGCTTCGCCCGCTACGCCGACGAGATCGTCGACCGCACCGCCGACCGGCCGGTCGCCGAACGCGAACGCCTGCTGCGCGACTGGTCCCGACGGTTCGTGGCCGGTCTGCACGGCGAGCGCGTCGACGATCCGCTGCTGCCGGCCGTGCTGCACACCATCACCGTGTTCGGGTTGGACCACCGGGACTTCGAGGTCTTCCTCGAGTCGATGGCGATGGACCTGACCGTCACCGGCTACGCCGACTATCCGGCCTTATTGGCCTACATGGAGGGATCCGCGGCCGTGATCGGCACGATGATGCTGCCGATCCTGCAGGCCGACGACCTCGCCGCCGCGCGCGAACCGGCCCGCCAGCTCGGGCTCGCCTTCCAGCTCACCAATTTCATCCGCGACGTTGCCGAGGACCTCGACCGCGGCCGGGTGTACCTGCCCGAGCAGGACCTCGCCGAGTTCGGCGTGACCCGGGCCGACCTGACGGCCGCCACCGCCGCCGGGAAGGCGTCCCCGGCGATTCGGGCGCTGATCGAGTTCGAGGTGGTCCGGGCCTGGTTGCACTACCGGCGGGCGGCCCCCGGGATTCCGTTGCTCGCGGCCCGGTCGCAGACCTGCATCCGGGCCGCATACCAGATGTACAGCGGGATTCTGCGCGCGGTGCAGGACGCCGACTACGACGTCTTCGCCCGGCGGGTCACCGTGCCCACCTGGCATCGGCTCGGCCTTGCGGCGCGCAGCGTCATCACCCCGCCGGGCACCCCGGTCACCGTCCCGTTCGGAGGGTGAGGCGTGGACTCGTTGCAGTACCTGCTGTTGCTGCTCGGCTGCCTGGCGATCACGTTGCCGCTGGAGCCGGTAGCGCGGGTCTACCGCCGGCCGGCCAGGCTGGCCGGCACGCTGTTGCCGGTGGTGGCCGTGTTCGTCGCGTGGGACCTGATCGCCACCGCCCGCGGACACTGGTGGTTCTCCGAGCGGTTCACCACCGGAGCCACGGTGCTCGGGCTACCGGTCGAGGAGTGGTTGTTCTTCCTGGTGGTCCCGGTCTGCACGCTGCTGACCTACGAGGCCGTGGGACGTCGCCGTGCTCGGTGAGTACACCGCCGCCGCGCTGCTCGCCTCGGTCGCGGTGGTACTGCTGGAGACGACGCTGTTGCGCACCGGGCTGTTCCGGCGCGGCCGGTACTGGGCGGCGATGGCCATCGTGCTGGCCTTCCAGGTGCTGGTGGACGGCTGGCTCACCAAGGCCGCCGCGCCGATCGTGCACTACAGCGCCGAAGCCACCTCCGGGGTGCGGGTGCCGTGGGACATTCCGGTGGAGGACTTCGGGTTCGGCTTCGCGTTGGCGACGTTGACGTTGCTGCTGTGGGAGCGCCACCGTCGGGACGGCGAGCATGCCTAGCCCCGTGCGCCGTGCCTGCGAGCACCTGGTCCGGCGCGGCCTGCGCGGCGTGTGGCTGCGCGGCCGGCCGCCGGCCGGTCCGTTCGTGTGGGCGGCGAACCACCACAGCTGGTGGGATCCGTTCGTCGCCGCCGCGGTCGTCGGTCGCCTGGGCCGGGCGCCTGCCGTGCTGATGGAACAGGACAACCTGCGGCGGTTCGGCGTGGCGCGGCTGCTTGGTGCGTTCGGCACGGCGCAACTGCGCCAGGGGCTGCACCACCTGCGGCGGGGCCGAGTGCTGATCATCTTCCCGGAGGGGGTGTTGCGGCCGCCGGCCCGGCTCGCCGCACTGGCCGACGGTGCCGCCTGGTACGCCCGGCGGGCCGAGATTCCGCTGTGCGCGGTGGCCGCCCGGATCGTGCTCCGCGGGCACCAGGCGCCGGAAGCGTACCTGGACATGTCCACAGTGGACACCTCCGCTCCGGTGGCAGGGGTGACCGCGCGGCTGGAGCAGGTGTTGGCGGTCCAGCTCGGAGAGCTCGACCGGTCGATCGCCACGAGCGACCCACGCCGGCCGCTGCCCGGGTTCACGCCGTACCTCGAGGGGCGGCGTAGTTGGGACGAGCGATGGTCCCGGGACTGAGCTCGGCCGTGTTGGCCTACCACGCGGTGAAGACGGCCGGCGTGGTGATCAACCTGGTGGCGTTCCCGACGTTGCGGCCGGGCGGGGTGCCAAGCACGCGGACCTCCGTGCTGGTGCCGGCCAGGGACGAGGCCGACCGGCTGCACCGCACGCTGCCGGGCCTGCTCGCCCAGCCTGCCGAGGAAATCCTCGTGCTCGACGACGGATCCCGGGACGGCACGGCCGCGATCGTCACCTCGTTCGCCGACCGTGAGCCGCGCCTGCGGCTGCTCACCGGGACGCCGCCGCCGGCCGGCTGGACCGGAAAGAGCTGGGCGTGCCACCAGCTCGCCGCGGCCGCGACCGGTGATCTGCTCGTGTTCTGCGACGCCGACGTCACCCTCCGGCCCGGTGCGCTGGCCGCCGTCGAGCAGCAGATCACGGCCCAGCGCGCGGACGTGTTCTCCGTGTTCCCCCGCCAGGAGACCCGCACCCTCGGCGAACGGCTGCTGGTGCCGCTCGTCGACGAGACCCTGCTGGGGTTCCTGCCGCACCCGTTGCTGGCCGCTCCGGTGCCGGCCGCCGCCGCCGCGAACGGACAACTGCTCGCGTTCCGCCGCACGGCCTACCACCGGCTCGGCGGTCACGCCGCCGTAGCCGGCGCCCTCGTCGAGGACCTCGCGCTGGCCCGGCGCACCCGCGCGCAGGGACTGCGGCTCGGGCTCGCGCTGGGCGGTGAGCTGGTCACCGCCCGGATGTACCCCGGTTACCCCGCGGCGGTGGCCGGGTTCGGCAAGAGCCTGCGCGCCGCCCACGGCGGCAGCGCCGCACTACTGATGGCCGGCGCCGCCGCCCGGTTGGCGGTCTACTGCCTGCCCTGGCTGTACTGGCGGCATCGGGCGTGGCGGTGGGCGATCCTGCTCGGGCTCGCCGAACGGCTGCTGGTCAACGCCAAGTGTGGCCGGCGCGCCTACCTGGAAGCCGCGCTGGTGCCGGTGGGCGCGGCCGCGGCCCTGCCGGTCTATCTCGTGGCGCTGCGCCGTACCGCGCGGTGGAAGGGGCGGGACTACTCGTGACCGCCCTCCCCCAGCCGGCGGCCCAGCGCCCGTTCGGCCACCTGTGGCGCTGGACCTCCAACCCGCTGGCGCTGCTCGAGGAAGGCGCCGGCCGGGCGCCCGTGTTCGAACTGCGGCTGTGGCGGCGCGCGGTCGTCGGCTACCGGCCGGACTGGAACCGGTCGGTCCTCGGCGACCTGGACACTTTCCGCAGCCAGGGCAGCCTTTCCGGCCTCACGCCCTATCTGGACGGCGGTGTCGTCCACACCGACGTGCCGAGGCACGCCGCCCGCAGGCGCGACCTCAACCCGCACTTCAGCACCCGGGCCCTGGCCGGCACCACCGGTCAGCTGCACGCGCTGGTCGATTCCGCCCTGCCGAGCGGGCCGTTCGACGCGCTCGGCTGGGCCGGCCGCACGGTCCGGCGGCTGCTGAACCTGGTGCTGTTCGCCGGCCGGCTACCGGATCCTCTGCTTGCCGAGTTCCTCGCTCCGCTGCATCAGCCGCCGCCGCACCCGCTGCTCCCCCGGCCCCGGCTGTTCCGCCAGATCCGCACGGCCATCGACGGTGCGCTGACCGACCCGCCGCCCGGCAGCCTGCCCGCCGCCCTGGCCGGGCTGGACGGAGATGCCGCCGAGGAACTGCGGATCGCGCTCGCCGCCGGCTACGACACCACCGCCCACACGCTCGCCTGGGGCCTGTGGCACCTCGCCGAAACGCCCGGCTGGCGGCGGGCCGACGCAGTGGACGCCGTGCTCGACGAGGTCCTCCGGCTGCACCCCGCCGGTTGGCTCGGCAGCCGTGTCACCCACCGCGACACCGTCGCCGCCGGCGTCGCACTGCCCGCGGGAACCCTCGTGCTCTACTCGCCCTACCTCACCCATCGCGACCCCGAGCTGTGGTCCGCGCCCGACCGCTTCCGTCCGGAACGGTTCGCCGCCGGCGGGCGTCCGGCATGGGCCTACCTCCCGTTCGCCGCAGGTCGCCGCACCTGCCTCGGCGCCCACCTGGCGCGGCTCGTCCTGCGCACCGCGCTCACCGCGTTCTGCTCCGGCGAACTGGTGGTGCTCGGCGGCGACCCGACCCCGCGCACCGGCATCACACTGCGGCCCAAGGGCCCGCTCTGGTTGGCTCGGCGCACCTGACGACACCTCGGTCAGGCGGCTGATGACGGTCAGCTGACTTCGGAGTGCTGGGCGAGGTTCGTCGATCGGGTAGCCGGGCGAGCCGATGATGCGGAGGGGTTGCCCGCGCGGGTCGCCGAAGGTCTCGTAGACGAGTTCCACATCACCGTGGCGACAGGTCATCACGCTCATGCCAAGTCCAAGCCGCTGCCGCCTTTCTGAGCCGCGCCGTACTCCACCCCGAGATCGCCACCACCCTGGTCGCCGACTCCGCCCGCCTCGCCACGCCCTCGCCGAACAAATCCGCCGCGGTCAACCCGCCAACACCAACCCCGAACGCGACGCAGCCGGCCTGCTCGCGCTCGCCGACGGGCTCATCGCGCATATCCTCACCGGTCGCCTCACCCACACCCTGGCCCACGGCATCCGCACCACCCAACTCGACCGCATCTTCACCCAGCCACCCCACAACCAGAAGGCAGCCAAGCGAGTTCGAAGGAAGTAGCAGTCCACCTGCCCCGACCACCGCTGGTAGCGGTTTCGTGTACGCGCAGTTGACGCGACGCCAATCCGGCTCCTAGGGTCGAGTTCGACGCGACAAACGTTGTTCGAGATATCGAACTAAGGCGGTGGTCATGGCTGCCCGACGCCGAATCGCGTGGGCCCTGCTCGCGTCGTCGGATTTCGGTAGCCCTGCTGACAACCGCGCTACTGGCCGGGACGCATGCGGTAGCTCAGGCGCACACCGGCACAGCCGCGCCGGCCCAGGTGTCCGCCACCCCCGCGCAGCGCATCGACAACATCGGCGCCTCGGGTGCGTGGTGGGTCAACGACTCGGACCCTGGTGGTCAACAACCTCAACACCACGGCGGCCACGGTGGAGGTCACGGTCGGCGGGGTGTCCGGGTTGCGTCCGGTGAGCGCACACCGCACCAGCGCCACGCAGAACCTCGCCCGGATCGCCAACCCGCCGGTCTCCGGCGCCACGGTGTCGCTGTCGTTGCCGGCCCGCGGCATCACCACCTACGTGTTCGAGCGGTGAACGTCCGGCCGGATCATGGGTACGGTCTGCTGTCGGACGGCTTGGGCGAGGGTGCGGATGCCGCGGCGGATCTGGTGGTCGCTGACGTTGCCGAAGCCGAGTACGAGAGCGGGTGGGCACGGCTCGGTTTCCGCGCCCGCGGGCGCGAACCGGTAGTGGGCGAGTCCGTTGACCCGGACGCCCATGATCGCCGCGGTCGTCACGACGGCGCGTTCGGATGTCCCGTCGGGGAGGCGCAGCAGGGCGTGGCAGCCGGCTGCCAGCCCGTGTAACCGGCCCGGTCCGAAGGCGAGTTCGGCCTCGGCTGCCAGCACGTCGCGGCGTGCGTGGTAGATCTCCCGCACACGTCGCAGATGGCGGTCGAACCGGCCCGACTCCATGAGCAGCGCCAGCGCTTCCTGGTCCAGCCCGGGGGCGTCGCGACAGCTGAGCCGTTTCTCCTCGACGATCCCGGCCACGAACGGCGCTGGCGCGAGCACCCAGCCCAGCCGGATCGCGGGTGCGAGCGTCTTGCTGACCGATCCCAGCGCGATCACCCGGGCGGGGTTGAGGCCCTGCAGCGAGCCGACCGGCTGCCGGTCGTATCGGAACTCGGCGTCGTAGTCGTCCTCGAGGATCACCCCGTCGACCTCGTCGGCCCAGGCGACCAGGTCGCGGCGCCGCGACGGGCCGAGCGCGACACCGGTGGGGCATTGGTGGGCCGGTGTCAACAACACCGCCCGGGCCCCGGTCCGGCGCAGGCGGTCCACGTCGAGGCCGTGGTCGTCGACCGGAACCGGCACAGCGGAGAGGCCCGCGCGGCGGGCGATCACGTCGTGCT
Source organism: Actinophytocola sp. (assembly GCF_035762905.1). Taxonomy (GTDB): domain Bacteria; phylum Actinomycetota; class Actinomycetes; order Mycobacteriales; family Pseudonocardiaceae; genus DASYTH01. The sequence continues at coordinate 15,251 of NZ_DASUCC010000099.1, forward strand.
CGCGGGGGCCGGGATCCTCCAGCGCGATGCGCTGGATGCCGTGCCGTGCCAGCGTCGCGAGGACGAAAGCCAGCCCCTGCCGGAAACCCGAAACGACGACGGCGTCCTCTGCGACCGCGCAGCCCGACCGAACGCGACGGTGGTAGGCGGTGACAACCTCTCGCAGATGCCGGCAACCGGCCGGGTCCCCGTCCCCCAACGCGGCGGTTGGCATGGTCCGCGTCGCCTCCGCCACCGCCCAACTCCATGCGGTCAGCGGCACCGAGCCGAGATCGGGAATGCCGTACTCGAAGTCGGCCTCGACCGGTCGGGGTGCGGCCGAGGTCGCAGCGCCGCCGGGCGGTTGCCGGGCCGGCCCGCCGGAGGGCATCGTGGCCACCCGTGTCCCGGAGCCGACCGCCGACTCGACGTACCCCTCGGCCAGCAACTGCTCGTAGACATCGACGACCGTGCCTCGGGAGACGCCGAGCAGTTCGGCCAGGTGTCGCGTCGACGGCAAGCGCTCTCCGGCGCCGAGCCGCCGATCGCGGATCGCCGCCCGCAACTGGTCCTGGAGCTGAATCCGGAGCGGACCAGCGCCGCGGTCCAGCGCCACCGGTAGGTCGGGGCCACCACGAGCCCAGTGCACGGTCATGCCACCAGTACACCAAATGGTCCGCTCCACGGATCGGCGAATGGACCTTCCGACTGGACCGCATCGGCCGCAGGCTGGGTGCCATGAACCTCGGAATCCTCCTGGCCCTCTCCTCGGCTCTCGCGTACGGCGCCGCGGACTTCATCGGCGGTGTCGGCTCGCGCCGGTACTCCTCATGGCAGGTCGTTCTGGTCGGGCAGGCCGCCGGCGCGCTCGTCATGCTCCTGGCCGGCCTGATGCTGCCGGGTAGCCCGGCCACAACGGACTTCGCCTGGGCGCTGCTGGCCGGACTCGGCTCGGCGACCGGCAGCATCTTCCTGTTCCGCGGGCTCGCCCGCGGCCGGATGGGCCTCGTGGCGCCGATCTCGGCGGTCGGGGCCGCGGTCCTGCCCGTGCTGGTGGGTGTGGTCCTCGGCGAGCGTCCCAGTGGGCTGGTCTGGGTCGGTGTGCTCGCCGCACTTCCGGGGATCTGGTTGGTCTCCCGCCAGACCACATCGGATCAACCGACGCGCACGCCGGGAGCGCTCGCCGACGGCGCCATCGCGGGCGTGGGCTTCGGCGTTCTGTTCATCGCACTCGCCCAGATCTCGGCCGACGCCGGCCTGCTGCCGCTGGCCGCCAACCAACTCATCGGCGCGATCCTGACCATGGTCGCCGCCACCAGCCTCGGACAGCCCTGGCGTCCCCGCCGCGGCATGGGCGCGGGCGTGGTCGGCTGGGGCAGCGCCTCCGGCGTGCTCGGCGCCACGGGCACCCTCGCGTTCATGGTCGCCACCGAAGCGACCAGCCTCGGCATCGCCGGAGTCCTCGCCTCCCTCTACCCGGCCGTCACCGTGCTGCTCGCGGCCGGCGTGCTCGCAGAGCGGGTCAGCATCGGACAACGAACGGGCATCGGGATCTGCACGCTCGCCGTAGCCACGCTGGCTCTTGGCTGAACCACGACACGGCAACTGACGACAGGAGACCACGAATGAACGACACAAGCGGAGGAGTCCCATGCTGACGCAGGTTGCCGAGGGTGTGCTGATCCACCAGAGCGAGTTGCTCCGGAACAACACCGTTGTCGTGCACGGCCGGGCCGGCGTGTTGCTGATCGACCCCGGGATCCGGGGCGATGAGATGGTCTGCCTGGCGAACGACCTTCGTCAGTTGGGCCGGCCCGTCCTGGCAGGCTTCTCGACGCATCCTGATTGGGATCACGTGCTCTGGCATGCCGAGCTTGGCGAAGCGCCGCGTTACGGTACAGCCCGCTGTGCCGCTGCAATGCAAGCTCTGCGGGCGAACGCGGACTGGCAGGCCCGCGTCTTCGGGGGGTTGCCGCCGGAAATCGCCGAGGAGATCCCACTGGACCTGTTCGGCCGCATAACGGGTCTGCCTGTTGACACTGCGCGGATTCCTTGGGATGGCCCGCAAGTCCGCATCATCGAGCATCCGGCGCATGCCCCCGGCCATGCGGCACTGTTGATCGAAGAACGCCGGGTTCTCGTCGCCGGCGACATGCTCTCTGATGTCTTCATTCCGATGCTCGACGACGTGAACGGCACCAATGACCCGATCGAGGACTACCTCGTCGGGCTGCGACTGCTCGAAGACGTGGCGGACGACGTCGATGTCATCGTCCCGGGGCACGGCTCCGTCGGCAGAGCTGACCAGGTCAGCGCACGGATCGAACAGGACCGCGCGTACATACACGCCCTGCGTGACGGGAACGATCCCGACGACCCGCGAATCGGCCCATCGGCCAAGCCCGGCTGGGAATGGGTCACCGACATCCACACCGGGCAACGCCGGCGCTTCGCCCAAAGAACCGAGCGCGACGAAACTCCCGGCTAGCGAACCGGTGACCAGACGAGGTTCCGCATTCGTCAGAGCGGTTCCGGCGCTGGGCCGTTCACCGGCCGGTCACTGGATCTGCTCGGCCAGCGCGACGAGGATGCCCGCGGGGCCGCGGAGGTAGCAGAGCCGGTAGCTGTTCTCGTAGCGCACCAGCTCGCCGAGGAGTTCGGCTCCGTGTGGCCGCAAGCGGTCGATGATGTCGTCGATGTCGTCGACGGCGAACATGATGCGATGTGCGCCCAGCGTGTTCGCCGGAGCGCGCGGGTCAGCGTCTCGGCTCGACGGCGTGTGGTATTTGGTCAGCTCGAGTCGTCCGTGGCCGTCCGGGGTGCGCATCATCGCGATGTCCGACCGGACTCCGTCGAGCCCGACGAGCCGATCCACCGTGCTGCCCTCGACTGTCGCCTCGCCTTCCAGTTCCAGTCCGAGTTCGGCGAAGAACGCCTTGGCAGCCGGGAGGTCGTCGACGACGATGGCGATGTTGTCCATTCGCTGGATCGTCCCGCGCCCAGGGCCTCGCTGGTCGGTGTCGTCCATGATGATCTCCTTTCGAGGCAAGCGCTTCCCATTCGGCGGCGGGTGTGCGTGTTCAGGCGCGCTGACGTTGCTTCTGTTGCGCCATGAGCTCCTCGATGGCGGTGGGCAGGGTGGTCTCGAAGTCGATCAGCTTGACCCAGGTCGGCTTCACCACGACCCGGACCATGCCGTCGTAGAGCGACTTCACGCCGGCCTCCCACTCGGCCCGTTGCTCGGGCGTCATCTCGTAGGTGCCGTTCCACTGGAAGTACTCCTCGGGGATGCCGTCGACGACATCCAGCTCCGCCTGGCCGCGGATCAGCAGGATCTTCGGCGGGTGCGACTCGGTGTCGATCGTCAGCGCGACCGCGGGATTGCGGCGCAACGCCGGGAGTTTCCGCGCGTTCGTCGCGGTGCACATGACGATTTCCGTGCCGTTCCAGACGATTCCGATCGGGATCGACCGCGGGGTGCCGTCCAGTGCGATGAAGGCCAGCCTGGCCAGGTCACGGGCCAGCAGTTCCCGGCTGAGTGGGCGGTTGAGTACCTCGTCGATGGCGTTCTGGTCCATGGTTCGAGCTCCTCAGTTGTAGTAGCGGCGGGCGCTGGATCCGACGCGGGTGATGTCGGTGCCGTAGATGTGCAGGCCGATGGCGATCTCGTCGCCGACGTTGCGGATGCGGTGGATGTCGCCGGGCGGCGCGAGACCGCTGACCTCGCCGGGAGGGTTGTCCCGCGTGCCAAGGGGGTTGAGCGCTTCGTCGAACAGTTCCTCGTGCTCGATGCCGGACAGCACGCCCACGACGCACCAGGTGATGTGGTCGTGGATCCGGGTGGTCTGCCCGGGCCGCCAGACCAGGCCGAGGATGGAGAACGCCCCGTCGGGCTCGGCGTGCAGCAGGTGGCCCGCGACCCGGTCGGGCCGGCCGAGACGCTGACCGGGCGTCAGGATCTCGGGGCCGGGCAGGTGTGTGCGGAGCTGACCGGCGACCAGTTCCGCGGTGTCCGGCCAGCCGGTCCGCACGTCGATCGCCTGGCGTACGGCCGTGACGAGATCGGTGAGCGTCGCCAGAGAGCGGGTCATCGCACCGTCCTCCTTGCCAGAGCGGGTTCGTCCCCCTCACCCTCCCGCACGCCAACTCATTCGTCCAATGACAATAATTGGGCTAACTCATGTGTACTCTTTATGCATGCTGGATATCCTGCGGTTACGCGTTCTCGCGGCGATCGCCGCGCAGGGCTCGGTCACCAAGGCCGCCAAGCACCTGAACTACTCCCAGCCCGCCGTCAGCCATCATCTGGCCAGGCTGGAGGCCGAGACCGGGGCCAAGCTCGTCCAGCGGATCGGCCGGGGCATCCGGCTCACCCCGGAGGGCGAGCACCTGGCCCGCCGCGCCACCGAGATCGTCGGCCGGGTCGACACCGCCGCCGCGGAACTGTCCGCGATGGTGGGCCTGCGCACCGGCCGCGTCCGGGTCGCCGGCTTCCAGTCGGCGCTCGCCGCGCTGGTGCCGCACGCCGCGGGCACCCTGCGCCGCGAACACCCCGGCATCGAACTGCACCTGATCGAGGCCCACCCGCGCGTGGCACTCGATCTGCTGCGGGCCGGGCAGGTAGACGTCGCGGTCGTCTTCCGCTACGACGACACGACCCCGGACGACATCCGCGCCACCCACCTGTTCGACGACCCGATGTACCTGCTCAGCCTCGAACCCGACCAGACACTGACCGGCAACCGCGACTCCGCCTGGATCGCGGGCTGCGAGAACTGCCGCCGCGAGTTCCTCCAGGCCTGCGACAAGGCGGGCTTCGTCCCGCCCATCGCATTCACCGCCGACGACATCATCGTCAAACAGGCACTGGTCGCCGCGGGCATGGGCGTGACCACCATGCCAGGGCTGGCACTGCGCACCCACCACGCCCCCGGAATCGCAGCCAGCCTCCTTCCCGACTTCCGGCGGCGCGTCTCCCTGGCCACCTATGGCGACCCGCCGGACCCGCCCGCGACCACCGCCTTCATCACCGCGCTACGCCACGCCGTCCAGCAGACCCGACCAGGCCATCCCCAACCGAGTTAGCGATCAAACGGCACCAGCATCCCGTGCACTTCACCCTCGCCAACAGGGCTGTCTGGCCGCTCAGGTTCGAGTCCACCTGACCAGCAGTGCGCTGAGGCTGCCCCGATTGGTGAGGTTGAGTTTCCGGTAGATGAGCTCGAGGTGCTTGTGCACCGTGCGCGGGCTGATGCCGAGGTTGCGGGCGATTTCGCGGTCGGTGCTGCCGCCGGCCACGTGCGCTGCCACCTGCCGTTCCCGGGATGTCAGATCCGGCAGCCGGGCGAGTGATCGTTCGGCCTGCTCGGTGAGCCGGGTGGTGTGCCGGCTCGCGGCCAGCAGCGCCGCGATCCGTTCCCGCCGGGCAATCGCCTGGGACACGTGTGGTGCCAACAGGTCGACGATGTCGCGGTCGCGGCGGGAGAAGCCCGGCCGGGACCGGTTGAACAGCAACACGGTGCCCCGCCGGCCGTTCAGGTTGACCACGCAGAGCAGTTGGTCGGCGGTCTGGTCCGGACGGTAGTAGTCGACGTACAACGGCAACTGTCGCAGCGTGCGCAGATCCGCGAGGTCGGTCAATGCCGCCGAGGTGCCGGTCGGCAGCCGGCCGGAGCGGCAGGCCGCGAACCCCGGGTGCTGCGCGACCGCGGCGGCGAACCCGGGCCGGGCAAGCAGGTTGCGGTCGGGGCGGGTGGTGGTGACGATGGTCAGCCGCCGCGTCACGGAATCGTGGCCGATCACGCCGGCCGTGTCGGAGCCGACCAGGCGCTCAAGCGCGGCAAGGCTGGAGCGCACCACCTCGTCATCGGTGTCGTCCGCGTTCAGCTCTCGCACCAGTTCGAGGGCGCGTCGCAGGTCGCGTGCCGTCACATCGCTCATGGACTACCTGAAGCCGGCGACATCCCGCAGATACCCGCTCGTCTCTGATTCACCCCAAAGGATGTGCCGGTACTGCGCAGAAGTACGTATGGATTGCGCGGGCCGTGGTTGGTGGTATGGACACCGGCCGGCAGGGACCGGCCAACCAATGTCGTCGCCGGGACGGCCGGACCGTGTCCGGCGGCCGAGGGAGGAACATCTCAATGCAACGAGTGACGAAACGCCGCCGCACGACCTGGTGGCTGCTGGCCACGCTGGCCAGCCTGGGGGTGCTCTCCGCAACCGCCGCCCCGGCCGCGGGAACTGCTCAGGCGCCGGCCGGCCCATCCAGACCGGCCGCTCCGGGTGGCGGTCCCGACGTGCCCGGCGCAGACGCCCCGGCGGCCGTGCCGGCCGGCGTCGCGGCAAGCACGAGCGGCTTCTACCGGATCCGGGTGCGTGACACCAACCGGCGCATGGAAACCGAGTGGGCCGGCATCGAGGACGGTTTCCGGATCATGGCGGGGACCGGAACAGGTCCCGGGTACCTGCCGTCGCACTGGACCCTCGTGCCGCTCGGCGGTGACCGGTACAGCTTCGTCAACCGCAACTCGGGCAGGTGCCTGGACGTCCCCTTCACCAACGCCGGCGTCGACGTGGTGCAATGGAGCTGCCACGGCGGAACCAACCAGCAGTTCCACGTCAAGCCGGTGGCGTTCCCCAACTTCTACCAGATCAGTGCTTCCAACGCCCCGGAGAAGGTGCTCGAGGCCGATCCCACGACGAACCCGGACAAGACCATCCAGCAGTGGTGGCCCAACGGCGGGCTGTACCAGCAGTTCTGGTTCGAGCCGGTCTGACAACAGCGCACGCTCCGACCTTCCCGAACCGTGCGGGCGAAGTCGGTCCGCACGACGCTCCAGTGATCATTCCCGGCCCAGGGATTGTTGTGGCTGGACTGGAAGTCTGGTTGTGTCGTGGCATGAATCGGGTGATCATCGTCCTGACGGCGTTCGGGCTGCTGGTGGTGCCGTCGGCGGTGGCGTCGAGCATCGGGACCTCGATCACCGTGCTCCAGCTCAATATCTGCCACGGTGGTTGGGCCGACTGTTATCGGGGCGATGCGGTGCTGGCCAGGGCCGCCGAGGTGATCAGGTCGAGCAGGCCGCAGGTGCTGTCGGTGAACGAGGCGTGTTCCGGTGACATCGAGCGGCTGCGGCCGGCGATGGGACCCGCGCGTGCGGTGTTCGTCGCGGCCCGCAACCTCGACGACACGCCCGTACTGTGCCGGGGCAGTGACCAGCGCTACGGCAACATCATCATGGTGGGGAGCAGCTTCACCGGTGTCACCGAGGAGTCCGGCACCTTCGCCGCCCAGTACACGGCCGCGGACGGCATCGGCGAGCAGCGGTCCTGGGCGTGCCTGCCCGCGACCCGACTCAGCGCCTGCACCACGCACCTGTCCTCGGACAACCCGCCGACCGCGCTCGCACAGTGCCAGGACCTGATGCACCGCGCGGCCGACTACCCACGGCCGGTCATCGTCGCCGGCGACTTCAACCTGCACGACCAAGGCTCGCCAAGTATGCGGGACTGCGACCTCAACGACTTCTCCCGCCGGAGCGACGGCACCGTCCAACACATCTACGCCAGCAACGACCTGTCGTTCGCCCAGACCACCGAGATCGACATGATGGGCACCACCGACCACCCCGGCTGGCTGGTCACCGTGACAACTCCCTAGCCCACCACAGCGACGCTGCCGTTTGCGGGCTGCTCAGTGGCGTGCTCCGCGGCGCTGTTTCAGCTGCGTCCCCGGAGGAAGGGAACTCGATGCGGCGCAGGTGGACCGGCCGCAACATTGGGGTCCGGTGTCGGCGAATCGTGGATCGCAGATTGCGGCGGCGAGTTCGGTCGCGCGTTCTTCGGAAAGTCCCCATGACTGCCAAACCGGCCGGGAGCGCTCGAGAAATTGTTGCGGGTTTCCCAGCCGGACCGCGTCCTGGTACCGATCCGGATGCGCACAATCCAGTGCCTCGGCGAGAATGGAGACGGCGTGCCGGACCGCGAGCCGATCGCTGGCGTAGCGAGACCATTTCTGGTGACAGCTTTGATGCACGCAGCTCACCGTGTCGGCGCCCCGCGAGGTGGCGTAGTCCGCGAGCCGGGACCGGTGCGCCCTGATGCTCTCCGCGGTTTGCGGTCGTCTCGTCCACTCCGGCTGCGGTGATCCCGGTTCCCGAGCGCTTGCCGTACACGGGCTGTCCTCGGAGAACCCGTCGTAGAGGTCGACGACCTCGACGCCCGGCACCATCGCCAGCAACCGCGCCATCGCGGTCTGCGCCTGCAGGTGCACCGGACTCCACGAGTGCGATTCGGCCAGCACCCGCCGGCGCACCCGCTTGCGCCACGGCATCGCATCGCCCAACTCGCGCACCCGCTCCTCGAGGAAGGTGATCACCTGCACCTCCCGCACCGGATGCCGGACGCCGTCGGTCATGAGCCGCCGCGCCGCCGCCGCTGTCGTCGTCTGCTGGCAGGCCGTGCACCAGTTCACGTGCACCGTCGCGCCCCATCCCAGGCTCCGCTCGAGCCGGGTGAGGCGGAGCCGTTCCGCGACGGCGGGGCGACCGATGCTGCCGAACGGCTTGCCACAGCAGGCCGCCGCCGGCCCGGCCGCGGCGACGAACCTGACGCCGAGCGCATCGAGCACGCTGACGGTGTCAAGCAGCAGGTGCGGCGTGACCTGAACACTGCAGCTCATGTTCACGTACACGTCGGCCCCCGGTGCCGAACGCGGCCGGCGGTCGAACCACGTGAGCTCGTCCCGGGACATCAGCATGCGGCCGTGGTCCGCCCAGTTCCGGAACATCGTGCCGGGACGGTGGGCCGCCGCGGCCACGCCGTCGATACCAATAATCTGTCGCCAGCTGAGCAGGTAGAGCCGGCTGGCCGGGATGCCGCCCAGTGCGTCGAGGATGCTTTCCAACTCCGCCCGCGTCGGCAGAACCCGGCCCACTTCGATCTGGGAGTACCAAGCTGGGTCGATGCCGGCCTGCACGGCGAGATCATCCGGCGTATCGAAACCCGCCGCGGCCCGCTCATCCGCCAAATTGTTCGGGATCAGGGGATTGCCCACCTCCACGACGATACGCCCGGCCACCCGGCCCCGTCCCATACCGATGTTCCACCACTTTGGTGCGGTTGCGATACAGGTCCACCAGTAGCCACCAATACCCTTAAGTAAAACCAGACTCCGTGAGTGAATCGGCCGTAGACTCGGACCGGCGGCCACGCTTTGATGGAATCGTGACTCGAAGTGCAAGCGAGCAGCTCGCCGATCATGTCCATGGTCTTTCCTTCGACGACCTGCCCGGTCCGGTGGTGGACAAGACGAAGGAACTGCTGCTGCACCATGTCGGTCTCGCGTTACGGTGCGGCGGCGACCCGCTGGGCCGCCAAGCGGTGCAGGTGGCCCACTCGCTCAGCGGTAGCAACACCGACTGCACGGTGATCGGCCAACCGCGCGGCGCCAGCCTGCTCGACGCCGTGTTCGCGAACGCAGTGCTCATGAGCTGCCGGGGGCTTGACGACTTTCAGCTGCCGCCCGCGGTGCATCAAGGGGTCGTGACCTACCCGATCGGTCTCGCGCTCGGCGAGCACGGGCACACCTCCGGGCGGGAACTCATCACCGCGGTGGTGACCGGTTACGACACGCAGGCCAAGCTCGCCCGTACCATGTTCAGCTGGCAGCTACCGGTTCCCCGGCACCAGTACAGCCTCTTCGCCGCGTTCAGCGCGGCCGCGGTTGCCGCTCGGCTGCTCAAGCTCTCCCGCGAACAAACCGCGCACGCGCTCGCACATGCCGCGCACCTGGGTGCGGGTCTGGCCGAGGCCGGCGACATGATGGGCCCGCTCCAACCGCTCGTGGCTCGCAACGGCGCCATGGCGGCGTTCCTGGCGCAGGCGGGTATCCCCATGGCCCGCACCAGCATCGAAGGCGAGCACGGCCTGTTCCGCACCGTCGCCGGCCACGTGCCCGGCACCCTTGCAGAAAGCCTGTCGACCCTCGGCCAGGACTTCGAGATCACCAGGGCATCGCCGAAGCGGTACGGCGGCAGCGGCCTCAACATCGTCCCGCAGGAACTGACGCTGGAACTGCTCAAGACCAACGCCCTGACCGCCGACGACATCACTCGCGTCGACATCACTCTGCCCAGCGAGCGCGAACAACGCGAAACACTGATGCAGACCCGACTCGATCAGGGATTCCGGCCCTTGTGGTCAGCGCGCTTCCTGGTCGCCAGTGTCATCGCATGCGGTGCGATCGATCCACTCCGCTACCCACGGCGCGGCGACACCTACCTCGAGCGGGCACTGGAAAAGGTCCACCTGCACTTCGAACCCGGCCGACCGATCCGCTACGCCCGCATCGAGATCACCGCCACCACCACGCGTCGGCACGTCGCCGAAGGAGACGACCACGTCTTCCCACCGGTGGACGCCTACACCTGGCTAGCCGAAGGCGGCACGCTCTCCGACAGTCAAATCCACAAGCTGGTCAAACTCATCGCCACCCTCGAAGACGTCGCTGACGTCGCCGAGATCACCACCTGCCTGACCCCGGCCAGCGCGCCCCGGTGAGATGCCGCCCATTACGCACATGGCCCAACTCCGGATGAGCAAAACCATGGACCGGTTGATCGCCTGAACGACCGACGATGACACGGTCGACGAGGCCGGCGTTCATTCCGGGGCCGCGCCGGCCGGCGTCACCATGCCGGCTGGGTCCAAGGCCCGCACCGATGACGATCGCGTTGCCTACCTGACCACCGAAGGTTCACCGGCGCGGTGCGTACATGATGACCGCGACGCCGAGCAGACACAGGCCGGCGCCGAGGTAGTCCCATCGGTCGGGCCGGAACTTGTCCACCAGCACACCCCAGGCCAGGGAGCCGGCGACGAAGATCCCGCCGTAGGCGGCCAGGATCCGGCCGAAGTGCGGCTCGGGCTGGAAGGTCGCGACGAAACCGTAGGCGCCCAACGCGAGCACACCGGCGGCGATCCACAGCAGCCCGCGGTGCTCCCGCCAGCCCTGCCAGACCAGCCAGACGCCACCGATCTCGGCCAGCGCGGCCAGCACGAACAGCAACACGGACCGGACCACGGTCATGATCGGGACCGTACCGCGCGAGATCCGAGATCCGAGACCAAACCCTCAGGCCGACTCGAGGGTCAACCCCCGAGGCGATCAAACACCACACCGGCGGGCTGGACCTGGTGCACCGTGCCGGCGGAGTTGGCGCTGAAGACCACTCCGCGCGCGGCGAGCCGCTCGTTGAGTCCGTCGACGGACTCGACCAGGGTGTCGGGCAGGGCGTAGTACTCCTCGAGGGTGGCCCGGGCCGGCTCGTTGTCGGTCACGGCCGCGTCGTAGCGCACCTCATCGCCCTCGGTGGTGATGTCGAAGGCGAAGAAGGCGCAGCAGGCCTTCTCCCGTGCGGCCAGGTCCCGCAGCCATGCCTCGATGCCGGGCTCCGCCCGGAACCGGAACCGGATCCCCGCCGTAGTGCGTTCCCGCCCGAGGAAGGCCGCGTGGGTGAACAGCCGCCGGTACTCGGCCAGCCGTTCGATGTCGGTGTCGGGAGCGTCGGTCATGTCGCACACGATCGGGGTGGACGCGTCCGGGATCTGCATGGTCAGGCTCCTTGTCGCTGGTCTTGCGTGGCGTTCGACTCGACCCTAGAGTCTGGACCAGGGTCCAGAGTCAAGAGGTGACGCGGGTGAAGATCGGACAGGTCGCCCAGCAGGCCGGGGTCAGCGTCGACACGGTCCGCTTCTACGAACGCCGCGGCGTGCTGCCCGCCGCGGACCGCAGACCCTCCGGCTACCGGGTGTTCAACGAGTCCACAGTGGACCGGATCCGCACCGCCAAAGCCCTCCAGGACATGGGCTTCACCCTCGATGAGGTCATCGACGCCCTGCACGCCCACGACACCGGCGGCGCCACCTGCGACAGCGAACGCTGGCGCCTGCAGGCTGTCATCGACCGCATCGACACCAAAATCGCCGACCTGCAACGCGCCCGCCAACACGCCCAGGACATCCTCCACGACTGCCGAACCGGCCACTGCCGACTCAACCTCCAGCCGGCACACCCGGCCAATCACCAACGCTGACCCGGTTTCCTCCCCAGGGGGCCGCAAGCAGCCCACCGTTGGCCCACGCGAAGCCGGTCGCGATCAGGTAGACCGACCTGATCCCCGCCGCGACGGTGAGCAACTTGCGGGTGTTGCGCAGCCGCGACTCCAGCCGCTCCTGCGGCGTCGGTCAGCCGCGGTAGCACTCGGCAAGGGCGGAGAAGGCGGCCTTGGGTTCCCAAGGTAGGTCGGGGTAGGTGCGGCCGTGATCTCGATGCGGTGGGGTCCGGTTCACTTCTGCACGGGTGCCGTCCCCGGAGGCGGGTGGGGCGGTGTGGGGGTCGCGCAGGCTGTGATGATCTTGGTCATGGTGTTGCGGAAGTGCTCGCGGTCGCGGGGTGTGAGCGGTGCGAGGAGTTGGTTGAGCTCGGCGGTCGCCGCGGCGTGGACCGCGGCCGCTGCCTGCTGGCCGGTGTCGGTGAGCGTGACGCGCAGGGCGCGCCGGTCATCCGGAACGGGTGTTCGCCGGACGAGGCCGCGCCGTTCGGCTCGGTCGACGAGGCCGGTGAGCGCGGCTTTCTCCACACCGAAGCACTGAGCCAGATCCGCCATCCCCCGGGGACCGAAGGCCAGGACGCACAGCAGTCGGGCCTGGACGGGGGTCAGGTCGTGGCGTTCGGAGATCCGCGCCTGGATGCCCTGCACCAGGCGGGAAAGCTGGATCAGCCCGTTCGCAGGATCGAGATCGTCCTGCGCCCCACGGTGTCGGCCGGCCGCCGCACACCCCGACCCCATCGCCGTGATTGCGATGTCTTGCTCACCTTCGCCCACTACCCTACCGTACACGAGGTATATAGTTAATGACACGTACAGTAAATGGCATGAACCAGGGATGACCGCACTGGTCAAGCGGTCGCACGAGGAGGCGTGGTATGTCGTTCACCGACAACGAGCTCGAGTACCTGGCCAGCCAGCGACTCGGCCGGCTGGCCACGGCGCAGCCGAACGGCACGCTTCAGGTCAGCCCGGTCGGATTCCGCTACAACAGCGACACCGGCACGATCGACATCGCCGGGCACGGGATGGCCCGCAGCCGCAAGTTCCGCAACGTCGCCGACAACGGCCGGGTCGCGTTCGTGGTCGATGACCTCGCCTCGGTCCAGCCGTGGCGGCCGCGGTGCCTGGAAATCCGCGGGCGAGCCGAGGCGCTCACCGAACCCACCGATTCCGCCTGGGCCACCGGCCCGCAGATGGGGTTCGACGGGGCGATCATCCGGATCCACCCCAAGCGCATCATCAGTTTCGGCATCGGTGAGACCAACAGTGACGTCCGCCAGTTCACGATCAACCGCCGCACCGTCGGCTGACCGACCCAGGAGATGAGATGAGCTTCGACACCCGCAACGGCACCCGCGGCGCCCGCCAACCCCGCGCCGGGCGACTGATGCGCTGGATGAACACGATGGCCGCGAAGCGAATCCGCCGCAAGGGCGGCAGGTTCATGGGCTTCAACGCTCTCATCCTCACCACCATCGGCGCCAGGAGCGGAACCGAACGCACCAACCCGGTCGGCTACTTCCCCGCCGGCGACGAGGACGGCTGGCTGATCGTGGCATCCGCGGCCGGTGCGCCGAAGAACCCGGCCTGGTACTACAACATCGCCGCACACCCCGACAAGGTCCAGATCGAGTTAGCCGGCCGCACGATCCCCGTCAGCGCCGAACAACTCCACGGACCCGAGCGCGAACAAGCATGGCGACAGATCACCACCGCCGCGCCCCGGTTCGCCCAATACCAGGTGAAGACCGACCGCGAACTGCCGATCATCCGCCTGACATCCCGACCCGGCTGACCCAGCACCGCAAACCCCAGCACCACTATCCCAGCCAGCGGCCGACAGCCGCGTCAGACCGAGAGCCCACAACCGGCGCAGCCACCACGAGCGACCGCAGCCGGCAAGCCGGCCCACTGTCCAATCTGGACGACTGGCCGATGTAGACACGAAACCCGCCGGATTCATCTCGACTTGACACATGCCCATATGGGAATATGATGGCGGCCATGGCACGAGCAGCGACGACGTCGGACGTCTTCAACGCGATCGCCGAGCCGCAGCGCCGGGAGATCCTGGTGCTGCTGCGAGTGGGTGAGCGGCCGGTGACCGACCTGGCCCGGGAGTTGGGGATGAGCCAGCCAGGGGCGTCCAAGCACCTGCGGGTGCTGCGGGAGGTCGGGCTGGTGCGGGTCCGCGGGGCGGGCAAGCAGCGTCTGTACGGCCTGGACGCCCGCGGGCTGCGGCCGGTGCACGAGTGGGCCGGCGGGTTCGAGCGGTTCTGGAACGAGAGCTTCGACCGGCTGGAGGCCTACGTGCAGGACCTCAAGCAGACACGGCAGGAGAAGTAGCTGATGAGCGCGACGGAACGAGCAGCCCCGGCGCAGTCCGCGACGGCCGACCGCGAGATCGTCATCTCCCGGGTCATCCACGCCCCACCAGAGTTGGTGTTCGAGGCGTTCACCGAGGTCCGGCACCTGTCGCAATGGTGGGGACCGGACGGGTTCAGCACCACCACGCGGTCCTTCGAGTTCCGCGTCGGCGGCGAGTGGGACTTCGTGCTGCACGGGCCGGACGGCACGGACTACCCCGAGTGGATCTGTTGGACCGAGATCACCCCGCCGAAGCGGATCGCGCTGCGCCACGGTGAATCCCGCGACGACCCGAACGCCTTCGAATCGGTCCTGACGTTCGAGCCCGACGGTGCGGCGACCCGGATCCAGCTGCGCACGGTGTTCCCCACCAGACAACTGCGCGACGAGGCGGTCGAGAAGTACCACGCGATCGAGGGCGGAGCGCAGACCCTTGCCAACCTGGCCGCCTACCTCACCGAGATCGTCCGGAAGGGAGCGCAGGACTGATGGCCGGCAAGGTGTTCTTCAGCGTGTCGATGTCGCTGGACGGCTTCATCGCACCCGAGTCCCACGCCGTCGGTGTTCGTGCCATGGAGAGCTTCAGCGCGCCCGAGGAGCGCAGCACCGACCCGGACGTGCAGCGCTGGATGACGCAGTGGATGCAACTGCAGCAGTGGATCTTCCCGCAGCGGTTCTTCCGGGAGAACCTCAACCTCGGCGAGGGCGGCGAGGAGGGCCGCGACAACGACATCGCACGGGAAACGTTCGAGCGCACCGGCGCAAGCGTCATGGGCAAGCGCATGTTCGACCTCGGCGAAAAGTCATGGCCCAGGGAGGCGCCGTTCCACACCCCGGTCTTCGTCGTGACGAACGACAAGCGTGATCCCTGGCAGCGGCCCGGCGGCACCACCTTCCACTTCGTCAACGACGGCATCGAGCCCGCCCTCGACCAGGCCCGCCAGGCCGCCGGCGACCGCGACGTCCGCATCGCCGGCGGCGCCGCAACGATCCTGCAGTACCTCAACGCCGGCCTGATCGACGAGTTCTCGATCACGCTCTCCCCCGTGCTGTTCGGCTCCGGCACCCGCCTGTTCCAGGGCGTGGACGCTGACCGCGTGGCCCTGCAGCCGCTCCGCGCGGAGCCCTCCCCGAGGGTGACGCACCTGACCTACACCGTCCGACAACGGTAGCCGCACGGCCGACCACACGGTGGCCATCGCCGGCCACGGTCGGCTGAGGCGTTTGCTGGGCTCAGGCGCACATGCGGAGGTCTTCGCGTGGGGTTGCCGGGGTCGGTGGGGCAGCCACGGGGCTGACGTTTCGGGCGCGGGCGAGTTGGGCGACGCCGAAGCCGCTGAGCAGGGCGCAGCCAGCGGCGGCGATCACTTCGACGGGGGTGGTGCCGAGGCGCTCACCGAGGAAGACCAGCCCGATCGTGGTGGCGGAGGCGGGGTTGACGAGGTTGGTCACCGCCAGGGGCGCGCCGAGCCCGTTGCGATAGGACCGCTGGGTGAGCACGGTCGCGGTGACCGCGAACACGCCGATGGCGAGGATGGCCAGGATCGTGATGGGCCGCAGCAGCGCCGTCGCGCCTGCGGTGCCCACGGTCACCACAACCGTTTGGCACAGCGCGGAGCAGACCGAGTACCCAGCGCCACCCGCGACGGCCTCCCAGAGGGTCGATGCTCCCGGTCGTCGTCCCAGCAGAGCGAGAACGGTGATGAGGGCGGCCGTGGCGACGAGCAATCCGATGAGCTCAGCGGAGGCGAGCGTCTGGGTCCCGCTCGCGGTGGAGATGATGACGGTGAGGCCGGTGAGGCCGAGCACGGTGCTTGTCACGCCGCTCAGCTCGAGCCGCGACACCCGACGCCGCGCCATCAGCGCCGCCAGGGGAACGGCGATGACGAGGGTGAGCACGCCGAGGGGCTGGATCAGCGACAGCGGACCGAAGCCCAAGGAGGTGACGTGCAGCGCGGCACCCAGACCGTTGAGCCCCAACGCCGCCCACAGTGCCGGGACGCCGGCCAACTCCCGCACGGTCAGGTGCGCGTGGCGAGCCTGGATGAGCGCCGCCGTCGCGTAGGCGATTGCAACCGCCACGCACAGCGCGATCGCGATGATCAGGTCGGTCATGGCAGCGGCCGCTCGATCCTCCGGTTCGCCCGCGCAACGGGCTCAGGTCCAGTCTCCTTCGGACGCGCCGAAGGCTCGGCAGCGGTGGTACCGCCAGGTCCTCCCAGACGGTAACCGCTGAGGATCGACTACGGGGGCAATTTCAGCAGTGAGCCCTCGCACTCCACGCGCAGGCACACCTTCGGCCCCGCCGGTTCCTCCTGATTTCTCAGGCCGGACCCCGTCCGAGGAAGACCCCGGGGTCCATCCCCGTCGATGGTCCGGACAAGGCGGCGGTCACGCATTTCCAGGAATCGCGAGATCGGGGTACACCAGCGGTCGCTGGCCAGTGACAAAGCCGATCATCGACTTGTTCTGCTTGATGATGTCCCGCAATAGGGCCACTCCCTCGGCGCGGCCGCCCTTGCGGGCGTAGGCGACATGCTTGCCGCGGAACAGGAGCAGCGCGTGCAGCACCGTGGTCAGGGCGGCGGCCGAGTCGTGCACGGTGGCGTCGTGCGCGCCGGGACCGGTCAACGCCGCGCGCACCCGGGTGGTCAGGGACGGCACGGCCAGCCACCGCACGCGCAGCGCCCGCCAGCGCGGCATCGTGTACGGCAGGGCCCACTCCCGGTACTCGGCGAGCTCGCCGGAGCCGTGGTCGGACTCCCACACCAACGTGTCGATCACGGCCAGCGGGACGTGGGCCGCGGTGGGGCCGAAGTACCTGCCGGTGCCCACGTCGATCTCGTCGAAGTAGGGCAACAGCTCCCCGTAGAAGAACTCGGGCGTGAGCCGCTCGTGCGCGAGGTCCATGGCCGCGGCGAACGCGTCGAGCTCGCCGGCCAGTTCGGTCAGCAGCAAAGGGAACTCGGGCTGGTCCGGCCGCGCGCCGGCCAGTCGTTCGGCCAGGCCGATCGCCGCGCCGTAGCGGCGCATCGCGATGCGCACGACCTCGATCGCGGCGCTTTCCTGAGGATCGCCGGTGAGGGTCCGCTGCCGGTCGCCGGTGGGGTTCATCTCCGTGTAGTGGTGGATGGTTTCGCGCGGGATCATGTCGGTGCGCCGGCCAAGTTCGACCAGCACCGGTTCGGCGTGTGGCACCACCTCGATCGGCTGCACCCCGTGCCGTTGCAGCGAAGCGAGGAACATGCCGAGATCGCGCATGGCCGCGAGGCACTCGTGGTACGACAGGCCCGCCAGCACCGGCGGGGCCGGCAGCAGCGCAGACAGAGTGGCGGTGATCGCGGGCACGTCCCGCCGGGCGTTGAGTTCCGGCAGCCGCGCGCAGGCGTTGGCGGCGGACAGCGGATCCAACGCCGCGACCCGCTCGGGGACGAACTCGGCGTCGATACAGACCGGTCTCATTTCATTTCCCCAGTGGCTCGAACGGAATGAGTGGACCAGCGCGGAGATCATCGTCCGTTTGGAGCAGTGTGTCGCGGATGACATCCTACCCGATCACTGGTAGGAAACCGGCATGAAGTACCGGCGGCTCGGGGACAGCGATCTGCGGGTCTCGATGGTGGCGTTGGGGTGCGGATGCTTCGGCGGTTTCGGGGCCATACCGGAGTTTCTCGGCTACGGGGAGGACGAGCGGCAGGCCCGGGCGTTGTTGAACGCCGCGCTCGAGCACGGGATCAACCTGCTGGACACCGCCAACACCTACGGTGGCGGGCGGTCGGAGGAGTGGATCGGGCGCTGGCTGCGCGACCGCCGTTCCGTGCGCAACGAGCTGATCATCACCACCAAGGTGGGCACCCCGGCCGGTCCGGGGGAGCAAGACCGCGGACTGTCCACCGCGCACATCCGAGCCCAACTCGAGGTGAGTCTGCGGCGGCTGGGCACCGACCGGGTCGACCTGTACCTGTCGCACGAGCCGGATCCGCAGACCCCACTTGAGGAAACGCTCACCGAGTTCGACAAGCTGATTCGGGCCGGCAAAATCCGGTACTACGGTCTGGCCAACGTCAACGCCGCGGAGATCGCGGCGGTGCTGGAGACCGCCGACGCCGGTGGCCTGCCCCGACCGGTGAACGTCCAGGTCGGGCACAACCTGCTCGACCCGGCGCCGGCCACCACCCTGGACATCTGCCGCGAACACGGCATCGGGGTCACCGCGTTCAGCGCGCTGGCCGGCGGCTGGCTGGCCGGTGCCTACCAACCCGGCGTCCCGTACCCGCCCGAGTCCCGCATGGCCGTGATGGCGCAGCGCTACCGTCCCATGGAGCGCCTGGCCGAGGCCGGCGTGCTGGACTCGCTGTGCGCCGAGGCCGACCGCCGCGGCATCGCCCTGCCCACCCTGGCCCTGGCCTGGCTGCTGTCCGACCCGGTGCTGTCGGCCGGACTCACCGCGCCGCAGACCCCCGAGCAGATGACACCGTCCGTTGCCGCCGTCAACCACCTCCTCGACGAAGCGGATCGCGCCGCCCTAACCGCGATCGTCGCGGCCGCGGCCCAGCCGGGCTAGGCATCGACCGGCAGTCGTTGGTGAAGCAGGCCACCGCCCGGGCTCGGCGCCACCGCTAGGCGTCGTCGCCCGCGTGATCGAGAGAGCCATGCAGGGCGTCGAGCACGTCGAGGTAGCCGTCGCTGGCCCGCCACAGCGCATCCGCCACCGGTTCGAGCTTGCCCGGACTCCACCGCCGCTGCTCGTACGTTGTGGTGCACCGGCGCAGGGCCCGCACGCTGACGGCCAGTTCCTCGGTCAGGCGCGCCCGACGTTGCTCCGGGCTGGGAGCGGGAAGCCGGACCCGCGCGCCGTCACCGTCGTGGAGCGCCGCCAGCGTCCGCTCCGCCAACCCGTTCTCGGCGTCCCACACCAGCGCCGGCCGCTCGACGTAGTGGTTCCACACCGGTGCGTGCACCGACCGCCACAGGCCGACGATCGGGTTGCGATCCAGCCTCGTGGCATTGGCCCACTGCTGCGCACCGCGCGGCTGGCCGAGCCAGGGCACCTCCTCGACCGGCAGATCGACAACCAACGCCACGGTCACCGCGTCGATGTCACCGGGTCGACCGAGCACGTCGCCGACGGCCCACAACTCGACCACCCGCACCGGGAAGATCGACGAGGGCCGCGAGGCCATGCCGGCGCACTCCTGCGCCAACGCCTCGAGATGATGTATCGCCCGGGTCCACCGCACCGGCCCATCCTTCCCGGTCGCCGACGACGGCCGACCGCTCGGGACTGAATGAAGGGAGCCGAACTCGGATGCGCGCGCCGTGCCGGTCGATCGGCAGGTGCGGACGGCACCAGTACCTGCCGCAGACAGCGCTGGATGACCGGGCCCGGGTGCGCGACCGGCACCTCGACGAGTCGGCACGGCTGGGCGCGGCGGTGCAGGATCGCTCGGCTCTTGGCCGACGCACATTGAGCCTGGCCAATCTCATTGCCTGGTTCGGCCTGCCGCCCGGTGTAGTGCGGTCTGCAGAATCATCGCCACCGTCCGCACAATCCACCGCTGCCGCCACACGACGCCCGCATCACTCGCCGCGCCGAGGCACGCGTCGAATCCGGGGGCCGGATCAGGGTTTGCGGCCGACCCCGGCGTAGATGAGGGTGTCGATGTCGGGGTTGCCGGTCGCGTCGCCGGGCTCGTCCGGGCGCCAGTGCGGGGAGCCGACCAGACCGGGTTCGACCATGTCGAACCCGGCGCAGATGCGCAGGATCTCCGCAGCGGAGCGAGGATGCACGTGGTATCGGGCGGATTTGTACACCTCCACCGCGTCGGGCAGCCCGGACGCGGTGGCGTCCGCGGCAACGTTGGCCACCACCACGTAGCTTCCGGAGGCGAGCCGGTCCCGATAACCGGCCAGAACGGTGGCCGGGTCCAGGCTATCCGGAAGGAAATGCAGCATCGGCGCCATGAGACCCACCGGCTGGGTCGGGTCGAACAGCCGCCGCACCGGTCCGGACTCGAATATGCCGGCCACGTCGCGCACGTCCGCCTGGATCGCCGCGGTCCGCTCGGCGTCCTTGAGCTTCAGCTCGCCGTGCGCGATGGCCACCGGATCGATGTCCACGTACACCACCCGGCACTCGGGCTCGACCCGCTGCACGATCGTGTGCAGGGCGCCGACCGAAGGCAGGCTCGACGCGATGTCCAGGAACTGGCGGATTCCCGACTCGACCAGATACAGCGCGGCGCGGCGGATGAAGGACTGGCTGAGCCGGGCGGAGTCTTCGACCCCCGGTAACACCTCTCTGATCTTCTCGGCCAGCTGCCGGTCCACGGCGACGTTGTGCGCGCCCCCGAGCCAGTAATCGTGCATGCGTGCCGGATGCGCAATCGTCATGTCGATCGGGGGCGGCACCCCGCGCGATTGTCCGGTCACCCTCCGCCTCAACACCCTTCGGCCGATCCGGGGTCGCTCATACGCCAATCGAGTGTATGGCCTGGCACCGCAACCCACCGAGAGCGCTCCCAGAACCCCACCGCGCACAGCAAGGCCAGTCGCTCATCGCCGGTCCATCTGATTCCATCTACCTGCGACGACACTCATACCGCGGGTGAGTCCGTGCCGCCCGTAGGGTTTGGTTACGGTCGGGCCTCCCGCGCCCTCGTACGGCGCGACGTCGAGGCGGATCCGGTTCGTCGCGGTCTTGGGCTGGTCGGTACGTACCAACGCCAGCTACGGCATCGGCATGCCACGGCCGGCGGACGCAGCAGAGCCGGCTCGCGGTTGCGCCCCCAGAAGGCCGGCCAACCCACCGCGGCCGACATGGTGCGGAACATGGTGATCTCCGGCAATACTTTCACGAACTACGCGAGAACCAGAAGTCGTTCCTGACCGTCTGCACTCCCGACCCGCAGTGATCGCGGCACACTCCACCCGGAGCCGAACATGGACACGCCGGATAGCACGACCCGCACAAGCACCCTGCGGACAACGTTTCGGCGCCTCGTGCTCGGCGCGTTTGGCTGCACCGCAATATTGGTCGTGCTGCTCGTCGGTCAAGCGGTGCTCAGCGCCATCGGGTTATCCTCCGATCCGCACGGCTACGGAATGTTCGCAGGAATCCTGCTCGCGGCGGTCCTGCTACCGGTCGCGCTGACGCTGTGGCTGCTGTATCGATCATTGCGCCGACGCGGCAATTGACGAGCCACGCAACAGCCGCAGCGAATCCACGACCCTGACCTCGCCCATCAGGCGCCGAAGCCACCGTTATGAGCGCCTCAGCCCGGTTTGAGGACGTGCGGCAGCTCGCCGGGCCGGGGCGCGCCGTCGGTGAACCGTCGCATGATCTCTTCGAAGGGCATGTCGCCCGGGAGGCAGCTCACTCCCAGTGTCGCCAGGTAACTGGGGCACTTCCCATCGACCTGACGGCTGATGTGGGACCAGAACGCGGCCGCGCCCCACGAGTCGTCCGTTCGCGGCATGTACCGGTCGCCAATGGCCGAGCCGGCCGAAGCGAACAGCAGTAGCAAGGCCGCCACCACTCCGACGCGCACCGGGCTGGAGACGGCGAGCGCCGACCATCCCGCCGGCGTCGAGGCGCGGACCCGCTGGACCGTGTAGTAGATCCCGAAGCCGGTGAGGAGCAACAGGCAGTAGAGCAACTCCGTTGCTGTGCGCGGGTAGAAGTCCACCGCGTTGCCGGCGTACATCCGCGAGCTGATCAGGAACCGCATGATCCAGGCGCCGGCGAAGATGCAGGCGAGCGCGAGCACGATGGTTCGCCGCCACGCGACGGTCAGCGCCGCCATGAGCCCCGCGAGGAGCAGCACCGTGAACAGGCCGACGCCGCCGAGTTCGCCGGGTGGCGGCCACTGGCCGACGTTGACGCCGGGCATAGCGCGCCCCATGGCGAAGTACGCCGGCTCGACATAGGCGTCGTAGTAGAACCACCGGTCCGGGAACGAGTCGTGTATCTCCACCAGCCCGAGCAGGTGGCGATGGCCGATCAGCGCGAACACCACGGCCGTGACCGCCACCAGGGTGAGGCCCCGGGTCGCTCCCCGGCGCCAGGGGAAGACCAGCAGCGCCGCGGCGAGCACGCCCGGGGCCGACCACACGAACCATGCGGAGTACAGCTCGAAAATCGCGCCGAGCGCGAGTCCGAACCCGACCCCGGCGAGTGCCAGCCGGCGCCATGACATACCGCCCGACCGCCGCAGGTGTCGGAGTAGCAGCAACAGCACGGGAATCAGCAGGGCCAGCGCGATGGGCTCGTAGGGCTTGTACGTTTCCACGACCGGCAGCGCGGCGACGACGCCGACCCCCAGTGCCCACAGCGGCGGCAGCAGCAATCGCCACGCGAGGTACACGGCCGGTCCGTACAGGGCGGTCAACACGATCTGCAGCACCTTGAGCGAGTGTTCCGGCGTGCTTCCGGTCAGCTCGGCATACCCGGCGAGGGCATGAATGAAGCCGGGCGGATAGGTGGTCGGTACCCATCCGGTTTCCAGCAGGTTTCTCGCCATCGCGGTCAGCGTCCCGGCGTCACCGACGGGCCCGAACAGTCCCCAACTCGTGCCGCGCAGCGCGACCACGACCGCCCCGGCGACCAGGCCGCTGAACAGGCCCGCGGCGCCCGCGGCCACCATGCGCACGGTCAGCGCCGACAGCCTCGCCCACCGCGCGGTAGCTGTGATCGCGACCACGGCCAGCAGCACAAGGCCCAGGACGGCGTAGCGCAACTGCAGACCGGCCAGGCCGCTGACCTGCCCGACCCGGTCAAGCGGACTGACGTCGATCCCGCGGGCCAGCAATACCATCGACATGGCGAAGGCCACAGATACACCGGCCTCGGCGATGATGAGCCACCGTCGATTTCCCTCGGTCTTTTCATTGACGGCTTCTTCGCCGTTTCCCGCTGCCGCCGCAACGGTCACGTCGGACAGCTCAACGGGCACGCGTTCCACTCGGATCGCTGACCTGCTACGCATCAGTTCCGTTCTCTCTGAGAATGTTTTCCGCGGGTCAGATCGCCGGGAGGTCAGCAAGTGCGACCTCCGCCGGCTGTTCAGCCCGCGTGGGGAAATGGTTGTGGGATCCGTACGCGCGCGACCAAAGAACTGGCACACCATAGCCTGACCGGCGGATACAAGTCGCTTCTTGGCCCTTATTTCCCAGGGGACCACTCGTTAGCGTGATTATTAGCGGCGGTTTCGGTAACGCTGCGTGCAGAACGGGTCGTGGTCCCATACTCAGGTGTCCGCGATCCGGTCAGCGACCCACTCGCGCACCCGATCCAACTCCGCAGCGCCAGTACGACCAGAGCCAGATCTGCCAGAGTTCGGGAAGGTAGCTTGCTCAACACTCGGCGGATCTCGGGTGACGTGTAGCCGATCATGCTTTGGTCGTCACGCTGATCCCCTTCTGGTCGCCGGCAACGCCGTCAAGCCAGCATCAACTAGGTGTGCTGCGGGCATACCACGCCCGATAGGCGCGAACCTGCAGACCACGACGGTCTGCGCCGCCGTCTGATCATGAAACGCGCTCGGTCGGAGCGGGCGTGGATCATGCGGATCCATGCTCGGCAGGCCCGGCCCGCTTGCCCGCTCATTAGGACTGGCTCCGAGACCGCCCTCGGTGAGGACGCCCGCTTTGAGGAACGCCTTCACCAGGCCAGAATGCGTTTGTCGCCGACAGGCTTCCGCACCCGGTCCATCAGGGCCGGATTCGAAATTTCGTCGAAAGAGGCTTTCAAGTCTCCCTCAACGATCCCCTCCTACGATCGGAACGCAACGTGATGAATCTCTGCCGGCTTCAATGTGACGGGCGGTGTCACCGTCCACTCCAGCGTGCGCGCGCCTCGGTTCTTCCGCACCCGATCCAAGGCGCTTGCGCATGGATCCGGTCTGATCGACATTGATCGAATAGACCACCCGTTCGTGTATCCAACACGAATGGCGCCGCACCAATGAATTCTCTAGATTGACCGGGTGCCGTCGTCGCCAGGGGTCCGCCGTGCCGCCGGATCGTCAGTGCGGGTTGGCGGCGGGATGCTGATTCTTGCGGCGGCCGGCTACGTGTTCGTCGCATGCACGGGGCACGGGCTTCCTCCGGAGGAGGCAAACCTCGCGATCACGTTCTACTTCCTGGCCAACATCGTCGGTCCGGGCATCTTCGGGGCGCTCGAACAGGTGGCCAACAGGTCGACCAGCCGGGCACTCACCGGCGGGCTGTCACTCGGCGCCGAGCTACATCGGGTCCGGCGCGCCGGCATCGGCCTGGCCGCGGTCGTCACGGCTCTGCTGGTGCTGCTCGCGCCCATTCTGGGCGGTCGCACGCTGCACGGTGACTGGGGACTTTACTGTCTCGTGCTGGCTATTCCGGTCATCAACGCGGCACAGCACCGGGTACGCGGTCAGCTCGTCGGGCTTGGGCGCCTCGACAGGTTCGGCGGCATGCTCGCCGTCGAGGGCATCGCCAGGGTGCTGTTCTGCATCCCGTTGTTGTGCACGGGTGTCGGTAGCGCGTGGGTCTACGGATCGACCTATCTCGCCGCAACCGCCGTCGCGCTGTTGGTGGGTACCACGTGGCTGCGGACGGAACTGATGGCGGAGCCGGGCCGTGCAACGCCCGGTACGGCCCATCCGGTCGGCAGGAGCCTTGCCGCATTGTCGTGTGCCACCCTCTTCGCGCAGATGTTGCCGAACATCGCGCCACTGGCGGTCAGTTCGCAGCTTGCGCCGGACAGCACCATCGCGCTCGCGTTCGGTCATGCCGTGGTCGTCGCACGGATCCCGGTGCTGCTGTTCTTCCCGATCACGACAGTGCTCACCTCACACCTGACCGCCGCCGTGACCAGACGCGAGTTCGCGGTGGTGGGTCGCACGATTCGGCTGGCCCTGGCGGCGATCGCCGGGATCGGATTGGTGGGGACGATCCTTTTCGTGCTGGTCGGCAACTGGGTGCTGCGTACCTTCATGTCCTCTCCGGTGAGTCTTTCCGGTCCGACCATGACACTGCTGGCCGCGAGCACGATGACGATGGTGGCGGCAGCGGCCGTTCAGCCGGGGTTGATCGCACTCGGTCGGGACAAGGTTGTGACTTTCGGTTGGGCGCTCGGTTCGGCCAGCACCCTGGCGTGGGCATCGCTGCCGCAGGATCCGGTCGACGCGGCAGCGGTCGGTCAGGTCATCGGTCCGGGTCTCACCCTTCTCCTCGGGTTGCTGGGCATCCGTGCCGGCCTGCGCGACGTTGCCGTGGCCGTCCCAACCCCACCGCACACGGAGAATCACGATACCGATACGGTGCGTCACGTCCCGCAATCGCATCGTTCGGAGGTCCACTTGAGTCAGCGCCCGCGCTCACTGACGGCAGACTCCATTGCCGCCGCGGCAACTATTGCCGATGCACCGGATCCGGGTCCACTCGCGCGCCTTCAGGTGCCTCGCCCGGTCGACAGACACGACTACGTACGGGAGCGCTGTGCGGGACTGCGGGTCCTCGACCTGGGAGCCTACGACGAAACCGAGGTCGACAGGGCTCAGCACAAATCGTGGCGATGGCTGCATGCCGAGATTGCCTCGGTCGCGCGCGAAGTGCTCGGCGTGGACTCCTCCGAGAGACTGCGGGCCAGTGGGAGCGGGGGTATCGACACCAGGTGTGGTTCGCGGATCGTGTACGGAGAGGTCGAAAACCTAGGACCCATCCTCGAGAAGTTCCAGCCCGACCTCATCGTGGCCGGCGAACTGATCGAACACACCCACGACACTTTGGGCTGGTTGAGGCAGATCGGCCACGTTGCCCCCGGCACCCCGCTGATCGCAACGACACCGAATACCACTTCGATGATCAACCTGGTGCTGGCACTCCTCGGCCGGGAAAGCGCCCATCCCGACCACCTGCAGGTCTATTCGTTCCGTACGCTCGCCACGCTCGCCGGCCGGGTGCCGATGTACGACGTGTCCGTGCGGACCTACTACTACGACCCGCATACCTTCGTGAGCAGAGTTCCGCGCCTTGCGATCCCACTGGTCGCCGCGGCGAGCACGGTTCTGCGGCTGACCCAGTTCCTCTTTCCCATGACGGCGGGCGGCTTGATTCTGGAGGGCACGGTCGGTCGGCCCGCCGACTGCCGCGCCCAGAACGCGGTCGATCGCAAGGCTGATCACGCGAGGAGAGCCGGTTGACCAGCACAAGACCCCGGGACATCCCGCTGCCCAGGGTCAGTGCCGTTGTACTGGCGTGGCGGGCGGAGCCGTGGTTGCGCCGATGCGTCACCTCCCTTCTCGCGTCCGAGAAGGTTGACATCGACGTCGTACTGGTTGACAACGGGTGCACGACCGATGACGTCGAAGTCCTCGGTGAACTCGACCGGGTGCGAATCGTGCGGCCAGGCCGGAATCTCGGTTACGCCGAAGGAAACAACGTCGGGGTCGCCGCTTCGGCGGGCGACTATGTCGCGCTCGTCAACCAGGACGCGATCGTCGAGCCCGGAACGCTGAGCCGGCTCGTCGAAGAACTCGCGACCTCCGACGTCGCCGTCGTCGCGGCCAGCGCCCGACTCGCCGAGGATCCGCGGCTGCTCAACTCCAGCGGCACCGTCGTCCACGTGTTGGGCTTGAGCTGGGTAGGAGATCTTGGTGAGCCGGAGACCCGCGCGGCACCTACCGACACCGCCGGCGCGACGGGGGCCGGACTTGTCACCACCAGAACCCACTGGGACCGCCTGGGTGGCTTCTTCGAGCACTACTTCGCCTACTACGAGGATGCTGACCTTTCTCTCCGAACGTGGCGGCTGGGACTACGAGTCGTGAGTGTTCCGGATGCCGTGCTCGTGCACCGCTACGAGTTCTCCCGCAACAGCAACAAGTATTACCTGATCGAGCGAAACCGGTTGATATTCGTATTGACCATGTGGAGTGGACGCGCGCTGTTGTTGCTCGCCCCGGCGCTGATCGGCCTGGAGCTGGCCATGCTGGTACTCGCGATCAGGCAGGGCTGGTTGCGAGACAAGGTACGTGGTTGGGTCTGGCTGTGGAACAAGCGCGGCACGTGGCTGGCGCGCCGCCGGGTGCTGCAGGCCGAGCGAGTCAGGCCAGAGTCCGAATGGATGCGCCTGCTCACCACCCGAGTGGACACACCCTTGATCGACGTCCCCCCCGCCGTGCTGACGCCACTCAACACCGTCGTCTCAATGTACTGGCGCCTGGTCAGGCGCCTCGTCTGACCAGGACACTGCATACCGGCCACTCTCACGTGATCTCGGAATCCGCCCCGAACGGCCGTTCTACGTGCTGCAGCGCGACTTTGCGAACCAGCAGCGCATATTTTGATTCCAACTCCTTGAAACGCAGGTAGGCGTTGAGTGTGGCGAACGTGAAAACGACCACGAGCAGGTACAGCAGGAGGTCTGTGCCCCGGCTGACCCCTACCCAGGTGGCGACCATCTGTACGTCCCCCGGCCGCAGCACCGCGTACATGCCGAATATGACAAAGGAAACGAAGCCGATCTTGGTGCCGGCCGCCGTGTGTGCGCTGCCCCGCCTGCGGCGGAACAGGAAAAGGAGCCCGATCGACGATGCGATGAGCAAATACTGGATCAGCATAGGCCCCTACAAGTGCGTCTTGTTTCTCAGCATGTTGTCGAACACGATATTGATACCGTTGATCAACGGCTGACCCTTGAGCATGGAATAGTCGGTGTACCGAATTGTCACCGGCTGCTCGACCACCCGCCAGTGGTACCGCGTGATCATCTCGATGATCTCTGAAGCATGGCTCATGCCGTTCAGGGTGATCTTCATCTGATGCGCGACGGCTCGGTTGAACGCACGCAACCCGTTGTGCGCGTCGGTAAGACCCAGTCGGCGTAGGTGCGGACTCAGCATCACCACCGATTTCAGGACGGCGCGTTTGGCCCTGGGCACGTTCGATGTGTCACCGCGGAACCTGGTGCCCAGCACAATGTCCACGTCCTCGGACCGCAGCCGGTGCAGCATCGTGACCACGTCGTCGATCTGATGTTGTCCGTCCGCATCGAACGTCACGAAGTAGCGGGCCCCGGGCTGCGCCCGGGCGTACTCCAAACCGCTCTGGATGGCCGCTCCCGCGCCGAGGTTCACCGTGTGCTGGATCAAGTGTGCGCCCGCACGCCTAATCTCGGCGGCGGAGTTGTCGCTGCTGCCATCATCGACACACACGATGTTGCAGAATGTGCGGCCGGCGTTGCGGATGACGTCACCTACAACCGGGCTCTCATTGAAAACCGGAACGATGAGCCACACGTCTGACCAGTCCGTCATTGTCATTTCGCCATCTGCTTTCTGCGTCCCTCGGCGGGGGCACCGCATGCGGTCTGTCCGACGTGCGGCCGTGCGGCGCTGAGGCGGGGACGCAGGCGCCGGCTCAACAGAGCACGCGGCCGCTCACCCTCATCCGTCAACGCAGTGGCCTCACGGGCGCGCTGTGCTGCCAACATGTCGGTAGGACGGGGGACGCGTCGACACTGCACCGTGTCGAAAATGTCCAGTGACAGCACCGAACACGACCGGTCGATGATCATCCGTTGGTTGTCGTCAAGCAGGCGGTAAGTTCTGCCAGCCGGTTCGGTGGCCATGCGGGAGCCAGCCTCCGTCCAATCTGTCATGGGGGCAGCGCGAGGCCACATCGTGGTCGGAACGGTCGGAACATCGCAACTCCTTCACCCCATGGTGGGCGTGTCGCGGCCATGCCAAGCAGGGCGGCGAGTCGCCGCCGGAAACCACCGCGCCAACTGCCGGACACGGCCGCCTTCCGCTCATGTCCAACGGCACCGCTCGACGGCGGGGCGGTCTCTTAGCCGGTGATGTCGCGTGGCATCGGGAGCCGTCGGGCTGGTCGGCGTCGGGGAGCCCCTCGGCCAGGTTCGCGGTCCGGCAGGCGGCGGTGTCTCGGTTCCAGACGCAGATCATGCCGTCGCCGTGGTGGGCGGCGGGGTCGGTGCGGGCGAGCAGCCGCTCGGCGTTGCGCACAAGATATCCGCACACTCGACCACGAACCGGCCGGGCGGACCAACTCGTGCGCGGCGTGCACAGCCAGCCTGGTCTGCCGATCCCGGCCATCCCCTCCCCCTCGGTGGTCACCACCGATTGCCCGCGACCTGCCGGTAGAGCTTGGCCAGATCGGCATCCCGGCCGGTGAAGTCGGCGATGCGGCGCAGCTCGCCGACCGCCACCGTCGTGCTCGCCGAACTCGAGCAGCGCCCCAGGCGTGCTGCTCCACCACCCCCAGTGCTGCTCGTAGAGCCGGGCCAGCTCAGCACGCAACGCCGGCCTGGCTCGATGTCCTCGAACGGCTGCCCCGCCACAACGCCCCGCCAGCAACGCGGCCGCGCTGGCCAGGTCGCTCCCACGGAAGGGCGGGGTTCGCCCATGCGGGGTTTACCGACACATGATCGGCTACCGGGCCGATCTGAGGGACAGACGGGAGTCAACCGGTAGGAGGCCCGCTCCCGCTCAGTCGTGGGCCAGGTCGCCGCGACGCAGGGTGTAGAGGAGGTTGGCGCGGAGGCTGGGAACGCGTGCTTCACACGCGACGGCGAATCCTGGCAGGGCCTGTGCCATCAAGTGACGGAGTTCGTCCCGGTCGGCGAAGCGCACCGTCTTGTCCCCGCTGAAGTAACGGTCCGCGAAGTAGATGGAGAGATATCCGGGGTGCCGGCTGCGCTCGCACTCCTTGATCGCAATCGTTCCGTTTGCCGAGACCAGTCGGCCGGCATCGCCGAGCACCTGAACTCGCTGCGCTGGCGGCACGTGGTGCAGCACGTCGACGATCGCGACCAGGTCGAACCGGTCGAGTGACTCCGCGAGAAAGTCCGACACGGCGGTGGTGTGAAAGCTCACCCGACTCCGGTCCCCGCGGAAGAGCCGACCCGGATTGTCCGCGACATCGATACCGACGTACTCCGCTTCGGGGAAGACCTCGCACAACCGCTGGGCGAACAGACCGTCACCGCAACCGATCTCCAGGATCCGTTTCGCCTCGGTCAGGCTGGCGAGTGTGACAGCAAGGTCGTCCAAGTTGATGAAGAAACTTCGATATGCTTGTGCCGCCGCGACCTCGAAACGACCGAGGCGGCGCCTGATGCCGGGTCCGAGAGCCACTCTTTCTCCTTTGTCCATATGGGACCTGTCGGGCTCGGGCGGGTACCGAACCCGGCACGACGCGCGGCCGTCCGCCGGCTGCCTGGCCGTTCCCGGCCGGCAACCGAGGCATGGGCGGAGATGGTAGCGGCCCGCCGTGTCCGGCCGTGGGACCGTCACCGACGGGCAACTGCACACAGTCATGTTTGGCCACACCCCCTCATACCAACGGGCTATGGGGTGTCTCACGGCGGAGAATTCGACGCGGGCCCACCGTGATCGTTCCGCGCAGCGCCAGGATGCTATGCGGTGGTGGCGATTCCGGGTGCATCCGCGATTCACCCGTCTGAGTGGTCAGCGCACGCCGAAACCTGTTGCTGTTCATGGGGAATGAGTCACGAGCTGGACGACCCGCGCTCACTCGCCCTGCCGGACGGGCACACGCTGACCCGACTTGCCGATGCGCTGGTGGAGCGGTCGACCGATTAGTTCAGAGGATGGAGTGGTGTGGTGCTGTTCGCCGCGTGCACGGCGGCGCGGATCGGGGAGCTGTCCGGCTGCCGGGCCCAAGACGTCGACACCACGGCGTGGACCTGGACCGTGCGGCGGCAGACCACCCCCTCCCCGGCGACCTGGTCGACAAGGGCAAGCGGACCCGGGCTGTGCCGCTGATCGAGGAGATCCGGCCGCTTGTGCAACGGATCTCGGCAGTTGACCGGGACCCCGACGCCCGGCTCTTCGTCGGACCGCGCGGCGGCCGGATCAGTACCGCCATGCTTCGTAGTGCACGCACGGGGATGACGTGGTTGATCGACTCGGCTTCGAACACCTACGACGGCACGACCTACGCCACGTCACCGATGCGGGCGAGCTGCTGTCCAAGCACCTGCGGGCGGCCCGTGGCGCGAAACTGCGTGCGGTAGAGCAAAGCCCAATGCAGACTGTGTTACCCGGCGCGAAGACAAGGCCGCCGTTCTCTGGAGCTCACGACAACCGCTCAACACACTCGCCCGATCGATCATCCGAGCCTTTGACAACCTCGCCGACATCCACGGAGAAGCCGGCTATCTCGCACAATGGCACTCACCCTTCCCGCGCCAGGAGCTGGCGAACCTCCGCAAAGCCTGGCGCACCCGGCAAACAGCCGACGGCCGGTCATGACCCGATGGTCCCGAAACGGTCCCCAAATGATCACCGGAATATACTTCAGTAGGCGTCGCTTGCGCCAAACTGGGCATGGCAGGGACCAGTGGGAGCCAGCGAATCCAACCTGTTCAGCACCAACAGGTCGCGCGCCGTTCGGTGGAGCGCCGCCGGCGCCATCACCAACCTCGGCTACTCCCCGGCGGCTTCTACAGCCATGCCCTCGCAATCAACGGGGCCGGCACCATCCTCGGCAACGCCGACGCCCCGACGGCGAGAACCACGCCGTGATCTGGCGCTGAGCCCGGTACGTCCCCTGGTGACGACGACCTTCCCCCTGGCGTATCCCCCGTTCGAGGAAGCCGATCGCCTCGAGCGTCTTGCTCAGCGGGAAGGTCGGTCGATCACCGGATTACCCGCAGCGCCTGACCGCCGGCTGACCGCGGGCTGACCGGGCGGCAAAATCCCAAATGGCCGCTGACCCTCGCCGGGTTGGGCTAACGTACTCGCACCCAGCGACGTGGGGGGTGCCCATCGATGCAGCCACAGTTTCCGGCTCAACAGCCACAGTCGCCGACCAGCGCGGCCACCTCGGTCAAGCTGACCGGCTGGCTGCTGTTGGTTCCGGCGGTCATCCTGACCGTGCTCACGCTGGTCATCCCTACCGTGCGGACGATCAGCACCAGCCTGAGTTCGGCGGACCTGCTCGGTGCGGGCGGACCCGTGGGCGCCGACAACTACGAGGGTCTGTTCGATCGCCTGGGGTTCTGGTCGTCGCTGTGGTTCTCGCTGTCGCTGATGCTGGGGCCGATCATCGTGGCGGTGATCGTCGCCCCGCTGCTGTCCGCGGCGGTGAGCTGGGCGGGCACCTGGGCCCGGTGGGTCACGCGGATCGTGTTGT
This sequence comes from Actinophytocola sp., assembly GCF_035762905.1. Lineage (GTDB taxonomy): Bacteria > Actinomycetota > Actinomycetes > Mycobacteriales > Pseudonocardiaceae > DASYTH01. The sequence goes on from NZ_DASUCC010000099.1 coordinate 47,872, forward strand.
CCCTGACGCTGGTGGTGTTCTCACCTGTGGCCTTGGCCATCGCCTGGGGGCGCACGTTCCGGGACACCCCCGAACTGCTGGCCGATCCCGATCTGACCGGCGGCTCCCTGCGGGTCTCGGTGGCGATGATGACCTTCGGTGTGATGTGCGCCGTCGGAGTGATGATCTTCCTTCCGGTTTTCCGGGCGCGTGAGCAGCGGCGCCCGATGTGGCCCGCGCTCTTCACCGCCGCGGGCGTGCTGACGCTGGGCCTGCTCGCGGTCGGGCTGCAGCTGTTCACGGTCCCGTACGTCATGACCCGCTTCGGACCGCGGGACGCGACCATGACCCCGGTCGGGGCGATGTTCACCAACGCGTTCCAGTTCGGACGGTTGGGCGTCGGGGCCGCCGTCGCCACCGTGCTGCTGGTGCTCCTGGCCGTGCTTGGCGTGGCGGCCGTCCTCGTCCTGATCCTGACCAGGTTCCGGGTCAGCCTGCTGCCGCCGCGGCAGCGTCGGTCCCCGGCCGTGGGCGGGACCCCGCCACCGGCCGGCGACAACGCCGCCGCGATCGTGGTCGCGGTGTTCGCGCTGCTGGCCGTGCTGGTCGCCGTCGTGCTGAACGCGCGACCCTGGCTGGACGGGCTGTCCGGCACGGCGCCGGAAAGCCCGCCGGGCGCGGGACGCCGCACCTGGGTGCCGGCGACGCTCGGGGCGATGCTGTCGGTCCTCGTGGCCTATCTGGCGGCGCTCGGCATCAGCGGCCTGCGTCCGCTTGGCCGGCACAGCGAGTGGCTGCTCCTGCCGTTCGCCCCCTGGCTGTTCGTGGGGGTGGCCCCGCTGAGCATCGCGTTCTTCACCTCGCTGCGGGACGACGGCGGCCTCGACGCCGAGAGCGGTCCGTTCCCGCCGATCCTGGTCAGCATCGTGTCACTGGTGGTCCTGGCCCTGTTGTGCCGGGGGCAGTCGCAGCGGTGGAAGCACCAGGTGGCCGCGGGCGCACCCGTGGCCGCCACGTTCTTCCGCTCCGTGGTGGTCCCCACCCTGCCGTTGGCGGGCCTGCTCTTCCTGCTGACCACCCTCATCAACGCCCAGGACCTGGTGTGGCCGCTGCTGTCGGCGACTTCGCCGGACGGCAGCACCACGTTGCTGATGCTGCTCCGCGCGAACTTCGAGTTCACCGGGCCCGAGGTCTCCGTTGCCTCGGCGACCCCACTGTTCGCGGTCGTTCTCGGTTTCGCCTGCCTGGTCGCGGTCCAGGTGTTCCACCTGGACCGGATGGTGGTCGGCACCGGTAGCGCCGAGGAACCCGCCATGCACGACGCGGGGGCGGCGCCGGATGCCGCCGGTCCCGCCCGGTCGGACCAGCCCCTGTACCCGTACCCCCGGACCTGAACGACGCCGCCGGACCGCTCAGATTCAGGTTCCAGTCGGTGATCGCACCGCGCATGGAACCAGTTACGTGACGGTGTCCCCGACCGCACCGGAGCGCGCCGAAGAACAGTCCGGTCACCAAAGGCCATCGCCACCGTCGCCGCCGACGCGCCAAACAGTGGACAATCCCGGGCTCAGGCTCACTGCTCGACCCGGAGTGAGTGCCGCTCAGTCGACTTCGGAGCTTCGCTCGCAGGACACGACGGCCACCGTGTCGGTGCGGTTGAGGCGGATCGCCGTCGAGCGGACCGTATTTTTCGACGCCGGTGCACCTCCGTCTGGTAGCGGTGTCAACGAGGGATGGTGCACATGTCGGTCGAGGTTGTGGCCCTGGGAGGGGGGATCTTCTTCCTGTTGGTGGCGATCGTCGGCGGTGGCTTCGCCATACGGGAGATTTCGATGCCCCGGGTGCCGAGCTGGGCCAGGGCGGCATCCGGCGCATTCGGCGTGCTGCTGTTGGTGCCGTTCATGCTCGGCGTTCTTCGCGGCGAGTTGGTCGAGGACGCGGGTTCACCGGCTCAGGCGGGGGTTGACCACCGCTCCGCAAGTCCAGGAGCGAGCGGCATCGAGGTCGACACCGAACCCGAGACCACCGGCGACCAGGTCAGGCTGACCGGACTGGCGGTTTCGGTGCGCAACGATCCGCCGCGGGTTGGGGACACCATCACGGTCGGCTATTCGCTGACCAACGTGGGGCAGCAGCGCATCCAGTTCGAGTACACCTTCGTGGGAGCCCGCGACCCGGGCAACGGACATGCCGACGCCGAGGATGGCAATGAAGGTCGCGCTCTTGAACCAGGTGAGACCATCAGTGTCCAAGGCAAGGTCTTCATCGACAAGGCGGGAACGTGGACGCTGTGGCCCTGCTATGTGCTCGCGGGTGACCAGTTCTGCCCGGACAGGTGGAAGGCGTTCAGCGTCATCGCGCAGTGACATCGGCGCAGTGAGTGCGGCGCGATGCCCACCGTGCCGCCGATCCCGGATAGCTTCCAGGTTGCGGAACGCCTCGCAAACCTCGGCAGAGTGTGTTCGGACGCCGGTCGGTGTCCGAAACCGGTAGGTCCCGGTGCGACGCGCCGGGAATGGCGAGGGCGGCTATGCCTTCGCCATTCCCGGCGTCGATCGCTCAGATGTACTGACGGACGTGCACGACGTGTAGTCCGGGAGCGGCGAGGATGTCCCGCTCGCAGAACCGCTCGGTCACCCATTGCTTATGAGAGTAGAGCTTCGTCTGGTCGCTGTGGTGCGCGGAGGTCGGGTCGGCGGACTGCGAGTAGGTCAGCAGGGTGGCGCTGTCCGGGCATCTGTCGCCGTCGAACGCCACGGCATGCAGGTAGGTCGTGCCCTGCTGCATCTCGGTGTAGCCCTTCGCCGGATCCCAGATACCGCCGATGGCGTTGTACACGCCGAGTCGTGCGGTGCCGCCTCCGATGGGGATCCGGTCGCCGCCCCGTACCACATAGTGGTGGTCACCGAACGGCGCGTCGAGCGGGATGCCCGCGGCACGCAGTTCGGCGACCGCATCGGACAGGGCTCGCAACACGGCGGGGTTCGCCGTGTTCAACGTGTTCGGCGTGGTGACCGGATCGCTGGCGGTGAAGGGAACCAGCCAGAGGTTCGGGCCGGCACTGGCGCCGGCCTTGAGCCAGAACCGGTCGAACAGCAGCGCGCCGCGGCTGCTTACGTCGTTCTGGCGGTCCCATGTGGACAGAACGGTGCACGCCTCGGCGAGGTCCGGCTCCGCCCGACAGGCCGGCACCAGATCGTCGACGGTGAGCTCGGCGATGTGGTTGCGGTTGGACAGCATGAGGTCCTGCAGCGACTCACGGGTGAACCGGCCGTGCGCGAGTACCTGTTCGATCTCGACGAGCCCGCCCCGGGTGCGCGGCTTCTGCTCGGTGCCGACCGGACCGACGATCCGGGGGTAGCCGGTGAGCGGCTGCGCCGGGTTGATCAGCCAGTAGCTGTCGTTGGAGTTCGCCAGATAGTCGGCGCGGGTCAGCGTGGGCAGCCTGGCCGGTCCGAACAGGCCCGGCGTCCGGGCGTCCGCGTCGCGGCCCCAGGCGCATTCCGGACGCGAGCCGTCCAGCACCGCGAGTCCACGCTCGGCGAACGTGCGCTCGCCGAGCTCGGTGTTGCAGGCGGCCGCGTGCGCGTCGGTCACGTGCGGTATCGAGTGGATCTGGCCGTACCGCGCGTCTCCCTGGCCGTCGGTGACCATGATGTTCATCCACGGCAACCCCTGGACCTCCCCCAACCCGTGCATCGCATCGCGGGCGTCGCGGGAGCGCATGAGCCGCAGCGTCGCGTCCGCCAACCGCAGGTTCGCCGCGTTGGCGTCGGCCAACGCGTAGGCGGTGTCAGCGGTCCACGGCAGATCCGTGGAGCCCAGGCGCGGTACGACCGGACCGTAACGCGTCCACCACTGCGCCCTGGTGACCGTCCCGACGCTGCCGTCGGATTGGCGAACGGTGACGGAGACATCCTTGCGCAGCATGGCTTCCGGCTTGCCGTCGACCAGGTAGGTCGTCGGGGAGCCGGGTGCCAGCCGCAGCTGGAACAGGGTGTAGGTGCGGGTGTTGTCGGCTGCGGTCCCGCTCCACGCCATCGTGGCGTTGTGCCCGATCCACATCAGCGGCACGCCGACCACGCCCGCCCCGCTCGCGTCGAGCCTGCCCGGGATCGTCAGGTGCGACTGCCACAGCCGCAGATCCGGCGCATGCCACGGCAGATGCGGGTTGCCCAGCGAGAGGCCACGGCCGTTCGCGGTCGCCGCGCCGCCGAAGGCGATGGCGTTGCTGCCGATGTTGCGATCCTCGACCGGTTGCGCCGCAGCGGTTCCGGCGGGGCCCGGTCGCGCCGAGACGATCCCGTCCGCTGCGGAAGCCTGGCCGTAGACCATGCCCAGCGCGTACAGGTGCCGGTAGACGTCGATCTGGGTCATGGCCCGCGGCCACGGCGCGTCCGCGCACGCCGGATCGGTGATCCGGTTGCGGCGCAGGAACTCGGTCACGCCGGCCGCGTAGCCCCGCACCACCGCGCGGACGTCGGCACTGGGGCCAAGCGGTGCGGGCTGGGCCAGCAGCCGTTCCACCGCGCCACTGTCGTTGATCCCCTGGAAGTACAGGTCGCTGGCCAGGTTCGTGCTCGCCTGGGAGAGCCCGCTCACGGGGCGGGCGTCCGGTCCGAGGTGGCGCGAGCGACGTCCGGAGGTGGTGAGCATCGTCTGGCCGATGGCGCAGGCGTTGTCGCGCGCCGCGGCGTAACCCTGACCGAAGCCGAGGCTCGCGTAGTCCCCGGCGAGGACGTGCGGAATGCCGTACTCGGTGTATCGGATCGTCGCCGCAAGGGAACCGGTCGGCAGAGCGGCCGCCGAGGTTACGGCCGGCGCCGTCGCGAGCGCGACGGCCACCATGGTGGAGATCGTGGCGAACTTGCGTCGTCGAAGCACAGCTGGTGTCCTTTCGGTGAGGTGCGTGTCGGTGAAGCGCGCCGCTCGCGGCGCGATGATGCGTACTTCCACCTGGGTCGCCGAGTGGGCGCTCGGCGACCCAGGGCCTACTGGTCCGCGTCGGGGTCGGGAAACGCGATGAACCGCACGAGGACCCGCCGCGACCCGGGCGGCTGCTCGTCCGCCGCTCGCCAGTAGCGCTTGAGCAGGGCGAGATAGTCATCGAAGAACGCCTTGAGCTCGTCCTGGGTCAGGCGCAGGGCGCTGCGGGAGAAGGGCACCGCGTCGGCCCACTCGCCGAGTTCGTCGCCACGTTCCTGGAACCTGGCCCACACCTCGAGGTCCTCGGCGAACTGGCTACGGTTGATCTCGTCGAACAGTTCGCGCATCGGAACGCTCTGCGCACCGCGGCGAGGGAACCGCAGGTCCCTCGGCCGGACTCGCCACCAGCGCTCCTTGCCGCGACCCAGGTCCGGCTCCTCCTCGATGAAGCCGTACTTGGCCAGTTCGCGAAGGTGGTAGCTGGTGGCGCCGGTGTTTTCGCCGAGGTCCTTGGCCAGCGTCGTCGCCGATGCGGGTCCCTGACGCAGGATCCGCAGGATCCGCCGGCGCAGCGGGTGCACGAGTGCCTTGAGGACCGCCGGATCGGTGATCTCCTCCGACGGAGGTGGAACGGTCATGATGCAAAGCTAGTTGTGCAAAGCTTTCTCTGTACACCCTGGCTTCGTAAGGCCAGGATTGACCCTTAGCCCGATTGGCGCAGCTTGGAGCTCGACCGGTGCGGCATGATGCATGCCGGAGCGTCGGTCGTGCTGGGGAGGAGCTTCGGTGCCAAGGATCCTTGCTGTGCCTGTGGTGGCGGTTTCGCTCGTGCTGGGCCTGGTCACACCGGCGGCGGCGGGGCCGACCCGGGTGATCACGCTTCCCGGGGCCATCTCCGCCGAAGGCATCACCGCCGGGCGGGGCAACACCTTCTACGCCGGCGACCTGCTCGGCGGCGACATCTTCCGGGGTGACATTCGCCGGGGTACGGCGGAGCTGTTCATCGACGTGCCGGCCGGGACCGAGACCGTCGGCATGGACCTGGACCAGCATCACGATCTGCTGTTCGTCGCCGGCGGCCCGATCCAGACAGGCGGGCCGGGCAAGGCATACGTCTACAGCACCCGCACCCGTGCTTTGGTCGCCAGCTACGTCCTCGGCGACCCGGGGACCTCGCTCGTCAACGGCGTGACGGTGACCCCGTACGGCGCCTGGTTCACCGACTCCCTCCAACCGAAGCTGTACTTCGTGCCGCTCGCGTTCGGGGTTCCGGGGCCGGTGCGCACCCTGGAACTGACCGGGCCCGCGGCCGGTGACCCCGGCACCTTCTTCATCAACGACATCACCTCCACCCCGTCCGGGCGCACGCTGTTGGTGGCGCCCGGTGGAACGCTGTGCACGATCGACCCCGCCACCGGAGCCAGCACGCTGGTCGCGGGCGTGCACATCCCCGGCGCCGACGGCCTCGTACTCGACGGCCGCCGGCTGTGGGCCGTGCAGTTCGACAATCAGGTCAGCCGATGGCTGCTCCGTGACGACCTCAGCCACGGCACCCCGGACGGGGTGATCACCAACCCGCGGTTCGCGGCGCCGGTCACCGCTGCCAAGTTCGGCAACCGACTCGCCGTCGTGAACTCCCACCTGGACACCGGCCTACCGCCCACCAACCCCACCTACGAGGTGGTTGTCGTCAACGCCTGAGCACCCTCAACGGCGAGTCTGCTCAGCTCCGCCCGTGAAGCCGTCGCCGCCTTGAAGATCAGCCACACCCGGCCGGCCGCGCCGGCGCGGCAAGACCTGACGGCGGATCACGCCGTCCACCGAGGATCCCGCGGCGTACCCGCCCGTTGTTTCCCGTGCCCCAGAGTGGGTACGACACCGCCATCGACCGTTCGACGAAGGAGGCCCGATGGCGCTCGATCCCACTCGTCGCCGCCCGTTTCGCCTGCTGGCCGTGATGGCCGCGCTGGTCGCGTTGCCGCTGCTGGCCGCGTGCAACGACAGCGAAGAGGACGACGACGACGATGACGACGGAATGGGCGGCAAGCCTGTCGCGGTCATGATCGTGTCCGAGTAGAAAGACCAACCAGCCGGCCAATACCGGTACCGGTCCGCCCACCTGATGACGGCATGACTGGACGGGTTGTACTCAGCACGGCGGTGGCACCACCGGATCGCATGGAGAGCGGATTCGACCGCGGCAAGTTCACGCAAGGTCACCAGGGAGGTCACCTCCCACCACTTCCCGGAACGAGTTGGCCGGTACGGAACCTTCCGGTACGGCCGCCAGCCGATTGCCGCCGAGGGCGGGACGTTCAGCGCCCTCTGCTCCCCCAACTCCTGAACCCACCCCCGCTGCTGCAGCTGTGCTGCCAATCCCGGCGCCGGCGCGGAGGTCTGCTCAGCCAGATCCCTTGGTGCAGGTGTCGGCCGTGAGCACGATGCGCTCGGTGAGCATGCGCGGTCGGACCGGCCGGTGCTCGCGCCGACGTTCATTCCAGAGTGGACAGTCGGCCACTCACCGCGCACCCCCGAACCAGACCCGGACCGTCAGCGCCGGCGAGCGTCGACGGGTGCCTGGTCAGGCGTGGCGTGGTCGGGTGTATCGGTGGCGTCCTCGATCAGTGCGGGTACATGGTCCAGACGGTCACCGGGACGCCATCCGCGGTGAGCTGCCCGGCTGGCTGAGCGGGTCCAGGCCTCGCCGCCGCGACCGTCCGCAACGAGGCGGCCGCAAAGTCTCCAACAATCGGCTCCGTTCGGCCGTTGCCGCACATCACCACAGCGTGTTCGAATCCCCTCAACCGAATGTCACTCACGGGCGGAGGCGGACATGCGGAGACGCCGACAATCTCTCACCGGGCTTGCCTTTGCGGGCCTGACGGCCACCCTTGTCGCTACGGCAATTCACTCTATGGGCGCAGACGCCGCACCCGTCGCGGCGGGCGGAGAGGGCCCGCCCGCGCTGTCGGCTCACCTCGCGAAGCTGCGGCAGGCGGCGCCGGGAGACAACCCGGATGGTGGCGCGGCGGACGCCTTCCTGGCCCGGGCCTACCCGACCGGCACGATCCCGGTCGCCGCCGTCAACGCGGCCCGATCGAGCTTCGAGGCCACGGAGAGCCGGCGCCTCGGCGGCGATGACGACAACTCCGCGACCTGGCAGCAACTCGGCCCGACCACGGCGCTGTACCCCTTCGAGCCGCTGCGCAGGCCCGAGGACTACCTGCCGAACGAGTACGTGGCCGGCGGACGGACGACATCGGTGGCGCTCGCTGAGTCCTGCGGTCACCGCCGGTGCACCATGTACATCGCCACCTCGGGCGGCGGTGTGTGGCGCACCGACGACGCCCTCGACGACAGGCCGCGCTGGCGTTACCTCGGCGGCCCGCTCGGCATCAACGCGGCCGGCTCGGTGACCATCGATCCCAACGACAGGAGCGGAAACACCGTCTACGTCGGCACCGGCGAGGCCAACATCTGCGGCTCCGGCTGCGTGGCCGGCGTCGGCATCTACCGCACGCGGGACGGCGGCCGGCACTGGGAGGGCCCACTCGGCCAGGCCGAGCTGGCTGGCAAGGGCATCGGCGAGATCACCATTCACCCCAGAAACCCCAACGTGATCTACGCGGCCACCACCACGGCGCTCCGTGGCCTCTCGAGCGTCTGTTGCTTCGGCGTGACCCGGCCGGTGCCAGGGGCCGCCCAGTGGGGCCTGTACAAGTCCACCGACGGCGGGCGCACGTGGGGGTTCGTGCACAACGGCACCGCGAACCCCGCGGAGTGCAAGGGTGACAACGCCGAGTTCCTCAACCAGGGCACGTGCTCGCCGCGGGGCGTGCGCGAGGTGAAGCTCGACCCGGGCAACCCGTCGATCGTGTACGCGGCCTCCTTCGCACGCGGTGTCTGGCGCTCGCCGGACGCGGGCACCACGTGGGAGCAGATCAAGCCGTCGCTGAACCCGACCGTCATCCAGACCCGGCCGGCGATCTCGATCAACAGGCTCCGATCGGGCGCCACCCGGATGTACCTCTACGAGGGCGGCGTCGGGACGCCGTTTGCTCGGCTGTTCCGCAGCGACAGCGTCGCGGCCGGCACGCCGGCATTCGTCGATCTGACCAGCGCCAACCCCGCCGACCCCGGCTACGCGACGTTCAACCAGTGCTTCGGGCAGTGCTGGTACGACGTCTTCGTGCATACGCCGCCGGGTCACCCGGACATCGTGTACACGGGCGGGTCCTACGACTACGACTCGTTCGTCGCGAACCACCGTGGGGTGGTGCTGTCCACCGACGCCGGGGTGAGCGGCACCGACATGACCTTCGACGGCACCAGCCGCGAGCGGCCGAACGCCCTGCACCCCGACCAGCACGACATCGTCACCAACCCGCGCAACCCGCTGCAGTTCTGGGAAGCGAGCGATGGTGGCGTGATGCGCTCGTCGGGCCAACTGGTCAACCGCTCGAGGTTCTGCGACGGCCGCGGGCACGCCGAGCCGGCGCTCAGCCGGTGCCGGCAGATGCTCTCCGCCGTGCCGTCCCGGCTCGAGTCGCTCAACAACGGCCTGAACACCCTGCAGTTCCAGAGCCTGTCGGTCAGCCCGCACGATCCGAACCTGCTCCAGGGCGGCACGCAGGACAACGGGACCTGGCAGAACACCCGGCGCGACGGCCTGTGGGTCAACACGATGATCGGCGATGGCGGCCAGTCCGGCTTCGACGTCCGACTCAAGGACTTCCGCTTCCACACGTTCCAGGCCACGCAGCCGGAGGTGAACTTCTTCGGCGGCAAGACCTCGGAATGGATCTACATCGCGGACCCACTGGTCGCGGTCCCCGGAAACCTGTTCTACGCGGCGGTGATCAGCGACCCGAGGGTAAGCGGCACGATGTTCGCCGGCACGGGGTTCACGGTGCACCGTACGAAGACCTTCGGGCTCGGTGACCGCTCCCGCGAGGAGGCCAACCGGATCTGCAACAGCTGGACCGGCACCTTCGAGGCGCCCTGCGGCGACTGGGAGGAGCTCGGCACCCAGCGACTCACCGACGCGTCATGGGGCAGCAAGGCGGGCGGCGCGGTCGCGGCCATCGAGCGGGTGGCCACCGACAGCTCCACCGCCTGGGCCGCGACCTCCACCGGCCGGGTGTTCGTCACCCACAACGTCGACGCCGAACCGGCCAGCGCCGTCATCTGGGGCCGGGTCGACGACGACACCGCGGCCTCGCCCAACCGGTTCGTCACCAGCATCGCGATCGACCCGGCCGATCCGGACCGGGCATGGGTGTCCTACAGCGGCTTCGACGCGAACACGCCGCAGACGCCGGGACACGTCTTCGAGGTCACCGTGGACGACGCCGGACTGTCCACATGGGCCGACCGGTCCTTCAACCTCGGCGACCAGCCGGTCTCGGATCTCGTGCGCGACGACCCGACCGGGGATCTCTATGCTTCGACCGACTTCGGCGTGCTGCGGCTGTCGCCGGAGCGCTCCCAGGAGACCTGGGTGCGCGCCGCGGCCGGCATGCCGAACGTGGAGGTGCCCGGCCTGACGATCGTCCCGGGATCGCGGCTGCTGTACGCGGCGAGCCACGGGCTGGGGGCCTGGCGCCTCAAGCTCGACGACAACGACCAGGACAACGAGGACGGGCAGCGACGCAGTGGGTAGTGCGATCCGCCGGAGGGGAGCGCGCTGCGCGTGATCGCCACCACCCACCGTGGGGGTCAGATTGGCAACGACAGCCATGACGGCCCCCACGGCCGTTCCGGTCCGGTCCTGCTCCGCGCGGCCGGCGCCATCGCGGTCACCGTCGTGTTCGCCGCACCCGTGCTGCTCCTGGTGTCCGGGTCGCTCCGACCGCCCGGCCTGCCGCCGCTGCCACGCCCGGAGCTGATCCCGGACACCGTCTCGCTCGACTCCTACCGCCGAGCGATCGAGCTCGGCGATCTCACCCGGGCGACGGCCAACTCGGCGCTCGTGGCAACGCTCACCACGATCGGCAGCGTGCTCGTCGCGTCGCTGGCCGGTTTCGCGCTCGCCCGGCTGAAGCCCGCCCACGCCCGGCCGCTGCTGGCCGCGTCGGTCGTCGCGCTGATGGTGCCGCCGCTGGTGTTGCTGGTCCCCCGGTTCGCGGTCTTTCGCGCGCTCGGGCTGACCGACACGCTCGTGCCGCTGATCGCGCCGGCGTTGCTGGCGACCTCGCCGCTGTATGTCCTGGCGTACTACGTGGCGTTCCGGCGGGTGTCACCGGACCTCTACGACGCCTGCCGGCTGGTCGACCTGTCCTCGCTGGCCACCTGGTGGCGGGTCGGGCTGCCGCTGGTTCGCCCGTTCACCGCGGCCGTGGCCGCGCTCTGCTTCATCACCAGCTGGACCAACCTCTTCGACCCGCTCGTGTACATCTACCGGCGCGACCTCTACACCGTGCCGCTGACGCTGCGCTCGCTCGCCACGCTGGACCCGGTGAACTACCCGGTGTTCCTGGCCGGCGCGGTGCTGGTCACCCTCCCGGTGATCGCAGCGTTCCTGGTCGTGCAGCCGGTGCTCGTGGGGCAAAGAGCCGACCGACGAGGGAGTGATACCACATGGTTCGTGCGCTGAGCGTGCTCGCCGCGACGCTCGTGTTGATCTTCAACGCGGCGTGTTCCGCCGCACCGGCCGGACCGTCCGCCGATCCGATCCAGCTACTGCTGTTCGGCGACCCCGAGGAACTCGCCGCGTACCGCACCCTGCTCGACGCCTACCACACGCAGTCCGGGGGCAGCCGGGTCGAGCTGATCGAGGCGAGCGACCGCGCGGACCTCATCGCGCGCCTGTCCACATCGATCGCCGGTGGCAAACCGCCGGACGTGTTCCTGATCAACTACCGCTACTACGGGCAGTTCGCCGCGAAGAACGCGATCGCACCGCTCGACAGGCGGCTCGGCACCGGGACGGGACAGCTCGATGCCGACGCGCTCTACCCCGAAGCGCGGGAAGCGTTCCGATGGCAGGGCAAGCAGCTGTGCCTGCCGCAGAACGTGTCGAGCCTCGTCGTGTACTACAACCGGGCGCTGTTCAAGAAGTTCGGCGTGCCGGAGCCGAAGCCGGGCTGGACGTGGACCGATCTGATCACCACCGCGCAGGCGATGACCCGCGACGCGCGCGGCGTGCCGATCAAAGCTGGTGAGACCGACGCCGCGTCTCCCGTCGCGACCTGGGGGCTGGGCGTGGAGCCGACGCTCATCCGGATCGCGCCGTTCGTGTGGTCGGCCGGCGGTGAGATCGTCGACGATCCGGACACGCCGAGCCGGTTGGCCTTCGACAACCCGGTGGCCCGCGAGACGCTGCGGCAGTTCCTCGACCTGCGGGGCGCCTACGGCGTGGTGCCCACCGACCAGCAGGTCGAAGCGCAGGACGACGAGTCCCGGTTCACCAACGGCGGGCTCGCCATGCTGCTCTCGTCGCGCCGGCTGACGACGACGCTGCGGGCGGTCGACAACCTCGACTGGGACGTCGCGCCGCTGCCGGTGCACAAGGAGCCGGCCGGGATCCTGCACTCCGACGCCTACTGCATCACCAGCGCCTCCGGCCGACAGGACGCCGCGTGGGAGTTCGTCCGGTTCGCGCTCGGGCCGGACGGTCAGCGCGTCCTCGCCCGCACGGGACGAACGGTGCCGTCGAACATCGAGGTGTCCCGCTCGGCCGAATTCCTCGACCCGACCAAACCCCCACGTAACGCCCAGGTGTTCCTCGACGCCATCGGCACGATCCGGCACACGCCAACGATCTCGACCTGGCCCGAGATCGAGGACGTGACCAACGGGATCCTCGAAAACGGGCTGTACCGCGGTGACCGCCTCGACGACGTGATCGCCGCGCTCGACGAGCAGACTCGACCGCTCTTCGCGAGGGCCGAGTCCTCGTGACCCGCGCGGACGGATTGCAGCTCGTCGAGGTCCGCGCCGGCTACGGCGAGGCCGACGTGCTCACCGACGTCACCCTGACCGTCCCGGCCGGCGTCTACCTGACGGTGCTCGGCCCGTCCGGCACCGGCAAGACGACCCTGCTGCGGGTCGTAGCAGGGCTGGAACCGGCCCGCGGCGGGACCGTGTCGATCGGCGGCCGACCGGTCACCGACCTGCGGCCGGGCCGGCGAAGTGTGGCCATGGTCTTCCAGTCCTACGCCCTGTTCCCACATCTGTCGGTCGCCGACAACATCACGTTCGGGCTGACGGTCACCGATGTGCCCAAGGCCCGGGCCAGGCAGCGGGCGCGCGAGATTGCCGAGCTCACCGGGTGCACCGCACTGCTCGGCCGCCGTCCCGCCCAGCTGTCCGGCGGGGAGCGGCAGCGAGTCGCGCTCGCCCGGGCCCTGGTCCGGGAGCCTGCGGTGCTGCTGCTGGACGAACCGCTGTCCAACCTCGACGCCGAGTTGCGCGCCCAGACCCGCGACGAGCTGCGCACGCTGCACGAGCGGATCGGCGGCACGGTCGTGCACGTCACGCACGACCAGGGCGAGGCGCTCAGCCTGGGCGACCGGGTCGCCGTGCTGCTCGACGGGCGGGTCGCGCAGACCGGCACCCCCGACGAGCTGTGGCGGCGACCGGCGAACCGGGCAATCGCCCGGTTTCTCGGATCGCCCGCCATGAACCTGCTCCCCAGCGACCACCCCCTGGTGGGCATCGACGGCACGGCCGGCCGCGAGTACGGCATCCGGCCGGAGGACCTGCTGATCGGCTCGGCACACGATCGCGGGGTCCTTGCGATCGTGTACCGCGCCGAGGTGACCGGTGCCGATGCTTACCTGCACCTGCGCGTCGACGGGGTCGCCGGTCCCCCGCTGATCGCCCGGCATCCGTCCGCGACCCGGCCGGCCGCGGGCGAGCAGGTGCGGGTCTGTCCCGCGCCGGCGGGCTGGCATGTCTTCGAAGCCGCGACCGGCGCCCGCGTGAACGGCGCGGAATGAAGCCACGCCGCTCGTGGCCGCTGTTATCGCCGTACCTGGTGGGCCTCGTAGGACTGGTCGGCATCCCGACGCTGGTCGTGATCGTCCTGGCGTTGACCGAGTTCGACCTCGTGCGCCCGGCCCGCTGGGTCGGCTTCGCGAACTTCACCGCACTGGCCGCCGATCCGGTGTTCCGGACCGCGCTGCTCAACTCGCTGGTGTTCGCGTTGGTCGCGACCCCGCTGCGGCTGCTGCTCGCCCTGGCGCTGGCGCTCCTGCTGCACCGGCGCGGGCCGGCGACCGGCGCCGGTCGAACCGCGGCGGTGTTGCCGACCGCGATGCCGGAGGTCGCCTACGGATTGCTGTGGCTCTGGCTCCTCAATCCCGTGTACGGGCCGATCAACCTGCTGCTCACGGTCGGCGGCGACCCCGGGCTCACGATCTTCGGACGAACCCCACCGCAGTGGCTCACCGACCCGACCGACGCCCGGGCGGCGATCATCCTGCTCAGCGTGTTCACGATCGGCGAGTCGTTCGTGGTGCTACTCGCCGCACGCCGCATGCTCCCGGCTCCGGCCTACGAACTGGCCGCGCTGGACGACGCCACCGGCTGGGACATCTTCCGCCGGGTCACCCTGCCGCTCCTCGCTCCGGTTCTCGTGCTGCTGTTCCTGCGCGACACCCTCATGGGCCTGCAGTTCTCGTTCATCCCAGCGCTCGTGATCACCGACGGCGGCCCGCCGCCCTACGCCACCACGTACGTGTCGTTGTTCATCTACCGCAACGCCTTCGAGTACCTGCGCTACGGCTACGCCGCCGCCGCGACAGTCATCATGCTCGGCGTCGCGGCCCTGATCATCGCCATCCAATGGCTGATCATCCGCCACCTCCGGTTGCGCTGACCCAGCACGGCCCGAGTGGGACCAGAACAGCAGCTATCCCGCTGACGAACGAACCTGCACCAGCGTCAAGCGATCGGTCATGTTGGGGCCGTTATGGGTTGCAGCCAGAAAATCAGGGCAAGTTCGGGGTCTCGTTCGGATGCGAGGCGATCCGGACGCGAGCATGAACCACCGCACCGCGTCCGCCCCGTGCTGGTCCATCAGCGTGACGGGCTCGAGCACGTTTCCGAGGCTCTTGCTCATCTTGCGTCAAGCAGCAGGCCGACACAGAGCACGTTCTCGTAGGAGGACCGATCGAATGCCAGCGTGCCGACGGCCATCAGAGTGTAGAACCAGCCACGGGTCTGGTCGATCGCCTCGCAGATGAACTGTGCCGGATAGCTGGCGGTCAGCTCGTCGCCGTTGCGATGCGGGGCGCCGATCTGGGCGAAGGGCATGGCACCGGAGTCAAACCACACGTCGAGCACCTCGGGATGTCGGTGAACTGCCCGATGATCGTGCCGTACTGCCATTGTTCGAAGGTCACCGTCGTGCCCAGGGTGGCGGGGATTCGTGCGTGTGCAGGACCGCGCCGGCGGCATCGGTCAGCTGATGCCAGCCCTACGGTGCCGCGGGCAGGCGTGGCCCGGGCCGGTCCCGTCTGCGCGGCAGCCATCGAGCGGATAGCCGCCTGTGTGTTTCCAGGCCGCAAGTGCCCGACTCCGGCACGTATCCCTGAGCCAGCCCGAAGTCATCCAGTTCCACCGCGGCTCGAACTTGGCTGCCGACCTCGCCATCCATCCACCACATACCAGTTCGCCAACCGGTGATCAGCCCCCGCAGGCACCCTGCCCGGTGCCGCGCGCAGAAACCCCACGCAGGTCATGTCTACATCGGACTCAGAGCGGTCCGGGCAGCGCTTCGCCCGTTCAGCCTACTTCCTTTGTGTGCGTTTCTCCCACCACGAAACAACCTCTGGCCTGGAGGCGATACGTCGGGTCAGGCGATTCAACGGCTGACGACGGATTGGGGTCACATCATGTCGCGCTCGCCCAGACGTGAGTTATCCCTGTTCGCCGCCGGTGGGCTGCTGGCCGCCGGCCTGTCGGTGCTGCCGGTCACCACGGCGGATGCGGCGGTCCCGCCCGGGTTCACCGACACGGCGGCCATCACCGGGCTGACGGCCCCCACCGCCGCTGCGTTCGCCTCGGACGGCCGGGTGTTCGTGGCCGAGAAGAGCGGAATTCTCAAGGTCTTCGACTCGCTGACCGACACCACGCCGACCATCGCCGCCGATTTACGCCCGCAGGTGCACGACTTCTGGGATCGCGGGCTGCTCGGGTTGGCCGTCGATCCGCAGTTCCCCACCCGGCCCTACGTATACGTGCTCTACAGCTACGACGCGCTGCCCGGCGGCACCCACCCGCGCTGGGGCGACCAGTGCCCGACCCCGCCCGGCGCCACCGACCAGGGCTGCGTGATCACCGGTCGGCTGTCCAAGCTCACCCTCGGCGCGAACGGGGTGGCCACGGCGGAGCAGGTACTGATCACCGACTGGTGCCAGCAGTACCCCAGCCACTCGATCGGCACCGTGACTTTCGGGCCGGACGGCGCGCTCTACGTCGGTGGCGGGGACGGCGCGAGCTTCAACTTCGCCGACTACGGCCAGGTCGGTAACCCGTGCGGCGATCCGCCCAGCCCGGCCGGAACCAACCTGAGCCCGCCGAACGCGAAGGGCGGCGCGTTGCGTTCACAGTCACCGCGGCGGCCGAGCACCGAGCCGGTCACACTGGACGGCGCGGTCCTGCGAGTCGACCCGGACACCGGCGCGGGCCTGCCCGGCAACCCGTTCGCCGCCAGCACGGACGCCAACGCCCGACGTGTGATCGCCTACGGTCTGCGCAACCAGTTCCGCTTCGGCTTCCGGCCGGGCGGCAACGAGCTCTGGGTCGGCGACGTCGGCTGGGGAACCTGGGAGGAGATCAACCGGATCCCGAACGCCACCGACGCGGTCGCCGAGAACTTCGGCTGGCCGTGCTTCGAGGGCACGCCGCGACAGACCGGCTACGACGGCGCCAACCTGACCGTGTGCGAGTCGCTGTACAGCGGCGGCGGGCAAACCGCGCCGTACTACGCCTACAACCACAACGCGCCGGTCGTCGCCGGCGACGGCTGCCCGACCGGCGGCTCGTCGATCAGCGGCATCGCGTTCGAGAACGGCACCAGCAACTACCCGGCCGCCTACGCCGGCGCCTTGTTCTTCTCCGACGCCTCCCGCGGCTGCATCTGGGCCATGCAGCGGGGCACCAACGGGCAACCCGACCCGGCCAGACTGGTGGCGCTGTCCACCGGCGTGGCCACGCCGGTACAAACCCTGACCGGGCCCGGCGGAGACCTCTTCTACGTGGCCCTGGGTTCCGGGCAGCTGCGCCGGATCAGCTTCCCCGGCGGCACCAACCGGCCGCCGACCGCGGTGGCCACGGCAACCCCACCGACGGGACCGGCGCCGCTCACCGTGCAGTTCAACGGCTCCGGATCGACCGACCCGGACGCCGACGACACGCTGACCTACGCCTGGGACCTGGACGGGGACGGAACCTACGACGACTCCACGACGGCCACGCCCACGTTCACCTACACCCAACAGGCACTGGTCAACGTCGGGCTGCGGGTCACCGATTCCGGCGGCCTGTCCGGCAGCACCACGGTGCTGGTCACGGTGGGCAACCCGACGAGCCAGAACCCGGTTCCGCTCATCGATACACCGACCACGGCACTGCGCTGGCAGGTGGGCCAGACGGTGCCGTTCTCCGGGCAGGCGACCGACGCGCAAGACGGAACCCTGCCGCCGTCGGCGATGTCCTGGCAGCTGACCCTGCAGCACTGCACGACGCCGACGAACTGCCACGCCCACGTGGTCCAGAACTTCCCCGGCGTCGCCGCGGGATCATTCGTCGCCCCTGATCACGAATATCCATCCTATTTGGACCTGACGCTGACCGCGACGGACTCCGACGGCAACTCGGCGAGCACCACCGTGCGGATGGAACCACGGACCGTGCAACTCAGCTTCACCTCCACCCCGAACCAGGTGCTGCTCACCATCGGCGGGGTCAGCCAGCGAACCCCGTTCAGCCGCACGGTGATCGTCGGATCGAACAACTCGATCAGCGCGCCGAGCCCACAGAACGTGCCGCCGCTCAACCTGCGCTACCGGTGGGTGCGGTGGTCCGACGGCGGCGCCCAGACCCACAACATCATCGCGCCGGCTACCGCGGCCACCTGGCAGGCCACCTATCAATGGTGCCTGATCAGGTGCTGAAGTGTGCCCGGCCCCAAACCGGCGACTGTTCAAAGCGCTACGATCGCAGCGTTGGTAATGCTGGCAATATTTCCGCCGTCAGTATTGCTGCCGACATTGCGCTGAACCAATGCCTGCGCGACAAACGCGACGACGCCACGCGCTTGACCCCGCGTCACCTCACAAATCAGCCTCGGCCTGCCCACCATCGCCGCATCGAGATGACCGAGTTGGCTGGATCGCCCTCTGGCGCAGGCATACCGACGCGATCCAGCCGCCTCATCAGCAACGGGCCGCCCCGCGCTTGGAATTCCGCACGGGCCCTGAGCCTGGTGCCGGCTTTTCAGTGCGGCCAAGTGGTGTCGTTCGGGTTGACGGGTTGGCCGGCGCTGGATCCGCCGGTGTGGTACGGCGGTCCCAGGCTGCTCTGCGCCTACCGAGTAGCCGTTGTGATCGGTGCCGCCGTCCCAACGGCCCTCGCCGAAGTGCAGCTCGCTCGCGTGTCCGACGCGCAGTCCGTCCGGTTCACCGTCGTCGCGTACACCCGGACGAGCAACCGCGTGCAGCTCCGGGCCCAGCAGCTCGGCACCGCGCAGACGGTCAGCGATGCCCTCTCACGATCACACTGATCCACAACTCACCGGACGGTCGACCACACCCCGCCGGGTGGTGTGGGGAGACGGCACCGGCGACGAAATGCGCCTGGCAATCGGTGGTACACGGGTACGCCAAACCCAATCCGCTGGTACGGATCCCCTACTCGTGCGGAGGACAACGGCTGCCCGGCTTCCAGCCAGCGCTGCCGCAGCGACCACGGCGCCTGATGTCCGGCACACTCGACCCGCCGACCGACCCTGTCGCCCCGTAGGAAGGGCCGGCAGATTGCTCGCATCGTAGGTTCGCGGCCTCTCGGGCCGGCCCCAGCGAATCACCACACCCGACCCGCACGACAACACTCAGCAACGCCACCAACCTCGACCCGACCACCCAGACCATCACACCCCACAGACCCGCGCGCCACAAGATTCACATCCCGACAGCGTCCGCCACCTCCCCCACCAGAGCGACACCGGACAGTCCCACATCGGCATTCACGGGGAAGATCCATCCTGGGCGACACTGACACCGCACTTCCGTGATTTCCTGCCGGACTGGCTGGTACGGCAACCGTGATATCGAGGGACAGCCTGGTCGGTGGCCGTGCAGGACCGGGAGGGGTGGGCGCTTCACCGAGCAGGTCCACGAGCTTCTGAACGGGCTCCAATCTTCCTCTTGACGAAACAGGGCCCGAACCCACTAATAGAGTTCTACAACGTTAGTAGCCGTTAACCAACCAGTTCGGAGTGACCTGATGAGTTGATCAAGACCGCACCGGCACTGTCGCCGCTGCGGCGACGACGGTGGGGAGGTCGGTCATGCAGATCATCGAGAACAGCATCATCGGTACCCGATCGGCGGTACTACGGCTCAAGCACCGGAACACACCGCTGCAGTTCCTGATCTTTCCCATGGTTCACGTGGCCAGCCCGCGGTTCTACGCCGAGGTGGCCGAGCGACTGCGCCGCTGCGATCTCCTCGTGATCGAGGGTGTGCGCGGCCGGTCGCTGTGGGGTTGGGCGTTCACACTCTCCTACCGGATCATGCCGCTGAACCGGCGGTCCGGGCTCGTGGTCGACAACATCCCATACATGTCACTGGGAGTGCCTCTGATCAATCCGGATGTGACGGTTGACGAGCTCGCCCGCGGCTGGAAGGTAATGCCGCTGCGGTACCGGCTGCTGCTGTGGTGTGTCCTACCGGCGGTGGTGGCTGGAAGGATGTTTGGTGGTCGGCGTTCGCTACTGTCGCGCGACGTCGAGGTCAGCGACCTGCCCAGCGAGTCGGAGGAGGCGTTTCAGGACAGCGACGTCGGCGAGCACTTTGAACGTATGTTTGGAGGCTCCCGGGATCAGTTGCTGCTCGACACCCTCACCGAGATCCATGGCACCAGATCCGGCGAGCCCATCGTGGTGGCGATCGTCTACGGCGCCCGGCATGTGCCTGCGATCGTCCGTGGGCTGGGCGACCGGCTCGGGTACCGCGTGGGCTCGGCCGAATGGCTTACCGTGCTCGACGCCTAAGCGCCATGCACAAGGTGATCCGCCGAGCAGCTCACACCGTGGTGACCACCGCCATCACCGGTGTTGCACAGTGGGGACAACCGGAGGTCGCCCGCGTTGAGAACGAACGAACTGGGCCATGGACACGTTTCTCCGTCAGTCGGACTGGACTGATCTGGGCGAATACCGGGGCCATACCGGGCTTTAACCCTCTGCTGGGCTGGTCGGCCTAGCTTTGGCCCGCGGTCGGCGATCCGCCGGCGGCGTGGCTAATTGGTTCGAGGAGACGTCATGGCTGACCAGAACGTGCCTACCCCCGAGGATGACACCGGCGTCGAGGCACATTCCGTTCTCGAGGCGCAGGGACTCGACGAGTCCGCCGACGTCGAGGCACACAGCTGCTGCAGCACCATCAGCACGTCGGAGGTCTGAGGCAGCGTGGCCGAGCCCGTCGAAGTCGAGGCGCACATGTGCCTGAGCGTCCAGAGCATCGCCGGGTCTTGAGCGACGTGGCGGTGTGACGCGGCGGGTGGCGTCCAAAGCGCCGCCCGCCGCGTCATGCGGATTGCGAGGAAGCGGCGTGCGCACAACCACAACACCCTCCAGCCTCAGGGAGTTCCGGCTGCTGTGGATCGGCGGCCTGCTCACCACCATGGCCGCGCAGATCTCGGTGCTCGCGCTGCCGCTGCTGGTGCTCCGCCAGACCGGTTCCACCGCTGCGGCTGGCGTGATCGGCACCGTCTCTATGGGAGCGCTGCTGGTCGGCACGCTCCCCGGCGGTGCGCTGGCCGACGCCGTCGAACGCCGGCGACTGCTGCGATTATGTGACTTCGGCGGCCTGCTGGTGGTCTCGGCGCTGGCGGTGGCCGTGCTCAACGGGACCGCCCCACTGATCCTGGTGCTGCTAGTGGCCGGCACCGGTGCTGTGATCAACGGCTTGTATGCGCCGGCCGCGCTGGGTCTGTTGCGGGCCGTGATGAGCGAGGATCAGCTGGGCTTGGCATCGGCCAGGATCCTGGCCAGGAGCGCGGTGGCGAGGCTGGCCGGTCCGCTGGTGGGTGGCGCGCTGTTCGCTGCCCACCCGGCGGCGCCATTCGTCGCTCAGGCAGTGCTACTGCTGAACTCGACGGCCTGCCTGGGGTTCATACGTACTCGGTCGGCGCCTGGGCACCGGTCCGGCTCGAAGTTCAGCCGGCGGCACATCGCCGCGGGGTTTGTCTTCCTGTGGCGCCAGCCGTACCTGCGCACCGTGCTGCTGGTATTCGGGCTGGGCATGAACTCGTCGTTCAGCGCGCTGATGTTCACCGCGCTGGCG
This sequence comes from Actinophytocola sp., assembly GCF_035762905.1. Classification (GTDB taxonomy): domain Bacteria; phylum Actinomycetota; class Actinomycetes; order Mycobacteriales; family Pseudonocardiaceae; genus DASYTH01. Next base: position 69,294 of record NZ_DASUCC010000099.1, read on the forward strand.
GTCGTCTCCGACAACGGTCAGTCCGGGCTCGGCGGTGGCCTTGTCGTCTCCGTCGCCGCGGCCGGTTCGCTGGCCGGAACATTGCTCGCGCCATGTCTACGTCCCGACAAGAGGTTCGGCAGCCTCATCGTCGGGACCTGCTGGACCTGCGCGGTCGCGGCGGGCGTGCTGACGATTCTCCACCCGCCAGTCATGCTCGGCCTGCTGGCCGGAGTGTGTATGGCCATGGCATCCCTGGCCAGCATCGGGTTTCTCACCGCGCTGCTGCGAGCGACCCCGGAGGAGATGGTCGGTCGGGTGCAGAGCGCAGCCAGCTTCGTCTCGTCCCTGGTGCAGCCGCTGGGTCCGCTGCTGGCCGGTGCCTTGCTCGCTGCCTCGGGTGTCACCACCACCCTGGGCCTGCTCGGATTCGCGTTCGCCGTCTGCGCGGTTGTCGTGACCTCGGCGCCCGCCAGCCGGCAATCCCGATCTTCCAGTTAGGAAAGGTGCACGATGTCCACGGTGCAGACCATCCAGCTGTTCTGTCTGAGCGACCGCGAATACTACGAGACGCCGAGCCGTCTTGCTGATGCGGCGACCCGCTATCCGTCCGGCAGTGATCCGGTCCCGCCCGGCTGGCAACGGTTCGCCTCCGGGCTGTGGATCGGGCTGCGTCCGGAGAGAGCGTCGCTGCCGGAGCAGGGCTGGAAGATTCACGTCGCCACGATCCCCAAGCTGGCCGAGGCGACGCTCGGCGTCGTCTCCGAGATCTGCCTGCGCCGCGGCGCGGCGTTCAAGTTCCTCCGCAGCGAGCACGCCCTTCGGTTCGCGCTCGGCAAGTACATGCCGAGGCCGAACAGCGGCAAGTTCATTACCATCTACCCCGCCGGCGAGCAGCAGTTCAGCGAGCTGGTCAGCGAGCTTGACGCCGCACTCGGCGGAAACCCCGGCCCCTACATCCTCAGCGACCTGCGCATCGGCTGCGGCCCGGTGTACGTCCGGTACGGCGCCTTCGTCGAGCAGTGGTGCGCGCGGCCAGACGGCTCCTCGGTTCCGGCGCTCCGGGACCCGTCCGGCGTTCTGGTGCCCGACGAGCGGGGTCCGGTGTTCCGGATTCCGCATTGGGTGCGGCCGCCGGGTTTCTTGCGTCCACACCTGGCGGCCCGTGCCGCCGCGTACGACAAGGACTTCCCATACCGCATCCTGCGCGCGCTGCACTTCACCAACGCAGGCGGCGTCTACCTCGCCGAGCACCGCGACACCGGACAGCAAGTGGTACTGCGTGAGGCGCGCCCACACAGCGGCCTCGACGCGGCCGGCACCGACGCCTTCACCCGGCTGCGCCACGAGTACGACGTCCTGACCAGGCTGGCCGGTCTGGAGTTCGTGCCCCAGGTCTATGGGCTCAGGACGGTGTGGGAGCACCAATTCCTGATCGAGGAGCACATCGAGGGGACGAGCCTGCTGGCTACCGTGATCCGCCGCAACCCGCTGCGGCTGCGGGATCCGAGCGCGGAGGCGGTCAGCGAGTACCTGCGCTGGGTGGACGGGATCGTCGACCGTCTGTCGCGCGCCCTGGACGCGATGCACGAGCGTGGCATGAGCTTCGGCGACGTGCACCCCGCTAATGTGATCGTCCGCCCCGACGACTCCGTGGCGCTGGTTGACTTCGAGTACGCGGGTGGCGCCGGCTCGCCGGCCGCGCGCCGGTTCGGCGCGCCAGGTTTCATGGCACCGCCGGAGGCGACTGGCGCCGAGGCGGACCGCTACTCGCTTCGATTCGTCTGGCTGATGATGCTGCTACCGCTGACCGAACTGGCCGACCGCGATCCGGGCAAGGTCGCCACGCTGGAAAACCTCGCCCGGTGGCGCTTCGGACTCGGCCCGGACGCGGGACCCACACTGCCTGCGATCCGCCACACCAGTACGCCGCGCCCCAGCGGGGAGAGCGTCGTCAGCGAGCTGTTTGCGGACCCGGTCGCGAACTGGCCGGCCATTCGCGACCGGTTCGTGGCCGGCATTCTGCACGCCGCCACCCCTGATCGCGCCGACCGGCTGTTCCCGGCCGACCCGAGGGTCTTCGATGGCCAGGGCGCCGGGCTGGGCTACGGGGCCGCCGGGGTACTCCGTGCCCTGCATCGAGTGGGCGCCGCCGTGCCTGAGGAGCACATTGACTGGCTGGTGACGGCCGCCTGGCGCGGTACGGCGCTGCGCGGCCAGGGCCTGTTTGACGGGCCGCACGGGGTCGCGGCCGTCCTGGCCGAGTTGGGACGCCGCGACGACGCGCTGGAGCTGCTGGCTTGGTACCCGGACCCCGCACCGGTGACCGGCCTGTACTCCGGTCAGGCAGGCGTGGCTTTGAACATGTGCCACTTCGCGGCCATGACCGGCGACGACACCCTGCTCGGTGCCGCGGCCGGCATCGCGCGCCGGCTGGACTCGCTGGTCCAGGAAGGTACGACCGCACCAGCGGCCGGACTGCTGCACGGCCTGAGCGGCGCGGCTCTGCTTCAGTTGCGGCTGTACCGGATCACCGGTGAGCGGCGGTACCTGCGGGCCTGCCGGCGAGCGTTGGGGCGTGAGCTCACCCACTGCGTCCCGATGGAGGACGGCAGCGTCCAGGTCCGGTCCGGCCACCGCCACCTGCTATACCTCGACGGCGGCAGTGGCGGCATCGCCCTGGTCGCGCGGGAATACCTGGCGCACCAAGAGGATCCGGAGCTCGACACATTCATTCAAGCGGTCCGCCGGGGCTGCGGCAACGAGTATGTGCGCGAGCCAGGCCTGTTTCAGGGCCGCGCCGGCCTGCTGGCGATCCTGCACCAGCTCGCCGGACCGGCAACCGAGAACGAGGCGCTGCCGCAGATTCGCCGGCTGGCCTGGCACGCGGTCCACCGTGACGACACACTACTGATCCCCGGCCGGCATCTGCGGCGGTTCTCCGCCGACCTGGCCACCGGATCGGCCGGTGTTCTGCTGGCGCTGCACTCGGTCTTCTCCGGTGCCGATGACCTCCTGTCTGCATTACTTCCAGCCGGTGACCCCCTACCGGTTCTCCACTCCGAAGCCATCTCGCCCTTGTAGGGTTCCGGAAGGACTGTTCCGGCCTGAGGGTAGGCAAAGGGGGCAGCGATGCGGAAAATTGACTGCGCCCTGCTCGGCACGCTGTCGGTCGCCGTCGACGGCGAGCCGGCCGGTCTTGGTGGACCAAAACAACGACTGCTGCTCGCCGTACTGCTGAGCCGGGCCAACTCGGTCGTCGGCGTCGACGAGCTCGTTGACGTGCTCTGGACCGAGGATCCGCCCCGAACGGCCCGCAAAAATCTACAGGTCTACATTTCCGCTCTGCGCAAGATATTTGGCGACAAGCTATCCTGGTCTGGTCGCGGATACCGGCTGCGGCTAGATCCTGCGGAATGCGATCTCCTGCGATTCCAGCAACTGGCCGCGGCCGGCCGGCGGATGCTGCGCAACGGCGACGCGCCCGCGGCGGCAGACCTGCTCGCGCGCGCCGTCGACATCTGGCGCGCGTCGCCGCTGGCCGACTTCGCCGGGGAACCGGCACTGGCAGCCGAGGTCGAGCGGCTCACCGAAAGGTATCTCGGCGTGGTCGAAGACTGGGTGGAGCTCGAACTTGACCGGGGCGGGCACTGGCGGGTGTACGAGCGGCTCGACGGACTCGCCGACCGCCACCTGCTACGCCAGCGCCTCGCTGCGGGCTGGATGCGGGTGCTGGCCTCGGCCGGACGGATCGCCGCGGCGTTGGGACACTACGAGTCGGTCCGCCTGGCGCTGGCGCGCGAACTGGGCATCGACCCCGGCCGGGCGCTGACCGACCTGCACGTTCGCCTATTGCATGGCGAGGAGGCGGTGACGCCAGTCCCCGGTGGCGTCGTATTCCATCACATCGTCCGCGATCTACCGGACTTTGTCGGCCGCGCCGCCCAGGTGCGCGACGTAGTGGACGCCCTCGCCGGTGAGCGCGACTGCGACCTCGTGGTGGTGTGCGGTCCGGTGGGTGTCGGCAAGACAACCTTCGCGGTGCACGTCGCGCACCTGATCCGGGAGTCGTTCCCGGACGGCCTGATCATGGTGGAGCTGACCGAACCGGACGGGACGCCCCGCACCCCCGGGTCGGTGCTGGCCGAGCTGACGGACCTGGCGGGCCTGGCCGTCGAGTCGGTCAGCGCACTGCCCAGGGCGCTGGCGACCTGGCGCGCCTGGCTGGCGCGGCGCCGGCTGCTGCTCATCCTGGACGGCGCTGGACGGGAGAGCCTGGTGAAAGCTGTGCTGCCCGGCGGCGGCGCCAGCCGGGTCATCGTGACCAGCAGCAGACGGCTCAGCGGCCTGGACTCGGTGCTGCGCGTCGAGCTGCCGGTGCTGACCTACGCGGAGCGTACCGAGCTGCTGGGCCGGATCATCGGCCAGGACCGGGTGCTGGCCGACCGCCGCGCCGCGGCGGAGATCCTCAACTGCTGCGACGGCCTGCCGCTGGCCGTGCGGATCATCGGGGCGAAGCTGTCCGCGATGCGGCACCTCCGGCTGGCCGACTACCTCGACCGGCTCCGCAACCGCCGGTCGGTGTTCGACGAGATGATCGCGGGCGAGCACGACGTCCGCTCGCGGTACGAACTGTTCTACCGCACTCTCACCGAGGTGCAACGCGACGCCTTCCGCCGGTTGGGCACTCTGCCGGCGCCACCGCTGAACCATGACAGCTTGCTGGCGGCGCTGGCCGGCCAGGAGTCGGCGCTCGAGTCACTCATCGAATGCACGTTGTTGTCGGTGCCCGACTGCGAAATGAGCTCCCGGTGCGCTACCTATGGCATGCCCACGTTCGCCTATCACTTCTGCCGGGAACTGGCGCGCAGCACCGAGCTCCGTGTCGCATGAGGTCACCCCGGAGTGCGCTGCAGGAACTCTCTGAGCTCCTCGAGCAGTTCGGCGCGGGCCGCCCCGCGCTCGCCATCGCGACCGGCGGTCGCCGTCACCACCCGCAGCGCGATCGCCGCCTGGTTGGAGAACAGTGCGAGCAGCTCGAGCTCGGTCAGGTTCGATCGACACTGCGGCACCGGATCCAGCACCACCAGCAACCCCAACACGTCCCCACCGGACAGCAGCGGCGCCGCCATCATGGAGCTGGGCAGGTAGCCGATGAGATCCACGATGTCCCGGCCGCACTGCCGGTTTGTCGACAGATCATCGATGATGATCGACTCCGCTGAACTCAGCACCCAGCCGAGGACACCCATGTCCGGTGGAATGTGGGTCCCGACAAGGGAATTCCCGCCGACGCCCGCAACCGCTTGGAACACGAGCCGCTCATTCTCCCGGTCCAGCAGAAATATTGCGCTGCCCGCGGCACCGAAAATGGCCGCGGCGACCGCGACGACGGAGTGCAACAACGCCGGCATATTCGAGTCGGTCATGAGGCACCTCGCTTGGCGGTCCGAACATTCGCCGCTGTCAGGTAGAGCACGGTCTTGAGCTGGAACATGGTCAGCTCCGGGTGCTTGCCCATGATGAGGGCGCACAATCCAGCGATACGCGGGGTCGCCATGCTGTTGCCGGTCGTCCGGGTAGTACCCCCGCCAGGCCAGGCGACAAGCACATCTTGACCTTTGGCGTAGAACTCCACCGGCGGCAACGGGTTGTACAGGTGCAAGAGCGGATCTCGCTCCTGATGACTTCCCACGGAGATCACCGACGAGAACTGCCACGGAAAGCTCACCACCGCGCTGTTGTGTGCGGACGCCACGATCGCCGTGCCTCGAAAGAAGGCGTCATCGGTCAGCTCGCGTAACACCGGCAGGAACTCGGTGCGCCGGGTCGACAAACTCATGTTGATCACATCAAATCCCTGCTCGACCGCCCATCGCAGCCCCGTGATCAATGCTGTCCCCGTCCCGGTGAACCCCTTACCGAGCACTCGCATGCTGTATAGCTCACAACCCGGCGCGATCTCCCGGACAATTCCCGCACAGGCCGTCCCGTGCCCACAGGCATCCCCCGACTCGGAGGCCTCCACCGTCGGCGCGCCGTCTCTCATCTCGACCGCGTATGCGCCGGTGATCGGCCCGATCAAGGGATGGTCCGGGTCAACTCCGCTGTCGACGACACAGACCCGCACGCCGGTCCCGGTCGAGCCACCCCAGGCCCATTCCGGGGTGATCGGTTCGCCGGCGGCAGAAACAGGAATGTCGCCAGGCCCGCGGCCACGCAGACCCCAGGTGAGGTCCTCCCGAACCGCAGCCGGTCTCGCCATCTCGATCCCTACCCGTCGCGCGGGCTCCTGGCCGCGCCCCACTAGTGTCCGCACCGCGGCCATGGCCACAGTTCAAATCCGGTAAAAGGCCTGGCCCCGCTCGTGATCCAGACGACTGCCGGGCACATCGACCCGTGACGTTTCCGTAGTCTTCGACCAGACCGGCCCACGATGAAAGCAGTTCCGACCACCGTGACGTTCAGTCGCCGCTCATGAGTAGCCCAGTGCTTACGAACTCGGCGCGCTCCTCTTCGGTGGCGCCGCCACACTCTGGGTAGCGACTCATCCGGTCAGCATCCCAACACCTCGTTTCGAAGGGGTCTGGCCGCTCATCGGCATCCTCCGCAGGCGCGTCGCCCTGTGGGGCACAACCTGACGCAATTATCTCACGGGTAAGGGCAGGCGTGTCTAGATTGGCAGGCTGAGGTGAGACCCGTTCCCGTCGAGCTGGTCATATCTATTGCCGCCTGGCCTCCTCCTTCTGGCCGAGAGCGTCGATGAGGGATGGTTCTGATGTCGATCGAAGTAATGGCGCTGGGCGGCGGAATATTCTTCTTGGTGATGGCGATCGTGCGCGGCGGCTTCGCCATACGGGAGATTTCGATGCCCAAGGTGCCGAACTGGGCCTGGTTGGCCCCCGGTGTTTTCGGCGATCTGCTGTTGTTGCCGTTCCTGCTGGCCATGATTCGCGGTGAAGTGGACGAGGACCCGAGTGCACGGACCGCCGCCGGGGTTGGCCGGTCAGCCGCCATGTCCAGCAGCGAGCGGAATCGAGATCGACACCGAGCCCGAGACCACCGGCGATCAGGTCAGGCTGACCGGGCTTTCGGCGTTTGTGCGGAACGATCCACCGCGGGTGGGGGAAGCCGGGGGAAACCATTCAGACTCAGGGAAAGGTCTTTCTCGACGACGCGGGAACGTGAGCCCTTTTCATCCGGTGGTGACTTCGTGGTTCTGTAGTACGTGGATGGCTTTGGCGAGTCGGCCGGCGCGTCGGGGGCAGCACCGAGACCAGCCGGCCGCGCCGTTGACGACAAGCGGGCGGGCGAACGGGCCGCCCTGGGAGAACGGCAGTGCCTGGTTGGCCACGGCCACCGCGCCGCGGATCAGCTACGACAGCCCCGCCCACCGGAATCAACCCTGAGCACGGCATCCGGGTCGAGCACGGCGACCAGTGCCTAGAAGTCGCCGGCGCGCGCCGTCGCCATGCCAGTCGCTCGGCCGGGGTCAGCGTCTCCAGCACGACGAGCAGCGTCAGCCCTGCCGAGTCGGCGAGCACCGCCTGCTTCCGCCGGGTCGGGGTCGGCGGATGCCACGATCGGGTCCGGCACGTGCGCGTCGAGCGGCTCCTCGCGCCGACCCATGCGGGAGCGCAGCATGTCCAAGCAGACCCAGCTGGCCATCATCCGCTGGGCAGCCATCGTCACCATGACCCGCCGTATCACCCGCACCACACCCGGAACCCGACCGGGACCACGCCACTACACCACAACATAAAGGTCTCAAACACGTTCTCAGATCATCCAGCGCGCCAGGGCCAGTGTGATCGGGCAATGGGACAGTAGATCTGAACGCCCAGGTAACGCGATTCTGATCATTGTGTGGCTGCGGTAGGGTCGGCCTGGACTGTGCGGGATCGGGGCAGGCCGTGATATCGGATACCGTTAACTCGCCGGCCGGGGCGAATACCTTGCCGCGTCCGCTGACGCCGCTGGTCGGTCGGAGACGCGAGATGGCCGAAGTGGCCGCCCTGCTGGGAAGCCATCGCCTTGTCACGTTGTCCGGGCC
>NZ_DASUCC010000100.1:0-35184 GCF_035762905.1 Actinophytocola sp.
ACCCCACCGGAAAGGGCCGTGGGCGCTGGACCATGCGCTGGAAAGCCGCCCTCAACGCCTTCGACCTCGCCTTCGACGGACGCCTGTCCACCGGACGAAACTAACAACAAGATCCAGTTACACCGTTAAATTGACAGCCCCCCGACACCCACTGGCGCGCCTGAGAACGACGCGCATGAGAACAACGCCGACCTGTGCCCAACCTCGCAGTGGGGGTGGGGTTAGGAGGCGTTGGGGAGCGTGGGGTGGGTGCGGGTGCCGGCGACGAGGGTGAGGGCGCGGGTGTGCCAGGCGGCGGCGCCTTGCTCTTCGAACAGGCGCGCGGCGGCGAGTAGATGGGCGGCCGCGCCGGCGGTTTCGCCGCGGGCGAGGGCGATTTCGCCGAGGGAGTAGCGGGATTTGGCTTCGATGAGGCGCTCGCCGAGGCGGCGGGCCAGCTCCAGGGCGTGCACGAGGGTGGTTTCGGCGTTGTCCAGGCGGGATTCGCGGTGCCGGAGGATGCCGAGACCGTAGAGGGCGTAGACCTCGCCGATGCGGTCACCGGTGTCGCGCACGATGCGCAGGACCCGGTGCAGGGCTTGCCGGGCCAGGTCGATCTGGTCCGTGGCAAGGTAAAGCTCGGCGAAGCGGTGCACGACCTGAGCCTCGACCCGAAGGCATCCGGTCTCCCGGCAGATCACCAGTGCCTCGTCGAGGAGGCGTTCGGCGGTGGCGGTGTCGCCCTCGTCGAGCCGGGATCTGGCCGTGCTGCGCAGGATGTGCGCCTCGCCGATGCGGTCGCCCACCTCGCGCATGATGTCCAGCGACTCGGTGTACTTGGCCCGCATCGCGCCGATGTCCCCGCGCAGGCCGTCCAGATGCGCGGCGTTGCGCAGCACCAGGGCGCAGCCGTGCCGGACGCCCTCGGCGCGGAAGATCTCCAGCGCGCCCGCGAAGCACTCAGCGGCGTCGGCCACCCGGGTCTGGAACATGTGCAGGGTGCCCAGCGAGTACAGCGCCGCGGCCATCCCGATCCGGTTGCCGGCCCGCCGCACGGTGTCCAGCGCGAGCTGCGCGCACTCCAGCCAGTCGTCGAAGTAGCCCTTGGACTCGAACAGGGTCACCGAGGTGAGCGCGAGATCCCAGCACAGTTCGTCCAGCCCGGCCTCGGCGGCCTGCCGAACGGCGGCGACCAGCGCCCGGCGCTCGCCCTCCCACCAGTCCGCCGACCCGGCGCCGGCAGCGGTTTCGGCGACGGCCGCGAGCGCCGGCCGCCAGCGGGTCGCGCCGCCGTGCAGGATCGTGAAGTCCCCGCCGTACTCCCGGCGGTGCGCCTCCTCGGCCAGCGCCAGCCAGCCGCCGAGCACCCGGCGCAACGCGGCGACGCGCGCCGCCTCCGGCTCGCCCTCGTGCAGCTTTTCCGCTGCGTAGACCCGGATCAGGTCGTGCAGCCGGTACCTCGGCGCCGCGTCCGGAAACTGCACGACGTCCACGAGCTGCGCGTCCACCAGGCTCTCCAGCACCTCCTCGGCCGCCGCGGGCGTGGTGTCCAGCAGCGCGGCCGCGGTCCAGGCCGGGAAGTCGGGGGCCCGCATCAGCGCGCAGCGGCGCAGCAGCCGCCGCGCCGGCTCGCTGAGCAGCCGGTGCGTGAGGCCGATGTTGGACCGCAACTCCAGTCCGTGGTGGGCGAACTCGTCGAGTCGCCGGGCCTCGTCGCGCAGCCGGTGCACCAGCCCGGTCGGGCGCCAGTGCGGCCGGGACGCCAACCGGGCACCGGCGATCCGCAGCGCCAGCGGCAATCCGCCGCACAGCTCGGCCAGCTCGACGACCGCCGGCCGCTCGGCCGCCACCCGCTCCGCGCCGACGATCCGGGTCAGCAGCTCGACCGACTGCTCGGCATCGAGCACGTCCACGTCGATCCGGTGCGCGCCGGGCAGCCCGCTCAGCCGCGCCCGGCTGGTGGCGATCACCGCGCAGGACGGGCTGCCCGGCATCAGCGGCGCCACCTGCGCCTCGCTGGACACGTCGTCGAGCACCAGCAGCAACCGCTTGCCGGACAACAGACTCCGGTACAGCTCGCCGCGTTCCTCGACATCGTCCGGCACCGCCGTGCCGGCCACGCCGAGCGCGCGCAGGAACCGGGCGAGCAGCTTGGCCGTGTGGTCGTCGTCGCCGCGCGCCCCGAGATCGGCGTAGAGCTGCCCGTCCGGATAGTGCGCGGACAGCTCGTGTGCGGCCCGCGCGGCGAGGCTGGACTTGCCCACCCCGCCCTTGCCGGAGATCGCCACGATCGGCATGCCCCACCGGCTCTCCCGGTCCTCGCCGAGCACCCGCTTGATCTCCCGCAGCTGCTCGGCCCGGCCGGTGAAGTCGGCGATGCTCGCCGGCAGCTGCTTCGGCACCACGGCGACCTCCGGTCCGGCGGCCCGCACCACCGGCGCCGCCGCCACCGACGACTCCACCGACGATGTCGCCGGCGCCTCGGGCTCGCCACGCAGGATCGCCTGTTCCAGCTCGCGCAGCTCCGGACCCGGGTCGACGCCGACCTCCTCGACCAGCACGGCCCGCGCCCGCCGCCCGGCCTCGAGCGCCTCGGCCTGCCGGCCGGTCCGGTACAGCGCCAGCATCAGGAACCCGTGCAGCCGCTCGCGCAGCGGGTGCTCGGCGACCAGCTCCTGCAGCTCGCCAACCAGCTCACGCTGCCGGCCGAGGGCGAGGTCGAGCTGGATCCGCTCCTCGATCGCCGCCAGCCGCCGCTCGGCAAGCGCGGTCGCGGCCCGCGCGACGACGTCGCCGGACACGCCGGACAGCGCGGTTCCGCTCCACAGCGCCAAAGCGCGGCGCAGCGTGGCCGCAGCCTGCTCCGTGCGGCCGGCGCCGGAGTGCTCCCGGGCCGCGGCCAGCCAGGCATCGAACTCCAGGGTGTCCAGCGCGGCCGGGTCCAGCCGCAGCAGGTATCCGGGCGGGCGGGTGCTGATCGCGCCGGGCTGCCCGCCGTCGGAGAACACCTTGCGCAGCGCGGAGATGCAGATCTGGATCTGGCTGCGCGCGGTGGTCGGCGGGCCGGTTCCCCACACCGCGTCGACCAGCACGTCCACCGGAACCACCCGGTTGGCGTTCAACCCGAGCACGGCGAGCACGATCCGCTGCCGGGGCCCGCCGAGGTCCAGCGACCGGTCTCCGGAGACGAGCTCCAGCGGACCGAGCAGCCTGAGTCTCATGCCGATCCCCTCTGGTCTTCGTCATGGTGTGCGCTCCGGCTTCCCGTTCGCTTCCGGTGCGCTTCCGGCGCGATCGGCTAGTACCGAACCGATAGGAAACGAATCGGCGGCTCGGCTAGCTTGACTTTCGTCCCAGAACGAAGGAGTTCCGGCGGCAAGCCGGGCGCCGCACCTGGAGGGACGCATGACCACGACTCGCACGCTCGCCGGCCCCGTTCTCGGCGTACTCGCCGGCGCGATCGGGCTGCTGATCACGGTTTCGCCCGGAACCGCCGCCGCCGACGACTCGCCGTGGGACGCCCCGCCGTGCTGCCCGCTGACGCAGACCGACCCGCCGTTCGATCAGGACGACTCGCCGTGGGACTGACCGGTCAACCCGATGCGAGGTCCGCGCCGAAGCCGGCGATCCCGCCGAGCGGCGCGGACCTCGCATCGTTGATCTGGTCCAGCAACCGGGTCGCCTCCCGGCCCTCCACCCGGCACAGCATCTCCGCGGCCCGGTCCAGGTCGCGGCCGGCCGCGGCGCTGTCGCCGCGGCCCTCGTGCACCTCGGCAAGCAGGATCAGCGCCTTGGCGTTCCACAGCGTGGCCCCGACCTCGCCGAACAGCGTGCTGGCCTGGACCAGGTGCGCGGCCGCGGCCGGATAGTTCCCGCGGGCCAACTGGATTCCGCCGAGCACGTGGCAGGCCTGCCCCTCGATCACCCGCTCGCCGACCTGGCGGGCCAGCGACAGCGCGTGCACCATGGTCGTCTCGGCACTGTCCAACTTGCCTTCCTGGCGCCGGATCAGGCCCAGCCCGTAGAGCGCGTGCGCCTCGCCGATCCGGTCGCCGATGTCCCGCACGATGAGCAGCACCCGGTGCAGGTCCTGCCGGGCCAGCGCGAGCTGCCCGGTGACCAGGTGCAATTCGGCGAACCGGTTGAGCACCTGGGCCTCGCCGCGCAGATAGTCCGCACCCTCGCACAGGCTCAGCGCGTCCTCCAGCATCGACCGGGCCAGTTCGGTGTCGCCCTCGTCGATCCAGAACTTGGCCAGGCTGCGCAGGATGTGCGCCTCGCCGATCGGATCGCCGACCGCGCGCAGCTTGGTCAGCGCCTCGTCGTACCTGGCCAGCATCATCGGGAAGTCGCCGCGCAGCCGGTGCACGGACGCGGCGTTGCGCAGCACCAGCGCGCAGCCGTGCGTGCTTTCCTCGGCCTGGAACAGCTCCAGCGCCTCGGTCAGGCAGCGTTCCGCGTCGGGCAGCCGTTTCTGGTACATGTGCAGGGTTCCGAGCGAGTACAGCGCGGCCGCCTGGCCGAACCGGTTGCCCAGCCTGCGGGTCACGTCGTGGGCCAGCAGCGCGGTCTCCCGCCAGTCGTCGAAGTAACCCTTGACCTCGAACAGGCTGACCGACAGCAGGGCCAGGTTCCAGCACAGCTCGTCCAGGTCGGCCGCGGCCGCCGCGCGGACGGCGGCGACCAGCGCGCCGCGTTCGGCCTGCCACCACTGGATCGGGTCGTCGGCCGGGTCGCCGTCGATCCGGCCGACCGGCCACCGCGGCGCGCGGCCGCGCAGCACGGTGAAGTCCCCGCCGTACTCGCTGCGGTGCGCGGTCTCGGCCAGGGCGAGCCAGGCGCCGAGCACCCGCTCCAGCGCGGCCCGGCGGTCCGCGGCGGTGTCGGTCTCGACCAGCCGCTCGTGCGCGTAGATCTGGACCAGGTCGTGGAAGCGGTACCGGATCCGTTCGCCGGGGTGCTCCAGCATGTCCAGCACGTGCGCGTCGACCAGGTCGGCAAGCGCCTCGTCGGCCTCGGCCGGATCGGTGTCGAGCAGCGCGGCCGCCGTCCAGCCGGGGAAGTCCGGCGCCGGAACCAGGGCGAACAACCGGAACAGCCGGCGCGCCGGGCCGGACAGGCTGCGGTAGGTCAGGCCGATGCTGGAGCGCAGCTCGAGGCCGCGGTGGGCGAGCTCGTCGAGCCTGCGCGCCTCGTCGGTGAGCCTGCGGACCAGGCCGGCGATCCGCCAGCGCGGCCGGGAGGCCAGCCGGCCGCCGGCGATCCGCAGCGCCAGCGGCAACCCGCCGCACAGGTCGACCAGCTCGGTGACCGCGCCCCGCTCGGCGAGCACCCGGTCCCGGCCGACGATCCGGGCCAGCAGCTCGATCGCCGGCTCGGCGTCGAACGGGTCCACGTCCACCCAGTGCGCGCCGGGCAGGCCGGTCAGCCGCGCCCGGCTGGTGACCAGCACCGGGCAGGTCGCGGTGCCGGGCAGCAGCGGCAGCACCTGCTCCTCGCTGGTGACACCGTCCAGCAGCACCAGCAACCGCTTGCCGGCCAGCAGGCTGCGGTACAGCTCGGCCCGCTCCTGGGTGTCCTCCGGCACGGCCGGGCCGGCAACGCCAAGCGCGCGCAGGAACCGGGCGAGCAGCTCGGCGCTGCGGTCGGTGCCGCCCTCGCCGCGCAGGTCGGCGTAGAGGTGCCCGTCCGGAAAGGACCGGCCGAGCTCGTGCGCCACGTGCAGCGCCAGGGTGGACTTGCCCACCCCGCCCCGGCCGGACACGGCCACCAGGCGCACGGCGTGCGGCGCGACCGTGCCGCCCGGCCCGTCCGACAGCAGCCGCTTGATCTCGGCGATCTGCCGCTCCCGCCCGACGAAGTCGGCGGTGCTGCCGGGCAGCTGACGGGGTGTCACCGCCGGCTCCGACCCGTCCGGGCCGGCCGGCGGCGACCCGACGGCCTCGGCCCGCAGGTCGAGCGCCGGGTCCCGGTTGAGGATGGCGGTGGTCAGGTCGCGCAGCTCGGGTCCGGGTTCGACCCCCACCTCGTCGATCAGCGTTGCCCGGGCCCGGCGCGCCACGTCCAGCGCCTCGGCCTGCCGCCCGGACCGGTACAGCGCGAGCATCAGGAAGCCGTAGAGCCGCTCACGCAGCGGCTGCTCGTCCACCAGCGCGGCCAGTTCGCCGCACACCTCCTGGTGCCGGCCCATCGCGAGGTCCAGCCGGACCCGCTCCTCGATGGCCGCGAGCCGGGCGTCCTCGAGCAGCGCGGCGCCGCGTTGGACCAGCGAGCTGGGCACGCCGTCAAGGGCCGGGCCGCGCCACAGGGCCAGCGCCGCGCGCAGGGTGTCGGCGGCCTGCGCGATCCGCCCGCCGAGCACATGTTCGCGGGCCGCCGCGACCAGGCCGGTGAACTCCTCGCTGTCCAGGTCGCCCGGTGGGATGTCGAGCAGATATCCGGGCGGACAGGTCCGGATCTCGCCCGGTTGAGCCGCGTCCCCGAACAGCCGGCGCAGTCCGGAGATGCATTTCTGGATTTGCCCGCGCGCGGAGGTCGGCGGCGAACTGTCCCACACGGCGTCAACCAGATGGTCCATCGAGGTCACCCGGTTGGCCTTCAGCGCGAGCGCGGCCAGCACTGTCCGTTCCTTCGGCCCGCCGATACGCAGCGACCGGTTGCCCACCACGAGGTCCAGCGGGCCAAGCACGCGTAACCCCATTTGCAAACCCCCAAGGCTTGATCTCTTTGCATCCTAACCGGAGCGACCGCGCGGAGCCGGTCGTCGCGGGCTACCTAGGTACGCGGCCGTCGACCGTTCCAAGTGGACGATCAGCGGTGCCGTTCTGCTAGGTTTGTTGTTCAACACGGAATTGCTGCTCAGCAATGTGGGGAGCGCGCGATGGTGTTGTTTTCCGGCCGGCTCCGGACCGTGACGATCTACGTGGTGCTGGCCATTGTTCCGGCCGTACTAGGGGTGGTTATCGCCGCCTGGTGGGCAGATCCGGGCACCCCGCACCAGACGCCGACGACCCCGTCCGGCGAGATTCCGGGGGCCGGGCGGCTGCTGTTCGCGGTCGCCGTCGTGTCGCTGGCGACGGTGGCCGGCGGGCTGCTGGCCAGGCTGGTGCGGCAACCGGTCGTGGTCGGGCAGATGGTCGTGGGCATCGTGCTCGGACCGTCGGTGCTCGGCGCGCTGGCTCCCGGCGTGGAATCCTGGCTGTTTCCCGAGGGCACCGCGTCGATTCTGGTGCTGCTCGGCGGAATGGGCGCGATCTTCTTTATTTTCCTTGTGGGGCTGGACTTCTCGGTAGCCGAGTTGCGCCGCTCGGCGCCGTCGATCGTCGCGGTCGGGCACGGCGCGACGGCCATTCCGTTCCTCGCCGGCTCGGTGCTGGCCATCGTGCTCGCCGGCTTCGGGGAACTGCCCGAGGGCGGCGTCGCGGTCAACCTGTTCCTGGCCGTGGCGATGAGCGTGACGGCGCTGCCGGTGCTGGCCGCGATCCTGCGGGAGCGCGGGCTGGACCAGACCCGGGTGGGCACGCTGGGCATCGGGGCGTCCGTGGTGGGCAACGCCACCGGGTGGGCGATGCTGGCCGTGACGCTGGCCATCGCGACCAGCACCTCGACCGTCGGAGCGGTGGTGGCCGGCGGTCTCGTGGTCCTGTTCGGGCTGTTCATGTGGTACTTCGCCCGGCCGGCGCTGGCCGCGTTGGACCGGCGCGGAACGGTCGGACCGGCGCTGCCGGCGCTGGCCCTGTCCGTCCTGCTGCTGGCCGCGTTCACCACCGACTCGCTTGGCGTGGACGCGGTGGTCGGCGCCTTCCTCGCCGGGCTGATCCTGCCCCGGTCGGCGGGTTTTCGAATGGTGAACTCCAAAATCGAGGGCCTCACCGAATGGCTGCTGCTGCCGATGTTCTTCGTCGCGAGCGGACTGCAGACCGAGATCGGAACCCTGGGATCGGCCCGGGACTTCCTGCTGTGCCTGCTGATCCTCATCGTCGCGGTGGGCAGCAAGGTCCTCGGCACCATTCTGATCGCCCGCGGTGTCGGCATCGGTTGGCTGTCCACGGCCATGCTCGCGGCCATGATGAACTGCCGGGGAATCACCGAGCTGATCGTGTTGAACGTCGGTTTGCACGCCGGCCTGCTGGATCGGAAACTTTTTACAATTCTGACCATCATGGCGATCGTGACCACGATCATGACCGCGCCCGCACTCGATCTCATCGCCCGGGCGGAGCGGCGCCGCGCGGCTCAATCGACGGCCGCGCAGACCTCCGATCTATAGAATTGTCCACCAACAATTTTCCGAATGTCGACATGTGCCGCGGGTCTCACCGGGATGGCGGATTGGCCGGCCCACCGGGCTTGTGGTTAATATGTTCCCCGTCGAGGCCACCCGGTGATTTGCAGGGGTCACCGGGAAATGGGCGGGAGCGGCACACGCAAACTGTGCCGCTCCCGTACCCAGTTATCATCCGCTATTCCCGCCTTCCGGGCAATGGAGCCGAAAGCTTGCCGTCGGGCTCCTCCTGACGGGCCGCATCCACCAGCAGCTCGAAGGCCTCGGCGACGACCGACAGGTCCGCCGGGTCGAGCCGGCGCAGCACCCGAACCAGGTTGTCCTCGCCCGCGGCGAACACCCGGTCGACGACCGCGTGTCCCTCGGGGGTCAGCTCGAGCCGGCGCACCCGTCGGTCCCTGGTGTCCTGGCGGCGGATCACCATGCCCTGGGCGACCAGCCGGTCCATGATGCCGGTCAGCGTGGCCAGGCCGACCCCGAACCGGCGGGCCAGTTCCTGACCGGACGCCCGGCCGCGCCGGTACAGCACCATCATGATCTTCAGCTGGGACATCGTCAGGTTGACGTCCAGCAGCGGGTGGTCGCGGTCCTCGGCGAACCAGTGGCGCAGCTGGCGCTGGGTGTCCGCGATCTTCCGGATCAGCCCCTCCGGGTCGGTCACGGCAGTCCTTCCGGATGTCGGTTCGGCTGGATGTCGATACTATGCCCAAGGCGAATTGTACGTCTCAAGCAAAGTAATCTTTACGGGAGGAAACATGGCCGACGCGCCGCCCCCGGGGATGCGCCGGGAAGTTCTGGTGGTGCTGCCCGGACTGCTGCTCGCGCTCGCGCTGGCCATGCTGGACAACTTCATCGTCGGCACCGCGCTGCCCCGGATCGTCGGCGAACTCGGCGGCCTGAACCACCTGTCCTGGGTGGTCACCGCGTACGTGCTTGGCACAACGGTGTCCACCCCGATCTGGGGCAAGCTCGGCGACCTGTACGGCCGCAAGGGGATCTTCCTGGTCTCGATCGTGATCTTCCTGGTCGGCTCGGCGCTGTGCGGCGCCGCCGGCTCGCCGCTGCTCGGCGGTCCGGAGAACGGCATGGTCCAGCTGATCGCGTTCCGGGCGCTGCAGGGACTGGGCGCGGGCGGCCTGATGGTCAACGTCATGGCGATCATCGCCGACCTGGTCTCGCCCCGGGAGCGCGGTCGCTACCAGGGCATCATCGCCGCGGTCATGTCGCTGACGATGATCGCCGGCCCGCTGGTCGGCGGGTTCATCACCGACCACCTGAGCTGGCGCTGGGCGTTCTACGTCAACCTGCCGCTCGGCGGCGCCGCGCTCGCCGTCGTCATGACCACCCTGCACCTGCCCCGCAAACGCAGTGAGCACCGGATCGACTGGGTCGGCGCCGCGCTGCTGGCCATCGGCATCACCGCCGTCGTGCTGATCACCACCTGGGGCGGCACCGAGTACGACTGGGGCTCGGTGCAGATCATCGGCCTTGCCGTCATCTCGGTGATCTCGCTGCTGCTGTTCGGTCTCACCGAACGCCGCGCCGCCGAGCCCATCCTGCCGCTGGTTCTGTTCCGCAACCGCAACTTCAGCCTGATCTCCGGCATCGGGTTCCTGCTCGGCTTCGCGATGTTCGGCGCGATCAACTTCCTGCCGCTGTTCCAGCAGACCGTGCAGGGCGCCTCCGCCACCAACTCCGGCCTGCTCCTGCTGCCGATGATGGCCGCCGCCATGCTGGTGTCGCTGGTCGTCGGCCAGGTCATCACCCGCACCGGCCACTACAAGTCGTTCCCGGTCGCCGGCGGCATCATCATGGCCTTTGCCATGTACCTGCTGTCGTTGCAGGACATCAACACCCCCACCTGGCAGACCGGCATCTTCATCGCCATCCTCGGCCTCGGCATGGGTTTCCTCATGCAGACCACCATGCTCATCGCCCAGAACTCCGTGGAACAGAAGGACATCGGCGTGGCCAGCAGCACCGCCACGTTCACCCGCTCGATCGGCGGCTCGTTCGGCGTGTCCCTGTTCGGCGCCATCTTCAACCACAACCTGACCGCCGAGCTGACCGCCCGCCTCGGCCCCGCCAGCGGCGATCTGCTGGCCGGCTCCGGCAACGCCGACCCCGCCACCCTGCACCGGCTCCCGGACCAGGTCCGCATCCCCTTCCTGGAATCCATGGCCACCGCCCTGTCCCAGGTCTTCCTCTGGGCCGTACTGTTCGCCGCCCTGATCCCGGTCCTCGCCATCTTCATCAAACCCGTCCCCCTGCGCGGCCCCGACCCCACCGCCCAGCCTTCCGAGAACCCCACCCTCGCCGCCCTGGAATAACCGGGTCCGGAACCCCCGGCGTTCAGAGGTCGCGGCGCATGGTGGTGCGGGGCCAGCGGTCCAGGCCGGCTGCGGCTTCGGTGCGGCGGATTTCGCGCAGCCCGGCGGTGAGCTCGTCGTCCGGAAGGGTTCGAAAGCCCAATCGCTGGTAGTACGGAGCGTTCCACGGGATCTCGGTGAAGGTGGTGAGGGTGATCGCCGGCAGGTCCCGCTCCCGCGCCCAGGAAGCCAACTGTTCCACCAAGGCTGCCCCGATCCGCCGGTGCGCCCAGTCGGGATGCACGGAAACCTGCGCCAGATGCGCGTTTCCGTCCACCACGCTCGCCATCAGGTAGCCGACCGGCCGGTCGCGCTCGTCCACCCATACCCAGATCCGTTGTCCCACAACATATTGTCGCAGCAGTTCCAGCGGGGGTGCCTCGTCCTCGGCCACCTGGTTCATGCCGATCGCGGCGAACGGTCTCCCTGCGGCGCGCTCGATGTCCCGCACCGTCTCGAGATCAGCCTCATCCGCCGCTCTGATCAAGCAATCCTCCATTCGCGACATCCACGCTACTCGTCGAGGTCTCGCCGTGCGGTGCGGACTGGCGGACGACCAGGGTGGGTTCGAAGATCACGGTGTTGCGGGGAGCGGCGGGGTCGTTGATGTGGCGCAGGAGTTGGCGGGTCAGTTCGGCGGCCATGTCCTCGACCGGCTGGCGCACCGTGGTGAGTGGCGGGTCGCAGTGCACGGCGGCGCTGCTGTCGTCGAAGCCGACCACGGCGACGTCGGCGGGTACGGCGCGGCCGTGCCGGCGCAGCACCGGCAGCGCGCCGTGGGCCATCAGGTCCGAGGCGATGAACACGGCGTCGATGTCCGGGTGCTCGGCCAGCAACCGGTGCATCGCCGAACGGCCGCTCTCCCGGGTGAACGCGCCCTCGACCGACACCAGCTCGCGGCCGAGCGAGGCGAGGGCGGACCGGAAACCGGTGAGCCGGTCCTCGCCCGCGGGGGTGTCCAGCCGGCCGGTGATGGTGGCGATCCGGTTGCGCCCCAAGGCGACCAGGTGCCCGGCGGCCAGCGCACAACCGGTCGCCTGGTTCACGTCGACGTGGGTGATCGGCATCGGGCGGGGCGGCCGGCCCCACAGCACCACCGGGAACCGGGCGGCGGTGAGCTGCCGGGCGAGCGGGTCGTTGTGGTTGGTGTGCACCAGGATCGCGCCGTCCAGCCGGCCGCCGCGCAGATCGGCGACGATCCGCTCCCGCCCGCCCGGGCCGATCTTGACCAGCACCAGGTGCGTGCTGGTGGCCGACAGCGCACCGAGCACGCCGGTGAGCACCCGGCCGAAGAACGGGTCGCCCAGCACGTCGTCGCCGTCCGGCAGCACCAGCGCGACCGCGTTGGCCCGCCGGGTGACCAGGGACCGGGCGGCCAGGTTCGGCTGGTATCCGGTGGTGGTGATGGCCCGTTCCACCGCCTGCCGGATGTTCTGGTCGACGCTGGCCACCCCGTTGACCACCCGCGACACGGTTGCCCGCGACACCCCGGCGACCCGGGCGACCTCCTCCAGCGTGACCCGTCTGGTCGGTGGGCGGGCGGCGTCGGGCACCGAATCTTTATACCGGGCCGGCCTGCGCGAACTGCCGAATCACCCGGTCCCGGCGACCTCGGCGAGCCGGTGCAGCGCGACCGCACGTCCCTGTTCCATCCGGTTCGCCACGGCCCGGGTCGCCTCGTGGGTGACCGAGCCGAGGGCCGAGCGCACCACGGTCGTCGACTCCTCGAGATGGGCGCGCAGCAACCGGACGAACACCGCATCGAAGCCGTTACCCGACGCGGCAAGGGTTTCCAGCTCCGCACCGGTCGGCATCCCGGGCATGTCATGGCCGGCGTGGTGATTCGCGTAGGCGATCCGCTCGGTGTCCAGCAACCCGCGCAGCTCGGCCAACTCGGCCTGCCGGTCGGCGGCGACGTCGTGCGCCAGAGCCCGCAACGGCGCACCGGCCGCCCGCTGGAAACCCAGATCCAGCAACCGAACGGCCTGCTCGCCGGTGGCGATGGACAGCTCGACGAAGGCCCGCTCGGTGACCCCGAACCCGCCGGTTCCGGCTCCCGCGCCGGCGGCGGGAGCCGGAGCGGGAGCCGAACCCGGCCCGGACGCCTGCTGGCCGCACGCCGCGACGGCGAGCACCAGCAGGACGGCCGTGGCCAAGCGGGTGATCATCAGATGGGGTTGCCGTTGGGGCCGCACTTGACCACCACGTTGATGCAGTTGCGGATCCGGCGATCCATCTCCGCGGGCGGCCACACGTTGAAGAAGTCGCCGTGGAAGGTGTAGCCGGCACCGGAGGACAGCCGCAGTTGCGACGTGTCGCCGCTGACCGGGTAGCGCAACACCATGCGCAGCTTGGACAGGATCACCGGGTAGGCGGCCGGGCAGTTGCCGGCGACCGGGTAGGCCATGTGACTCTTGTGATCGGCCGAGTCCAGATCACGCCCGTTCCAGCACTGCGGGAAGTCCAGGTAGGTCTCCAGCATCGAACCCGCCGGGCACACCACGAAGTTCTTCGACGGCGGCACCTCGCCGTGGTGCAGGCAGGACCACCGCGCGATGCTGTCCGACGGGCCGGTCGCCCGCGAGTTGCCGGCCACGATCTTCAGGCCGACCGGGGTGGACCGGATCGCCGCCGGGTTGTTCACCTCACCGAGGTAGTAGAAGGTGATCCCGCTCGGCACGATCGCGGTGTTGCCGCGGAAGAGTGTCGGCACCCAGTAGGACGAGATGTCCGGTGCGGGGTTGCAGTTTCCGGTGGCGCCGAGCAGCGACTGGTAGGTGGAGAACGCGTCGGTGGCGCGGTTGCCGAAGAAGTCGTGCGAGTGGGACGCGCCGGGCAGTGCCGGCAGCACGATCGGGTCGTCCGGCAGGCGGTGGCTGAACTGGCATTCGGCCACGAACTCGGCGACCCGGATCACCGCCGAGGCCCGGTCGGGGTTCGCGGCGAGACCACCGCCGGTGAGGGTGGCGGCGACGGCCACCGCCAGCCCGATCCGGACGGCGCGCCGCCACCTGGTCAGGTTCTTCCTCATTGAAGACAACTCCCTCGCCTGTGCTGGAATGCAGGGTTTGAGAGAGCGCTCTCACCGGATCGAGCATGGCGCGGCCCGGCAGCCAGGTCAACGATTTTGTTTCAGCCGAAACAAAAGCTGCCCTGCCGGGCCGTTCGCACTACGCCGAACGGGGGTAGCGAGGGCCGGTTTTCGGTCGCTGGCGTGACCCAATGACGGGAAGTCCCAACGGATCGGCGCATCTTGACAAGCCAGGCGGTCGGGGGGACGCTCAGGTCAGGAGAGCGCTCTCACATCGCCTCGTCCTCAGCATTCGGTCCGCTCCCCGCGGCGCCCAGCGTCGCGCCCTGCGAAGGAGCCCGCATGTTCACGCCCCGGTCCCGGCGATCCCGCCGCCGGCTGCTTCCCCTGTCCCTGATCGCCGTTCTGGCCGGCACGCTGGTGCAGACCGGCGCGCCCGCGTCCGCCGCGGGCGCCCTGCTGTCCCAGGGCCGCCCGGTCACCGCGTCGTCGTCGGAGTCGGCCGCGGCCTTCCCGCCCGCCGCCGTCGTCGACGGCAACCTCGGCACCCGCTGGTCGAGCCAGTTCGCCGACCCGCAGTGGATCCAGGTCGATCTCGGCACCCGCGCCACCCTCGACGAGGTCCGGTTGAACTGGGAGACCGCCTTCGCCAGGGCGTTCGCCATCCAGGTCTCGGACAACGCGACCGCATGGACCACGATCTTCAGCACCACCACCGGCCCGGGCGGCGCCCAGGTCCTCCCGGTCACCGGCGCCGGCCGCTACGTCCGGCTCAACCTCACCGCGCGGGCCACCCAGTGGGGTTACTCGCTGTGGGAGTTCCAGGTGTTCGGGACCACCGGATCCACCCCGCCCACGCCGGGCGAAACCCTGTTGTCCTTCGGCAGAACCGGTTCCGCGTCCACGTTCCAGAACGAGGGTCCGTGCGTGAACTGCACCCCGGCCCGGGCGTTCGACCTCAACCCGGCGACCCGCTGGGCCACCAGTTCGGTCAACGGCTGGGTGGACCCGGGCTGGATCTCGGTGGACCTCGGCGCGCCCGCGACGATCAGCCGGGTGGTGCTGCAGTGGGACCCGGCGTTCGCAACCGCTTACCAGATCCAGGTTTCCGACGACAACGCCAACTGGCGCACGATCCACACGACCACAACCGGACGGGGGTTCAAGGAGACCCTGACCGTGTCCGGCACCGGCCGCTACGTCCGCATGTTCGGCACCGCCCGGGCCACCCAGTGGGGCTACTCGCTGTGGGAGTTCCAGGTCTACGGCACCGGCGGCAGCCCGATCGCACCGCCACCGGCGCCACCGGCTCCGCGGTTCCCCGGAACCCTGGTATTCAGCGACGAGTTCAACGGCGGCAACGGAACCACGCCCGACCCTGCCAAGTGGACGGTGGAGACCGGGCCCGGCGTGAACAACGAACTGCAGTTCTACACCAACAACGCCAACGCCCGGATGGACGGCGCCGGCAACCTGGTCATCCAGGCGCGGCGCGAGGTCACGGCCGGATCGTCCTGCCCGCGCGACCCGATCAGCGGCAGCACGACCTGCCAGTACACCTCCGGCCGGATCACCACGCACAACAAGTTCCACTTCACCTACGGCCGGGTCGAGGCGCGGATCCGGGTGTCCACCACGCAGGGCCTGTGGCCGGCGTTCTGGATGCTGGGCGCCGACTTCTTCACCGGCGCCGGCTGGCCAGGAGCCGGCGAGATCGACATCATGGAGCACGTCGGCCGCGATCCCAACCGGTCCTACGCCACCCTGCACGCCCCGGCCTACTTCGGCGGCGGCGGCTTCGGCGCCCCGCTCGACCTGGGCACCCCGGTGGCCAACGCATTCCACGTGTTCGCCGTCGAATGGGACGCCAGCCACATGACCTTCTTCGTCGACAGCAACCCGTTCTTCACCGTCAACCGGGCCACCCTCGAACAGACCCGCGGCCCGTGGGTGTTCGACCACCCCTTCTTCATCCTGCTCAACAACGCGGTCGGCGGCGACTTCCCCGGCCCACCCGGCACCGGCACCGTCCTGCCGCAGAACATGATGATCGACTACGTCCGCGTGTTCCAGTAACCGCCCAACTTCTGATGGGCCTGGGGGCGACGGCGGCTCGGGATCCGACACCTGCACCGTCGACGGCGGCGATTCCACCCAGCAGCTGCCAAACCCCAGCCCCCAACCCCGCCGCGCGGTGCGTTCGGGAAATCCCGCCGCGCGGCGGACCCCTGCCCGGCTCCGGCCGACGTTCAGGATGGCATTCCGTAGCGGGTGGCGAGTGCGGCGGCGCGGTTGCGCAGGGAGGTGCGTAACCATTGCGGGGCCAGGGCTTCCGCGTTGGTGGCGAGCTGCCACAGGGCCCATTCGGCGTGCCGGGAGTCTTGGAAGGTCACTTCCAGCCGCAACCAGCCGTCCGTGTCGGCTTGTTCGGCGCGGACGGCCAGCGCGGTGCCCGCCAGGTCCGCGCGCCGCGCCGGGTCCACCCGGGCCAGCACGGTGACCTGGTCGGCGCCGGTTCGGAACCGGGTGCCGCGGTCCTGCCAGGCCCGGTCCAGATCGACCCGGTCCGGTCGCTGTGCGGGTTCGGCGAGTTCCTCGGCGGCCAGGACCCGGGACAGCCGGTAGGTGCGGTCCGCACCCGACCGCCTGGCCAGCAGGTAGCCCTGGCCGCGGGCGGTGACCAGGCCGATCGGGTCCACCGTGCGCCACTTCGGGGTCTGGTCGGCGGCCGCGTAGTGGATGCGCAGCTTGTGTCCGGCGAACACGGCCCGCCGGATCTCGGTCACGATGGGCTCGGGCACCTCCTCGGCGACCAGCCTGCGGGCGAGGAGGTCGGTCTCCGGGTCGATGAGCAGGCGTTGGGCCGCGCCGGCCGCGGTGGCCCGATCGCGTTCGGGTAGCGCGTCGACCACCTTGCGCATGGCCGAAGCGAGCGCCGAGCCGAGGCCGAATGCCTGCCCGGCACGCCGCGATCCGGCGACCAGCAGGGCAAGCGCCTCGTCGTGGTTCAGTCCGGTGAGCTCGGTCTGAAAACCGGGCAGCAACGCGAAACCGCCGTGCCGGCCGCGTTCGGCGTAGACCGGGACGCCGGCCGCGGACAGCGCCTCGATGTCGCGCAGCACGGTGCGGGTGGACACCTCCAGCTCGCGGGCCAGCGCGGCCGCGGACAGCCGGCCGTGCTGGCGCAGCAGCAGCACCAGCGACACCAACCGGTCGGCGCGCATGGCGAGAACTTTAGCCAATACACGACATAGGATGTCGTGATTCGTTGGGAGGCTACCGGCATGACAGGCAGGACAGTGGCCACTGAGCCGAACGAGTTGGGCAGGTACTTCATCGAGCGCGGCACCGCGGGCGACGTCGACGGGCTGGTGGCGTTGTACGAGCCGGACGCCGTGCTGGCGTTTCCGCCGGGCAACCTCGCGACCGGACATGCGGAGATCCGCACGGTGTACCAGCGGTTCGTCGCGGCCGCGCCGGTGCTCTCGCCGGGGAGGCAGCATCCGGCGCTGGTGAGCGGCGACCTGGCACTGACCGTGACCACGCTGACCACCGGTGAGCTGACCGTCGAGATCGCCCGCCGCCAGTCGGACGGGTCCTGGCTGTGGGCCGTGGACCAGCCGGTACTCGTGCCGTAGCGGGGGTGGGAGCGGCGATGAGGCGGATCGCGACGGTCGGCGTGTACGGCTTCACGGCCGGAGCCTTCATCGAGACGCTCACCGGTGCTGGCGTGGGGTTGCTGCTCGACCTCCGCCAGCGCCGCGGCGTTCGGGGCCCCGAGTACGCCTGGGCGAACTCGGCGCGGCTGCAGGAGGCGCTCGCCGCGGCGGGGATCGGGTACCGGCACGTGAAGGAACTGGCGCCGACGACCGAGCTGCGCCAGCTCCAGTACCGCGAGGACGACCGCCAGGGCGTGGGCAAGCGCAACCGGGTCGAGCTGGCGCCCGAGTACGCGGAGCGCTACACCCGGGAGATCCTCGACCCGTTCGACCTGGGCGCGCTCGTGGCGCAGCTGCCGAGCGACTCGGCGACCGCGCTCTTCTGCGTGGAGCGCGATCCGGAGGCATGTCACCGCTCACTCGTGGCGGCGCGGCTGCGCGTCGAGCACGGCCTGCCGGTCACCGACCTGCGCCCGGGCTGAGCCAGGTCCATCACCGGGGGTCGTCGGCCCCGGCCCTGATCCGGCGCACGCCCTCTGCGGCCAGCACGGCCAGCCGTTCCAGGCTGTCCAGGTCGGCGAAGTCCATGATCACGTCCGGGCCGTCGGGACCGAACCGGATCGTCGAGGCCTCGCCGCCGTCCCGGTCCACCTCCAGGGTGATCTCCACGCCGGCGTGCACCCCGACGTTCGCGTACACCGAGGGGGAGTCGTTCCTGCCGCTCGCTCCCATGGGCTGCCTCCTGTCTACTAGACATGCTGCTCGTATGGTAGACAGTCGGCAATGCTCCATTCGGGCGACCCGGCTAGGATGTGTCTCATGCCTGTAGCCACCGACGGCGTGACGCCAAGGGCGCGGGCGCTGGCCGCGGCCATTCGCACGATCCGGGAGCGTTCCGGGATCAGCGGACGCAAGCTCAGCGCTCAGCTCGGAATGAGTCACGGCACGGTGTCGCACTGGGAGACCAGCCGGCGGATCCCCACGGTCGAGGACGTCGCGTCCTTCCTCGGGGTGCTCGGCGTCGTTGGCGAGGAGCGGCAACGGATCCTCGACCTGGCCCGCCACGCGGCCGAGCCGAACTGGCTCACCGTGGGCATGCCCGGCATCCCGCAGCAGTTGGCCGGCGCGTGGGAGTGTGAACGCGCGGCATCGGCGATCGTGGAATGGGCGCCGATGATCATCCCCGGCCTATTGCAGACACCCGAGTACGCACGTGCAACCGCCACTGCAAGCGGCTTGTCCGAGCATGAGGTGGAGTCGAGGGTGATGGTCCGGAACAGCCGCCGCGAGGTCATCGAGCGGCGCAGCGACCCCGTGCTGTTCGAGGCGCTGATCGGCGAGGTCGCCCTGCGGGAGGTGATCGGTGGCACCGAGGTGCTGGCCGAGCAACTCCGCTTTCTGGGCAGCATGGCGAAGCGGAAGAACGTGACCGTGCGTGTCATGCCGCTGCGGGTCGGCTGGCATCCCGGGTTCGCCGGGCCGTTCGTGCTGTACGACTTCCCGGACGCGCCGCCGGTCGTGCACTTCGAGCACTACAGCTCAGGTGCGTTCGTGCCCGATGCCGACGACGTGCAGGCATACCGTGGAGCCGTGGAACAGCTCCGCGACAAGGCGATGAGCCCAGCCGCCTCGGCGAGGCTCATCGCGGAGATTGCCAAGGAAATGGAGACGGCGACATGAACGCCATCCAGTGGCGCAAGAGCAGCTATTCCAACCCGAACGGAAACTGCGTCGAGCTGGGTCTCGACTGGCGCAAGAGCAGCTATTCCAACCCGAATGGGGAGTGCGTCGAGTTGGCGGCTGCCGGGTTGGTGCGCGACAGCAAGAACACGGGTGGGCCGGTGCTTCGGGTCGATCTTCCCGCGCTCGTGGCGGCGGTCAAGGTGGGCCGGCTCGACCGCTGACCAACCCCCGCTCCGGTGCGCCGCCGCGGCGGGAGCCCGGATAGCGTGCCGCCATGGTTCGCACCCGGCTCTACCGCGACGGCGCGCTGGCCGCCGAGGACTTTCCGGTCGCCGACGTCGCCGAGCACCTGCGCGATCCGGCCGCCACGGTGTGGGTGGGCATGACCGCGCCGACCCGGGACGATCTCGCCGGCATCGCCGAGGAATTGGGGCTGCACGAGCTGGCCATCGAGGACGCCACCTCGGACCGGCACCAGCGGCCGAAGCTGGACCGCTATGACGGGCACCTGTTCCTGGTCGCCTACCAGACCCGGCTCGACCCGGCCAGCGGCGCGCTGGCCACGCACGAGATCGCCGCGTTCGTCACCGGCAACGCGCTGGTCACCGTGCACCCGGACGCGCACCCCGATGTCGACGGCGTGCTCGCCCGCTGGGACTCGGCCCAGGAGCACGCCGCTGCCGGGGTGGCGTTCCTGCTGCACGGCCTGCTCGACCAGATCGCGGCCACCCAGTTCGACGCCGCCCAGGCCCTCGACGACGAGTTCGAGTCCCTCGAGGACATGGTGTTCGACGACCGCGCCGACCACCGCAGCATCCAGCGCCGCGCCCTACGCCTGCGCAAGAGCCTGACCCGACTCCGTCAGGTGGCCCTGCCCATGCGCGACCTGCTCGCCGACCTGCTCAAACCCGACGCGGTCCCGGGGATCGGCCCGCTCGCCCCGTACTTCCAGGACGTCCACGACCGCGTCCTGCGCACCGCCGAGAACATCCTGTCCCTGCGCGAACTCGTCGCCATCATCCGCGAGACCCAGCTCGGCATCCAGGCCAACCGCCTCAACAGCGTCATGAAGAAGGTCACCAGCTGGGCCGCCATCATCGCCGTCCCCACCGCGATCACCGGCTTCTACGGCCAGAACCTCCCCTACCCCGGCGCCGAGCAACTGTCCGGCTTCTGGGTCTCCACCACCCTCATCGTCCTCCTGTCCGGCGGCCTCTACGTCCTCTTCAAACGCCGCGACTGGCTGTAGCAGAGGACGTAGAGACCCGTCTCCCGGTCAGAAGACCCAGATGCCGTAGGCGGCGAGCACCTCGACCACCGGCTGGAAGAACGTGATTCCGCCGCCGCCGCCCGAGGTGAGGCCGAACGCCCACGGTCCGGCGAACCACGGGCCGCCGCTGTCGCCCGGCGCGGCGACGACGTTGGTCGCGGCCATGTCACCCACGCACCCCTCGGGATAGCAGACGACCTGGCCGAGGGCGAGCACGCCACCGCAGGTCAGGAAGGTGGTGGCGCCGCTCTTGCAGATCGCCATGCCCTGCACCGGCCAGGCCGCGGTGACGATGTCCTGGAACGCGCCGTTCCACAGGTACACGTTGCCCGGCTGGGGCAGCCCGCCGTCGTTGCGGATCAGCCCGAAGTCGTTGCCGGGGAAGCTGAAATGGATGGACGGGCCGTAGAAGCGCCCGGTGGAACCGTCCAGCCACGCCGGGATCGCCCTGGTGCAGTGCCCCGCGGTGATGCCGGTGTTGAACGTGGTGCTGAAACCCAGCGTGCAGACGCCGCCGTTGACGATCGGGAAACCACCGGAGATCAGCTTGCCGAACGTGCCGTTCACCTTCTCGACCCGCACCGCGCCGCCGAACGTGCCCGCGGTGTCCAGCATCCCGGACAGCCCGGCAGCCGGGGCATTCTTGCCGACCCGCAGGACGACCTGGTTCGCCTCGACGTCGATGCCGACCGCGGTGTCGGTCACCTTGGCCGCGGCCAGAGTGTCCCGAATGGACTCGAGTTCCTTCTGGCTGCGCTGGACCACCCGCGTCTCGGCGCCGGCCGCGCGCACCGTGGCCGCGGCCGCCGAGTCCAGGACGTTGACCACGACGGTGTTGTTGGCCTGATCCAGCCAGACTCCGGCGGACCGGGCGCCGAGCGTGCTCGCCAGCCGCTCGCCGAGTTGGATCCTGGCCGGCTGGGAGGCGAGTCGCTGCGCCGCCTCGGCCGGGCTCAGGCCCTGCTCGGCGAACGCGGCGACCGCGGCCGCGGCGACCTCCGGCGCGTAGCCGTCGACCGCCGGCGCGGCCTGCGCCCCGGTGGCCCCCAACGGAACGATGGCCGCGGTCGTCGCGGCCACCACTAACGCACGTACCGCTCTTCTTCGCGTGCGTATCACTGTCACGCACTTCCTTTCCGTGCATCGGCGGCAATCCCGGTGGGAAATGCCCCACCTAGCCGAAGAACGTAGGAACCCGGCATGATCACTACCAGCGATCGGGCCGACACGTAAGGTGCCCGTAACAATCGGATCCGACCATCACGGTCCGGCGCGATCACCCGCACCCGCGCCGTCCCGCGACTACTGTGATCAGTGAGCCGTAACGGTTTCGATGGATGCGCGGGGTCTGGGTGACAGCGAACGGCGATGGTCGGCCGCCCACACCGCAGGGTGTGACGAGCGTGCGGGAGCTGGTCGAACGGCTGCGGCTGCTCCAGGCCTGGTCCGGCATGTCGTACCGGGCGGTGCACCGGGAGGTGGTGCGGGCCCGGGCCGCCCGGGGAGTACCGGAACGGCCGGTGCTGAACACGATCTACCGGTGCTTCCAGCCGGACCGGGCCAGGCTGGACGTGGACCTGGTCACCGACGTGGCCCGCGCGTTGCTCGGCCAGGACGCCGGGGCCGAGCAGTGGCGGCAGGCCTGCTGGGTGGTGGCCGGGCTGGGCAGCGCCGCGGCGATCGTCAGCGTGGCCGACAGCTGGCCGGCCGACCTGCCCTCGTTCGTCGGCCGCCGGGCCGAGCTGGCCACGATCGCCGGGCTGGCCGAGGCCGACCGCGCGGACCCGGCCATCCTGTCGATCACCGGAATGCCCGGCATCGGAAAGACCAGGCTGGCCGTGCACGCCGGGCACAAGCTGATGGCGCGGGGCCGGTTCGCCCGGGTGCGGCTGGCGGTCGACCTGCGCGGCTACGACCCGGACCGCCCGCCCGCCGATCCGGGCGCCGTGCTCGAGGGTTTCCTGCGCCGGCTCGGCCTGCCCGCCGAGCAGATCCAGCACCTCGACCTGGCCGGCCGGGTGGCCAAGTACCGGCAGCTGCTGGCCGGCCGGGATGCGTTGGTGCTGCTGGACAACGCCGCCTCCGCCGACCAGGTCCGGCCGCTGCTGCCGGACGGGCCCGGGTGCTGCGCGCTGATCACCAGCCGGCGCGCCCTGCCCGAGCTGACCGCCGCCCGGCAGCTGCCGCTCGACGTGCTGACCCTGGCCGAGGCCACCACGCTGCTGCGCCGAGCCGGCGCCCCGGTCGACGCCGAGCCCGAGCTGACCGCGCGGATCGCCGCTCTGGTCGGTTATCTGCCGCTGGCGCTGGCCCTGGTCACCGCCCGGATCAAGGCCAACCCCGACTGGACGCTGACCGACCATTTCGAGCGCCTGCTGCACCACCAGCAGAGCCTGCGGGTGGACAGCGGCGTCGAGGTGGCGATCAACCTCTCCTACCGCGACCTCACCGGCGACCAGCAACGCGCCTTCCGGTTGCTGGCCCTGCATCCCGGCACCGAGATCAGCCCGGACGCCGCCGCGGCGCTGATCGGCACCGACGAGCCGGCCGCCCGCCGGCAGCTCGACCAGCTCAGCGCCGCCAGCCTGGTGCAGCGGCCCGGGCCGGACCGGTTCCGGTTCCACAACCTGATCAACACCTTCGCCACCGCCCGCGCGCACGACGAGGATCCGGCCCGCAGCCGGCGCGCCGGACTCGCCCGGCTGGCCAACCACTACCTGTACCTGGCCGGCCGCGCGGTGGACGCGATCTACCCGCACGACCGGCACGGCCGGCCGCGGATCCCCGCCCCGCCGACCGCACCGGACGACCCGCCCGATCCGGCCGCCGCCCGCGGCTGGCTCAACACCGAGCGGGCCAACCTGCTCGCCGTCGCGACGCACCCGGAACTGCCCGGCCCCGCCGCGGTGGCCTTCTCCGCCACCCTGCACCGGCATCTGGCGATGACCTGCCAGTATCCGGACGCGACGCTGTTGCACGAGCACGCGATCGGCGCAGCGCGGCGCAGCGCCGACCGGGCCGGCGAGGCCGGCGCGCTGGTCAGCCTCGGCGATCTGTACCAGCGCACCGGCCACTACGAGCAGGCGGTCGACCACCTCAGCACCGGCCTTGCCATCGCCCGCGATCTGTCCGATGTGGACATCGAGGGCCGGGCGCTGTTCCACCTCGGCTTCATCTGCCTGCTCAGCGGCCGCTACGAGCGCGGTGCCGAGTACAACCGGGCGGCGCTGGCCTGCATGCGCGCCACCGGAAACCGGTTCGGCGAGGCCCGGGCACTCGGCAACCTCGGCTGCGCGTACCAGATGACCGGGCAGTTGGACCTGGCCGCCGACCACCTCCGGCAGACCCTTGCGCTGTGCCGGGATCTCGACGACCAGGAGGGCGAGGCCCGGGTGCTGGACGACCTTGGCACGATCTACCGGCTGACCGGGCGGCCCGAGCGGGCGGCCGAACACCACAGCGCGGCCCTCGAACTGCTCCGCGAGGTCGGCGACCGGGAGGGCGAGGCCTGCGCGCTGGACAACCTGGGCCTGGTCTGTCAGGAGAACGGCCGGCTCGACCGCGCCGCCGAGCACCACCGGGCGGCGCTGGCCATCTCCCGGGACATCGGCGACCGGGACGACGAGGCCCGCGCGCTGAACAACCTCGGCACCGTGTGCCGGCGATCCGGCCGGTACGCGCAGGCCGAGGAGCACCACCGCACGGCGCTGCGGCTCTCCACCGAGCTCGGCGACCCGGGCGGACAGGCCAAGGCGCTCAACGGACTGGGCGAACTCGCCCTGGCCACCGGGGATCTGGCCCAGGCGCTGCGCGCGCACGCCGACGCCCACCAGTACGCCAGCAAGATCGGTCACCGGCAGGAGCAGGCCCGGGCCGACGACGGACTCGGGCACGCCCACCACGGTCTGGGCAACCACGAGCAGGCCCGGGAGCACTGGACCCGCGCGCTGGGCGTGTACGAGGAGTTCGGCTTTCCCGAGGCGGACGGCATTCGCGCCCGGCTGGCCACCCGCTGACGGGTGTTCGAAGTCGTTCGAAGTCACCGATCGGCCGGGCCCGCTCGGTAAGGCTGTGGTGCCGGGCCGGTCCGGTCCGGCTCCTCACCGGTTGACCGCCGGTGCGACTTCGGGAGGTTCACATGCGCCGTCACCTGAAGTACGTGCTCAGCTCCTTCGCCGCGACGCTGTTCGTGGCCGGCGTGGGCTGACGTACGAACGCGGCCGGCGCGGTACCGCCTTTCCCGCGCCGGCCGCCCTTTCGGAGGAGTGAGTCATGTTGGACACGGCGTGGCGGCAGCTCCGGCACGGGTGGTCGGTGACGACCACCCGGCGAATCCGGGTCGCCGACCTGCATGCGCTGATCACCCACGTGCGCGCCACGGTCGCCGAGTTCGGCCGGTTGAACCGCGATCAGCTGTTGGAGGCGCTTGGCGCGGCACCCGACCCGGAGTTCCGCCGGTCCCTTGACGAGCGGCGCTGGCGGGCGGTGGTGCGCAAGGCGTACGAGGAGACGACGTTCTACCGCCAGGCGTTGGACCGGTTGGGGTTGCGGCCCGCCGACCTGACCCTGGACCGGATCGCCGAGCTGCCGCCGACCCCGAAGGCGGTGCTGCGCGCGCTGCCCGAGGCGTTCGTGAGCGCGCGCGCCGACGTCGCGCTGCAGGCGTTCACCACCGGGACCACCGGCATCCCGACCTCGTGCTGGTTCTCCGCGTACGAGCTGGATCTCGCCGCCGGGTACGGCGCGCTGTCGCTGATGATCAACGTCGGGGTCGAGACCCGGGACGTCCTGGCGCTGTTCACCAGCTCGCGGGCGGTGCTCGGCGGGCACACGCTGCTCCAGGCCGCCCGGCTGGCCGGGGCCGGCACGGTGGTGTGCGGGACGATCGACCCGGCCGAGGCGCTGTCCCGGCTGGCCACGCCGGTGCACGTGCCGAAGAAGAAACCCCGGATCAGCCTGATCTCGGTGGTGCCGAGCTACCTGAGCCTGTTGGTGCGCACCGGAGAGCGGCTCGGCTACACCGCCGCGGACTTCGGCGTCGAGCGGATCCTGTGCGGCGGCGAGATCCTCACCGACGCGCTGCGGGCGCGGGCCCGGGCCTTCTTCGGGGCCGAGATCCAGGAGACCTTCGCCATGACCGAGGTGTTTCCGTT
Source organism: Actinophytocola sp. (assembly GCF_035762905.1). GTDB lineage: Bacteria > Actinomycetota > Actinomycetes > Mycobacteriales > Pseudonocardiaceae > DASYTH01. The sequence continues at coordinate 25,429 of NZ_DASUCC010000100.1, forward strand.
CGGCGGTCAGGTGTGCTCGCACGGACACCTGCACTACAACGCCGATCACGGGCTGGTCGAGGTGCTCGATCCGGACGGGTTCACGCCGACCGCGCCCGGCGAGGTCGGCACGCTCGTGATCACCCCGTTCCCGCCGTACCGCGAGACGACCGTGGTGCTCCGGCTGAACACCGGGGACCTGGTGCGCACGCTGGCCGGCGAGCCGGACTGTGAGCTGGCCGGGCAGCCGGCCACCTCCCGGCTGCTCGGCAAGGCGGCGCTCACCACCCGGACCGGCGATCGTCCGCTGTACCAACGCGAGGTGCTCGAGTTGCTCGAGGCGCACCCGGAGCTGCCGGCTCCGGTGCGCTACGGCATCGAGGCCGCCGACGACGGGTTCGATCTGCACGTGCACGGGCCCGAGGACGCGGTCCTGTTGGCGGAGCTGGAAAAGCACGCCGCCGACGCCGGCCTGCCGGTGCGCAAGATCGTGCTGCACCGGGCGCCGGACGAGGTGCCGCTGCCCGCGTTCAACCGGGCGCTGCTGCACGAGACGACCGTGGTGCGCGACGAGGAGACCGGGACATGGGCGCTGCGGTGAACTGGCTGGCGCTGTGCGCCGCGACGGCGGTCATCCTGCTGGCCGCATGGCAGTACTTCCGCCGGGTCCAGGTGGATCGCCCACCGGTCGGCGTGTTCAACCTGCGCGACGTGGCGTTCACCTTCGGAGTGCTGATCATCATTCCGCCGCTGTATCTCGACCTGCCCGCCTGGCTGGTCGGCTCGATCCTGGTGCTGACCGCCACCGGCCTGATCTTCCTGACCACACGTCCCATGTTCGGCGGACGGATCGCAATCGCGATCGCCGGTGGACTGGCCGTCGGTGAGGTGGTGCTCACCACCCGGGGGTATGGCCAGTCCACCGCGTTCGTCGTGCTCAACGACATCGCCATCGCACTGCTGGTGGTCGGCGTCTGCAACATCTGGGCGCAGAGCGGCGTCCGCGCCCGTGACGTCGCCGTCTTCGCCTGCGCCGTCAGTGTTTTCGACCTCGTGGCGGTCTGGCTGATGCCGCTGATGCTGGAGTTCTTCAGCCAGGTGCGCGCGCTGCCGTTCGCCCCGATGCTCGCGGTCGGCACCGGGGACGCCGCGGTCGTGCTCGGCCTCGGCGATCTGCTGTTCGTCGTGCTCTGGCCGCTGGTCGCGGTGAAGGCGTTCGGCGGCCGGGCCGGTCTGGTCGCCGCGGCCGGCACCCTCGGCTGTGTGGTGGCGCTGGCCATCGCCTTCAGTACCAACGTGTTCACCGTCGCGGTGCCGGCCATGGTGTTCGTCGCCCCGGTGATCGTGGTGCAGTACCTGCTGCTGCGCCGGCGTCATCCGGCCGAGCGCAGCACCGGCGAGTACCGGGGCACCGTCCACACCGGCACCCTGCCCCCGGTCCCCGACCTCACCGCCGCACTGGCGGTCGCCGAGTCCGGCAACCGCCGACCCGCCCGGTTCCTCGCCGTGCACCACGACGGCACGGTGCTCGGAACCGGGTCCACACCCGGCGCCGCGAGCAGAGCCGCACGAGCGGCGGCGCCGGATGTCACCCCGGTCCTGGTGCTCGACTCACCCTGGCGAGGACCGTGATCGGCACCAGCTACCGCTGACCGGGGGTGCGTTTCCCGGTGGCCGCGTTAAGACCTCCCCCGATGCGGCCGCCGGGAAACCCTCGACCGGTGTCGTGCCTGGTAGGCCGTTCGGCGGCTGACCCATGGTGATCAGTCCCGTACCTTCGGTAACGCCGTCCGGGCGATTCCTCCCGCTCCGGGCGTTCCCTGCGCATTCCGGAGGTAGTTCATGCTGCGTACCCGACGCCGCCTGCTGGCCGGCGCCGCGCTCGGCGCGGTGCTGGTCCTCGCTCCGGTGGCCCCGGCCCAGGCCGCGGCTCCCGGTGAGTCGGCCTACCTTGTTCAGCTCACCGCAACCCTGACCGACGCCCAGCGCGCCGAGCTGGCGAAGACCGGCGCCCGGCTCGGCGGCTACCTGCCCGAGAACACCTACGTGGTGGGGATGAGCGACACCGCGAGAAGATCAGTCGAACGGCTCGGCTTCGTCCGCTCGGTCAGCGAGTACCAACCGGCGGCCAAGCTCGACGCGGCGGCGGCGCTGACCGCGTTCGCCCGCCCGGCGCAGTACCTGATCACGCTCCTCGACCGCGATCCGGCCGGCCAGCGCACGGTCGCCGACCGGATCCGCCGCACCGGCGGTGCCCTCGACGTGATCTCGGAGAGCGGCCGGCACCTGCTGGCCACGCTGGACCCGGGGCAGGTCGCCGCGGTCACCCGGCTGCCCGAGGTGCTCGCCGTCGGCGCGGTTTCCGCGCCGGAGACCGACATGAGCATCGCCCGCGAGGCCACCGGGGCGAACTACCTGGAGACCGTGCGCGGCTACCGCGGCCAGGGCGTGCGCGCCGAGGTGATGGATCTCGGCCTGCGCACCACGCACCAGGAGTTCCGCGCTCGGCCGGTGCTGCTGCACGGTCCGAACTCGACGAACACCAGCCACGGAACGTCGACCTACGGCCAGATCTTCGCCGCCGGCGTGAGCGCCACCCGGCGCGGCGTGCTGCCCGAGGGCCAGGGCCTGTTCGCCACCAGCAGCCGGCCGGACCGCTACGCGCACACCCGCGAGCTGGTCACCCCGACCGGCCCGTACCGGGCGGTGTTCCAGAGCAACAGCTGGGGTTCCAGCCTCACCACCGCCTACACGTCCATCTCGGCCGCCATGGACACCATCGTGTTCGACCTGGACATCCTGATCTGCCAGTCGCAGAGCAACGCCGGCACGCGCAGCTCCCGCCCGCAGGCGTGGGCAAAGAACGTGTTGTCGGTCGGCGGTCAGTTCCACCGCAACACGCTCAGCCGCACCGATGACGCGTGGGGCGGCGGCGCCAGCATCGGCCCGGCCGCCGACGGCCGGATCAAGCCGGACCTGTCGAACTACTACGACCAGATCGACACCACATCGTCCACAAGCGACACTTCGTACACGCCGTCGTTCGGCGGCACCAGCGGCGCGACCCCGATCACGTGTGGCAACGCCGGGCTGCTGTTCCAGATGTGGGCCGACGGCGTGTTCGACGGCGCCCCCGGCAAGGGCCGCGACGTGTTCGCCAGCCGGCCGCACGCCGCCACCGCCAAGGCGCTGCTGGTCAACTCCGCCACCCAGTACCCGTTCTCCGGCACCACGCACGACATGACCCGTACGCACCAGGGCTGGGGCACGGTCAACGTCCGCGCGCTGCACGACCTCGCCGCGGCGAACGGCTGGCGACTTCCCGTCCTGGTCAACGAAACCGATCTGGTCACCACCGGGCAGACCCGGCGCTACACGGTCACCCGCAACGGTTCCCAGCCGCTCAAGGCGACCATGGTCTACACCGACCCGGCCGGCACGCCCGGCGCCGCCGTGGCCCGGGTCAACGACCTGACCCTGCGGGTCACCGCGCCGAACGGGACCGTCTACTTCGGAAACAACGGCCTCAACACGGGAGTCTGGTCCACCTCCGGCGGCAGCGCCAACACCGTGGACACGGTGGAGAACGTCTTCGTCCAGACCCCCGCCGCGGGCACCTGGACCATCGACGTGATCGCCACCCAGATCAACGCCGACGGCCATCCCGAAACGGCCGCCACCGACGCGGACTTCGCCCTCGTCGTCTCCTGACCCCACGCACCCGGCGCCGGCACGTCCCTCGCGGATGTGCCGGCGCCGTTGGTCCATCCGGCGCTAGTGGGGGAATGGATCAGCGGCGACGATGGGCGTTCCGGGTGGATGGTGTTGGGGAGCTGCGATGGCTGATCGGAATGGGCGGCCGGACTATGTGCTTCGCCTGCTGGAGCTGTTCGCCGAGTTCGGTGACCGGGAGGCGATCGTCGGGGTGGGTTGGCCGGGCCGGTGGAGCTATGCGCAGATCCGGGCCATGGTGCTCGATTTCGCCGGGCGGCTGCGGGATGGCGGGTACCGGCCGGGAATGACCGTCGCGGTGGTCGTGGCGCATCCGCCGGAAGCCGCGCCGCTGCAGTTCGCGTTGCACCTGCTCGGCTGCCGTACCGCGTGGATCCAGGCGGACATGCCGCGCCGGGACATCGACCGGTACCTCGAGCTGGCCCGGCCGGACCGGCTGATCTACGACACCCGGACCCGGCACGGCAAGGTCGGCGCCGCGCTGGCCGAGCGGCTCGGCGTTGCGGTGCACTGCTTCGGGCCGGACGGGCTGGGTCCGGACCTGCTGGCACCCGCGGCGCGAACCGGGCAGCCGTTCGATCCGGGCACCGCCACCGGCAGCCCGGAGGCGATCTTCCAGACCACCGGCACCACCGGCGTCGCCAAGCTGATCAGGCACGGTCCCGGGCTCTACGACCAGATGCTCGACCTGGCCGACGAGTGGGCGCGGACCGAGGAAACCCAGCTGCGCCAGTTCGTTCTCACCCCGATGTGGCACGCCGCCGGGCAGGCGATCGCGCTGCTCACGCTCGGCAGCGGGGGCGTGCTGTACGTCCTGTTCCAGTTCATCGCCCCGGACTACCTCACGGCGATCGAGACCCACCGGCCCGCCTCGGTGCACATCTCGCCGCTGATGCTGACCGAGCTGCTCGACCATCCCGCGCTCGACAGCACCGACCTGAGCAGCGTCGAGATCATCAACGTCGGCGGTTCCGCGGTGGCGTCGGCCCGGTTGCGCGAGGCGAACGACCGGATCGGCCCGGTCGTGCAGATCGCCTACGGCCTGTCCGAACTGCCCTACATCGCCTCCTACCGGGGCATCACCGAGGATCCGGCGCATCCGGACCGGCTGGGCGCGTGCGGTCAGCCGTACGGCGACGTGCGCGTCGAGGTGCGGGACGAGGCCGGCGCCGTGCTGCCGCCCGGCCGGGTCGGCGAGCTGTGGGCGGCGAGCCGGCTGGCCTTCCTCGGCTATCTCGGCCAGCCCGAGCTGACCGCGGAGTCCCTTGTGGACGGTTGGGTGCGGACCCGCGATCACGGCTATCTCGACGAGGACGGTTACCTCCATCTCGTCGGCCGCACCCAGGACATGATCGTCACCGGGCTCGGCGGCGACCGGATCTTCCCGCGGCTCATCGAGGAGGCCATCGCCGAGCACCCGGCGGTGCGCGCCGCGGTGGTGATCGGCGTTCCGCACGCCGAGCTCGGCGAGGCGGCCCACGCGTTCGTGGTCACCGGCGCGACCCCGGTGACCGCGGCGGAACTGACCGGGCTGGTGCACGATCGGCTCGGCCGGATGTCGGTGCCGCAGTCGTTCGAGTTCGTCGACGACCTGCCGCGGACCAGCAACGGCAAGGTGGACGTCAAGGCGCTTCGGGCCGGTTGGGACGCGGCACACGGCCTGACCCGATCGGGGTGAGCGTGCGCCGCCGGGCCGGGCTCGTCGCCCTGCTGGCCGCGAGCGTGATCTCGACGCTCGGCAGCATGATGTCCCTGGTGGCCGTGCCGTGGCTGGTGCTGGTCACCACCGGCCGCCCGGCGGACATGGGGCTGGTCGTCGCGGCGGCGATGGTCCCGTACCTCGCGTCCAGCGTGTTGGGCGCGCCGCTCGCCGACCGCCTGGGAATGCGGTTGACCGCGGTCATCGCCGACACGGTCAGCGCCATCGCCACCGCGGTGATCGCGATCAGCCCGGACATCGGGCTGCCCGCGATCGCCGCCATGGTCGGGCTTTCCGGGCTGGTTCGCGGTGCCGGGGACCGGACCAAGCACGTGCTGCTCCGCCCGGCCGCCGAAGCGGCCGGCGTCGCCATCCCCCGGGTGACCAGCGTCTACGACGGGCTGAGCAACATCGCCACGCTGGCCGGTGCACCGCTTGGCGGTCTGATCGTTTACTGGGTCGGCCCGCAGGGCGCGGTGCTGGTCGACGCCGTGTCCTTCGCGCTGTCCGCGGTCCTGGTCGCGGCGCTGACCCGGCCGGCGCTCGAGCCGGCGCGCGAGCCCGACGCCGAGCGGTACCTGCCGGCGCTGCTGGCCGGCACCCGGCAACTCGGCCGGGACGGGCTGCTGCTCATCATGGTGGGCACGGTGTTCTTCGCCAACGTGGTCAACCAGGCGACCGGTTCGCTGTTCATCCCGTTGTGGGTGTCCGAGGTGCTGCACTCGCCGGCCGCGCTCGGCACGGTGTTCGGCGCGGTCTCGGCCGGGGCGGTGCTCGGCAACCTGGTGTTCACGGCGCTGGCCGTGAAGCTGTCGCACTACCTCGTGTTCGCCGTCGGCATGGCGATCAGCGGCGCGCCCCGGGTGCTCGTGCTCGGCGTCAGCGACAGCCTCACCGTGGTGCTGACCGTGTCGTTCCTCTGCGGGTTCGCGGTGGCCGGGGTGAACCCGATCTTCGGCGCGAAGCTGTACGAGCGGGTGCCGGAACGGTTCCAGACCAGGGTCTTCGGCCTGGTCGCCGCGATCGCCTACGCGGGGTTCCCGATCGGCGGCCTGCTCGGCGGCTGGGCGGTGGCCGGGTTGGGCCTGCGCACGACGATCCTGATCGCCGGCGGCCTGTATCTGGTGGCCACCATCGTTCCGCTGGTTCGGTACCGGGCGATTCAGACCCGGTGCGCCCCGGTCCGGGACGCACCGGCCACAAAAAAGTAGGGACCGACAGAATCGTTCGGTTCGCGCCGGTCCATGGACATAGGAAACTAGGCGGAGCCGTTGGTGTTGTTGCGCATGGGATACCTCCCTTGTCGGTTACCGTGACACAGCGTGGCGACCGATCACACCGCCCGCCACCTGATGAAACGTAGTTCCGGGCCTGGGCGAAGTAAATAGCCCGAATAGCCGGCAGAACGGCGACCGAATATCGCACCCGACAATAGTCCCGGCGATCATGCGAAATCCGGCGGTCCTCAGTAGAATACCGGCGCTAACCGGTCAGGACGACCTTTTCGGCGACCAGTTCGAAGGACCGGGTCCGGTCGGCAAGGTCGGGCACCATGGTGGTGATCATCAGCTCGGCGGCCCCGGTGCGGGCGAGCAGGTCGGCCAGCCGGCGGCGCACCGTGTCCGGTGCGCCGATCGCCTGGTCGGCCCAGCGGTCCTCGATGAACGCGCGGTTCAGCTCGGTGTACGGGTAGGCGGCCGCCTGCTCCGGCGTGGTCAGCGGCTCCGGCGTGCCGGACCGGAGCTTGAGGAACGCCAAAGCGGCGGGACCGGCCAGCCAGCGGGCCCGTTCGTCGGTCTCGGCGGCCACGACGTTGACCGCGATCTTGGCGTACGGCTCGGACAGCCAGCGCGACGGGCGGAAGCTGCGGCGGTAGAGCTCGAGCGCGGGCACGGTGTTGCGCGCGCTGAAGTGGTGGGCGAAGGAGAACGGCAGACCGAGCAGCCCGGCCAGCTCGGCGCTGAACCCGCTCGAGCCCAGCAGCCAGATGGCCGGCTCGTCACCCCGGCCGGGCGTGGCCACGATGCCGTCGACCTCGCCCTCGAAGTAGCCGATCAGTTCGGCCAGCTCACGCGGAAAACCGTCGGCCGAGAGCCCGGCCATGGTGCGCCGCAGGGCAAGCGCGGTGCGCTGGTCGGTACCCGGGGCCCGGCCGATGCCCAGATCGATCCGGCCCGGATGCAGGGCTTCCAGCGTGCCGAACTGCTCGGCGACCACCAGGGGCGAATGGTTCGGCAACATCACCCCGCCCGCCCCCACCCGGATCCGGGACGTGGCCGCGGCCAGGTGCGCGATCAGCACCGCGGGCGACGAGCTGGCGATCGACGGCATGTTGTGGTGCTCGGCCACCCACACCCGCCGAAACCCCAGCTCCTCGACCCGCCGGGCCAGCTCCGTCGTGCTGCGCAACGCCTCCCCGGCACTCACCCCCACCGCCCTCGGCGCCAACTCGAGCACGGACATCGGCACATCGCTCACATACCCGGTCAACCGCGGCCGGCCCCACCGGATTCCCGGAGGTCCGGTTGCGACCCGGTCGGCCACTGTGGACCGCGACGACACCCACGGTGGCCGAGCACGACCGCACGGTCATCCGGCGCTGAGCGCGCCGTGATCGCCGGCGAGTGACGCGAGGCCGCTGCGCGCGCGGGCCTGCTCGTCCCGGTCGCGCGTCTCGGCGGTGATCGCCAGCGCGAGCGTGTGATGGGTGCGCGCGTCGGCTGTTCTGCCTGCGGCGCGCAGGGACTCACCGAGGCCGTTGTGCGCGGCGGCTTCGCCGTAGCGGTGACCGATCTCGCGGAACAGGTAGCGACCGAACGCCTCCTCGATGATCCCGAGGTTGGTCAGCGCGCGGGCCTCGCCGCTCTGATCACCGGACGCCCGGAAGTGGTGCAGGGCCTGCCGCTGGCACCGGACCGCGGGCGCATGCCGGCCCAGGCGGCCGAGCACGCTGCCGAGGGAGCAGGTCCAACCCGACGCGCCTTGCGCCGTGCCGGGCAACCAGTCCGGCCAGGCTGTCCCGACTGGTGACCACGACCACGCAGGTCGGGGTGCCCGGAAGCAACGGCCGGACCTGCGCCACCGTAGCGGCGTTGTCCAGCACGATCAGGATCCGCCGCGACGCGATCGCCGTGCGGTACCGGGCGGCGCGGTCATCGATGTCCAGCGGGACGTCCTGGCTCGGAACACCGAGCGCGGTCAGGAATCGGGTCAGGACGTCCCCGGCCGCCAAGGGACGATCGGCGTCGTAGCCCCGCAGGTTGACGAAGAGCTGTCCGTCGGGGAACCGGTCCCGCACCCGCTGCGCCCAGCGCACGGCCAGCGCGGTCTTGCCCACTCCCGCGGTTCCGGAGATCACCGTGATGACCGGTGCGGCCGAATCTCCGGCCACCGGCGGATCGGCGGTCAGCAGCTTGTCGAGTTCGACGAGTTCCTCGGTGCGGCCGGTGAAGTCGGACACGTCCGCGGGCAGTTGGGCCGCCACCGCGGCCGGATCGGTACCGGGGATTCCGCCGTCGCGCAGCAGTTCCGCATAGGTCGCCGCCAGCTCTGGTCCCGGCTCGACGCCGAGTTCCTCCACCAGCCGGCCGCGCGTCTCGTGGTAGACGGTGAACGCCTTCGACCGCTGCCCGATCGCCAGATACGCCCGGACCAGCAGCGCCGTCACGGCCTCGTCCAGCGGCTGGGCGGCGGCGGCTTCCTCAAGCGCGGCAACGGTATCCGCCGCCGCGCCGAGCTCGATCATCAGCTCGGCGTACCGGACGAGCGCGGCCTGCCGCTCTCCGGTCAGCGAGACGATCTTGGGATGAGCCGCGAGGAAGGGAACGTCGCACAGTGGCGGTCCCTGCCACATCGCCAGCCCCAGGCCGAGGAGTGCCGCCGCGCGCCGGGGATCCCCGTCCCGCCGGGCCAGACCGGCCGCGGTGACCAGCCGCCGGAACCGCAGCACGTCGACTCCGTCGACGGGCACCCGAAGCGCGTAACCGTCGCCAACCGCCGGCAGCACCGCGCTTCTCGTGCGCGCCGGCCGATCCGGCTCCAACAACCGCCGCAGATGTTTGACGTAGGTCTGGATCACATTCACCGCACTCGATGGCGGCCGGTCGTTCCACAGCGCCTCGATCAGCTCCGCCCGGGACAACGGCTGGCCGCCCGCCAAGGCCAGCAGTCCAAGAACCGCCCGCTGCTTTGCCGCCCCCACAACGATGTTCTTGCCCTCGCGCCACAGACAGATCGGACCCAACAACTGAATCCGCACAGCCCCAGCCCCGCTTCCCCCGCCGCAAGTCGCATCTAACTCGACCAGAGCCGCTTGGGCCAGCGTGCATTCGTCGTAATCCTCGGCC
>NZ_DASUCC010000101.1:0-80511 GCF_035762905.1 Actinophytocola sp.
CACCCCACCCCACACGTCGACTGGACCACCGGCAACGTCGAACTGCTCACCGAATCGCAGCCCTGGCCCGATGACCGACCGCGCCGGGCCGCCATCTCCTCCTTCGGCATCAGCGGCACCAACGCCCACATCATCATCGAGGCGGCACCACAGCCTCCAGCCGAACTGTCCGATGTCGACACCCACTGGCATTCCCTGCTGGTGTCCGGCCGCAGCGCCGCCGCCCTGCGCGACCAGGCCGCCCGCCTGCGCGCGCTGCTCGCATCCCCCGACCACCCCGCCCTCGCCGACATCGCCTGGTCCCTCGCCACCACCCGAGCCGCCCTCGATCACCGCGCGGTGCTAATCGGCGGCATCGAGGACCTGGCCGCGCTGGCCGACGACGCCCCCGGGGCCAACCTGGTGCGCGGCACCGCCACCGAAGGTCGGCTGGCGTTCCTGTTCACCGGTCAGGGTTCCCAGCGCGCCGGCATGGGCAAGCAGCTCTACGACACCTACCCGGTGTTCGCCGAGGCGTTCGATGCGGTGTGTGCCCGGCTGGACGTCGAACTCGACCAGCCACTGCGGCAGGTTCTGTTCACCGACCCAAACCTGTTGAACCAGACCGTGTTCACCCAGGCCGGCCTGTTCGCCCTGGAAGTCGCCCTGTTCCGGTTGCTGGAGTCCTGGGGCATCACCCCGGACTTCCTGCTCGGCCACTCCATCGGCGAGTTGGCCGCCGCCCACGTCGCCGGTGTCCTGTCGTTGGACGACGCCTGCACCCTGGTCGCCGCCCGCGGCAAACTCATGCAAGCCCTGCCCACCGGCGGCGCGATGCTCGCGGTGCAGGCGACCGAGGCCGAGGTCCTCGAAGCCCTTGCCGGACTCGAAGACCGGGTGAGTATCGCGGCGATCAACGGGCCGGCGTCGGTGGTGATCTCGGGTGATGCCGAGGTGATCGACGAGCTGGCGCCGCGGTGGGCCAAGACCAAGCGGCTCACCGTCTCGCACGCGTTCCACTCGCCGCACATGGACCCGATGCTCGATGAGTTCCGCGCGGTGGCCGAAGCTCTGACCTACCACTCACCCCGGATCCCGGTGGTGACCTCCGGTGCGGTGACCGAACCCGAGTACTGGGTGCGCCACGTCCGCGACGCGGTCCGGTTCGGCGATGGCCTCACCACGTTGCACGACAACGGAGTCACTCGATTCATCGAGCTAGGCCCGGACGGCGTGCTCTCCGCGATGGTCGGGGAGGGTGCCGCCATCCCGGTTCTGCGCGCCGGACGGGACGAGATCACCACGATGCGCACGGCCGTGGCCACCGCCTGGGTGCACGGCATCCCGGTGGACTGGACGGCGATTCTGCCGCGGGGCCGGCGGGTTGAGCTACCGACCTATGCCTTCCAGCGTGCGCGCTACTGGCTGGAGCCAGAAGACACCGGCCAGCCGAGCACGAACACGATCGACACGAGGTTCTGGCAGGCGGTGGAGTCAGGTGACCTGACCGCCCTGCAGACCATGGGTCTGGCCGGAGCGCTGGCCGATGCCCTGCCCGCGCTGTCCGACTGGCGCCGCCGGCTGACCACCGAATCCACTGTGGACGGATGGCGGTACCGGGTGGCCTGGCAACCCCTTGCCGCCACACCGAACACCGTGTTGGCCGGAACCTGGCTGGTAGCCGAGGCGGCCGAGGACGTCATCGCGGCGTTGCACGCCGCCGGCGCGACCGTGGAAACCCTGACGGTGCGGGGAATGGACCGCGCCGCCCTGGCCGATCGGCTGCGCGCGGCCGGCGAGATCACCGGCGTGGTGCTGTTCGCCGGCGACGAAGCCGGCCTGAACTCCGCCGTCCTGCTGACCCAGGCGATGGCCGACGCGGAGACCGGTGCACCGCTGTGGTGCGCCACTCGCGGCGCGGTCTCGGTGGGCCGCTCGGACCAGCCCGCCGATCCGGCGCAGGCGGCCATCTGGGGCCTGGGCCGGGTGGCCGCCCTGGAACTGCCGCGGCACTGGGGCGGTCTGGTCGACCTGCCCGAGGTGCTGGACGAGCAGGCCGCGCGCCGGCTTGCCGGTGTGCTCGCCGCGACCTCCGGCGAGGACCAGGTGGCCGTGCGCGGATCCGGTGTGTTCGCCCGGCGGCTGCGCCGCGCCCCGCTGCCCGAAGGGGGAACGCCGTGGCAGCCGACCGGACCGGTCCTGGTCACCGGTGGCACCGGGGCATTGGGTGCGCGGGTGGCGCGCTGGCTGGCCGAACGCGGCACCCACCACCTCATCCTCACCAGCCGGCGCGGTCCAGCTGCGCCGGGCGCGGCCGAGTTGGTGGCCGAGTTGGCCGAGCTGGGTGCGGTGGCGACCGTGGTGGCGTGCGACGTCGCCGACCGGGACGCCCTTGCCGCACTGCTGACCCGACACCCGGTCACCGGCGTCGTGCACACCGCCGGGGTACTCGATGACGGCGTGCTGGACGCGCTGACCCCGCAGCGCCTCGAGTCGGTGCTGCGGGCCAAGGCGCGCGCCGCGGCCAACCTGGACGAGCTGGCCACCGGGCTGGACCTGTTCCTGGTGTTCTCCTCGCTTGCCGGCACGCTCGGCAGCCCCGGCCAGGGCAACTACGCCGCGGCCAACGCCTACCTGGACGCGCTGGTGGAACGTCGGCGCGCCGGCGGCCTGCCCGGTACCGCGATCGCCTGGGGTGCCTGGGCGGGGACCGGGATGGCCACCGACGAGACGGTGGCCGATCGGATGCGCCGGGCCGGCGTGCCGGCGATGCCACCCGAGCTGGCCCTGGCCGCGCTCGGCCGCGCCCTTGACGCCGGCGACGGTGCCGTGGTGCTGGCCGACGTCGACTGGGACCGGTTCGCCCCGGGCTTCACCGCCGCCCGGCCCAGCCCGCTGCTGGCCGAGCTGCACACCCCCGCCGGTGACCAGGCCACGGGCGGCGATCCGAACGCGCTGCGCGCCCGGATCGCCGGTGGCTCGGCCGCGGAGCGGCAGCGGGCCGTGCTCGACCTGGTGTGCGGTCAGGCCGCGCTGGTGCTCGGGCACGGCTCGGCCGGCGCGGTCGAGCCGGACCGCGCGTTCCGCGACCTCGGGTTCGACTCGCTGACCGCGCTCGAGCTGCGCAACCTGCTCGGCGCGGCAACGGGTCTGGCCCTGCCGGCCGGCCTGGTCTTCGACTACCCGACCCCGGCCGCGCTCGCCGGGCACCTGCTGGCCGGGCTGTCCGGCGAGCAGGCCGAGGAATCCGTTGTCCCGCAACGGGTCTCGGTGGACGAGCCGATCGCGATCGTGGCCATGAGCTGCCGCTTCCCGGGCGGCGTGGACTCGCCGGACGAGCTGTGGGACCTGGTCGCGACCGGCACGGACGCGGTGTCGGTGTTCCCGGCCGACCGCGGCTGGGACGTGGACTCGTTGTACAGCCCGGATCCCGACCTGGCCGGCACCTGCTACACCCGGCAGGGCGGCTTCCTCTATGACGCGGGGGAGTTCGACGCGACGCTGTTCGGCATCTCGCCGCGCGAGGCGCTGGCCATGGACCCGCAGCAGCGGCTGCTGCTCGAGGCGTCCTGGGAGGCGTTCGAGCGGGCCGGCATCGACCCGCGGTCGGTGCACGGCAGCCGGACCGGCGTGTTCGCCGGCACCAACGGCCAGGACTACCTGAGCCTGCTGATCGACGGCCGGTCCGGGTTGGAGGGACACCTGGGCACCGGCAACGCGGCCAGCGTGCTGTCCGGCCGGGTGGCCTACACCTTCGGGCTGGAGGGACCCGCGATGACCGTGGACACCGCGTGTTCCTCCTCGCTGGTCGCGCTGCACCTGGCGATTCAGGCGCTCCGGTCGGGGGAGTGCACGCTGGCCCTTGCCGGCGGGGTGACCGTGATGGCCACGCCGGGCGCGTTCATCGAGTTCAGCCGGCAGCGCGGATTGGCCGCCGACGGCCGGTGCAAGCCGTTCTCCGCCTCGGCGGACGGCACCGGCTGGGGCGAGGGCGTCGGCGTGCTGCTGGTCGAACGGCTCTCCGACGCGGTCCGCAACGGGCACCCGGTGTTGGCCGTGGTGCGCGGATCCGCGGTGAACCAGGACGGCGCGTCCAACGGACTGACCGCGCCGAACGGACCGGCCCAGCAGCGGGTGATCCGCGCCGCGCTGGCCGACGCCGGCCTGGCACCGTCCGAAGTGGACGCGGTGGAGGCGCACGGCACCGGCACCACGCTCGGCGACCCGATCGAGGCCACCGCACTGTTGGCCACCTACGGCCAGGACCGGGACAACCCGCTGTGGCTGGGCTCGATCAAGTCCAACATCGGGCACACCCAGGCCGCCGCCGGGGTGGCCGGCGTGATCAAGATGGTGCAGGCCATGCGGCACGGCACGCTGCCGAGCACGCTGCACGTGACCGAGCCGTCCCCGCACGTGGACTGGGCCGGCGGCGCGGTCGAACTGCTCACCGAGAACCGGCCGTGGCCGGCCGGCCGCCCGCGCCGGGCGGGCGTGTCCTCGTTCGGGGTCAGCGGCACCAACGCACACGTGATCATCGAGGAGTTCCGTGCCACCGAGCCCGCCGCACCCGGGACCGGGCCGGACGCGGTGCGCCCGTTCCCGCTGTCGGCCAACTCGGCGGCGGCGCTGCGGGCCCAGGCCGAGCGGCTGCTCGACCGGCTGCGGGCGGACCGGCCGGTGCGCGACCTGGACCTGGCGATGTCCCTGGCCACGACCAGGGCCACGCTGAAGCGGCGGGCCGTGGTGCTCGCGGCGGACCGGGCCGGCCTGGTCGACGGGCTGACCGCGCTGGCCGCAGGACAGGAGGCGCCGACCGTGGTGTCCGGCCAGCGGGTCCGCGGCGGTCTCGCGTTCCTGTTCTCCGGCCAGGGTTCCCAACGTCCCGGCATGGGCAAGGAGCTGTACCGGGCGTTCCCGGTGTTCGCCGAGGCGCTGGACGCGGTGTGCGCCCGGCTGGACACCGAGCTGGACCACCCGCTGCGCGAGGTGATGTTCGGCGACTCGGATCTGGTGAACCAGACGGTGTTCACCCAGGCGGCGCTGTTCGCCCTCGAGGTCGCGTTGTTCCGGCTGCTGGAGTCCTGGGGGGTTCGCCCGGACGTCCTGCTCGGCCACTCGATCGGCGAGCTGGTCGCCGCGCACGTGGCCGGGGTGCTGTCCCTCGACGACGCCTGCACGCTGGTCGCCGCGCGCGGAAGGCTGATGCAGGCGTTGCCCACCGGCGGCGCCATGCTCGCCGTGCAGGCCACCGAGACCGAGGTGGCCGAGGCGATCGCCGGGCTCGAGGAGCGGGTGAGCATCGCCGCGGTCAACGGCCCCACCGCAGTGGTGATCTCCGGGGACTCCGACGTGATCGCCGAGCTGGAACCCCGATGGGCCAAGGCCCGGCGGCTCGTCGTCTCGCACGCGTTCCACTCCCCGCGGATGGACACCATGCTCGCGGACTTCCGGGCGGTGGCGGAAACCCTGACATTCCAACCACCTCAGCTGCCGATCGGGTCCAATGTGTCCGGTGAGTTGGTGGATCCGAAGGCGATCCAGGAACCGGACTACTGGGTGCGGCACGTGCGCGACGCGGTCCGGTTCGCCGACGGCGTGGCCACCCTGCGCGGCCGGGGCGTCACCACCCTGCTCGAGCTGGGTCCGGACGGCGTGCTCACCGCGATGGCCGGGCGCTGCCTCGAGGACGCCGCGACCGCGGCGATCGCCACCCAGCGGGCCGGCCGGGACGAGCCGGAGACGCTGCTGCGCGCCCTTGCCGCCCTGCACGTGCGGGGCGTCGCGGTGGACTGGTCCGCGTTCTTCGCCGGCGAGGGGGGAGTGCCGGTCGCGCTGCCCACCTACCCGTTCGACCGGACCCGGTTCTGGCCGCAGGTTCCGGCGCGCCGGGACGTCGCGGAAGGCGCCGACCTGGCCGAGAGTCAGTTCTGGGAGGCGGTGGACAAGGAGGACTTCGAGTCGGTCGCCGGCGCGATCGGCCTTGACCCGGCCAACGGACTGGCCACCGTGCTGCCCGCGCTGTCCGCCTGGCACCGCCAGCACCGTGGCGAGTCCGCCGTGGACCCGTGGCGCTACCGGGTGTCCTGGAAGCCGCTGGCCAAGCCGACCGGCACGGTCAGCGGGCGCTGGCTGGTGGCGGTGCCGGCCGCCCTGGCCGGGACCGAGACCGTCACCGGGGTGCTGGCCGCGTTGCGGGCGCACGGGGCGGAGCCGGTCGAGCTGCGCCTCGACCGGGCCGACCGAAGCGCGCTCGCCGACCGGCTGGCCGCGACCGGACCGGCCGGCGGGGTGGTGTCGCTGCTCGCCCTCGACGAAACGGCCGACCCGGATCACCCGGCGATCACCGCGGGACTGGCCGGCACGATCGCCCTGGTGCAGGCGCTCGGCGACGCCAGGGTCGAGGCCCCGCTGTGGTGCCTGACCAGCGGCGCGGTGACCACCGGGTCGACCGACGAGCCGATCAGTCCGGCGCAGGCGCAGGTGTGGGGACTTGGCCGGGTCGCCGCGCTGGAGTACCCCCGGCAGTGGGGCGGCCTGGTCGATCTGCCCGCGACGGTCGACGAGCGGGCCGGGCGGCTGCTGGTGGCGGTGCTCGCCGGGTGCGGCGAGGACCAGGTGGCGGTGCGCGGTTCCGCGGTGCTCGCCCGCCGGCTGGCGCACGCCCCGCTCGGCCGGGCGCCGCTCGGCCGGTGGCAGCCGAGCGGCACCGTGCTGATCACCGGCGGCACCGGGGCGCTCGGCGCCGCAGTGGCCCGGTGGCTGGCCGGCCGGGGCGCGCCGAACCTGTTGCTGACCGGCCGGCGCGGCATGGCGACGCCGGGCGCGGCCGAGCTGGTCGCGGAGCTGGCCGAGCTCGGCACCACCGCGACCGTCGCGGCCTGCGACGTCACCGACCGGGCCGCGCTGACCGGGCTGCTGGCGTCGGTTCCGGTGCCGGTCACCGGCGTGGTGCACGCGGCCGGCGTGTCCGCTGCGGCCGCGCTGCCGGACACCGACCTGGCCGCGTTCGCCGACGCGCTGCGCGCGAAGGTGCTCGGCGCCGCCCACCTGGACGAGTTGCTCGGCGACACGCTGGACGCGTTCGTGCTGTTCTCCTCGATCGCCGGGGTCTGGGGCAGCGGCGGCCAGTCCGCCTACGCCGCGGGCAACGCCTACCTGGACGCGCTCGCCGAACGGCGCCGGGCGGCCGGCCGGGCGGCGACCTCGATCGCCTGGGGTCCCTGGTCGGGATCCGGGATGGCGGCCGACGACGACGCCGAGGACTACCTGTGGCGCCGCGGTCTGTCCGCGATGGCGCCGGACCTCGCGGTCACCGCGCTCGGCCAGGCCGTCGACGACGACGAGAGCTGCGTAACCGTGGCCGATGTCCGGTGGGACCGGTTCGTCGAGTCGTTCACCGTGACCCGGCCGAGCCCGCTGCTGGCCGACCTGCCCGAGGTGGAGCGGCCGGTGGAGCGGGTCGACGCCGACGGGGAGGCGCGCGGTGCGGCGCTGCGCGAGCGGATCGCCGGGCTGCCCGAGGCCGAGCAGGAGGAGATCCTGTCCGAGGTGGTGCTGGACGCGGTCAACGGCGTGCTCCGGCACACCGCGGACACCGTGGTCGATCCGGGCCAGGCCTGGGACGAGCTCGGGTTCGACTCGCTGACCGCGGTGGAGCTGCGCAACCGGTTGGCCGGCCAGACCGGGCTCCGGCTGCCGGTGACCCTGGCGTTCGACTACCCGACGTCGCTCGAGGTGTGCCGGTACCTGCGCCGCGAGCTGGACACCGGCCCGGCTTCCGGGGTGGTCGCGCTGCTGGCCGAGATCGAGGCCACCGACCGGGCGTTCACGCATGCCGAACCGGATGGCCTGACCCGGGCCCAGGTCGCCGTGCGGCTGCAGGCGTTCCTGGACAAGTGGGCCACGGCCGGCTCGGAGACGCCGGTGACCGCGGACCTCGAGTCGGCCTCCGACGAGGAGATGATCGACCTGATCGAGCGCGAGCTGGGGCTGTCCGGATGACGTGTTCAGGCGGCGGTGGGCGCGGCCTTGAGCGGCGCCCACCAGCTCCGGTTGGCCCGGTACCAGTCCAGCGTCTCGGCGATCCCGGCGGCGAAGCCGATCCGGGGCGCGTAGCCCAGCTCGCGGCTGATCTTGGTGATGTCCACCGAGTAGCGCGCGTCGTGGCCCTTGCGGTCCGGGACGTGCCGCACCATGCCGAAGTCGTGGCCGGTGATCGACAGCAGGGTCTCGGTCAGCGCGCGGTTGGACAGCTCCGTACCGCCGCCGATGTTGTAGACCTCGCCGGCCCGGCCGCGCTCGGCGACCAGCGCGATGCCGCGACAGTGGTCGTCGACGTGCAGCCAGTCCCGGACGTTGTGCCCGTCGCCGTAGAGCGGGACCTTGCTGCCGTCGATCAGGTTGGTCAGGAACAGCGGGACGACCTTCTCCGGGTGCTGGTACGGCCCGTAGTTGTTGGAGCAGCGGGTGACGCAGGCGTTGAGCCCGTGGGTGCGGTGGTAGGCGCGGACCAGCAGGTCGGCGGATGCCTTCGAGGCGGAGTAGGGGGAGTTCGGCTCAAGCGGGCGGTCCTCGGTCCACGAGCCGGCCGCGATCGAGCCGTAGACCTCGTCGGTGGACACCTGCACGAACCGGCCGACCCCGGCCTCCAACGCGGCCTGCAACAGCACGTGGGTGCCGAGCACATTGGTGCGGATGAACTCCCCGGAGCCGAGAATCGAACGGTCCACATGCGACTCCGCGGCCAGGTGCACCACGAGATCGGTGCCGGCCATCAACTCGGCGACGATCCGTTCGTCACAGATGTCGCCGGTCACGAAACGCAGCCGCTCGTCGTCAAGCACACCGGCCAGATTGGCCAGGTTCCCGGCGTAGGTGAGCTTGTCCAGTACCACGACCTGGCTGTCGCGCAGAGCCGGGTAACGGCCGGCGATCAGCTGCCGGACGAAGTGAGATCCGATGAATCCGGCCCCGCCGGTCACCAGCACGCGCATCTCGAATCCTTTCGTCAATACGAGAGGCATTTTAGGGAGCGCGCATTTTCGGAATAACCCCTATGTGCCCCAGTGTGCCTGAGTCGATCTTGCGGTGTCCGGTACCGGCCGAGATCCGCGCCGGCCGCCACCATCAAGATCCACTGCAAGATGCAGCTGTATCGTTCAGGTTCCGCGCATGTGTCGTCCCGCCTACTGGAAGTTTATGTTTCTGTCGGTTACGTGGTGCGACTAGTAAAGAATGTCTAAAATCACAATCATTGCGGCGTCACCTGTTGCGGGGGTGCCATGGGGCTGCGGCTGCTAGGACCGCTTGAGCTCGTCGTGGGTCGACAGCTGGTGAGCGTCGGCGGGCCCAGACAGCGCGTCACGCTGGCCCTGCTCGCGCTCAACGCCAACCGCGTGACCTCGGTGGACGACCTGGTCGACGCCCTGTGGGACAGCGCGCCGCCGTCCACCGCGCGGGCGCAGGTGCAGACCTGCATCTCCGCGCTGCGCAAGCTGTTCGCCGACCACGGCGGGGTGGCGGCGATCCGGACCAGGCCGCCCGGCTACCTGCTGGAGATCGCCGCCACCGAGCTGGACAGTGCCGAGTTCGCCGAGCTGGTGACCGCCGCGCGCGACCAGGCCGACCAGCGCCGGCTGGCCGAGGCGGCCGCGACGCTGAGCCGGGCCCTTGCCCTGTGGCGTGGACCGGTGCTGGCCGACATCGACAGCGAGCTGGTGCGGCGCGGCGCGGCGGCGTTCGAGGACGGCCGGCTGGCCGCGGTCGAGGAGCGGGTGCGGCTGGACCTGGCGCTCGGCCGGCACGAGGACATCCTCGGCGAGCTGGCCGGGCTGGTCGAGCAGCATCCGCTGCACGAACGGCTGGCCCGGTTCCGGATGATCGCCCTGTACCGGTCTGGCCGCCAGGCCGACGCCCTGGAGACGGGCCGGCGCACCCGCACCGCACTGGTCCAGGAGCTGGGCATCGAACCCGGCCAGGAGCTGCGCGACCTGGAGACGGCGATCCTCACCAGGGACCCGGCGCTGGACCTGTCCGGGATCAAGATCCCGGTCCAGCTGTCCGTGCGGGCCGGCCCGGCGCCGCGCCCCGCGCCCGCCGGTGAGCGGCCCGTGGTGCCCCGCCAGCTGCCGGCCAGCATCGGCGACTTCACCGGCCGGGAGCGCCTGATCGCCGAGATCATGACCGTGCTGTCCGGCGAGTCCGACCTGGCCACGGCCTACGCGGTGCGGATCGTCACGATCTCCGGAAAGGGCGGGGTGGGCAAGTCCAGCCTGGCCGTCCGGGTGGCGCACCAACTCGGCGGGGTCTACCCCGACGGGGTGCTCTACGGCGGCCTGCAGCATCTCAGCGGCACCGACGACCCCACGCCGAAGCTGCTCGCCCGATTCCTGCGCGCGCTCGGGGTCGGCGCCACGACCATGCCCGACAACGTGCCGGAGCGCGCCGAGCTGTACCGCAGCCTGCTGGCCGACAAGCGGCTGCTCGTGGTGCTGGACGACGTCAGCGACGAGGAGCAGGTCCTTCCGCTGTTACCCGGCAGCTCGACCTGCGCGGTGATCGCCACCAGCCGGGTGCGGCTGTCCGGCCTGCTCGGCGCGCACAGCATCGATGTCGACGTGTTCGACACCGCGAACTCGATGGAGCTGCTCGCCAAGATCATCGGCCGGAAGCGGGTCCGGGTCGAGCGGGACACCGCGGTCGAACTGGTGAACCTGTGCGGCGGGCTGCCGCTGGCCCTGCGGATCGCCGGTGCCCGGTTGGCCTCGCGTCCGCACTGGCGGATCGCCGGCCTGGTCCGGCGGCTCGAGGACGAGGCGAGCCGGCTGGACGAGCTCACCGTGCGCGGCGTGGGGCTGCGGTCCAACATCGACCTGACCTACCGCAGCCTGACCGCGCCGGCCAAACGGCTGTTCCGGCTCTTCGCCGTGATCCGGTCGACCGATTTTCCGGCGTGGACCGCAGCGGCCCTGCTCGACTGCGACATCGGCACCGCGGAGGACGTGCTGGAGACGCTGGTCGACGCGCAACTGCTGGACGCGGTCGAGATGCCGGGGGAGCAGGTCAGGTACCGGTTCCACCGCCTGATCCGGATCTGCGCGATGGAGCGGCTGGTCGAGACCGAGACCCTTGACGAGCGCAACCAGGCGCTGGCCCGGGTGCTCGGCGGCTGGCTCGCGCTCGCCGAGCACGCCCACCGCCAGGAGTTCGGCGGCGACTACCTGGTGCTGCACGGCACCGCGCCGCGGTGGCGGCCGCCCGGCGAGGCCGCGGATCTGCCGGAGTCCCGGCCGACGGAGTGGTGGGACGCCGAACGCGACGCGCTGCTGGCCGCCATCCGGCAGGCCGCGGCCGCCGGGCTGGACGAGCTGTGCTGGGACCTCGCGTTGACCGCCATGACGCTGTTCGAGATCCGCGGCTACTACGACCACTGGCGGGCCACCGCGCAGACCGGGCTCGAGGTCACCGTGCGGGCCGGCAACCGCACCGGCCGGGCGGCCATGCTCCTCTCGTTGGGCTGCCTGCACCTGGCCCAGCAACGGCTGACCGAGGCGCAGCGGTGCCTGACCGAGGCGCTGGACCTGTTCCGGGCCGGCGGCAACGTGCACGGCCGGGCGCTGGTGCTGAGCAACCTCGCCATCGTGGACGGTCTGCTCGGCCGCTCGCCGGAGATGCTGTCCCGGTACGACGAGGCGCTCACGCTGATGCGCGCGGTCGGCGACCGGATGGGCGAGGCGCAGGTGTTGGCCGGCGTCGCCGGCTACCGGGCGGACGAGGGCGACACCGGGTCGGCCGGGCAACTGCTCGACGAGGCGCTGGCCATCTGCCGGGAGGTGGGCTGCCGGCGCGGCGAGGCGGAGGTCCGGCACCGGGTCGCCCACCTGCACCTCGACGCGAACCAGACCGACCTGGCCCACCGCGAGTTGGACCGGGTGCTCGTGATCGTCCGGGAGGTCGGGGACCGGATCGGCGAGGTGCACGGGCTCTACGGGCTCGGGCTGGTGCTGCACCGGGAGGGCCGGCTGGACAGCGCCGAGACCAGCCTGCTGCTGGCGCTGGGCCTGGCCCGGCGACTCGGCGAACGCATGAAGGAGGCGCAGGCGCTGCACCTGCTCGGCGAGATCGGACTGGACCGCGGCGACCGCACCACCGGCGCGGAGCTGCTCGGCCAGGCCCGGGTGCTGCTTGCCGGGCTCGAGTCCAAGCAGGCCACCCGCTTACGCACCCGCCTGGAGAAAAAAATGTCCGCACCAGCCGGAGATTCCGGGTCTGGTGCGGACTGCAATATGGCCTGATTTGTTTGTGCGCGGCGAAAATTCCGCGATCACCAGTGCATGTCGTCGTCGTCGATGCCGCCGTCGCTGGGGTCGGTCGCGCTTTCCGGCGCCTCCCCGCCCGGGCACCAGTGCATGTCGTCCGGGCACTGCGGGGAGGCGACGACCGTTGCCGAAGGTGCTGCGACCAGGGCTAACCCGCCAGCACCCGCCACTGCGACCAGAGCCGAACCGATAATCGCCATCGCGAACTTCCGCATTGCGAACATGTCGTCCACCCTTCAGAGCTGCTTTTGTTTTCGTGGCCTGAACACATTCGACATGGCGTCTCTCCTAGCGCTCTTCCAGCGCTCTACCGGTGGACTGAGAGCGGATCGGTAGAGCCTTAAGAGGATCCGGTCGAAGAATCAGCGCAGCTTCCTTGCGCGGGAGGAGAGGCCAGGCGATGATCAGCCCGACGTTCCAGTTCAACGCCGACGAACTGGCGAGCGCGCTCGGTGGCATCAAGCCGCTGGACCTGCTCGAACGGGAGCTGTCCGACCCGGCCGAGCCGCCGGAGTTGGCCGGCCGGCTCACCCCGTGGCTCGGACCCACCGCCGGCACCGGCCCGGCGCCCACCGACCTGCTGCTGCTCGAGGACCTGCACCTGGGTGTCGGATACCTGCTGCCGGGCTCGACGCTGCGGGAGTGCCGGACGGCCGCGCTGGTCGGGCTGGTCGCCCGACAACTGGTGCCGCCGGGCGGCGTGACCGCGGCGATCGTCGGCCCGGCCAGGACCGGCCAGGCCCTGCTGATGACGGTCGCGCACCACATGCCGGGGGTGCGGCGGGTGGTGCTCTGTCCGGCGGAGGGCACCGCGACCGTGGTGGGGCAGTGGGTGCTGGACGAGATCGACCTGGCCGGCATCGGGCTGTCGGTGGTCGGCATCGTCGGCAAGGCGGTGCTCGGCGCCAAGCTGGTGGTCGTCACCGGTGAGCCGGCCGGACAACTGGAGATCGGGCAGTTGGACCGGGGGGCGGTCGTGGTGAACGCGACCGGCCGGGACCTGCCCGACGACCTGGTCGGCGCGGTCGAGGAGGTCTACGTCGACACGCCGGCCCTCGTCGGCCGCGGACCGGACCAGAACTTCCGCAGAATTCGGCCCCGGATCGACGCCGATCTCGGCGCCGTGTGCCGGGGCACACATTCCGGCCGGGCCAATCCCGACCACGTTTTGCTGGTGGAGCTGCTCAGCGCGAACACGTTGGACATTCCGCTCGGCTGCCTGCTTTCCCGGGCCGCGGTGGATCGCAATCTGGGAATTCGGCTGGGCGGTTGGTGAACATCAGTATTTGAGAGGCGGTAGACCCATGAGAGTCGAAGTCAACCTTCTTGGAACCCTGGAGGCCACCGTCGCCGGCGTCTCGATCGTTCCCTCCGCGACGAAGCCGAGCCAATGTCTGGCCCTGCTCGCGATCAACGCCGGTCATATCGTCACGGCCGCCACGCTGATCGACGAGCTATGGGGTCAACACGCCCCACGCCGGGCGTTATCGACACTGCAGACCTACATCATGCAGGTGCGCAGAAGGTTGCAGAACGCGATCGACGACAACGGCCAGCGCACGCCGAAGGACATCCTGATCACGAAGCGGGTCGGCTACGCCCTCGAGGTCGAGCCGGACGACGTCGACGCGGTGCGCTACGAGCGGCTGGCCGCGGCCGGGCGCCGGGCGGCCAACGACGGGGACTACCTGACCGCGTCCCGCAAGCTCGCCGGGGCGCTCGAGCTGTGGCGCGGCCCGGCGCTGGTCGACGTGCCGACCGGCCCGCAGCTGGGGATCGAGGCGACCCGCCTTGAGGAGAGCCGGCTGTCCGATCTGGGCTTGCGGATCGAGGCCGATCTGCGGCTTGGCCGGCATCACCAGCTGCTCAGCGAGCTGGCCACGTTGTGCGCCCGGCACCGGCTGGTGGAGAACTTCTGGGCGCAGTACATGCTCGCGCTGTACCGGTCCGGCCGGCAGTGGCGCGCCCTGCAGGTGTACCGGGAGATCCGGGACACGCTGGTGGAGCAGCTCGGCATCGAGCCGACACCGCGGTTGCAGCGGCTGCACCACGCGATGCTCTCCGGCGACAGCGCGCTGGACGAGGTTTCCGATGGCCGCGGGCCGGTGTGGGCGCCGGACAGCCGGCAGGTCGTCGCTCTTTCCTAGGAACTCGCCATTGGGGGAAGGGAGAAGTCCGTCATGTTGGTGGAACGGCACGATGAGTTGAGCGTCCTGCGCGAGGCGTTCGCGGAAACCCTCGACGGCAAGGGCCGGGTGGTGCTGATCAACGGCGACCTGGCCACGGGTAAGACGGAGCTGCTGCAGACCTTCACCGAGTCGGTGGCCGAACAGGGCGCCCTGGTGCTGACCGCGACCGCGGCCCGGGCCGAGCGCGCCATGCGCATGGGCGTGATGTGGCAGCTGTTCCGGAGTACCGCGCTGTCGGCCGGCACCCTGGACCGGGTGTCCCGGCTGATCGAGGCCGAGCCGCAGGCGACCGAGGAGCGCGACCTGGACCCCGGCACGATGCAGCTGACCGACGCCCGGGTGGTGCACGGCGTGTCCTCGGTGCTGCTCGACCTCGCCGCGGACACCCCGGTGGTGATCGCGATCGACGATCTGCAGTTCGTCGACGGCGGCTCGCTGCAGGTGCTGCTGTACCTGCGGCGGCGGATGCGCTCCCGGCGGCTTCTGTTGGCGCTCACCGAGTGGCAGCGTCCGGGCCGGCCGGGGTCGTTCCTGCGGGCCGAGGTGTCCCGGCAGCCCAGCCACCGGCTGACCCTGGCCCCGCTGTCCGAGGCCGGGGTGACCGAACTGGTCGCGCACCGATTAGGCCAGCGGACCGGGTCCCGGTTCGCTTCCGCCTGCTATGCGCTGAGCGGGGGCAACCCGCTGCTCCTCCGCGCGTTGATCGATGACCATGCCCGGGCCGCCGAACCGGTTCGGGACCGCCCGGTGCCCGGCGGCGCGTTCCGGCAGGCCGTGCTGGACTGCCTGCACCGCTGGGATCCGGATCTGCTCGCGGTGGCCAGCGGGTTGGCCGTGCTTGCCGATGCGGCCTCGCCGGACCGGGTCGCCGAGTTGCTGGCGATGCAGCCACAGTCGGTCAGTCAGCTGTTCGACGTCCTGGCCGCGGCGGGAATCGTGCGCGGGGAACGGTTCCGGCATTCGGAGATCGCCGCGACGGTGCTTGAGGGCATGCCACCGGAGGAGGTGGCCCGGCTGCACGTGCGGGCCGCCGAGCTGCTCTACCGGCACGGTGCCGACGCGATGGAGGTCGCCAGGCACGTGGTGGCCGGCGACGCGGCGCCCGGGCCGTGGGCGGTGCGGGTGTTGCGGCACGCCGCGGACCAGGCGGTGGTGGACGACGCCCCGCTCGCGGTGCGCTGCCTGGAGTTGGCCATGCGGGCCTGCGACGAGGAACGCGACCGGGTCGCGCTGCGCGCCGCCCTGGTCCGGGTGGCCTGGCGGGTCAACCCGTCGGTCGCGATGCGCCACCTGTCCCCGCTGCACGGTGCGGTCAACGCCGGCGAGCTGACCTGGCGCGACGCCGTGCCGGTGACCAGGCACCTGCTCTGGCAGGGTGATCTGTGCGCCGCGGCGGCCCAACTGCAGGCGGTGCACGCGGCCGCCGGCCCGCCGGACGCCCGGACCACCGCCGAACTGCGCCTGGCCTGCGAGTGGATCTACGGTTCGCTGCGCGACCGGGTCCCGCAGGACGTCCACGCGTTGCTCTGCCCCTCGGCCACGTCGGCGAACCCGTGGGTGCGCACGGCGATGCTGAACAGTTTGTGGAGCGGCCGGGCCGGGCGAGACGTGGTGAACAGCGCCGAACACATCCTGCAGGGCTGCCTCGGCGACGTGATGCCCGAGGTCGGCGCGACCGCGTTGCTGGCCCTGGACGACGCCGACCGGCATGAGCGGGCGATGTTCTGGTGCAACACGTTGTTCGACGAGGCGGTCCGCCGCCAGGCCACCACCTGGCAGGCCGTGCTCGGCTGCGTGCACGCCGACCTCGCCTGGCGTCGCGGTGATCTGGTCACCGCCGACGCCCGGGCCGCCACCGCCCTGAGCCTGCTGCCCACCCAGAGCTGGGGCGTGCTGATCGGCTTCCCACTGTCGATTCTGATCCAGGTGAACACCGCGATGGGCCGGCATGACGCGGCCGCCGAACTGCTCGACCGCGCCCTCCCGGAAGCCATGTTCGCCACCTCCTTCGGCCCCCGCTATCTCCATGCCAGCGGCCATTTCAACCTGGCGTGCGGCCGCCCCCTCGCGGCCCTCGACGACTTCGAACGCTGCGCCGCGTGGCTGCGCGGCCAGGACCGCGACGTACCCGCCGTGGTCCCCTGGCGCTCGGACCTCGCCCAAACCCTGCTTCGCCTCGGCCGCCGCAAGGAGGCCCGCGATCTGGTCGCCGAACAGCTCAACCGCACCGGGCCCGCCGGCGGCTCCCGTACCCGCGCCGTCGCCCTGCGCGTCCTCGCCGCCTGCACGGACGTCAAGGATCGCGCCCCGCTGCTCCGCGAAGCCATCCAGTGCCTGGAACGCTGCGGCGACCGCCTCGAACTGGCCCGTGCCCTCGCCGACCTGAGCCAACTCCAACGCGAACTCGGCCAACTCGGCGACGCCCGCCTCACCCTCCGCAAGGTCGAACAACTGGCCAAGGCCTGCAACGCCGAAGTCCTCCCCGACCAACGCGGCCGCCCCATCCCCGACCGCCCCGTCCGCGAAGACCCCACCCCCACCGGCCCCGCCACCCTCAGCGACGCCGAACGCAAAGTCGCCGAACTCGCCGCCGACGGCCACACCAACCGCGAAATCGGCCGCAAGCTGTACATCACGGTGAGCACGGTGGAACAACACCTGACCCGGATCTACAAGAAGCTGAACGTCACGCGCCGTACCGATCTGGCTCCGGAACTGTCGCGTCAGGACTCGGTCGAGTCGCGGCTGGCGGTGTCACATATGGGGCCGTGACCGGATTTGGTGCCGTGTGGCGCGCATTGTTCGGTGCCGCGCGGCACCTGTGCGCGGGGTTATTGTCGGAGCACATTGCGCATCAGCTTCTGCTGCGGGTTCAGCCATGCCGGTGGGCGGAAGTATGGCAGTCCGTTGACCATCCGGATTTCCCATGCTGAGTGGTGTAGTAGTCGGTGGTGCCTCCTACACAAGAGCACCATATTTCCCAAGTCGGTCGGACCCCCATCCGCCCAATGTTTTATATGGTGCGCGTCGGTCCATCTCGCCGGTAGATGGCATCCGGGGAAGGCGCATCCCCGGTCCCGGGCGATGAGGGCCTTGCGTTGGCTGGGTTTGACCAGGCGGTGTTCCTGGCCGAGGTCCAGCGGCACGCTTTCGCCGTTGAGGACCACCGGAATCAACCCCGCGTCGCAGGCGATCCGGCGGATGGCGGTGGCCGGTAGGAATGCGCCGCCGTCCAGGGTGGCGGTGCCGACCTGGGCGGTGAGCGTTTGGTAGTCGAGGTAGAGGTGCAGGTGCGGCTTGGCGCCACCGGCCGTGCTGTTGTCCAGTTGTGCGGCGGAGTGGCAGAGCTGGGCGAACCCGTCGCCGCGTCGCCGTTCGGCCGGGCGTGGGTCGGGCACTCCTTCGGCCGGTGGCTGGGGCAGGCTCAGCGAGCCGATCAGGCTGACGAACTCTTCGCCGGCCTCCGGGTCGAGGATGCCTCGGAACTTGACCCAGCCGTTGGGTTGGGCGTGCAGGTGTAGTTCGTTGGCCGGCTCGGCCAACTGGTCTTCCTGGTGCGGGTTCTCGCCATCCTGGTCGATGCGGGCGAGCAGGATGCGGCCGTATTGTTTGACCACGCGCGGGTCGGAGGTGCGCGCGGTTTGGGTCAAGGTGGACTCGACGAGCTGTTTGTTCTGCGGGCCCGCCCAGTCCGGGATGGCGGTGACCGCCTCCGCGATCGCCACCACATGCTCGGAGTCGAGCACCCCCTCGTGCAGCGCTTGGCGCACCAAGGGCAGTTTGGCCGGGGCTACATAGCCCACCGGTGTCACCGACTCGGCCACCAGTTCGGCCTGCTCGATCAGGCCGGTAGCTTTGCGGGTTGTGATCCGCAGCAGGTCTGACAGGTACTTCGCGAGGCTGGGGTAGCCGGCGAACACCTCGGTCTGCCGGTGTCCCATTTCGTTGATGATGTCCAGCGCGTCGGCGTGGTCGCGTCGCATTCTGGCGAAGATTTCCACCAGCGCAGCCGGAAGCTCCGAGCCCCGCAGGGCCGTGAATTCCTGAGTTGCGCTCATGCCGCCATTCTATTGACCCGAAGCTGCGGTTTCCAGAATGTTCACTCGATCAGGTGTTCGACGCGCGAACGTGCCATTCGTTCGCCGCTGGGGTTGCGGTGACGGGCACACTGATGGTTGGTTTCGGGATGAGTGTTGTCGGGTTGGCAGGGGTTCCCGGCTGCATCGGAACGCTCGGGGTGGGCGCCTTGGTAGGGCTGGGCCCGGCGTTCCGCGGCACAGTGGTGGACAGGCCGCTCCGTGCAGTGGCACCGGGCGCGGGCCTGCCCACCACCGTGCACCGGGAAGGGGCGTCACCCTGGCAGATTGCTCGGTTGCGGTTGGCCAAACCGAGATTCAGTTGATGGGGCCGGCAACTCGGGTGCTGGGGCCGGCAACTCGGTGCTGGGGCCGGGGATGTCGGGTGTGGAACTGGAAATTCGGGTAGCTGGAGGTGGGGCCTCGGGTGGTGGTGGGCTCGGCATTTCGGCTGGTGGGACCGAGACATCGGGTGCTGGGGGGTGGGGATGTCGGGTGTGGAATTGGCAATTCGGGTAGCTGGGGGTGGGGACTCAGGTTGTTAGGCTGGCATTTCGGGTGCTGAGTTCAGGATCTCGGGTGGTGGGGGACGGGAACTCAGGTGTTGGGCGGGTAATTCGGGTGGTGGAGGTGGGATTCGGGTGTTGGAACTGGAAATTCGGGTAGCTGGAGACGGGGACTCGGGGACCGGGATCTCGGGTACTGGAAATGAGGTTCGGGTGCTGGAAATGAGGTTCGGGTGCTGGAAATGAGGTCCGGGTGCTGGAGGCGGGGACTCGGGTGTTGGGGCCCGGGGGGCGAGGACCGGGGGCCAAGCTCGGGGAACCCTCCGTCAGCACAGGGAACCCGGCATCACGGGGTCCGGGGCGGGCCGGGGTCAATCAGGCAGGGCTTCGCCCTGCCCCTTGGTAGCCCAAGGCACCGCGGGAGGCTCCTTGTCAAGGCACCCAACAGACTCCAGTGCACCCACGGACGAGTGTGCCTTGACAAGGAGGCGCGGTGCCTTAACCTCCCGGCCCGCCCCGGACCCCACCCCGCATCCGTGCACCCCGTCGAACACCCAAGAGAGCGCTCTCCGCACCAGCTAAGATGCCATCATGACCGATCGGGCACCGAGAACCGCGACCCTGGAGGACGTCGCACGGGTGGCCGGCGTGTCCCGGGCGACCGTGTCGCGAGTGATCAACGGTGTCCGCAACGTCGATCTTGAGATCCAGGAACTCGTCCGCCGCGCCATCGCCGAGACCGGGTACGCGCCGAATCGGGCGGCGCGGTCGCTGGTTACCCGGCGGGCGGGGAACATCGCTCTGGTCGTGTCCGGCGCCGAGGACGAATCCGGTTACGCGGTAACGGTTTTCGCTGATCCTTTCTTCGGGCGGGTGGCGGCGGGGGCGGTCGACTTTCTGCGTCCGCTCGGCATCCACCCGCTGCTCATGTTGGCCGACTCGGATCAGGCGCGCGCCGATGTGGTCGCGAACCTGCGGCAGGGGAACGCCGATGGTGCGCTGGTCGTCTCCACGCACGCCGAGGATCCGTTGCCCGAGTTGTTCGTGCGCGCGGGAGTGCCGGCGGTGCTGTTCGCCCGGCCGGCGACACCGATTCCGGTCAGCTATGTCGATCTCGCGCATCAGGATGGCGCCCGGCTGGCCGCCGAGCACCTGCTGGCCCGCGGCTGCCGGCGGCTGGCGACGATTACCGGGCCGTTGGACGTGCCGGCGAGTCAGGATCGGCTGGCGGGGTTTCGGGATGCGATGGCTCGGCGCGGACATCCGTACATTCCGATCGTGGAGGGGGACTTCAAGCAGAACGGGGGCGAGGGGGCGATGGAGCGGTTGTTGACCGAGCATCCGAAACTGGACGGCGTGTTCGTGGCCAACGACCTGATGGCGCAGGGGGCGCTGCTGGTGCTGCGCCAGCATGGCCGGCGGGTGCCGGAGGACGTTGCGGTGGTCGGATTCGACGACAGTCCGGCGGCGTTGGCTTGCCGGCCGCAGCTCACGACGGTGCGGCAGCCGGTGGAGGACATGGCGGGGGAGATGGCGCGGTTGTTGCTGTCCCATATCGAGAATCCGAAGAGTGAGCCGACGTCGGTGATCTTTGATCCGACGTTGGTGGTGCGCGGTTCGGCCTGATACCGGGCTTGACAACTGTGCTGGAATGCCAGCACTCTCTAGAGAGAGCGCTCTCCCGGGTCCCCTGCCCACGCCCGGGGCGCTGTCAAGGGAGATGGCCATGCGCACCCGTCCTCGCCTTCTGCCGCGCCGCGGATCCGTGTTCACGATTGCGGCGGCCCTGGTCGCCGGGCTGGTGATCGTGCCGGGGGTGGCTACGGCGGCACCCACCCTGCTGTCCCAGAACAAGCCGGCCAGCGCGTCGTCGACCGAGAACGCCGGCACGCCGGCGTCGGCGGCGGTGGACGGCAACCCGGCTACCCGCTGGTCGTCCGCGTTCGGGGACCCGCAATGGGTGCAGGTGGACCTGGGCGGCCGGGCCACCATCAACCAGGTCAACCTGAGCTGGGAGGCCGCCTACGCCAGGGCGTTCCAGATTCAGGTGTCGGACAACGCGGCCAGCTGGACCACGGTCTTCTCCACCACGACCGGCACCGGCGGCACGCAGAACCTGGCGGTCAGCGGATCGGGCCGGTATGTGCGGATGCTCGGAACGGCTCGGGCCACGGCATTCGGGTACTCGCTGTGGGAGTTCCAGGTCATCGGCGAGCTGGCCGGATCGGCCTGCGGCAACAACGTCGCGCTCAACCGGCCGGCCGCGGCGTCCTCGACCGAGAACGCCGCCACCCCGGCCTCGGCCGCCGTGGACGGCAACCCGGCGACCCGCTGGTCCTCCGCGTTCGTCGACCCGCAGTGGCTGCGGGTCGATCTCGGCGCGCCCACCGCGATCTGCCAGGTGGTCCTCTCCTGGGAGGCGGCCTACGCCACCGCGTTCCAGATCCAGGTGTCGAACGACGCCAGCGCCTGGACGACGATCTTCGCTACCACCACCGGCACTGGCGGCACGCAAACCCTGGCGGTCAACGGAACCGGCCGTTACGTCCGGATGAACGGCACCGTCCGGGCCACCGGCTTCGGCTACTCGCTGTGGGAGTTCGGCGTGTTCGGCACCGGCGGACCGCCGCCGCCACCCCCGCCGCCGGACCAGTTCTGGGGTGACACCAGCACGATCCCGCCCGCGAACAACGTGCTCATGGTCAAGGTGCTCAACCGCACCAACGGCCGGTACCCGGACAGCCAGGTGTTCTGGAGCTTCAACGGACAGGTGCGCTCGATCGCCGAGCAGCCCTTCCTGGACATGCCGGCCAACTCCGCCGGGCGGATGAACTTCTTCCTCGGTTCGCCGAACAGTCAGTACTTCGACTTCATCGAGTTCACCGTCGGTCCGGCCGTGTTCAACGGCAACACCACGCGGGTCGACGCGTTCGGGCTCAAGCTGGCCATGCGGCTGCACGCCAGGGACGGCTTCGACGTCGAGGTCGGCGAGGACCGGGCGACCTTCGCCGAGGATCGCTCGGCCACCTTCGCGAAGTTCGTCGCCGAGGTGCCGGCCCAGTTCGACGTGCTGGCCCAGTCGCCGGGACAGGCCCGGATCATCGCACCGGGCAGCGACCCGACGTTCCGCGCCGGCGGGGTGAACGCCAACTACTTCACCGCCTACGCCAACTCGGTCGGTGTCAACGCGTCCACTTCGGACATCTTCGGCTGCGCCGGACCGCTGGCCGCCGACCCGGACATGTGCGCGGCGCTCAACCGGCATACCGCGCACCTGCCGCGGGCGCAGTGGGGCGACCCGGCCCGGTACTACCCGACCGCGCCGGCCAACTACTACGCGAAGTTCTGGCACGACCACGCGATCAGCCGGCTGGCCTACGGCTTCCCGTACGACGACGTGGCCAACCAGTCCTCGTTCATCTCACACGGCAACCCGCAGTGGTTGCTGGTCGCCGTAGGTTGGTGATGATCATGCGAAACCGCGGGCTGCTGCTCGCCGCCGTCGTCCTGGTCCTGACGAGCACGGTGGCCGCGCTCGCGCCGGCACCGGCCGGCGCCGCGCCCACCCTGCTGTCCCAGAACAAGCCGGCCATCGCGTCTTCGGTCGAGGGCGCCGGCACACCGGCGTCCGCCGCGGTGGACGGCAACCCGGGCACCCGGTGGGCCAGTACGTTCAGCGATCCCCAGTGGCTGCAGGTGGATCTCGGCGGCCCCGCGACGCTTTCCCAGGTGGTGCTGAGCTGGGAGGCGGCCTACGCCACCGCGTTCCAGATCCAGGTGTCCGCCGACGCAACCGGCTGGACCACGATCTTCTCCAGCACGACCGGCACCGGCGGCACGCAGACGTTGGCGGTCAACGGAACCGGCCGCTACGTCCGGATGCTCGGCACCGCCCGGGCCACCGGCTGGGGCTACTCGCTGTGGGAGTTCCAGGTGATCGGCGAACTGGCCGGCACCGCATGCGGCGTCAACACCGCGCTCGGCCGGCCGGCCACCGCGTCTTCGGCCGAGAGCGCCGGCACACCGGCATCCGCCGCGGTGGACGGCAACCCGGGCACCCGGTGGGCCAGTACGTTCAGCGATCCGCAATGGCTGCAGGTGGATCTCGGCGGCACCGTGACCGTGTGCCAGGTCGTGCTGAGCTGGGAGGCGGCCTACGCCACCGCGTTCCAGATCCAGGTGTCCGCCGACGCAACCGGCTGGACCACGATCTTCTCGACGACGACCGGCACCGGCGGCACGCAGACGTTGGCGGTCAACGGAACCGGCCGCTACGTCCGGATGCTCGGCACCGCCCGGGCCACTGGATTCGGTTACTCGCTCTGGGAGTTCGCCGTGCACGGCACCGGTGGGAGCACCGGTCCGACCGACCCGGTCATCTCCCGGTTCCAGCCGGTGTCGGCGTCCTCCTGGGAGGGCGGCAACGCGCCCGGCGCCGCGCTGGACGGCCGGGCCACGACCCGGTGGAGCAGCCTGGCCAGCGATCCACAGTGGCTCCAGGTCGACCTCGGTGGCACCGCGACGATCACCGGGGTGCTGCTCAACTGGGAAACCGCCTACGCCACCGGATATCGCATCGAGGTGTCCGGCGACGCCGCCACCTGGACCACGATCCACAGCACCGCCGCCGGCCGCGGCGGCGTGGAGAACCTCGCCATCCGCGGCACCGGCCGGTACGTGCGCATGTTCGGCACCGCGCGAGCCACCGGCTTCGGGTTCTCGTTGTGGGAGTTCGAGGTTCGCGGCTCGGTGGACACCTCGGCGGTCACCCCGCCGATGCTGTCCGGGCCGACCCGGCCGCCGGCGACCACCGGCCAGTTCGCGCTCACCGCGCCGGCCAACGGCGCGATGATCACCAGCACCCGCCGGCCGGCCCTGTCCTGGGCGGCCGTACCGGGCGCAGTGCGCTACCAGGTGTGGATCAACATCAGCCGCACCGACTACGACTTCGCCGCTCCCGGCAACCTGATCGACCTCTACACCAGGGTGGCCGAGCCGACCGGCACCGGCTACACGCCGACCTGGGACCTGCCGGACCGCTGGACCTACAAGTGGTTCGTGGTCTCGGTCAGCGGGTCGGGCGCCACCACGACGTCGAACATCCGCACGTTCAGCGTCTACCTGCCCATCCTGGAAACGGTGGCGGACGGCGTGTCCGTGGTGGCCGGCAGCCGGGACCTCAACAAGAACGGCTCGATCGAGCCGTACGAGGACTGGCGGGCACCGGTCGAAACCCGGGTGAACGACCTGCTCGGGCGGATGACGCCGGAGGAGAAGGCCTACCAGATGTTCTACAACGCGCAGGTCTTCCCGCGGTCCGGCTGGCACTTCGGCCCGGCGCAGGCGGCGGATCTGCACGGCTACCTGCTCGGCGCCGCGGGAACCCGGCTCGGTATCCCGTTCGTCTCGGCCGGCGACACCATCCACGGCTACCAGACCACCTACCCGACGCAGAGCGCGCTCGCCGCCGGCCGGAACTACGCGCTGGACTACCGGCTCGGCGACATGCAGCGCCGCGAGCAGCTCGAGGTGGGCACCCGCGGCGTGCTCGGACCGCTGGCCGAGGTCGGTACCAAGGTGCTCTACCCGCGTATCCAGGAAGGCAACGGGGAGAACGCGGACGTGGCCGCCGCGCAGGTGCGCGCGCTGGTCGCCGGGTTGCAGGGCGGACCGGAGCTGAACCCGAAGTCGGTGCTGGCCACCGTGAAGCACTGGCCGGGCGAGGGCGCCGGGGGAGAGGCACTGATCACCTACGACGCTGTGACGATCAAGTACCACCTGATCCCGTTCCGCGCGGCCATGGAGGCCGGCGCGGTGAACATCATGCCGGGCTACGCCGGCAGCTCGTTCCTCGACCCGGGCGGGCCGGGGGCCGGCGACAGCCCGCGGATTCTGGCCTACCTGCGGCAGAATCTCGGCTTCACCGGGCTGATCACGACCGACTGGCTGCCGTCCGGCTCGTGGGTTGGCGCGGCGAACGCCGGCTCGGACGTGATGGGCGGCGCCGACCCGGGCGCGGCCGGGTTCTCCATCGGCACATTCCTCGCCAACGTGCCGGCCGGCCGGATCGACGACGCGGTACGGCGCGTGCTGCGGTTGAAGTTCCAGTTGGGACTGTTCGAGAATCCCTACGGTGACCCGGTGAACGGCCCGTACCGGTTCCACACTCCGGCCTATGCTGCGCTGGCCAACCAGGCCGCGCGGGAAGCCCTGACGTTGCTGCGCAATGACGGCACGCTGCCGCTGCGGCTGGCCCGCGGGGACAACATCGTGGTGGCCGGGCCGCGCGCCGCGGACGGCAACGCATGCTGCGTGTGGACCAGCTTCTTCCATCAGGAGTACGGATCCCGCAGCATCCTGGACGCGATCCGGGCCCGGGCCACGCAAGTCGGGGTGAACGTCTTCCAGGACAGCGGGCCGTCGCCGCGGCTGGCCGTCGTGGCCGTCGGGGAGGCGTCCTACACGCACGGCACGAACTGGGTGAAGGAGCAGCCGTTCCTGCCGCCCGACCAGCTCGCGCTGATCCGCAACTTCCGCAACCAGGGCATTCCGGTCGTGGTGCTGCTGGTGTTGCCCCGGCCGTACGTGATCACCGAGTGGAACGGCCTGGCCAACGCGATCGTGGTCACCTACCGCGGCGGCGAGGAGGTCGGCCCGGCCGTTGCCGGTCTGCTGTTCGGCGACCACACCCCGCGCGGCCGGCTGCCCTGGCAGCTGCCGAGAAGCCTGGACCAGGTGCTGCGCCCCGGCGGCTCCGACGTGCCGGCGGATCAGGTGGAGCGGTGGGACGTTCCGTACGACCTCGGCGCCACCGACGCCGAGCGGGCCGACATCCGGGCCCGGATCGACGCCGGCCAACCGGTCCCGTCGACCTTCGGAAACCCGCTCTACCCCTACGGCGCCGGGCTGCAGGGTTGGGGCTAGCCGGGTTCTTCCGGCGGGTTGAGGTCGGCCAGGGTGGCCGCGATCAGGCGGCGGATGTCCTCGGCGGAGGACAGGCCGATGGCCTCGGACAGGGTGTCCAGGCACTGCGCGGTGAGCTCGTCGGGCGGGATGTCGGAGCGGACCTGGCCGGCCGCGGCGCCCTCGGCGATCAGGTCCCGGACCGTCTCGTGCAGGTGCCGCTGGGCGTTCTCCAGGTGCTCGCCTTGGTGCAAAGCGATTCCGTGCTCGGTGTGATGGTGCCGGTGGGTCTGGTGCACGATCGCCACGTAGGCGCGCAGCACGGACTCCAGTCGCTCGCGGAGGTCGCCTGCGCCCTTGTCGCGGACCTCTTCGAGGAAGCCGAGATGGCTGTGCAGCTGGCGTTCGTGCCAGGCCCGCAGGAGCGATTCCAGGTCCGAGAAGTACATGCTCAGCCGCACCCGGCGGATCCCGGCCCGCTTGGCGACTTCCTCCATGGTTACGCCATCCGGCCCGCGCTCGGCCACCAGTGCCGCGGTGGCGTCCAGGATTGCCTCGCGGACGCCACGCCGGTGCGCCTCGACCATTTCGGACCACGGCGTCGGCATGGGTCTACTGTACCCAAGTGATCACGAGCCACTTCATTGCGACGAAGCCAATGCGCCGCCGTGGGATGGTCGTTCTCTTAACGGTCGCGGTGCTGGCCGTCGCCGCCCACCTGGTGCTGGGCGCCGCCGTGCTGGCGGCGCCGCGGTGGGCCGGCCTGATCGCCGATGCCGTGCTGCTGGTCGTGGTCCTGAAGGTCGCGCTCGTCGGCGTGGGCCTGCTGATCGCCCGGCGCCGCCGCCGGTCAGCCGACTGATCCGACCCGTTCGGCGATGACCCGCGCACAGGCCATGGCCTCGGTGTGCGTGGTGTCCACAGCCTGCGTGGAATGCCGCGCGGGTCCGGTGCGTTGGAAAGAAGCCGCCGACCCAACTGCCCCGCCGGCCCGAATCACTCTCGGGCCGGCGACCGCGCGCACATTCCGAGGAGGGGGTGACCATGGCGCCGAGCAGGACAACCGAGAGGAACGAGCCCGATCTGGTCCGCCAGTATCTGCACGAGATCGGCGCCATCGCGCTGCTGACCGCGGCGCAGGAGGTCGAGCTGGCCAAGCGGATCGAGGCCGGCGTGTACGCGGCGGAGCTGCTGCGCCGGGCCGAGCCGTCCCCGTGGCGCACCGCCGACCTGCACGCGGCGGCGCGGGACGGGCAGGTCGCCAAGGATCACATGATCAGGGCGAACCTGCGGCTGGTGGTGGCCGCGGCGAAGAAGCACAGCCGGCGCGGTGTGCCGCTGCTCGACGTGATCCAGGAGGGCAACGTCGGCCTGATCCGGGCGGTGGAGAAGTTCGACTACGCCAAGGGTTTCAAGTTCTCCACCTACGCCATGTGGTGGATCCGGCAGGCGATCGACCGCGGGCTGGCCGAGCAGGCGCGCACCGTGCGGCTGCCGGTGCACGTGGTGGAGCAGGTCAACCGGATCGCCCGGGCCGAGCGGATGCTGTCCGAGCGGTTGGAGCGGGATCCGACCGAGGCCGAGATCGCCGCGGAGTGCGGGCAGCCGGAGGAGACCGTCGCCGAGCTGCGCCGGGCGGCCCGGCAGACGATCAGCCTGGACACCCCGCTCGGCGACGACGGCCAGATGCTCTTCGGTGACCTGGTCGAGGACGTCGACGGGGCGTACCCGGCGGAGCTGGCCGAGCACCGGGCGCTCACCGAGCAGTTGCGCGCCCTGGTCGACACCCTGGCCCCGCGCGAGGCGCTGATCATGAACCTGCGCTACGGGCTGGCCGACGGCCGGCCGCACACCCTGCAGGAGGTGGCCACCCGGGTCGGGCTGACCAAGGAGCGGATCCGGCAGCTGGAGAAGGAGTCGCTGGCCAGGCTGCGCGACCCGGTGCGCAACCGGCCGCTGCTCGACTGGGCGAGCTGACCGGCGGGCCTCAGGAGCGCGCCGGCTGGTAGTGCAGAGCGGTGACCCCGCAGTCGAACCCGCGGGCGGACGCCAGGTGCAGCCGGTGGTAGGCCTCGGTGGGGAACACCGGCATCCCGGAGCCGACCGCGATCGGGTTGACGAACAGGTGCAGGTCGTCGAGCAGGTTCGCGGCGGACGACCGCTACCTGTGCATCGTGCCGAGCCGGCGTCGAGACCCGAAGGTGCTGCTGCCGTTCGAGGGCGACGAGGTGCTGAGCGTGATCCTGTCCGAGGTGCTGCTGCTGGTCCGGGACGACCGGATCACCGACCCGACCATCCTCAGCCAACTGGCCATCCGGCCGGCCCGATGAGTCCGGTCCGATGTGGACGGACCGGCCGGATGACCGGCCCGTCCACAAGGTGGCTCAGCGGGCCGTGATCCGGAGCACGACCCCGCCGGTGCCGAACGGGACGCCGGAGAGGTTGCCGGTCACGTACAGTTCGCCGCGCGCGTCCTCGGCCACGCCGAACACGGCCAGCGTCTGCGGGAAGGCGGCCGGCGGGCGGTTCGGGTCGATCAGGCCTAGCCGGGCCGCCTCCTCGGCGAAGCCGCGGACCTCGGTCACCCCGCTCCGGTCGTGCCGGTCGTTCCGGTTGTCCTGGGACAGGTAGAGGATCCGGCCGTAGTTGCTGCCCGGGGCCCCCGCGCCGGACAGCCGGGAGAAGTCGGCGAACACGTAGCGCCCGCGCAGCTGCGGCACCCGGTGGCCGCGGTAGACGTACCCACCGATCACCGAATGCCCCTCGTGGTGGGTGTCGTACTGGGCGATCGGGTCCTGCAGACCCGGCGGCGTCTCGCGGACCGGCTCCCGGACCGCGAAGCCGGGCAGGGTCCCGTTGTTGTTGAAGAACAGCCGGCCCTCCTTGAGCGGCCAGCCGTAGTTGCCGCCGTTCACCACGATGCTGACCTCTTCGAGGTCGTTCTGCCCGACATCGCCGACGTAGAGCCGCCCGCTGCCCCGGTCGAAGGAAAGCCGCCACGGGTTGCGGAAGCCGAGCGCGAAGATCTCGCCGACCAGCCCCGGCATCCCGGCCCAGATGTTGCGGGCGGGAATGCCGTACTGCCCGTTGGCCGAGTCGCGCGCGTTGACGTCGATGCGCAGGATCTTGCCGAGCGGCACGGTCGGGTTCTGCGCGTTGCCGCCGGGGTGCCCGACGTTCTGGTCGTCCGCGCCGCCGCCGTCCCCGGTCGGGACGTAGAGCAGCCGGTCCGGTCCGAACGCGATGTCGCCGCCGTTGTGGTTGAACTGCGGCCAGTCCACCCGGATCAGCTCCCGCCGGCTGGCCGGGTCGACCGCCGCGCGCGGGTCGGCCGGGTTCGGCACCCGCCACTCGGCCAGCACGTTCTGGTGGTTGGGCGCGCTGCCCGGCGGCATCGTGGTCGGGAACGTGGGCGGCGCGGTCACCCGCTCGGAGCTGTAGGTGTAGAGCAACCCGTTGCTGGCGTAGTCGGGGTGGAACGCGGTACCCAGGAACCCGCGCTCGTCAAAGGTTCCCGGCCCGCCGACGCCGAGCGGCACCAGCCGCTCGCTGAGGTCGAGCACGACCGTCTGCTGCCCGCCGGCCAGGTCCACGCTCACCAGCTGTCCGTCCTGCTCGATCACGAACAGCCGGCCGGGATGCCCGGGCGCGACGACCCCCTTCACCGGCGCGGTCAGTCCGGCCGTCACCCGTTCCAACCCGATCTTCACTCCGCCGGTCCGGATCGGAGCGAACCTGGTGTTGTCGAAGGGATTCTCCGGCGGATGTGCCACCGCCTGCGTGCCGCTGAACGACGCCGCCGTCACCGACGCCACCAGCGCGAGCACACCCGCCAACACGGTGATCCTTCTCATGGAAATGCCCCTTTTGTCGGGTACACGCAACCTTCCCATTCTGGGTGGCCGGGATCGTTCCCCGGTACGGCCAGAAACTCCTAGGTGCGTGTCAGGCCCAGGCGGCGCCGACCCGGAACGAGCTGTCCGAGCGGAATGCGGCGGAGTCCTGGTAGAGGTCCACCCACAGCTCGAAGTTGCGGTGCCGCAGGTAGCGGCCCGGGAAGTTGTACGACTCCAGGGTGACCGACCCGCTGACCGAACCCGGCCGGGCGCAGAAGGTCGCGTCCGAGCGGAAGACGGCCGAGCCGTCGTCGGCGTCCAACCGGGCGCGGAAGTCCCAGTGCCGCAGGTACCGGCCGTCGGCGGCGCGCAGCGAGGAGCAGTTCGGGTCGGCCAGGCCGGCCACCACGGTAAAGGTGGCTTCCTGCCGGGTCTGCGCCGGGCTGCTGGCGCTGACCTGTTCCAGGTAACCGAGGGACGACCGGTGCCGCACCGAGCGGTCGGTGAAGTTGACCGACCGCAGCGAGCGGGCGCCGGCCGGCACGGTTGCCCCGCCGGACACGGTTTCCTTCAGCACCGTGAAATGCCGCGCGAAGCCGGACAGGCCGGGCAGCACGCCGGGCGCGGTCCAGGTGGCGAAGCCGTCGTAGCTGTCGCTGAAGTAGTAGGTGCCGACCGTGTAGCCGTCGAAGAAGATCCGCCAGCCGCCGTTGTCCAGCGGCACCACCGCCTGGCCCTCGCGCGGGCCACCCCAGCCGGCCCAGTTTCCGGTGCGCCGTACCGTGTACGGCCCGGTCAGGCTGCTCGCCGTGGCGTACTCGATGAACTTGGTGGTCTCGTTCTTGGCGAACGCGTGGTAGGTCGACCCGGTCCGGACGATGAACGTGTCGATGTAGTTCGGCGCGATACCGGACAGCACCGCAGGCGCGGACCACGCGGTGAGCGCGGAGTTGGTGGCGGTGAGCCGGTAGGGCTTGAAGTCGCTTCCGGTGGTGGACAACGACACGATGACGTTCACGCTGCCGTTGGAATCCACGAACCATTCCGGCGCCCAGGTGTTCGCGATGCCCGACAGCGGGATCGTGTGGTTGCGCAGGAAGGTCCAGTTGACCCGGTCGGTGCTGGTCGCGAAGCCGATCGTGTTGCCGGTCCAGTTGGTGGTGTAGACGACGTAGTAGCGCCCGTCGGTGTGCCGCAGGATGCTCGGATCCCGGATCAGGCCGGACGGCGGCGTGTACGCGGGCCCGCGCAGCAGCCGGAACCCGGTCGCGTCCGGCGCCTCGTACACGTACATGTTCGACTCGCTGCTGTTGGTGAACGCGGTCATCGTGTACCGGGTGGCGAACCCGGGCGGTGGCGCCGCGCCCACCGCCGCGCCGACCGGCAACATCGCCATCACCAGCACCGCGCCCAGCGCCACCCGTCCGAGAATCGCACCCCCGTGCCGCACCGCTCCTCCTCGTGGCAGATATCCGAAATATCGAACACAATTCGAGAAGCCGTATACGGAGACGACAGTAATCGGCACGTCCGGTACCCGTCAACGCGCCGCCGGGTCCGGCGGGATCAGGTTTCGGTCGTGGCCGGCACGATCCGGTAGTCGGCCTGGAACACCAGGTTGTGCAGGTCCGCGGCGGCGACGGCGCGCAGCGTGGGTAGTTCGGCGGCGGCCTGATCGGCGGTGAACACGTTGAGTGGCCAGTGCCCCAGCGTTCCGCCGGCCAGGTGCGGGTGCAGGAACGTCTGGCCGTAGTGCGCCCGAATGGTGACCGGGCCGACCCCGGCCGCCGCCTGTTGCGGCCAGGACAGCTGCCACCGCGCCTCCGTGCCGCCGTCGGCCACCCGCTCGACCCCGGTCGCCGTGACGGTTCCGCCGCCGAGCAGCAGATCCTCGTTCATCTCGTCGAGCACCTGGCGGGCAACGGGATCGAGCAACCGGACCGCCTGCTCGAAGAGCTTCTCCTTGTCCGGCCGGCTGAC
Organism: Actinophytocola sp.; assembly: GCF_035762905.1. GTDB lineage: Bacteria > Actinomycetota > Actinomycetes > Mycobacteriales > Pseudonocardiaceae > DASYTH01. The sequence goes on from NZ_DASUCC010000101.1 coordinate 31,790, forward strand.
GGCGGCACCGTGCCGGCGGTCCCGCAGGTCGACGAAGTGCCGCAGCAGGGCCTGGTGATATTCACGGGTCACCTGGCCAGGCTAGTCCGCCTCTCCGAATCGACTGCTGTTGTTACGTTCCAGCCGATGGTGCGGTTAGCCGCCTACCTAGGTACAACTGCTTCGACCGGCGCCGTTCGGCGGGTCCGGGGACCGGACCCGCCGAACGCGGATCTCAGAGCAGGGAACGGATCTGCGGCTCGATGAGCTCGACCCGGACACCCTGGTTCGGGCAGCCGCCGAAGTGGTGCAGGGCGATGGCCCGGTGGGTGGTCCGGGACATCACGACGGAGCCGGAGGATCCGCCGATGGTGTCGCACATGTAGGAGATGTCGGCGCCGGCGGAGCTGCCGTTCACGCCGACCGCGCGCACCTGGCAGAAGCCCGTGGTGGTCGAGGAGTCGCGCAGGCCGAGCTTCTTCATCTGGCCGCCGGGGTGCTGGACGATGTACATCTGCTCACCGACCACCGGCCGGCGGGTGTCCAGCGTGATGGACCCGAATCCCTGGATCGCGGCGAAGTTGTTGACCGTGAACAGGGTGTAGTCCAGTGCGACGTTGGTCCGCAGCACCTGGCTGGCCAGCACCTTGGTCGTGGTCGCCGCCACGGTGCCGCCACAGGTGGTGCAGTCGTAGTTGAACCACACCTCGATGCCGGTCGGCGAGGTGAAGCAGTGGTTGTTGGTCAGCATCCGGTTGTTCGGGCCGACCCGCCAGCCGGTGCACAGCGAGCTGCCGTTGCGCAGCAGCCTGGCCACCGGGCGGGTGTTGGCGTACTCGGTGGGGTTGCTGGTCCGGAAGCAGACCACGTCGCGCCAGTCGTTGGTGCCGCAGACGCTCATCGGTTGCGGGCGCGCGGCGAACTCGGCCGCGGTGAACCCGCGGGTGATCTTGTCGACCGCCGCCCAGCCGCGCCCGTGCACGGTCACCACCGCGGTGTCACCGGTGATCGACATCGCCCAGAACCCGGTCTCGGTCGGCGTCGCGGTCAGCCCGCCGTCCGCCGTGTACCGGTACACCTCTGTTCCGTCCACATTGGACACCGTGATCTCGGCGCCCGGCAACAACGTCAGTTCGGTCAGATGCACCTTGACGTACCACGCGCCCGGCCGGCTGATCGTGGCGGTGCGCGCCGGGTACACCAGGGCGGTCACCTTCTCCTCGGTGCCGACCTCTTCTGCGGCCTGGGGTTGCACCCCGTTGGCGACCGCCGGTACCTCCTTGGCGTCGGGCAGGGCCATCGCAGACACCGGAAGCACCGGGGTTGCCAGCGCCACCGCCGCGAGGAGTTGCAGGATTCTCCTCAACGTTCCACCTCTTCGTTCGCAGGGAAGGGAGCGGCCCGGTCGGAGCACGCTCCCGGAGCCGACCGTGCACGGCCGGTAACCCCGATGGTCCGGCCTGCCGGGTATGTGGTCACTCAGGCGTTTTGCGTAACCGGATCGGCGTTCGGCCTACTCCGTTCGGCGGCCTACGGCTGCAACCCCTTGGGGCCGCCCAGCTGCCCGCGGTGGCCGAGCACCTAGGTGCCAGATTGCCACTGATTTGCAACAGCTCGGTATGCTTGTATCCACGGGGACCCGTAGCTGGTGAATGGTTGGCAAGGATGAACACGCGAGAACTGGGCCAGATGGAGCCGCGCAAGCAACTCCAGACCGCTGGGTTGCGAGTGACCGCACCACGATTGGCCGTGCTCGACTGGCTCGCCACGCATCCGCACGCGACCGCGGACCAGGTTGCCACCGGGGTTCGGGAACGTCTGGATTCCGTGTCCACGCAGGCGATCTACGATGTGCTCAACGCGTGCACCCAGGCCGGGCTGTTGCGCCGCATCGAACCCGCCGGACATCCCGCCCGGTTCGAGCGCCGGACAGCGGATAACCACCATCACCTGGTCTGCCGCAACTGCGACCGCACCGAGGACGTCGACTGTGTCGTGGGGTTCGCCCCCTGTCTCGAGCCGTCCAACGCGTTGGGCTTCACCATCGACGAGGCCGAGGTCGTGTTCTGGGGCCTGTGCCCGGACTGCAGCGCACCGCGCGCCAGTCGGTCGGGCTGACCGCCGGTGACCCGGCCGGCAGCGTAGACCACAGTGGACAGTCGGGGTTGAGGGTGCGCGGGCCCCGGCGTGGTCAGCCCAGGCCGAGGACCGCGATCGTCTGCGTGGCCATGTTCGCCTCACCGAGCGCGTTGGGGTGCACCACGACCGGGTTGGTGGTGTGCAGGACCGGCTCGATCCACCGGACACCGAGCGGCCGGCAGGCGTCGTGGCCCTCGGACACGGCGGCCATGTCCACATAGGTCGCCCCGGTCACGGCGGCGGCGCGCTGGACGGCGTCGTTGAGGGTGGCCTGCAGTGAACGCAGGTAGGGCACGTCGCCGGTGGCGATCGGCATCCGGGTGAAGCAGCCACCGGTCGGCGGCAGGATCCACGGGTAGCCGAGGATGGCCACCCGGGCCTGCGGTGCCTTGGCCCGGGTCGCCCGCAGTGCGGTCACCAGCGCCGGGTAGGTGGTGGTGCGAATGGTGTCGGTGAACCGGGAGCCGTACAGATCCCGGCACGGGCTGCCGAAGCCGAGGGTGAGGATGCCGGCGGAGCCGCAGGCCAGGATGGCGCCGATGAACACGCCGCTGTCGTTGCCGCCGATGGTCATCGTGACCAGGTCGGTGTCCGCGCCGACGGCGTCGAGTTGGGGCCGGACGCCGGGGTACTGGGCGGTGGTGAAGTGCCTGGTCTCGGCGGCCCCGCAGGACACGTCGACCAGGTCCGCCCCGGTCCGGGCGGCGAGCACGTGCGGGTAGTTGCGGTTGGAGCGCAGGCACAGCAGGGGTGCGGTGGGATCCGGCGGCAGCACACCGGACGCGGCGCTGTAGGAGTCGCCGAGCGCGACGTAGCGCAGCGGCACCTGTGCGGCGGCGGGGGTCGGCACGAGGGCCAGCGCGGCGATCGCGGTGGCGAGGGACGCGAACAGTCGGCGAGGCATGGGCTCTCCCGGCATCGGTGACGGCGGCCTGGTTGCTACTGGCAAGTAGGTACGGGTGCTCGCCAATGGTCAACCATGCCGCGCCCGGACGTCAAGGAGCCCGACGGCCAGGGCACAGCCAGCCGGCCGCAAGAGCGCTGCGCGATCCTCCCTGCCCGTCCGAAAACGCGCGGCGCACCCGGTGTGCCCAGTGCACCGGGCTCGATGCCCAGCTCGCCGACCAGGCGGGTGCGGATCCGGTGCAGCTCGGCGAGCGCGTCGGCCTGCCCTCGTGCCAGCACCGAACCGGTCCGGGCACCGAGAAATCCATCAGAACACTGTGGACTCCGGCCCCACCCTCGCCTACCGCCGAACGGACCCCGACGCGATGTCCGACCGGCGCTCGACAAGGATCGGGAGGGGACCGTTCGTCGTCGAGCCGAGAGGGACGCCGCGATGCCCGATGTCTACACCACGATCGCCACCGCCGAGGCCGCCGTCGTCGGACCGCTGGTGGACACCCTCGAGCTGCGTGCCGCCGATCCCCGGCAGCGGCAGATGCGCGAGGAGTACCTGTCCGAGGTGGCGTTTCCGGCCGAGGCGCGGGTGGTGGAGATCGGCTGCGGTCCGGGGCCGGTGGCCCGGTCGCTCGCGGTCTGGCCCGGCGTCGGCGAGGTGGTCGGCATCGACCCGTCGCCGGTGTTCATCGAGAAGGCCCGGGAGCTGGGTGCGCGGCTGCCGAACCTGACCTTCATGACCGGCGACGCGCAGGCCCTGCCACTGCCGGACGCCTCGGTCGACGTCGCCGTGTTCCACACCGTGCTCTGCCATGTCGCCGACCCGGCGCTGGCGCTGGTCGAGGCGATGCGGGTGCTCCGGCCGGGCGGGTCCGTGGCCATCTTCGACGGCGACTACAACACGGTCTCGGTGGCCACCTCGGCCGCCGATCCGTTGCAGGCGTGTGCCGACGCGGCCGTCGGCTTCCTGGTGCACGACCGCTGGCTGCCCCGGCGGCTGCCCGCGCTGCTCGGCGCCGCCGGCTTCCACTGGATCCGGTTGCGGGGGCACAACTATCTGGACGCGCCCTCGGCGTCCGGCTACCTGCTCGCGCTCATCGACCGGGGGATCGACGCCCTGCTCACCGGCGGACGGGTCGGACCCGGCATGGCCGAGGCGCTCCGCGCGGAGGCCAAGCGCCGCAGTGAGGCGGGCGAGTTCTTCGGCCACATCGCCTACGTGAGCGCGATCGCGCAGCGACCGGCCCAGTAGTTCTTGTGCTCCATGTCCGACGGCAGCCCACGGACGTAGGCGGTGGCGGTGCGCCGTGGCTCGTCGAAGGTCTCGGGATCTGGGGAAATCTCGGGGTCTGGATCGCGTTTGGCGCTCTCTTCGGCGTCGTCGTCGGGGTTTTGACAACATCGCTCTCGGTGCCGCGCTAGGTGTGGGATGGAGTGTGTCCTCCTGGGCCGTCTTCATCGCGCGAAGGGATGCTCGCGGCGAATCCTGAGCGTCGCGCCCGAGTATGGGCTACGGGGTCGTAGGCGCCACCGGGGAGTCCAGGAAGCAACGCAACGGCGCTGGTGATGGTGGCCGCGTCACGGGAGTACGAGCGGACCCGGTCCGACGGGGTGGCGCCGGCAGCGCCCGGCGATCGATCTTTCCGTTGGGGGACAGGGGAAGTGCCGCAAGGGTGAGGTAGCGGACCGGCACCATGACGGCCGGCAGGTGCTCGGCCGCGAACGCCCGTATCCGCTCCGGGTCGGGGTCGGCGCCGGGTTCTGCCACCAGGTAGGCGACCAGCGTGAGGGAGGCGCCGAGGTCGTCGCGGAGCAGCACCACGGCGGTGCCGACGTCCGGATGCCGGTTGAGCACCGACTCGATCTCGCCCAGTTCGACCCGCTGGCCGCGGATCTTGACCTGGGTGTCGATCCGGCCGAGGTAGTCCAGGTGTCCGGCCGGGGACCAGCGGGCCAGGTCCCCGGTGCGGTAGACGCGCTGCGGCCGGCCGGAAACCCGGGTCTCGATGAACCGCTCGGCGCTCAGGTCGGGCCGGCCGGCGTAGCCGCGGGCCAGGCAGCGCCCGCCGAGCACCAACTCGCCGGCGGTGCCCAGCGGGGCGAGGTCGCCGCGCTGATCCAGGACGTAGGCGAGCACGTTGGTGATCGGCCGGCCGATCGGCACGCCGTCGTCCGGCTCGGGCCGGCGGCAGGTCCATGCGGTGACGTCGATCGCGGCCTCGGTCGGGCCGTAGAGGTTGTCCACCCGGGTGTGCGGCAGCAGCGCGGTGAGCCGGTTGGCGATCTTCGGCGGCAGCGCCTCGCCGCTGCAGATGACCCGGCGCAGGCTGGTGCACCGGGCGGCATCGTCCTCGGCGACGAACAGCGCGAGCATCGACGGGACGAAGTGGACGGTGGTGACCGACTCGCGGGCGATCAGCTCGGGGATCTGCTGCGGGTCGCGGTGCGCGTCCGGGGACGCCACCACGAGCCGGGCGCCGGCCAGGAACGGCCAGAGCAGCTCCCACACCGACACGTCGAAGGTGTACGGGGTCTTCTGCAGCACCACGTCACCGGCGTCGAGCCGGTACTCCCGCTGCATCCAGGTCAGTCGGTTGGCCAGGCTCAGGTGCGTCATCTCGACGCCCTTGGGCGTTCCGGTCGATCCGGAGGTGAAGATCACGTAGCACAGGCCGTGCACGACCTCCCGTGGCGCCCGGTATCCACGCCAGTCCACCGGTTCGGCGGGCGCGGCCGGTCCGGTGAGCGGCTCGCCGGCCAGCGTGCGAACCGGCAGTCCACTGTGGACCAATGACTCCTGGCTCACCATGAGCAGGTGTGCGCCGGCCGACTCCAGCATGAGCCGCCTGCGGGCCGGCGGGTGGGTCGGGTCCAGCGGCAGGTAGGCCGCGCCGGCCAGCAGGATGGCAAGCACCGCGACGACCATGGCGGTGCTGCGCTCGGTGCACAGGCCGACCACCGACCCCGGGCCCACCCCGTCGGCCCGCAGCCGGCCGGCGATGGCCGCGGCCTCGTCCAGCAGCTCCCGGTAGGTCCGGTCTCGCCCGTCGCCGCGCAGCGCGAGCGCGTCCGGGGTGTGCGCCGCCTGCCGGCAGATCAGCTCGTGCACCGGGATCACCGGCCCGGGCCCGGGTTCGGGGTTGAAGCCGAGCAGGGTCCGGCGCTCCCGCGGGCCGACGACGGTGGCCGCGTGGACCGGCCGGTCCGGGTCGGCGGACAGCGAGTCGAGCAGCGTATGCAGCCGCTCGGCCAGAAACGGCGGCGCGGAGCGGAGCCACACCGCGACCGCGCCGAGGGTGGCGGCCTCGTCCGGCGCGGCCGTTCCGACCGCGATGTCCGGTGTGGACGGTGCGGATCGGGGTGCGGTGCGGACCTGGCCGAGCACCCCGGTCAGCGTGTCCTCGCCACGGACGGCGAGCGTGACGCCGCCGTCCGGCAGCGCGACGGTCACGGACTCGGTGTTCTCCAGGCGGTGCACCAGGATGGCGGCCACGGCGGTGGCCAGCGTGGTGTCGACTCCGGTCAGGACGCGCATCGGTGGGCCTCCACCTGGTCGGCGATCGCCCGCGGCGTGGCGGTCTCGGTCAGCTCGGCCACCGAGAGCGCCACGCCGAACCGGCGCTGCACCCGGGAGATCATGCGCAGGAACGTCAGCGACTCGCCGCCGATGGCGAAGAAGCTGGTGTCGGCGGTGATCTCGGCGGACCCGAGCATGGTCTGCCACAACTCGATGACCGTCGCCAGCGCACCGCCGGCCGGTGCGGGCCGCGCCGCCTCGGGCTCGGCCGGGGCCGGCCCGGCGTCCAGCCAGTGCCGGGTGCCGGCGAACGGGTAGCCGGGCAGGCCGGCGCCACGCACGCCGGCCCCGGCCCGGACCGCCGGCCAGTCCAGGTCCACGCCGGCCGCCCACAGCGCACCGGCACCGGCCAAGATGCCGCGATCGCCGCCGCGGCGCGGTTGCAGCGCGACCACCGGATGGTCGCCGGCCGGCCGGACCAGCCCGGTCAGCGCGGTGCCCGGCCCCACCTCGACCAGCACCGGGTTCGGCCGGTCCAGCGCGGTCCGCACCGCGTCGTGGAACCGGACCGGCCGGCGCAGCGCCTCGGCCCAGTACCCGGCGGCGCGCGCCCGGCCACGGGGCAGCACCGCGCCGTCCACGCTGCTGATCACGTCGTAGTCGCGCGGTCGTGGGGTGATCGCGGCCGCCGCGCGGTCCAGCGCCTCGGCGGCACCGGCCATCATCCGGCTGTGGAAGGCGCGGGTGGCCGGCAGCGTCCGGTGCGTGACGCCGGCATCGGTGAGCCGGTCCCGCAACCGCTCCAGCGGCGCCACCGGGCCGGCGACCACGACGCTGTCCGGCCCGTTGACCGCGGCGATGTCCAGCTCGTCCAGCCCGGCAAGGAATCCGCCCAGCTCGGCCGGGCCGGCGAGCACGGCCACCATGCCGCCCTCCGGCGCGTCCTGCATCAGCGCACCGCGCACCGCGACCAGCCGCAGCATGTCCGCCAGGTCCAGCTCACCTGCCAGGCCGGCGGCCGCCAGCTCGCCGACCGAGTGTCCGATGAGGACGGTCGGGTGCACGCCCCAGCCCAGCAGCAGCCGGCCGAGCGCGTACTCGTAGAGCACCAGCGCCGGCTGGGTGACGTCGGTGCGGTGGATCAGCCCACCGGACTCGTCGCGCAGCAACACGTCACGCACGTCGAAGCCGAGCGGCTCGCGCAGGTGCCCGGCGCCAAGGTCGATGTCGGCCCGGAACGACGGGTAGCGCCGGTACGGCTCGGCGGCCATCGCGGCGAACTCCGCGCCCTGACCGGGAAACAGGAACACCGTGCTCGGCCGGCGCACGGTCGCCCTGCCGCGGGCGCGGCCCAACCGGGCCACCGCGTCCGGCACGTCGGTGGCGCACACGCTGAGGCGATGCGGGAAGTGCCGGCGGTGCGACTGCAGGGTCAGCGCCACGTCGTGCACCGAAAGACCGGGCCGCTCGCGCAGGTGCCGGGCCAGCCGGTCCGCCGCGGCGCGCAGCGCCTCCGGGGTGCGCGCCGAGACCGGCAGCAGTGCCTCGGCCGGCCCGTCCCCCGCCGGCACCTGCACCGGCACCTCCTCCTCGAGCACCACGTGCACGTTGGTGCCGCCGAGGCCGAACGAGCTGACTGCGGCCCGGCGCGGACCGTTCGCGGGCGCAGGCCAGTCCCGGGCCGTACCGTCCAGCCGGAACGGCGTCGGACCGCCGAGCAGCTCCGGGCGGGGCTGCTTGAGCCCGGCCAGCGGCGGGATCCGCTTGTCGGACAGGGCGAGCGCGGCCTTGATCAGGCCGGCCACCCCGGCCGCGGCGTCCAGGTGCCCGACGTTGGCCTTGACCGAGCCAAGCGAGCACGGCCCGGCCGCGCCGCCGAACACCTCGGTGAGCGCGGCCAACTCGATCGCGTCGCCCACCTCGGTCGCGGTGCCGTGCGCCTCCACGTATCCCACGGTCGCCGGGTCCACCCCGGCGCCGGCGTAGGCCCGGCTGAGCACGTCGATCTGGCCGGCGACGCCCGGCGCGGTGTAACCGACCTTGGCCCCGCCGTCGTTGTTCACCGCCGACCCCCTGATCAGCGCGTAGATCGGGTCGCCGGCCCGGCGGGCGTCGCCGGCCCGCTTCAGCGCGACCATCGCCACCCCGTTGCCCGGCACGGTGCCGTTGGCGGTGGCGTCGAACGGCCGGCAGACCCCGTCCGGCGACAGGATTCCCTTGGGCTCGTAGCGGTATCCGGACCGCTGCGGCAGCGCCACGCACACCCCACCGGCCAGCGCCACGTCCGAGTCGCCCGTGCGCAGGCTCTGGCAGGCCAGGTGCACCGCGACCAGCGACGTGGAGCACGCGGTCTGCACGGTGATCGCCGGGCCGCCGAGCTGGAGCCGGTAGGCGATCCTGGCCGCCAGGTGGTCCTTCTCGTTGCCCAGCACGATGGACAGCAGCCCGTGGGTGTCCAGCACGTCCGGCCGGGCCAGCACGTGGTTGTGCAGGTAGTAGTTGTAGCCGGCGCCGGCGAACACCCCGACCCGGCCGAACGGCGCGGAACCGGCCAGCCCGGCCGACTCCAGCGTCGTCCACGCGGTCTCCAGCAGCAGCCGGTGCTGCGGATCCATGATCGCCGCCTCGGCCGGGGTGATCCCGAAGAACTCCGCGTCGAACTCGTCCGCGCCGTCGAGCACGCCCCGGGCCGGCACGTACGCCGGATCGTCGAGCCGGCTGTCCAGCTCGGTCACCGTGACCCGGCCGGCCAGGATGTTCGACCAGTACTCGGAAACGTCGTCCGCACCGGGGAAACGTCCGGCCATGCCGACGATCGCGATGTCCTCGGTCACGCTGCCACTCCTGAGATGTGTGCGTGCAGATGCGCGGCGAGGGCCTGCACGGTCGGGAACCGGTACAGATCGGTGAGCGGGAGCTGCCGGCCGAGCCGCTGCTGGATCAGCTTGCGGGCGACGGCAAGGCTCAGGCTGTCCCCGCCGATGTCGAAGAACGCCTCGTCCAGGTCGAAGTCGTCGGTGCCGAGCGCCACGATCCAGGCCGCGGCGACCAGCTCCTCCAGATCGGCGAGCGACACCGACATCACCGCGGCCCGCGCCGGTCCCGGCTCGGTGGCCTGCGGCGTGTGCGACCGCGCGGCGAGCGTCCGCAGATCGACCTTTCCGTTGCGGTCCAACGGGAACTCTTCGACGCTGAACCAGCGCTGCGGCCGGGCGTAGGGCGCCAGCCCCGGCTCGACCGCCTGCCGCAACACCGGAACCGGGGCGTCGCCCTTGACCGCGGCGCACAGCCGGGCGTTGGTCGGGCCGTCGCCGGCCAGGAACACCACGACGTCGAGCACCCCGGGCAGCTCCCGGATCCGGCGCTCCACGTCGACCAGCTCCACCCGGTGTCCGGCGATCTTGACCTGCCGGTCGTTGCGGCCGAGGAAGCGCAGGAACCCGTCGGCGCCCCAGCGCACCAGGTCGCCGGTCCGGTACCGCCGGGCGCCGGGGCCGCGCACGAACGACTCGGCGGTGCGCTCCGGCTCGCCAAGATACCCGTCGGCCAAACCCCACCCGGCGGTACGCAGCTCGCCGATCGCGCCGGGCGCGACGGCGCGGCCGGCCGGATCGACGACGTACAACCGGGTTCCGCGCACCGGAGTCCCGATCGGCAGCGGGTCGGGCACCTCGTGCGGGGCATCCACGTCGAACGTCGCGGTGAACGTGGTGTTCTCGGTCGGCCCGTAGCCGTTGGTGATCCGCAGCCCGGGACAGTGCTCGAGCACGCGCCGCACGTGCGCCGGCGAGACCACGCCGCCGCCGGTGAACAGCTGACGCAGTCCGCGGAAGGCGTCCGGCCGGTGGTCGGCGACCAGGTGGAAGAACCCGGAGGTCAGCCAGGCGTGGCTGACCGGATTGGTGCGCAGGAACTCGGTCAGGTCGTGCGGGGTCGCCTCGCCCGGCGGGTACACGGTGACCGCGTGCCCGTTCACCAGCGGCACCAGCAACTCCAGCGTCGAGGCGTCGAAGGCGAGCGGGGCAAGGCGGAGCATGGCCGACCCGGCGGGGTCGGCGATCATCCGGTGGTCCGCGGCCAGCCGCAGCACCGCGCGATGCGGGACCACGACGCCCTTGGGCGCCCCGGTCGATCCGGAGGTGAACGCGACGTAGGCGGTCCCGGCCGGCCGGGCCGCGAACGGCGGCAGCGCGGCGACGTCCCCGGCGCCGGCCGCCGGACAGTCCACAGTGTCCGTCCATACCGGATCGATGCCGGGGTGGTCACCGATCCGCGCGACCGGTGCGGCCGCGGCGACCAGGTGTGCCCGCCACTCGGCGGTGGCCGCCTGGTCCACCGCGACGTAGCCGGCGCCGAGCCGCAGGATGCCCAGTACCGCAACGGCTTCCGCCGCCGACCGGGCCAGCTCGAGCGCGACCAGGTCACCCGGGCGGACCCCACACTCGTGCAGCAGCGCGGCCTGGGCCAGCGCCCGCTCGTGCAGCTCGCGATAGCGCAGCGTGGTGCCGGTGGCGACGTCGGTGATCGCCGTCGCGTCCGGCGATTCCCGCGCGTGCCGCTCGAAGGCGCTCCAGATGTCCCCGGTGGTGTCGAACTCCGCGCCGTCGCCGAGCGCCCGCAGCCGCCGGAGCTGGCCGGGGGACAGGCCGGTGACGCGGGCCAGCTCCGCCTCCGGGTCGGCGGCCAGCTCGATCAGCACCGCCTGCACCGACTCGGCCAGCTCACCGGCGTCGGCGGCGGTCAGCACCGAGGTGGCGTACTCCAGGGCCAGCCGCGGCCGGTCGGACCAGGCTTGCAGGTACAGCAACACGTCGAAGACCGCGCCGTGGCAGTAGCCCTCGTGGATCCGCCAGGTCTGCTCGCCGGCGGCGAACGCGTCCGGCACCAGCTCGTGGTGCGCGGCGAACCCGATCTGGGCCAACGGGTTGTGGCCGGGATCGGTGGCCACGCCGAGCCCGCCGACCACCCGCTCGAACGGCAGGTCCGCGTCGGCGACGGCGTCGGCCAGCGCGCCGGCCGTGCCGCGCAGGAACCCCAGGCCGGACAGCTGGTCGCCGGCCCGGCAGCGCACCGGAACAACCCGGGTGCACAGCCCGACGATCCCGGCCATGCCGGCCTCGAACCGGCCGGCCGCCGGCACGCCGAGCACGAGATCGTCCAGCCCGGCCCGTCGGGCCACGGCCAGCGCCCACGCCGACATCAGCACCGTGGTCACGGTGGTCCGGCTGCGTCGGGCCAGCGCGGTGGCCGCCGCCGTCGCCGCGCCGGACAGGGCGAACACCAGGCGGGCGCCGTGCCCGTCGGCCTCGGTGACCGGCGGCAGGTCGGTGGGCAGGGCCACGGTCCTCGGCGCGCCGGCCAGGCGGGCGGCGACCCGGTCCAGTGCGCCGGCCGGGTCGGCGGCGGCCAGCCGGGAGGCGATCCACTCCGGTGACGGACCGGCCGCGGCGCCGCCTCCGTTCTGGTACAGCTCGACGAAGTCCCGGCACAGCACGCCGATGCTCCACCCGTCGACCACGGTGTGGTGGGCCAGCAGGGTCAGCAGGCTCCGCTCGCCGGCCTGGGTGAGCACGAACGCCACCGGCGGGGCCTCGAACGGCCGCAGCAGGTCTCCGGCACCCCGCCCGTACAGCTCGTGCACGGTGCGGACGGCGTCGGCACCCTCCGGCAGGGCCTGGTGCAGCAGCCGCGGCCGGTGCGGAACCGGCAACACGATCCGCCCCGGTCCGGAGGAGTCCCGCACGAACATCGTGCGCAGCGACTCATGCCGGGCGGCCAACGCGCGCAGCGCGTCCCGGGTCCGGTCCGGGTCGAGCGGTGCCGGCGGCTCCAGGGTGAACATCAGCCGGTAGGGCTGGTCCTGGCCGAGGACGTGCGCCGCGAGCATCGCCTTCTGGCCGGGCAGCAGCTCCCGGCGCACCGGGCCGCGCGCCGGATCGGTTGGTAGTGGGGCGGTTTCCACATAGTCCGTGGCGGCCTCGAGCGCCTCGCCGAGCGGACCGGTGGCCAGCACCCTGGCGATGTCCAGGTCGAGACCGAGGCGGTGCTGGCCCTGGGACACCAGGGCGATCGCCTGCAGCGAGGTGCCGCCAAGCCCGACGAACGACCCGGTCCGGACCGCGTCCGGTACCCGCTCGGGGGGCAGCCCGAGCACCTCGGCGACCAGCGGCGCCCACGCCGCGATGCTGGACATCAGGCTTCGGTCACCGGTTCGGCCAGGCGGTCCCGCGCCGCCTGCGCTACGACCTCGCGCAGGTCGGCGTAGCGCGGGTTCGCCACGACCTGCGGGAGCATGACCGGAAGCTCCAGCTCGTACCGGATCAGCGTGGACAGCCGCAGCGCGCTCAGCGAGTGGCCGCCGAGGTCGAAGAAGTCGTCCTGCTCGTCCACCGAGTCGACGCCGAGCACCTCCATCCACAGGCGCGCCAGTTCGGCGGTCAGTTCGGGCAGTTCGGTGATCTCAGGCATGGTCAGCCCTTTCTCGCGGTGGTGACCGGGGTCGGTGGGTCGATGAAGTGCCGGGTGGCGGCGAACGGGTAGGTCGGCGCCGGAACCCGCTGGCGACCCTCGTCGTGTGCGGGGTCCCAGGCGCCGCCGATGCCCAGTTCCCAGAGCACGCCGACGGCGGCGAGCAGCCGGGCGTGCCGGTCCTCCGGCTTGGCCGCGAGCCGTTCGGTCAGCGCGCGCAGACCGAACTCGGTTCCGTCGGGGCGGCGCAGGGTGACCTGGGAGCCGATCTCGACCGAGGCGACCGGATCGAGGCCGGCGACCACCGGCGCGATGTGCTCGGATCCGGGCAGCACGCGCAACCGTTGCCACAGCTGGAGGTCGACCGCCTCCTCGTCGGTGAGCAGCGCGCCGGTGGCCGGCGAGTACACCGCGATGTCCGGTGCGCGCAGGGCGATCCGGTGGCCCGAGCCGGTCACCAGACGGAGCCCGTCCGCGATGGACATGACCCCGGCCGTGCACGCCGCGGCGATCGCGCCGGTGCCGGTGCCGATCACCGCCGCCGGCTGGATTCCGCGGCTGCGCAACGACTCGGCCAGCGCGGCGGCGGCCAGGTACCGGTGCGCCTCCGTGCGGGCGTCCTCGTCGAGGTCCGGCGCGTCGGTGCGAAGCTGGGCGTAGCCCTCGTCGAGGATGCCGCGGTAGACCGGGTCGGCGTCGTAGTTCTTCCGGTTGCCGGTCCATTCCCCGTCGCCGGTGAGGACGAACAGCACGGCGGGGGGCGACGGGTCGGCACGCACCACGCCGCGGTGCGGCAGCACGTCGTGGTTGGTCAGGAAGGTTGCCCGCCACGGCAGTGCGGCCCGTCCGGTGCGCAGCGTGTAGGCGATGTCGGCGTGCTCCGGCCCGGCCGCACCGGCCACGAACTCGCTCACCCGGCACAGGTTCTGCTCGGCCGCCTCCTTCGTGCGGCCGGACACCATGATCAGCTGAGTGGCGATCCGCAGCGGCGCGGGCGCGCGGTCCGGCGCCTCCTCGAGCACCACGTGGGTGTTGGTGCCGCCGATGCCGAACGCGCTCACGCCGGCCCGGCGCACTCCGCCGATCGGCTCCCAGGGTCGGGCCGCGGCCGGGATCGTGAAGACCGAGTCCGCCAGCTTGAGCGCCGGGTTCGGTGCGGTGAAGTGCGCAACGGGCGGAATCGTCTTGTGCCGCAGGGCGAGCGCGACCTTGATCAGGCCGACGATGCCGGCGGCACTGTCCAGGTGGCCGATGTTGGACTTCAGGGCGGTCAGCGCGCACGGCGGCCGGTCGGCGTTGGTGGAGTCGAAGACCTGGCGCAGCGCGGCCACCTCGATCGGGTCGCCGAGCGCGGTGCCGGTGCCGTGCGCCTCGATCATGCCGATCGTGTCCGGGTGGAACCCGGCGACGCCGAGCGCCGCGGAGATCACCGCGGCCTGCCCGGCCGGGCCGGGGGCGGTGAAGCCGGCCTTGCGGGCGCCGTCGTTGTTCACCGCGGACCCGGCGATCACCGCGTGGATGAAGTCGCCGTCCCGCACCGCGTCCTCGAGCCGCTTGAGCACGACCACACCCGCGCCGTCGCCGTCGACCGTGCCCGCCGCCTCGGTGTCGAACGACCGGCAGTAGCCGTCCGGGGAGAACACGCCGCCGGGTTCGAACAGGTGCCCGCGCCGGGTGGGCGGGCCGATGGTGGCCGCCCCGGCGAGCGCCAGGTCCGCGTCGTAGGTGAGCAGGCTCTGCACCGCGAGGTGGACCGCGACCAGCGAGGTGGAGCAGGCCGTCTGCACCGACATGGCCGGCCCCTGCAGGTTCAGCTTGTAGCCGATCCGGGTGGCCGCGAAGTCCTTGTCGCTGTTGATGAGCACCTGCAGGCCACCGACCGAGCGGACCAGGTTCTCGTTGGGCCACACGTTGTCCAGCAGGTAGACGTTCATCCCGGTGCCCAGGTACACGCCGATCCGGTTGCCGTCCGGGGCGATCGGCGGGTAGCCGGCATGCTCCAGCGCGCCCCACGCGCACTCCAGCAGCGCCCGCTGCTGCGGGTCCATCAGCGCGCTGTCCTGACCGGAGTAGCCGAACAGCCGCCCGTCGAAGCACTCCGCGTCCGGCAGGATGGCCCGCGCCGGCACGAAGTTCGGCTGGTCGATCACCTCGTCCGGGACGCCCCACTCGGTGAGCTGGTCGCGGCCGAAGAAGCCGACCGAGTCGACGCCGTTCTCGATGTTGTGCCAGAACAGGTCCAGGTCCCGCCCGGCGCCGGGTACCCGGACCGCCATGCCGACGATGGCCACCCGGCCCGGCTCCAACTGCTCAGTCATCGTGCTCCCTTACGGCGTTCGGCGAGCAGGGCGCGGCCGGTCCGGCGCTGCTCGAGATGGTCGTCGGCGACGCGCGGCGCGGTCCGTTCGAAGTGCGCCGCGCACGCCGCAACGGTGCCGAACCGGAACAGGTCGGTCACCGAGATGTCCAGGCCCTCCTCGGCCATCCGCTGTTGCAACGTGATCAGGGCGAAGCTGTGCCCGCCGAGATCGAAGAAGTTGTCGTGTAGCCCGACGTCCGGGCGGTTCAGTACTTCTGTCCACAAGCGACGGATGTGCTCGGCCATCGAGGACGCCCGGCCGCGGATCAGCGAAACGGGCGCCGTCGCTCTGGCCGCCGTGCTCTCGGCGAGCAGCCGGGCGGTGTCGACCTTGCCGTGCGCGGTGAGCGGAATCGCCGGGACGACGAGGATCCGCGACGGCACCATGTAGCCGGGCAGCATCGCCGTGGCCATCGCACGCAGCTCGCGTTCGGCGTCCGGGCCGGGGTTTCCGGTCACGAACGCGACCAGCTGTTCACCGTCCGCGGCCACCGCGCATGCCTGGACGCCGGGATGCGCCAGCAGGGTGCCCTCCACCTCGGCGCACTCCACCCGGTACCCACGGATCTTCACCTGGGTGTCGTTGCGGCCCAGGTAGATCAGGTTCCCGTCGGTGCCCCACCGGGCCAGGTCGCCGGTCCTGTACATCACGCCCGGGCCCCACGGGTCCGGCAGGAACCGCTCGACGGTCAGCTCGGGGTTGTTCAGATACCCCTTGGCCACAAGCGATCCGCCGACGTACAGCTCGCCAGGCATGGCCACGCCGACCGGGCGGCGCCGCTCGTCGAGCACGTAGCAACGGCCGGACGGCAGCGCGACGCCGATGTTGCCCTCGCGAACCTCGGTCAGCGCGTCCGTCGGCACCTGGTGGATCGTGACGTGGATGGTGCCCTCGGTGATCCCGTACATGTTCACGAAGACGGCACGCATGCCGCCGTGCCCGGCCACCATCGCGGCGAGCCGGGACCAGCTCAGCGCCTCGCCGGCCAGCACCACGTAGCGCAGCGGCGAGTCCCCGGCCAGTTCCAGGTAGCGGGGCAGCATCCGGTACAGCGAGCCGGGCGTCTGGCTCAGCACGGTGATCCGCTCGGCCAGCACCAGCCGGGCCAGCCGATCCGGGTCGACCAGGTCGGCATGCTCGGCGATCACCAGCCGGCCGCCGGTGGTGAGCGCGCCCCACATCTCCCACACCGAAACGTCGAAGGAGAACGAGTGGGCGCCCAGCCAGGTGTCGCCGGAGGTGATGTCCAGGCCGGCCGGGCTCGGTGCGCACAGCGCGTCGAGCCCGTCGTGCCCGACCATGACGCCCTTCGGCACACCGGTCGAGCCGGACGTGTAGATGATGTAGGCCAGCTCGTCTGGATCGGGAAACCGTTGCGGTACAACCGAGTCGCCGGTGATGGTGGTCACGTCGATGAGCCGGGCGGCGGGCAGGGTGCCGGCGAGCTGCGCGGTGTCCGGCTCCACCAGCAGCACCGGTGCGGCGGCACTCTCGGCGATCAGCTCGAGGCGCTGCCGCGGGTATTCCGGGTCAAGCGGAACGTAGCTGCCACCCGCCTTCCAGACCCCGAGGATGGCGGCGACGACCGCGGGGGAGCGGCGCAGCAGCAGGCCGACCCGGTCGCCGCGGGCGATCCCGGCATCGGCAAGGCCCGCGGCGATCCGGTCGGACCACCGGTCCAGCTCGGCGTAGCTCAGGTTCCGGTCGCGGAACCGGATCGCCACCGCGTCCGGGGTCGCCTCGGCGTGCCCGGCGAACCGCTCCAGCACCGAGGGGTGCCGCACCGGTCGGGCCGGTGGGTTGACCCCGGAGGTGAGCCGCCGTCGCTCGTCCGGGTCGACCGGGTCCGGTTCCTGGCCCTCATCATCCACAATGGACTCGAGGAACGTCAGGTAGTGGTCCAGCAGGGTCGCCGCGGTGGCCGGGTCGAACAGCTCGGTGCTGAACTCGGCGCGCAGGAACGGTTTGTCGGTGGACACGTCCAGGGTGATCCCGAGGTCGAACTTGGTCGCGTCGATCTCCACGTCGACCTCGGTCACCTTCACACCGGTCAGTTCCGGGAAGGCGAACGGGAAGTTCTGCACGGTCAGCGAGGTCTGGAACAGCGGCGCGTGACTGAGCTGCCGGCCGCCCGCGGTGGCCCGCACGATCTCCTCGAACGGCACTTCCTGGTGCGCGAACGCGGTCATCGAGGTCCGGCGCACCCGGGTCACCAACTCGGCGAAGGTCGGCTCGCCGGACAGGTCGACCCGGATCGGCAGGGTGTTGACCAGGCAGCCGACCAGGCGCTCCTCGACCTCGTCCATGCGGTTGGCCACCGGCACGCCGATCACCACATCGTGTTGCCGGGTGTAGCGGGCCAGCACCGCGGCGTAGCCGGCAAGCGCGACACCGAACAGCGTGCTGCCGTGCCGCCGGGCCCAGCCGGTGAGCGCCTCGATCAGGTCGCGGCCGACCGGACGGCGCAGCACCGCACCCCGGCAGCTCAGCACGCCGGGCCTCGGGAAGTCGGTGGGCAGTGCGAGCTGCGGCGCCCCGGCCAGCTCGGCCCGCCAGAAGGCGAGCCCGGCGGTGTCGTCGGCCCAGCGTGCCCGCTGGTCCCGGGCGTAGGCCGGGTAGGACTCGGCCGGCTCGGTGGGCCCGGTGCCGTTGTACTCGGCGGCGAGATCGGCCAACAGCAGCCCGACCGACCAGCCGTCGCAGGCGATGTGGTGCACCAGCACGACAAGGGCGTGCGTGTCGGCGTCCCAGGAGCGGATCCAGGCCCGCAGCACCGGGCCGGTGGTCAGCACGAACGGCCGGCGGGCCTGCGTGGCGACCAGCTCGCGGAGAATCTCGTCCTGCTGGGCCACGTCGACCCACGGTTCGGTCCGCACGTCCGGCTCGAGCACCGGCTCCGGCGCGACCCGCTGGGTGAGCACGCCGCCGGAAACCGCGTAGCTGGTGCGCAGCGCGTCGTGCCGGGCGACCACCCGGCGCAGCGCCCCGGCCAGCGCCTCGGTGCGCAGCGGGCCCTCGATGCGCAGCGCGAACGCCACCACGTAGGCGGGGTTTCCGGGCTCCAGCTCGTTGACGAAGTACAGCCGTTCCTGCGCGAACGACGCGCGCGTCGTGGTCATGGTCAGCTCACCCCCGCGGGTACCAGGGCGGCGCGGCGCCGGGTCACCGGCACGACCGCCGCGGCGGCCGTGAGCACCACCGCCGCGATCGCCGTCCATCCCCAGAAGCCGTACGCCACAACGATTCCGGACAGGAGCGCCGGTCCGGCGATGTTCTGGGTGATCACGCTCAGCTCGAACGCGCCGAGGTACTCGCCCTGCGCGTGCTCCGGGGCCAGCCCGAAACCGAGCCCCCACGCCGACGCGGACTGCATCACCTCGGCCACCGACATGATCAGCATCGCGGCGATCAGGGCACCGGTCAGCAGCACCACGTTGTCGTCCAGCGCCGTGACGGCGACGACCAGGCAGCCGCCGGCCAGCCAGATCCCGGAGCGGCGGGCCAGGCGGCTGGCACCCGCCACGGTGTCCGCGCCCTTGCTCGCGCGCACCTGGAACAGGATCACGAACACCGTGTTGAAGATCAGCAGCAGCGGCACCACCGAGTGCGGCACCGGCGTGTGGGTCAGCGCCCACAGCGGCAGGGTCACCAGTACCAGGGTGATGTGCGAGGCCAGCACCGCGGACACCCCGATCACCCGCAGGAACCCGCGGTCCCGGACGGCGGCGAACCGCCGGAAGCCGACCGGGACCGGCTTGGGCTCGCCCTCCGGCAGCCGGGTCACCAGCATGGCGGCCACCACCATCAGCGCCGCGGTGGTCAGCGGGATGACCACCAGCAGGTTCCGGCTCAGCGCCGCGACCGCGGCCACCCCGATGCCGACGCTGAACCCGATGTTGAACACCGAGCGCATCAGCGCCTTGAGCCGAACCCGTTCGTTGGCCGGTACCAGCGTCCCGATCAGCGCGCTGTTCGTCGGGCTGGTCCCGTACTCGACGAACCCGACACACATGACCACGATGAAGAACGCCGCCGAACTGTCCACAAGGGAATAGGAGCCGAACCCGACCGCCAGGGCCAAAAAGATGATCGTGAGCAACCGCCGCGGCCCCACCCGGTCGGCGATCATGCCGAACGTCACCGAGGAGATCAGCCCGGACATCCCGGCCGCCGACAGCCCGAGCCCGACCTGCCGCGCGGTCAGCCCGACATGCAGCGTGAAGTACACGATGCTGCCGCTCAGAAAGATGCCTTTACCGATCGACTCAGCCAGCCGTATCGCAATGAGCTTCCGCCGCAACGGATCCGTCGGCACAATGCGGGCGGACAGCGTGGCAAGATTGGACATTCTCACAACTCCAGGGATATCTCTGACTCTGACTCTGACTCAGTGCCCACCGCGCCCGAACGCGAGCAACTCGCCCCGCCGGCCAGGATCGTCGATGTTGCTGGCCCCGATCGGCGCCGCCGCCCGGCACCACGCGTCCAGCCGTTCCGGATCAAGACCGGCAAACCCGGCCAACTCATCACACCGGCGCGCCATGTCGACCCGATCGCGCCCCGCCAACACGAAATCGATAGCGTCAAAACACCGATCCCCCCGACACGCCATCGGATCGATCGCCACCAACCCCCGCCCATCCGCAATCAACACATTCCCCAAATGCAGATCCCCATGCAACAACACCGGATCCGCCGTACTCTCAACCAACTCCCCAGCCAACTTCCGCGCCTCGCACAGCTCCGCCCCCCGCCGCTCCGCCGACCCGAACAGAACGTCCAACCAATCCCCCAACTCCCGCGGCGCTACCCCCGGATCCCCCACCCCGTGCAGCTCACTCAAGAACGCGCCATACTCCGCCACCCCCGGCAGCACCCCCGTTCCCGCCAGCACCCCCGGCAGCACTCCCGTTCCCGGCAGCACCCCCGGCAGCACTCCCGTTCCCGCCAGCACCCCCGTTCCCGCCAGCACTCCCGTTCCCGCCAGTACCCCCGTGTCCGCCAGCATCCCCATCTCCGGCGGCACCCCCGTTTCCGGCGGCATCCCCGTTTCCGGCAGTACCCCCGTGTCCGCCAGCGCGCCCATCTCCGGCGCCACCCCCGTTTCCGGCGCCACCCCCGTCTCCGGCAGCACCCCCATCTCCGCCGCCGCCACCCCCGGCAGCCGCTCCAGGTCCGCCACCGCCACCCCCGGCCGCACCGCCTCATAGAGCACGGCCCCCCGGACCGCCCCCCACACCGCCGGCACCCGCCCACTGGGCGCAAACTGCCGCATCATCGCCGCTTCCTCGTCCACCGCCCACGCATCCGGCGACACCTTCAACACCGCGTCCCCCAACGCCCCCGAACACCCCACCACCACAGCCGAGTTCCCAGCGCCAACCTCCGCCCCCAGGTCCACCCCCCACAACGCAGCCAACTCCGCCAACCGCTCAGGCAACCCCGCCACCCACCGATGCGCGGCCTTCCCGAACCGTCCGCTCAGCCGCGCGGCAATCCCCGCAAGGTCGCCACCCCACTCACCATTCACGCACCATTAATCGCGCCCACCTCTCCCAATCCGAAGGGGATCCCACTCCCCATCCGGCCGGGACCCTGCCCGACCAAACCCGGGCACATTCCCACCCACCCCACGTATCCACCCCAACGCTCCCGGCACCCGAGTTCCCATCCCCAACACCCGAGTTCCCACCCTCAGCACCTGAATCCCCATCTCCAGCACCCGAATTGCCGACTCGGCACCCCGAACTGCCGCCCCCAGCACCCGAGTTCCCGCCCTTAACGCCCGGGCCGCCGGTTCCGGGACCCGAACGGCTGACCCCAGCACCCGAGGTGCCGGTTCCGGGACCCGAGCTGCTGACCCCAGCACCCGAGTCGCCGGTTCCGGACCCGAACTGCTGACCCCAACACCCGAGCCGCCGGTTCCGGGACCCGAGTTCCCCAGCACCCGAATCCCCGGCTTAGCACGCGAATTGTTGGCTCCAGCACGTGAATTGCCGGCTCCGGCACTCGAACGGCCGGCTCCGGCACCCGAACGGCCGACCCCAGCACCCGAACTGCCGACCCGGCACCCGAACTGCCGACCCGGCACCCGAGCTGCCGCCGCTGCGCGGCGGCAGCGCCGCGCAGCGGCGCAGCGGCGGCCGCAGGCTGCACGATTTGAAATCGGCAGTTCACCGCGCCCGAGCCGGCAACCCGGTTGCCCGGATTGACAATTCAGCTGCTGGAGCCGGCGACTCACGGGGGCAAAAGGTGAGCG
Organism: Actinophytocola sp.; assembly: GCF_035762905.1. Classification (GTDB taxonomy): domain Bacteria; phylum Actinomycetota; class Actinomycetes; order Mycobacteriales; family Pseudonocardiaceae; genus DASYTH01. The sequence goes on from NZ_DASUCC010000101.1 coordinate 53,412, forward strand.
GGCGGCTCGGTGCACGGCTGTGGGCAGGCCGAGCCCCGGCGATGTGCACGGAGCACCTGCCCACAGTCGTGCTGCGGAACGCCGGGCCCAGCCCCGCCGGGTTGACCATCCCGGGCGTTCCGACGCAGCCGGGAACGGCACCAGGCCCACCCCGCGCACCGGAACCGGCGGTCGACCCGCCTGAGCTGGCAACCCAGTTGCCCGAACTGATAACTCAGCTGGTGGAACCGGCAATTCGACTGCTGGACTTGGGAACTCAGCCGTGGAGCCGGCGAACCGGGTGCTGAGGCTGGCAACCCGATTGCTGGAGCTGGGAACTCAGCTGGTGGAGTCCGCAACTGGGAAATCGGTTGCTGGAGTCGGCAACTCAGTTTCTGGAGCTGGGAAATCGGTTGCTGGAGCTGGGAAATCGGTTGCTGGGGTTGGGAACTCAGCTGCTGGAGTCGGCGACTCGGGTGTTGGGGCTGGGTATTCGGTTGCTGGGTTCGGCAGATCGGGTGCCGGAACCGGCGGCTCGGGTGTTGGGGGTGGGGACTCGTCGGGGGTTATGGGAGGTGGCCGAGGCCGGCGTCTCTGGCCCGGAGGACGGCGTTGGCCCGGTCGGCGACGCCGAGTTTCGCGAAGATGCGGGACACGTGGTTGTTGATGGTCTTCGCGGACAGCGTGAGCCGGCGGGCGATGGCCACATTGGACATGCCGGTGGCGATGAGGTCGAGGATCTGGTACTCGCGGGCGGTGAGGCCGGGGAACGCGCGGGCGTCCGAATCCGGGGTGTTGGACATGATCGTGGCGAGCACGGTGGCGACCCGCGGGCTGAGTACCGCCCAGCCGGCGGCTACACCGCGCACCGCCCGGATGATCTCGGCCTTGGCGGTCGCCTTGCCGACGTAGCCCCGCGCGCCCGCGCGGATGGCGACGGCCACGGTCGCGTCGTCGTCGCGCGTGCTGAACACCAGCACCGCCACGCCGGGGTTCTGCGCGAGCACTTCCTTGATCACCGAGCTGACCCGGTGTTGTGGTAGTTGCAACCCGAGGAGCAGAACGTCCGGCCGGTGCCGCACGGTCTGGGCGACGGTGTCCCGCACGGTCTCCGCCTCGGCCACCACCTCGATCCCGGTCACCGGCGTGAACAGCGCCCGCAGGCCCTCCCGAACCACGTCGTGATCATCGGCCAGCACGATCCGCACCACCGGTACGCGCGCCGTCACCGGCGCCGGCCGATCCAATACCGCGCAGGCAGCGCCATTACGGTCAGTCATCATTCGGTTACCTCCCCCGTCAGCCGCCGATCGCCCGGGGTCGGTCCGCCGCCGGCGGCTGCGCAAGATTCAACAACCCGTACATATCGCCGGCCATGTTTCGATGTGACGGGGGTCCACGAGGGACGACACGATCGGGAAGCACCCCGAACAGGGGCCATTGACCAGTGCCACGAACAGGTGAGACATGCTGGGCCGGAACTCACCAAGGGGAGGTCCCGTTGCCGCACATGACGTCTGAGGAGTTCCGCCGGCACGGCCGGCAGGTGGTCGACTGGATCGCGGACTACCTGGCCGGGATCGAGGCGCATCCGGTGCGGTCGCAGGTGCAACCCGGCGCGGTTCGGGCGGCGCTGCCGGCGCATCCGCCGGAGCGGGGGGAGGGGTTCGACGGGGTGCTGGCCGACCTGGACCGGGTGGTGCTGCCGGGGATCACGCACTGGCAGCATCCGAGCTTCTTCGCCTACTTTCCGGCCAACGCCAGCGGGCCGGCGATTCTCGGTGATCTGCTGTCCAGTGGCCTCGGGGTGCAGGGCATGTTGTGGGCGACCAGCCCGGCCTGCACCGAGCTGGAGACGGTGGTGGTCGACTGGCTGGCCGAGCTGCTCGGGTTGCCGGAGCATTTCCGGACCGACACGGCCGGTGGCGGGGTGATCCAGGACTCGGCGTCGAGTGCGACCCTGCTGGCGATCCTGGCCGGATTGCACCGGGTCAGCGGCGGGGAGGTGGCCAACGGGGGGATCACCGGCCGGCACACCCTGTACGTGTCCACGCAGACGCACTCGGCGGTGGCGAAGGCGGCCCGGATCGTCGGGGTGGGCGCCGAGAACGTCCGCACGGTCGGCGTGGACGAGAAGACGCTGGGCATGGATCCGGCCGAGCTGGACCGGGCGATCGCCGAGGACCGCGCGGCCGGGGCGGTGCCGGTCATGGTCTGCGCCACCGTGGGCACGACCTCGACCGCGGCGGTCGACCCGGTCCGGGCGATCGGTGAGGTGTGCCGCCGGCACGGGGTGTGGCTGCACGTCGACGCCGCGTACGCGGGGGTCGCCGCGGTGTGTCCGGAGCTGCGCTGGCTCAACGACGGCGTGCCCGAGTACGTCGACTCCTACGCGACCAACCCGCACAAGTGGCTGCTCACCAACTTCGACTGCACGGTGCTGTGGGTGGCCGACCGGGCGCCGCTGACCGGCGCGCTGGCCATCACGCCGGAGTTTCTGCGCAACGCCGCCACGGCCTCCGGCGCGGTGGTCGACTACCGGGACTGGCAGATCTCGTTGGGCCGGCGGTTCCGCGCGCTGAAGCTGTGGGCGGTGTTGCGCTGGTACGGCGCCGAGGGGCTGCGCGAGCACATCCGTACCGGTGTGGCGCAGGCCACCGAGCTCGCGCGCTGGGTGGCCGAGGACCCCGACTTCGAGCTGCACGAGCCGCAGCACCTCGGCCTGGTCTGCCTGCGCCCGCGCTGGCCCGACCACAACGGCGACCGGGGCGCCGCCGACGACGCCACGCTGCGGCTGATGGAGCACCTCAACGCCAGCGGCGCGCTCTACCTGACCCACACCAAGGTGTCCGGCCGGGTCGTGCTGAGGATGGCGTTGGGTGGCACCGGAACCGAGCAGCGGCACGTGCGCGCCGCGTGGGAGACGATCCGGGACACCTACCGGAACATGGCGCGGTCGAAGAAGTCGGCCAGATAACCCCAGCTGAGCCGGACCGGTTCGGCCCGGTTGCTGCCGCAGCGTCCGGTGTGCCGGGCAACGGCGCCGGCGTTGACCGCGGGGTCGGTGAGGTACTCGTTCCACTGCCCGTGCTCGCCGCGGGGGAGCAGCACCAGGGTTGCGGTGCCGCAGGCCCGCCGGACGGCGTTGAACAGCAGCGGGCTCTGCTGCCAGGGAACCAGCAGGTCCTGCTGTCCGTGCATGATCAGCATCGGCGGGTCGCGCCGGCTGACCCAGGTGACCGGGTTGGCCGCGGCCACCCGGTCCGGGCAGGTGCCGATGGCGCAGCCGAGCAGCCGGGACTCGGGTGAGGCGGGGTCGGCGTGGCAGTCGGTCAGCCCGAAGGTCTCGTTGAACGGCACGCAGTCCTGCAGCATGTGCCGGTCCATCTGGAGGAAGTCGGTCGGCGGGTAGATCGGCACCGCGGCCTGCACCCGGCTGGACGGGCCGCGGACCCCGACGTCGCCCTCCAGACCCGGCCGGTCTCCGGTCACCGCGGCCATCGCGGCGGTCCAGCCGCCGGAGGACTCACCCATGATCCCGAACCGGTGCGGGTCCAGGTGGTAGCGGGCCGCGTTGGCCCGCAGGAACCGGATGGCCGCCTTGATGTCGTGCAGCTGTGCCGGGAAGATCGCGTTGCGACTGGACCGGATCGCCACCCCGGCCACCGCGTAGCCACGCGGGTTGAGCCGGGCGGCCACGATGTCGGCGTCCTGGCGGCCGTTCTCGGCCAGCCAGCCAGAGCCGTGCGAGAAGATCACCAGGGGCACCGGTCCGCGGGTGCGCGGCAGGTAGAGATCGAGCAGGTGTCCCTGGCTGCCGGCCGGTTGTGCCGGCGCGTACGCCACGTCCTTGAGCACGGTCACGTCCGGTGTCGCCTGCGCCGCCGGGGAACCGAGAATCAGCCCGGCCACGATCACCATGCACATCAGTATCCGCATCGCCGCACTCCGTGGTGTTCGCTATGCGTACATACGTGCTATGAACGAACAACCTTACCAGCGGTGATGCACGTCCGCGCGGATCCGGCGGTCGTACAGGTCCTCGATCGCCGCCAAAGTGGGATCGGGCAGCGCCGGCACGGTCGCCGCGGCCGCGTTCGCCCTGGCCTGCGCCACGCTGGTGGCCCCGGGGATGACCGTGGTGACGCCCGGCTGCTGGATCACCCAGCGCAGCGCGAGCTGCGCCGGGGTCGTGCCGTGCGGGGCCAGCGCGCCGAACTCGGTGGCCGCCTCGATCCCGGTTGCGTAGTCCACACCGGAGAACGTCTCGCCGACGTCGAACGCCTCGCCGTGCCGGTTGAAGTTGCGGTGGTCGTCGGCGCCGAATGCGGTGTCCGGCCCGAACCGCCCGGACAGCAGGCCGGAAGCCAGCGGAACCCGCGCGATGATGCCGACCCCGGCCGCCGCGGCGGCCGGCAGCACGCGCTCCAACGGCTTGCGGCGCAACGCGTTGAGGATGATCTGCACGCTGGCCACGCCCGGCCGCGCGATCGCGGTGAGCGCCTCGGCGCAGGTCTCGACGCTCACCCCGTACGCGGCGATGCGGCGCTCGGCCACCAGGGTGTCCAGCGCGTCGAAGACCGCGTCCGTGCCGAACACCGGCGTCGGCGGGCAGTGCAGCTGCACCAGGTCGAGCGTGTCCACGCCGAGGTTGGCCCGGGAGCGGTCGGTCCAGGCCCGGAAGTTGTCCAGGGTGAACTCGGCCGGTTCCTGCGGCGCCCGCCGGCCCATCTTGGTCGCCACCATGACATTTCCGCCGGCACCCCGCAGAAAGGCGCCGATCAGTCGCTCGCTGCGGCCGTCGCCGTAGACGTCGGCGGTGTCGAAGAAGTTCACCCCGGAGTCCGCCGCCGCGGCCAGGATGTCCAGCGCGACGTCCTCGTCCACCGCGCCCCAGTCCGCACCGAGCTGCCAGGTGCCCAGCCCGACGACCGACACCGCACGACCGAGCCGGCCGATGATCCGTTGCTCCATGGGAACAACGTAGCGTCGGTCACCATCGGCGGATGCGGCCCGTCGGGTGTGCGATCCTGGCGGTGGCGGCCGACCTTCGGTGCGCCCCGGACGAGATGTGCGCCGTACCCGGTGGGTCAAGACGACGCTCACGTGGAGGGTGTCGTGGGGCAGCTCGTTCAGATCGCGGGATCGCTGCTGGTGCTCGGCGGGTTCACGCTGGCGCAGCTCGGCAAGCTTGATCCGAAGTCGCGAAGCTATCTGGTGCTCAACGCGGTGGGTTCGGGCGTGCTCGCGGTGGACGCGTTGCTCGGCGAGCTGTGGGGATTCCTGCTCTTGGAGGGCGTCTGGGCGGTGGTGTCGGTGGTGGCGCTCGGTTCGGTGCTGCTCCCGAACCGCTCCGCCAGATGGACGTCCGCGCAGTAAGGTTCTCGCGGGCCGGCTAGCTCCGCGTCGCCGGCTCCGGACTGGGGTGAGATCGCGGATCCGACAGGAGAGATCATGTTCAGGAAACTGGGGTTCCTGGCTGCCATGCTGGTCGTGGTGCTGGCCGCCGGGACGGTCACCGGGCAGGCCGACACCGGCGGGCGACGCAGCTACACCGGGACCATCGACGGCGCGGACTACCGCGTCGAGGTTCCCGACCGCTGGAACGGCACGTTGGTGCTGTTCAGCCATCCCTACTACCCCGAGGGCCTGCCGGCGTTCGGCATCGGGCTCTCGCTGCGGGCCGAGACCGAGACGTGGCTGCTCGGGCACGGTTACGCGCTGGCCGGCTCCGACTTCCAGGGCCGTACCGGCGCGGTGTACGACCGGGCACCGGTCGACCAGCTCGCCCTGCTGGACTGGTTCGACAGCAACGTCGGCCATCCGCGCCGCACGGTCGCCAGCGGACAGTCGATGGGCGCGGCGCTGTCGGTGTTGCTGGCCGAGCGCAACCCCGGCCGGTTCGACGGCGTGCTCGCGATGTGCGGGCCGCTCGATCTGAACGGGTCCTGGAACATCTCGCTGGATGTCACCTTCGCGATCAGCACGTTGCTGGCGCCCGGACAGGACATCGAGCTGGTCCGGCCGAGCGACCCGGCCGGGAGCGCGGCCGCGTTGCGGGCGGCGGTGGCGCAGGCGCTGACCACGCCGGCCGGGCGGGCCCGACTGGCGCTGGCCGGGGCGGTGGGCAACGTGCCGGACTGGTACTCGGCGCACCAGCCGCGGCCGACCGCCCTGGTCGACCGGATCCAGGCCCTTGCCGCCGCGGCGGACGTGTACGTCAGCACGTTCGGTCCGACCGGCCGGGTCGACCTCGAACGGCGGGCCGGCGGGAACCCGTCCTGGAACATCGGAATCGACTACCGCCACCAGTTCGCCCGCTCCGCAGGGCGCGACCTGGTCGCCGAGGCCTACCGGGCCGCCGGACTCGACCTGGACGCCGACCTGAACCGCCTTGGCGGTGCGCCGCGGATCGCCCCGGATCCGGCGGCGCTTGGCTGGATGTACCGGTTCGGCGTGCCGCGCGGGAGCACTCCGGTTCCGGTGCTGACCCTGCACAACACCGCGGACGTGGCCGGGCCGGACCACGAGCGGTGGTACGCCGGGCAGGTGGCCCGGCACGGTGATCCGGCGCGGCTGCGCCAGCTCTTCGTCGGCCGCGCCACGCACTGCGCGTTCAGTGCCGCCGAGGAGATCGTCGCGCTGCGCACGCTGCTGACCCGGATCGAGGCCGGCTCCTGGCCGAACACCGCACCCGGCCGGCTCAACAGCGCGGCGGTCGGGCTCGGAGCGGACTTCCAGCTGGTGTTCGACTTCCCCACGTTCGTCGACGCCCCGCGGCCGCCGGCGTTCACCGCCATGCATCCGCCGGTGTTCCTTCGTCCATCCACATAGGACGGTCAGGTCAGCTGGGCGGCCAGTTCCATGATCTTGTTGGCGGTGTCCGGCGTGCGGCGGCCCAGCCCGCACGCCGTGGCCACGTCCACCTTGCGGTCCAGGGTTCGCTCGACGATGTCCAGGATTCGTCGGTGTTCGGCGAGATCCCGGTCCTCGTGGACGATGCCGGCGACGAACCGGGTGCCGGCCGGCAGCCGCAACCGGGACAGCGGCCGGTAGTACTCCGGGTGCAGCGGGGCCGGCCGGTTCCCGGCGGCGAACGGCGCGTGCACGTACTCCATCGGCCGGTCCCGCGGCCACCGCTTCAGGATCGCGTTGGTCAGGGCCACCACCGGGGTCGCATCCCGCATGGTGCCCAGTGCCCGGTTGCCGAGATCGCCAAGGCACAGGTGGATGCCGAACCGGGCGCCGGCCGGGGCGCGGCCGGCGAGCCGGGCGATGCCGCCGGACAGCAACGCCGCCGCCGCGGGCCGCAGCGGCCCGGGCATCCTGGCCACGAAGACCAACTCGACCGGAACCTCGATCTGGAACAGTACGGACGAGTTGCCCCGCAGGTGGATCTCGCGGATCTCCCGGACCGTCGCCTCGGTGAAGGCGCGCCGGTGGCGCACCGCGCCGAGCGGTCCCAGGGTGAACAGTGCCATGTCCAGGTCCCCGGGCACCCCGACCTGAAAGGTCAGTTCCGGCAGGCCGACCTCCGCGATGATCTTCCGGAAGATCTCGACATTGGCGTCGTACGCCGCGACATGACCGAAGTCCAGGGTGTCCCCGCGCAATGTGTGCCCGCGCCGCACGCGGAAACTCAACATGTGGTCATAGTCGGAGAAATCGCCGTCCCGGCGCGGTTCGAGATCGGGATGTGCCCGCATCGACTCGAGGATGTGCACGATCCAGTTGCGACGATCACCCGTCTCACCATCCGGCAGGGTCCGTAATCGCGACCCGAGCCGGGTAGCCGCCTCCCGCATCGCCTGTTCGGCGTCCGCCGCCGGGAAACTTCCCACCAGATGCACGGAACGGCCATCGCCACTCATCGTCAGCCTTTCCGGTCGTCAATGGGCGCCGAGCGCGCCGGCGGCGGCGACCGCGTCGACCAGTCCGGTGCCCTTGTCGAAGCTGGAGGTGTAGGAACCGACCGGTTGGTACGCCGCACCGGCGGTGTACTTGTACGCGGTGGACTTCAGCGCGTTCTCGATCTCGGCCGGGGTGGCGTTCGGGTTGGCCTGGAACAGCTGTGCCACGATTCCGGTGATCTGTGGCGCGGCCATCGATGTTCCGCTGATCACGTTGTAGGTGCCGATGTCCAGCGGCCCCGGGCCGTTGTGCGGCTGCAACCCGGTGGCGCAGATCGGCAGGTAGAGCCGGCAGGCGGAGATGATGTTCTCGCCCGGTGCGGAGATGTCCGGCCAGGTCGCCGTCCTGGCCGCGGCACCGCGCGAGGAGAACGTCGACACCGCACCGTCCCGGGTGCCGGTGCTCAGGTCGTTGTAGGACGCGACGGACAGAATTCCCGGAGTCGGGTCCTGACCGGGCGGGTTGGACACGTTGGCCGAGCCGTCACCGCCGTCGTTTCCGTTGGCCCACACGGTGACCACGCCCTCGGCGGCCAATGCCCGTTGCAGGAGGACGGTGGCCGAGGCCGGGTCGAACTCGCCGCCGCCGGACGGTCCGTAGGAGTTGTTGATCACCTTGATCGGTGGGCAGACCGAGGCCGGCACCCCGGCCCCGCACGGCGCGGCGTGGTTCTCCAGCACCCAGTTCAGCGCCGCGTCCGCACCGACGATCAGGATCACGGCGCCGGTGGAGATGGACACGATCTTCGCCCCGGGCGCCGAGCCGCCAACGGTGGTCCCGCCGGTGAGGGTGAGCGGGTTGCCCGCCGCGATGCCGTTGACGTGGGTGCCGTGCCCGCCAAGGGAAAGCGTGTCGGTGTCCACGGTGGTCGACAGGTCGAGGACGCAGTCGGTGGCCAGGCTGCTCTCGTCCACACAGGCGCTCTTGAGGTTGCGCACCACCCTGGTCGTCCCGCCGGTTCCGGCGAACGCCGGATGGGTCGGGTCGATTCCGGAATCGATCACCGCGATGGACACCCCGGTGCCGTCCAGCGACCGGCCGTCCGCACCGACGAGCGTCTGCCGCGCCTCCCGGCTGCGGGTGGCGGTGGTGCCGGTGCTGGCGAAGTACCGCAGGGGGTCGTTGTGCTCCAGATAGCGCACCCCGGCAGTCGCCCGGGCGGCGCGCACCTGCCCGGCGGTGCCGCTGGCCACCACCACGCCGATCCGGTCGAAAGCGGCCAGCCGGGTCAGGCCGGACGTGCGGGCGGCCTCGCCGGCCGCGGTCACGTCCGCCGCGTGCACCAGCACGGTCATCGGCAGCGGGTCGGCCGCGGTGGCCAGCACCGCGGCCAGCGAGGCCGACACCGGCGCCAGAGGCACCTGCGCGGCGGCCGCCGGCGCTGGCAGGGCCAGTGCACCGAGCGCGAGCGCCGTGCCCAGCACGGCCGTCCGAAGCGAAGCGGGACGCGATCCACGGCCGGACATGGGCACCTCCAAGGCCACCACGACTGTCGACCGGCTCAACGACGAGAACCCCGTTCCGGTGACGCGACACCCCCGGAACCGATTCAGCCCGGTACCCCCGGCGATGTCACCCGAATGGAGTCACTTTTGCCGCCGAACGTTCCGACCGGCCGGGTCCGATGTCATCTTCGAGTACCGGACGTCCGCATTTCCTGGAGGACATCGTGCTGCTCCGACGCGCCGCCACCGCGGCCGCCCTCGCCATCGGGCTCGTCACCGGACTGACCGTGGCCGGTTCCGGCACCGCCGCCGGGGCACCGCTGGCCGGGCTGCGGGCCTACTTCGTGATCACCGCCCCGAACGCCACGGCGGACGCCCGGGCCGCGGTGTCGGCCAACGGCGGCACGGTGTACGCCGGCTACGACGCGATCGGCGTGCTCGTGGCGCACTCGACGTCGACGACGTTCGCGGCCACGATGCGCGGGGTGGCCGGGGTGCAGAAGGTCGGCGCCACCCGCACGTCGGACGTGCCGGCGAGCGCGGCGGACCCGGCGATCCCGCCGTCGCCGGCTCAGCAGGCCCCGCCGACCAGCGAGCCGGTGCGCACGGACATGTCGCAGATCGGCGCGAACCGCGCGTGGGACGTCAACCCCGGCTCGCCGTCGGTCACCGTGGGCATCTTCGACACCGGCGTCGACGACCAGCACTCCGACCTGCGGGCCAACTTCGACGCCACCCGATCGGCCTCGTGCGCCTACGGCCGGCTGGACACCCGGCCCGGCGCGTGGCGTCCGGTACACCTGCACGGCACGCATGTCGCCGGCACCGTCGCCGCGGCCCGCAACGGCCGGGGCATGGTCGGCGTCGCGCCCTCGGTCCGGATCTCCTCGGTGCGCATCGCCGAAGTGGAGACCACGTTGTTCTTCCCGGAGAACACCGTGTGCGCCTTCGTCTTCGCCGGGGACGTGGGCCTGGACGTGACCAACAACAGCTACTACACCGACCCGTGGCTGTTCAACTGCCCCAACAACCTCGACCAGGACGCGATTCTCGAGGGCACTCGGCGCGCGGTCGCCTACGCCGAGGGTCGCGGCGTGCTCAACGTGGCCGCCGCCGGCAACGAGAACTACAACCTGGCCGCCAAGACCACCGACAGCACCAGTCCGGACGACTCCACCCCGGTCCTGCGCACGGTCACCAACTCCTGCCTGAGCATCCCGGCCGAACTGCCCGGGGTGGTCAGCGTCTCGGCGATCACCTCGAGCAACGCCAAGGCGTCGTTCTCCAACTTCGGCACCAACAAGATCCACCTGGCCGCACCGGGCAGCGGCGTGTTCTCCACCCTGCCCGGCGGCGGCTACGGCTCGCTGTCCGGCACCTCGATGGCCTCCCCGCACGTGGCGGGCGTCGCCGCCCTGCTGGCCAGCGTCGACCCGGCGGCCACCCCGGCCACCCTGCGCTCCCGGCTCGCCACCCAGGCCGACAACCTGCGCTGCCCGACCGGCGACGCCCGCTGCACCGGCAGCACCGCGGTGAACTCCTACTTCGGCGAAGGCCGCGTGGACGCCCTCCAGGCAGCTACTGGCTAGGGGCCCTCTCGACCAGCAGCATCTCGTCGGCGCCGCGCTGGAAGCGGTAGGGCACCGGGCACAGGCGGGTCCGGTGCCCAAGGCCGTGCAGCTCGGCGCGGAGGGTTTCCAGGAACGGCACGGTTTCGCCGGTGCCTTGGACGACCAGCGGGAAGAGCCGCACCTCGTGCCGGGCCACCCTGATCAGCTCGGCCAGCGCCCGCCGGTGCCAGTCCAGGCCGAACCGGTCCGACCAGGTGAACAGCAGATGGGAGCAGAGCACCAGATCGACGCTGGCGTCGGCCAGTGGCAGCCGGGGCAGCGCGCCCGCGACGTAGCGGCCGGGGCGGCGGCGAAGGTCGGTCAGGAAGGCGCGGGCGGCGGCGGTGCGTATGGCGTGGCGGCGTCCGGGATCGCCGTACCAGCTCCACTCGAACCGGTCGGCGTGCGCGCTGATGATCCGGTCGCCGTCGGCCAGCGCGGCCAGCACCCGGGCGGCGAGCCGGCGCGGGCCGAGCGCGTAGGCGGGATCGACGGCCAGCACCCGGCCGGCCGTCTCGGCGGTGAGGCTGGATCCACCCGCGCAGCAGTCCAGCACCGAGCCGGCCGCCAGCTCGCCGGCGGTCAGGTCGAACATCGCCCGGTACTCCGCGGCCGACCGGGAGGTGATGAGCACTCCCGATTTCTACCGGAGTCCGGCCGCGCGGTGTTTGAGCAACTCCAAGGCCGAACCGGTCGCCGGGAGCGGATGGGTGCGCAGCTCGGCCTCGTCGTAGCGGCGGCATTCCTTGTGCCAGTTCAGGATTCCGGCCAGCCAGTCCTCGAGTCGGCGGGCGTGGCCGACCAGTTCCGCGCGGGCGTCCTGGTCCAGCTCCGCGGTGTCGCACAACGCCGGCAGCTCGGTGGCCACCACGTGCTGGAACTGGCGCAGGCGCGAGGACATCAGGTCGGCGACGACGTCCAGTGCGCGGTCCCGGTCGCAGTCGAAGAAGTGCTGCACCACCAGGACGCCGTTGTGGATCTCGCCCTCGAACTGGATCTCCTTCTGGTAGGAGAACACGTCGTTGAGCAGGCAGGCGTAGTCCATGGCCGAGTTCTCCATGGCCCGCACCGGGCGCGAGCGGTAGACCTCGGCCGGCACCCGCTTTCCGTGGGGCAGCCGGGACAGGCTCGCGGTGAGCCCGGAGCCGAACGTGTCCCGGCGCATCTCGATGTAGTCGACCGGATCCGGGATGCGGTGCTGCGCCTGGTTCGCGAGCTCCCACAGCCAGCTGTCCAGCATGTCCACCACGGCCGAATGGAACTCGGTCCGGTCGCCAGCGGTCATCGCACCGGCGGTGCGCGCCCACAGGTCGGCGAGGCCGCGCTCCAGCGCGGTGACCGGAACCGGGGTCGGCTCCGGCCCGACCGGCATGAACTGGGTCAGCCGCGCCACGCAGACCTTGGCGCCGGCCAGATCCGCGAACCGCCCGAAGACGATCGGGAAGTAGTCGTCGGCGTAGGTGCCCCAGGTGAGCCAGTTCGAGGACAGGACGAGCTGTTCCACGGTGGCGTCCGGATGGATCCCGGCCGCACACAGCGGAAGGTCGGACGCGTCCAGCTTGTGCTCGTCCCACACCGCCTCGCCGAGGATCCCGGTCCGGCGCGTCCACTCGGCGTTGAGCCGGCGGGCGGTGTCCAGGTGTGGACTCAGTCGCAGAGCGAACGGGAGGTCGAAGTCCGGCACCGGCGTCGGCCCGACCACCTGGAACGGAACGTGGCTGAAGGCGCGCATCCGCTGCGGGGCGGTGCGCAGGACCGAGGCAGGTATCCGTACCGCCGCGGTGCCCAGCCCGGTCGGTCCACCGAGGACACCCGGGGCGAGGTCCGCCCGCCGGTTCATGTAGCGGCTGGATCGCAGGTGCCACTCGTGGCCGCCGGACTGCCAGTCCTGCAGGCCCTTGACGTAGGCGAACAGGTCGAGCCGGGCGGCCGGGTCGAGACCGTGCTCGTCGCACAGCGCCGGAACTTCGGTGATCGCGGTGTGCTCGAACTGGTGCAACCGGGAGGTGAGCACGTCGTTGACGGCGTCGGCGGCGCGCTGGGTCGGGTAGCCGAGGAACCGCTCCAGGACGAGGACCCCGTTGTTGATCTCGCCTTCGCGCTCCACCTCGCGCTGGTAGGAGAACAGATCGTTGCGCAGGTGCACACCGTCGGAGAAGGTGTCCCGCAGCACCCGCATCGGCCGGCTGGCCGCGATCCGGTCCGGCACCTCGGCGTTCACCGCGTGCTCCACCAGGTTGGCCGACCACGGCGCGCCGCCGACCTTGCGGCGCATCTCGATGTACTCGATCGGGTTGGGCACCCGCTCCGCGCTGATGTTGGCCAGCTCCCACAGCGACTCGTCGAGCAGGTTGCGGGTGCTCTCGACGAACCGGCGCCGCCAGCCGGCCGACCGGTGCGCGACGGTGCGCGCCCACAGGTCGGCCAGCCCGCGCTCCACCGGGTTCGTCGGCTCCTCGGTGACCACACCGGACACCGGCATGAACGCGGACAGCCGGGCCAGGTGCTCCTTGGCGCCGGCGAGATCGCGGGTGCGCTTGTACAGCTCGAGGAAATGGTCGTCGAAGTAGAAGACCCAGACGTACCAGTCGGTCACCAGGTCGAGCGTGGGCCCGGTGGCGTCCGGATGGGTGTAGGCGCACAGCAGCGCGTAGTCGTGCGAGTCGAGATCCCGCTCGGTCCAGATGACCGTGCCCCGCTGCGGCACGTCGACCATGTCGAGCTCGCGCGCCCATTCCCGGCTGTGCCGGCGCGCGCCTTCCAGCTGCGGGTTCAGCCGTGCCGGGTACGGCACGTAGAACTCGGGCAGTTCGAACGGTTGACCGTCCATCGGCGACGACTTTCCCTCTGTTTCGCGGTCAATGGTCCCGGCGGGTGACGTGGCGGCCGAGTGAGCTCAGGTCGGCCACGGCCCGGGATGCGGGCACGGCGGTGACCAGCTCGTGCAGCGCCCGGTCGAGGTGGATGGCGGCCTCGTTCCGGGAGTACGAGCGGCCGCCGGCCCGGTCGACCAGGTCGGCCGCCCTGGCCAGCTCGGCCTCGGGTAATGGCGGCCCGCTCCGGTACAGCTCGACCAGCTCCTCGCCGGGCCGGGTGCCCGAGGTCAGCGCGGCCACCACCGGCAGGGTCTTCTTGGCGGCCCGCAGGTCGGAATGGACCGGCTTGCCGGTGACCGCCGGATCTCCCCAGATGCCAAGCAGATCGTCGACATGCTGGAACGCCAGCCCCAGGTGTGCGCCGAACGCCCGCAACCGGTCGACCCGGTCCGGGGTGCCGCCGCCGTACAGCGCGCCGAGCCCGGCGGCACAGCCGAGCAGGGCACCGGTCTTGCGGGCCGACATGGCCTCGCATTCGGCCCGGCCGACGCTGTGCCGCTGCTCGAAATCGACGTCCGCGCACTGGCCGGCGACGAGATCCTGCACGGCGCCTGCGAGCATCCGCAGCCCGGTCCGGGCCGCGGGATGGCCGCTGGCCGCCAGCACGTCGAGAGCCAGGGTCAGCAGCGCGTCGCCGGCCAGAATCGCCGCGCTCATCCCGAACGTGGCCCACACGGTCGGCCGGTGCCGGCGGATCCGGTCGCGGTCCATCACGTCGTCGTGCACCAGTGAGAAGTTGTGCACCAGCTCCACCGCCACCGCGGCCGGCACCGCGGCGACCGGCGGGCCCGCCACGGCCTCGGCGGCCAGCAGCACCAGCGCCGGCCGCAGCGCCTTGCCACCGTGCGCCGGCGTCGGTGCACCGTGCTGGTCCCACCAGCCGAAGTGGTAGCCGGCCAGGTGCCGGGCCGTGCTGGGCAACGTGTCCACGGCCGAGCGCAGCGCCGGGGACACCATGGCGCGGCAGGCCGCCAGCACTTCGGCCGCGGGCCGGGCGGCGGCCCCCTCGAGCGTCGTCATGCCACCCTGCCGAGTTCGACGTTCTCCAGTACCCCCAACGCATCCGGCACCAGAACGGCGACCGAGTAGTAGGCGCTGACCAGGTAGGAGATGATCCCCTGTGCGGTGATCCCCATGAACCGGGCGTTCAGGCTCGGCTCGATCTCGTCCGGAATTCCCTTCCGGTGCAACCCGACCACCCCCTGGCTGTCCGCACCGGTGCGGATCACCATGATCGAGGTGACGCCCGCGGGGTTGATCGGAATCTTGTCGCAGGGCAGGATCGGCACCCCGCGCCAGGCGGTGAACCGAGCGCCGTGCGCCTCGGTGCTGCCCGGATCGACGGCGCGGTCGGTGCATTCCCGGTGAAAGGCCGCGATGGCCAGCGGATGGGCGAGGAAGTACCGGGACTTGCGCCGGCGGGACAGCAGCTCGTCCAGGTCGTCCGGGGTGGGTGGGCCGGTCCGGGTGGGGATCCGCTGGCCCGGGTCGGCGTTGGGCAGCAGCCCGAACCCGGGATTGTTGACCAGCTCGTGCTCCTGGCGTTCGCGCAGCGCCTCGACGGTCAGCCGAAGCTGTTGCTCGAGCTGGTTCATCGGCCGGTTGAACAGGTCGGCGACCCGGGTGTGGATGCGCAGCACGGTCTGCGCGACGCTCAGTTCGTACTCCCGGGGCGCGGTGTCGTAGTCGGCGAACGTGCCGGGCAGGTCGGGCTCGCCGGTGTGCCCGGCGGCCAGCTCGATGTCGGCCTCGCCGCGCTTGTTCCGCGGCGGCCGGCGTGCGGTGCGAAACCGTTGCACCTGGCGGCGCAACGACCCGGACTGCTCCGACAGGTCCGCGAATGCCTGTCGGGGCAGGGAAAGCACCACACACGGGGTGATCGCGCGGACGGTGAACGGCCAGCTGTCCGGCTGCCCGTCGAGCGTGGTCTCGCCGACGAAGTCCCCCTCGGACAGCACAGCGAGCAGCCTGGGGTCGCCGTAGGCACCGGTGCCGATCTTGTGCAGCTTGCCGCGCGCGATCAGGATCAGCGCCTCGACCGGCCGGCCGTGCTCGGCGACCTGCTCACCCGGCCGCAGCTCGCGCTGCTCGAACCGGTCGGCGAGCGCGGTGAGCACGTCCTCGTCGTCGTAGCCACGCAGCGCCGGCAGCTCGCGCAGCTCCGCCGGGACGACCCGGAAGTCCGTGCCGACGAAGGTGAAGCTCACCCGGCCGGAGGCGACCGGGTAGGTGCGCCTGCGGTTGACCCGGTACGTGCCGGCCGAAACCTGTTCCCAGGGCAGTGCCCGGAGCAGCCAGCGCGGGGTGCTGCCGCGCATCTGGGGTGCGGTCTTGGTGGTGCTGGCCAGGTTTCGGGCGGCGGCGGTACTCAGGCTGAGCGCCGCGCCGTTCGGTTCAGCCATCTATCCGGCCCAGTTCGACGTTCTCCAGCACGGCCAGCGCGTCCGGGACCAGCACCGCGACCGAGTAGTACGCGCTGACCAGATAGGACATGACCGCCTGCTCGTTGATGTTCATGAACCGCACCGAGAGGCCCGGCTGGTACTCGTCCGGGATTCCGGTCTGGTGCAGGCCGATCACGCCCTGCCGCTCCTGCCCGGTGCGGATCAGCAGCACCGAGCTGGTGCCGGTGCCGGACACCGGGATCTTGTTGCACGGGAACAGCGGCACGCCCCGCCAGGCCGGCACCTGGTGTCCCTGCACGTCGATGGCCTGCGGGTAGACCCCGCGCCGGGTGCATTCCCGGCCGAACGCGGCGATCGTGCGCGGGTGGGCCAGGAAGAACGTCGGCTCCTTCCACACCGCCGCAAGCAGCTCGTCCAGGTCGTCCGGAGTGGGCGGACCGGTGCGGGTGGACAGGCGCTGGGACAGGTCCGCGTTGTGCAGCAGGCCGAACTCCCGATTGTTGATCATCTCGTGCTCCTGGCGCTCGCGCAGGGCCTCGATGGTCAGCCGGAGCTGTTGCTCGACCTGGTTCATCGGCTCGTTGTAGAGGTCGGCGACCCGGGTGTGGATGCGCAGCACGGTCTGCGCGACGCTCAGCTCGTACTCCCGCGGCGTGAGCTCGTAGTCGACGAACGTCCCGGGCAGCTCCGGCTCGCCGGTGTGCCCGGCCGCGAGCGCGATCGCCGCTTCGCCCGCGTCGTTGTGCGCCGGCTTCGGGCCGGAGGTGAACGCCGCGATGTGCGCGCGCAACGCATCGGACTGGCCGACCAGCTCCTCGAAGGAGCTCTGGGACAGCACCAGGGCCGTGGTCCTGGTGACCGCCCGGGCGGTGAAGTCCCAGGCGTCGCCCCGTTCCAGGACGGCCTGGTAGGCGAACTGGTCGCCGTCGGCGAGCACGCCGAGGACGGTGTCGTCGCCGTACGGACCGACCCCGATCTTGTTCACCTTGCCGTGCGCGATCAGAATGATCTGATCCGCCGGCGTGCCGCGTTCGACCAAAGTCTCGCCGGCCGCGAATTCCCGTTGTTCGAACCGGTCGGCGAGCGCGACGAGCACGTCGTCGTCCTCGAATCCACGCAGCATCGGAAGCTCGCGGAGTTCCTGCGGAATGACCCGGACATCGGCTCCGACATTGGTGAAGCTCACCCGGCCGTCGCCGAGCTGGTAGGTCAACCGCCGGTTCACCCGGTACACCCCGCCGGACGCCTGCACCCACGGCAACAACCGCAGCAACCACCGCGAGGTGATCGCCTGCATCTGCGGCACGGTTTTGGTCGTGGTGGCCAGGTTTCGCGCGGCCTCGGTCGCCAGACTCAGCTGTGGCCGACCATTTTCGGAGAGTTGCGCGGGCTCCACAAGATCGGTCACGTTCCACTCCAATTGAGGCCAAGGAATAGTCGTAAAGCCGCTCCGAAAACGCGGCATAGAGGCACGGCAAGATTAGCACTCGGCCACCACTGTCCGGGATCCCTCAGGCGGAGGATGCGACGTGAGAAAAAGGCGAATTGTCAAGTGAATTCGTCAGCCGGTGGACCACCCGGCACCCGAGGGCCTACGCAGCGCATTCGAACTGCGGTAGCGCTCGAGGGGTGTAACCCGATGGCGTGATCCGCCGGGCAGTCTGGACGTTGCGCGCGTACGTTGTGGCCGGTCGGAGTACCTGGGAGGTTCGCGGGGCTCGCGGACCAGGCCGGCGGGAGTGGTTTCGATGTTGCGAGGCTGGGTTTCCGTCACGGTCATGGCGGCGCTCGTCGGCCTGGGTGGGGTCGGCTACAGCTCGGCCGACACCTCGGCCACGCATCCGAAGGTCATCACGGTGGGGTCGAGGTTCTCGCTCGAGCTGGGCGAGTCGGCGATCGTGAAGGGCCGGGGTGTCAAGGTGACCTTTGCGGCCGTCACCGACGACTCGCGGTGCCGGCCGGGTCAGGTGTGTTTCTGGGAGGGTGACGCGACCGTGCACCTCAGGTTGACCAAGCGGCACCGGACGATCCCGATCACCCTGCACACCTCGACGCAGTTCAACACCACGGCCGACGCCCTGGGATTGCGGGTGCGGCTCATCGCCTTGAACACCCGGGGTGACGTGCTCACGGCCCGGGTGGACGACATCTGAGGTCTCGCCCGCCGCGAGCTCAGCGGCCTGCGGCGGCGATCCAGGCCCGGACCACGTGCGGGACCGCATCGGGCGACCGCCTGGCCACCACGGCGCCCGTGTCGAGCGCCTCGAGCGGGGTCACGCCGAAGGTGGCGAAGGGCAACGGGAAGGGCATCAACTCGTCGGGCAGCACACCGTCGACGGACACCGGGAAGCAGCGGCCGAGCAGCTCGAGCGCCAGCGGGTCCGGCATCGAGTCGGCCAACTCTTGCGGCACCGTGGAGACCAGCAGGGCGACCTCGGTCGCCTGCTCCCCGCCGGGATGCAGCCGGACGTAGTGGTGCTCGCCGAGCAGGCCGTGCAGTGGGCAGGTGGCCGCGTGGAACCGCGCGGATCGGTTGGTGGCAAGGGTTCGCACCGGGTCGGTGTCGCCACCGGACAGTCCGGCTGCGACGAAGTGGGCCGTTTCGGTCAGTGCGGTTTCGGGAATGATGCTGGACAGCGTGCGCATCATCGTCCTCCGGAGTTTGCGGTGGACGCTTCGATGTTCGCCAGGCAGCGTCCACGCAGGAACCGAGAACGTTTGGTCGGGGTGGCGCCGCCTGGCGCTCGACCACCTCACCCCGGTACGACTGGATACTCGCCTTGCCGACCGCCTCGACGTCGTCGGCGTCGACGATTCACGGTAGCGCCGACGCGCACTCGCCGCAGTTTTTGTCACCTGGTCGCCGGGCGCCGCCCTACTTCCTGTTTTCCTGGTCCTGCCACCAGGTGATGGCGGTGGGGTGCCAGGTGGTGTGCCGGTTGAGCAGGAGTCGGCGGGCGTGTTCACCGCTCCAGTCGGGTGGCAGCAGGGCGGGGGGCAGGCCGGGGTCGACGAGGAGGAGGCGGCGCCATTGGTAGAACAGGTGGCTGAGTTGCGCGAGGGCCTCGCCGGGGGAACGGGGGGAGACGGGCTCGAAGTGGTCGAGGAATGCGCGGTACTGCTGGTCGAGGTCGGGGATGTCCCAGGCTTGGGCGACGAGGCGGTGGCGTTCGTCGGGATCGTCGAGGCGGGCGTGCATGAGGGTGCCGTGGATGGGGTCACCGAGGGTGTCGAGGATGTGCCGGGCTTCGCGGGCGTGTGTGGGGTGTGGGCTGATCCAGGCACCGGGTCCGAGGGAGCCGAAGCCGGCCCAGCCGAGGGAGGTGCGCAGCCGGTGGCGCAGGTTGCGGTGGTTTTCCGGGACGCTGGCGAGCAGGATCAGCCAGTCGCCGTTCCAGTCGGCGTCCGGGCCGGGGGCGAAGAGCCGCGCTTTGGCGGTCCTGAGGTAGTCATGGCCGGCGGGGGTGAGCTGCCAGCGGGTGCGGCGTCCGTCGCGCCGCGCGGCGAGTAGGCCGGCCTCGGCGGTGCGGGCGAGCGCCTTGCGTGCGGCCTTGTCCTCGAACCCGGTAAGGGCGAGTGCCTCGATGATCGTTTGGGTCCAGGCGGCATCGCCCTGATCGAAGGCGTAGAGGCCGAGCACCATCAACAGGTAGGCGCGGGCGCTGGGTCCGCGCTCCGGTCCGGGCCGCGGGGAGGCGGACCGCGCGGCCTCGGGCAGGTCGGTCCCGACAGGTGTCTCGATCACCTCGTGATGGTCTCATCCTTCGCAGATATTACCCATTAGCTTGACGGGAGACCATGCCTATGTCGCATGATATGAGGTGCCGCCGACCCGCCACACGACAGGAGATCGCGCATGAGACTCGCCCGCCTCGTCGCTCCGCTGGTGTTGGTCATCGGCCTTCTCGCACCGGGCCACGCCGCCGCCACCGGCACACCGTCGCATGTGGAGGGTGTGTTGCCGGACGGGGCCGGCTATGTGCTGGACGTGCCGGCCAACTGGAACCGCACCGTGTTGCTGTACAGCCACGGCTACGTTCCCCAGGGCGGGCCGAACCCGGCCCGGAACGCACCCGGTGACGCGGAGCGGACCGCGCTGCTCGGCCAGGGATACGCGCTGATCGGCTCCTCATACCCGGATACCGGTTGGATCGTCGAACGTGCCCTGCCCGACCAACTCGCCACCCTGGACGTGTTCACCGCGCGGTTCGGCCAGCCCCGGCGCACCATCGCCTGGGGCACCTCGATGGGCGGCATGATCACCACCGGCCTTGCCGAGCGGGCCGGGCACCGCTTCGCCGGCACCCTGGCCATGTGCGGGCTGGAAATGGGCGGCGTGGCCCTGTGGAACAACACCCTCGACCCGTTGTTCGCGATCAAGACCCTGCTCGCCCCGGCGTCGACCCGTTCGCTGGTGCGCCTCCCGGATCAGGCCACCGCGCTGGCCACCCGCGATGAGCTGACCGCCGCACTCGACGCCGCCCAGGCCACCCCGACCGGGCGCGCCCGCATCGCGCTGGCCGCCGCGCTGCACAACCTGCCGGCCTGGACCGACCCCAGCATGCCCGAACCCGCGCCCGACGATGTCGACACCGCACAACGCAACCAGTTCCAGACCCTGCACGGCACCATCCACGTCGGACTGTCCTGGCGGCAGGAGGCCGAAACCCGCGCCGGCGGCAACATGTCCTGGAACATCGGCGTGGACTACGCCCGCATCCTGGCCCGCTCCGCCGACCGCCCCGAGGTCGAAACGCTCTACGCCCGTGCCGGACTTTCCCTCGCCGCGGACCTCGACACCCTCAACCGCGCCCCCCGCATCACCCCCGACCTGCGGGCGGTCGGCTACCTGATCCACAACATCGTCTTCACCGGCCGGATCACCAAACCGATGCTCACCATCCACACCACCGGCGACAACCTGGTGCCGGTCCAGGCCGAAGCTGCCTACGCCGAGACCGTGCACGCCGCCGGACGTGACACCTTGCTGCGCCAGGCGTTCGTGCACCGCCCCGGGCACTGCACCTTCACCACCGGCGAAATGCTCGCCGCCCTGCGCACCCTCGAGCAACGCATCAACACCGGCCGCTGGCCAAGCACCGCCCCCGCCACCCTCAACAACCTCGCCAGCACCATCGACCCCACCGCCACACCGGCCTACATCACCTACCACCCGGCGCCCTACCCCCGCCCCTTCGACCTGGCCGCACACCGCTGAAGCCGAATGGACACCACGGACGCCACGCCGGGTGCGCGCGCGGCGAACGAGCAGGCCGCGGGCACCGGCGCCGTTCGCGCCGGTCCTGGTGCAGCGGGAGGACCGGTCCGACGGCGCGATCCTGCCGCGCAGCCGCACACCGCTTGCCGAGCACGCGAGCACTCTGGTCGAGGTGTTCGAAGCCGGCCGGACGGCGCATCCGGACCGGGTACTCGTCGCCGACCGCCACGGCAGCCACGGCGGTTGGCGTCGGCTGCCGTGGGGCGAGGCGGGAATCCAGGCCGACGCGGTCGCGGCGTGGCTGGCGACGCACGCTCTGGCCGGCCGCCCGGTCATGGTGCTGTCGGGGAACTCGGTGGAGCACCACGACGTGTGGCGGCAAGCCAAGTCCGGACCGCTGCCGCACCGGCTCAGCGCCGAGGGCAGCACCCCGATCCACGACCCCATCCCCGGGGAGATCTACTTCTGGCCCCAGACCGACGTGTTCGCCATCTACTACGACGACCTGGACCAGGCCGTCCCCGACCCCCGGCCTGGTCCGCCTCGGCGTTGTCGACACCGGACCGGACAGGCTCGCCAACGCCGGCAGACAGTGCACGGCCCGAATCGACCTGGCGGCCGCACCCAACTAGCGCTGTTGGTCGGCCATCCATTGCCAGATGTGGGTTCCGTCGATGGTGGGATCGTTGCGGGCGACGTAGATCCAGGACCAGTGGCCGGGGAACTGGTGGCCGTTCCAGATGACGTGGTCGTAGAGCGACATCAGGGAGCCGGGGATGAGGTCGTGCGCGTGGACGGTGTTGGCCTGCGGGTTGACGGTCGTGTCGTCGTTGGAGGCGACCAGCCAGGTGGGGGTGCTGATCGCGGCCAGTTCGGCGTCGGGGATTTGTGGTGGGTCGCCTGGCCGTAGGGAGGTGACGACGCCGCAGATCGGGACGGACGCGGCGAACATGGTGGGGTAGACGGTGGTCATCTTCAGGCTCATGTAGCCACCGTTGCTGGCGCCGGTGACGTAGATGCGGTCGGGATCGACAGCGCGCCTGCGGACGACGTCGCGGATGATCTCCTGGATGAGCGGGGCGAAGCGGGGGCCGTCGTCCAGCCAGGCCGAGGTGCTCTGCGGGGCCACGACGTAGGCGCCGTGGAAGATGCGTTGTGCTTCGCGGGTGGTGAAACCCAGGGCGCCGCGGTTGGCGCGCAGGGTGGTTTCGTTGTCGTAGTAACTGTCGGGTAGGGAGGCGCCTTCGCCGCCGCCGTGCAGCCAGACGATCAGCGGATGCCGGCCGTGCCGGGCCGAGCGGGTGGGGGAGTAGAGCCGGTATTTCATGCCTGAGCCCGAGATGTGGTAGGTGAAGGCGTCGACCTCGGGGTTGGCCAGGGCGCCCTGGACGAAGCGGCCGATGGTGATCGGTCGGCCGTGGCGCCGGGCGAGCGGGGTGTTCTGGGTGATGGTGTAGACGAGGTCGAGTTGGACGTTGCGGAAGATGCGGACGAGGAAGCCGAGGGTGCCGCCGCCGACTTGACCCTCGGCGAAGCTCAGGTCGAGCACGATGTTGCCGTGGCGGTCGAGGCGGGCGGCGGTGACCGGGCGGTCGAGGTCGTAGCCGACGGCCTGGCCGCCGGTATCGATCGGGCTGGTGGCTTTGGCGTGCACGCTGAAGGTGTTGGTGGTCAGGCTGGTCGGGTCGATCGGCCCGAGCCGGGAGGTGTCCAGGGTGATCGAGGTGATCTGCTCGCCGCCGTCGAGCGTCTCCGCGTTGAGGACGAAACGCACGCTGGTGGTTCGGTTGCTGTCGGCAGCAGCGACGCCGGGCAACGTCAACCCGGCGGCCGCGCCCGCGCCGGTGGCCAGAACGGCGCGACGACTGATCAACATTGCCATGCGAACTCCTTCGTCGTGATTCCCGGATGGATGGATGTCGATGGACAGCACGCGCTGCGACGAAACGAGGTCGTGCGCGAGAAAGCCGTCAATCCGTTGCTGCGGAACGACAGTGCGTAACGGGTTGGTGGCCGCGTCACTCGACTCATTGGGCAGCTCCGCCCTGTTGCCTGCGGCCTGTCGGCCGCTCTGGGGCCGTTATGCGCTGTCGCGCCGGATTAGCTGGAGCAGGTCTTGGTCGGGACCGGGTTCGATTGGTTTGCCGGCCAAGGTGTTGACTACCGCGGTGGCCAGGTGTTGGCCCAGTGCGGACATGCCGGTGGTGATGGTGGTCAAAGCCGGGTCGGTGAGCGCGCCGGCCGGGATGTTGTCCACGCCGATGACGGCGAGATGGTGTGGTGCGGCGAGCCGTCTGGTTCGCATACCGGCCAGGATGGCCAGGGCGACTTCGTCGTTGTAGGCGCAGATACCGGTGATCCGGGGTGGGGTCCTGCGCCAGTAGTCGATTGCCTGGGTGGCCGAGTGGGCGCTGAGGGAGACGGTCTGCGTGGCCGGGTGGTCGAGGCCGAGCCGGGTGCAGGCCCGCCGGGCACCGTCCAGGCGAGGTTGGGCGAAGGCGAGCAGCCGGTCGTCGTCGGGCAGCGCGAAGCCGAGTCGGCGGTGACCGGTCGCCGCGAGGTGTTCGACCTGGGTGCGTCCGATCGCGTGTTGGAAGTCGGCGAAGGTAGCCGCGCCACCGAGTTGGTAGCTGGGGGCGATGACGGGGATACCCGCTCTGCGGATGACTTGGACCTCGTCGTCGGTGAGCGCTTGGTGGTTGATGACCGCCGCCGGGGTGATGGCCTTCCACAGGTCGGCGACCGGGCGGGCGGAGCGTGGGTGGGTGTGCAGGAGCAGGGTCAGGCGGGACGCGGCGAGGCTGCGGGTGAGGTCTTCGACCAGCCTGGCGATGGTGGGCCCGATCGGCCACTCGGGCAGCAGGAACAGGACCACGTCACTGCGTCCGGAGCGCAGCGCCCGAGCCGGGGCGGACGGGGTGTAGCCGAGCCGCTCGGCGGCATCGAGGACCCGTTGGCGGGTTTGCGAGGAGATCGACTGGTTCGGGTTGCCGTTGAGCACATAGCTGACCGTCGCCCTGGAGACACCGCTGTGCTTGGCCACTTCTGCGCTGGTCACCCGGCGCCCTGGCGTGGACACAACGACTCCCTCCGCACGTGAGCTGTCTTGCCAACGAATGTGACGGAGTCTAACGTCCGATACTTACACGTGTCAGTATCGCCATCAGCGCGGGGATGTAGATCCGGGCCGGTGCCGGTCCACCGCGCCAGCCGACGATGCCGACGGTCGATGCGGATCCGGGCGCTCGCCGACCTCGACCACACCGGGACCGCGGAAGATGGCGGCCTTCATATTCCTCAACTCCTTCTGCTGAACGCTTCCGGCCAGACCCAGGGGCGGGTGGCGTCTCGGGCATGTGCCGCGACATCGAGGAAACCGCAACCTCAACAGGCCGGGCAGTGGTTGTCGTTCCAGGTAACGACAGTGCCTCCCTCAGGGTGGCAGGGGGTGCGTTTCGTGCTATCACCTCGGCGTGGTCGGGGTCGAGACCAACGCCGAGGTGAACCTGCTCGGCCTCGATGACCCGACACCCAGGCTGAGTTGGGCGCTGACCAGTGCGCGGCGCGGGACTCTGCAGGCCGGTTTCCGGGTGCTGGGGCAGCGGGTGTTACTTGTGGGCCGTGCCGGGTTCCGCGCTGATGGACTCCTGATAGATGTCCGCGTAGGTGCGCGAGTCCTTGACCAGGTCGTCGCAGAAGGCGGCGACGTCGTCGCCGATGAGTTCCAGGACTCCCTTGCCGGCCGCGACGCCCTCTTCGAAGAAATCGACGATCCCGGAGAGCAGGGTCCCGTCAACCAGGTCGACCGGTCCGATCTTGAAGAGGTACCTCTGCATCTCCTTGTAGACGATCCGGTAGTCCGGTGGGAGCGCCTTGACCCGCGCCACATGCGCCCGCCACTGCTTCTTGCCCTCGATGATGTCCTGGATGCCCACGTCAGCCTCCTAGCTGGGCCAATTTCCTTGCGACGTTCCTGTTCAACTGCTCGCGCCACCGGTCGCGATAGGTCCGAGCGCCTTCTCCGCCGGCCAGCGCCGCGCAGAAGCCCTTGATGTCGTCGCCCAGCACCTCGTGAATGTTCTGCCCATCGGCCGCCGTCTCTTCGAGCAACCCAAGTGCACTGTCGAGAATCGGCATCAGGTTTCGACCGGTGAAGTCCGAGTAGGCAAAGAGATGACCCTTGACCGCCTCCCACGCCGCCCGGTAGTCAGCCGGCAACGCCTCGGCCCGGGCTTCGAACGCCTTGAATTCCCTGGTGAGATCGCTGCCGGTAATGGTCTCCCAGAAATTCATCTCCCGCCCTCCTTGAGCTTGTCGATCCGTGATGTGATGTACTCCCATTTGACCCAGAACGTCGCGAGTTCTTCGCGGCCCGCGCCGTTGAGGGCATAGAACTTCCGCGGCGGGCCCAGCCCGGACGGTCGCTTCGTCACCTGGACGAGGCCGTTCCTCTCCAGTCGCAGCAGGATGGTGTACACCGTCCCCTCGACGACGTCGGTGAAGCCGAGTTCGTTCAGTCGACGCGTGATGGCGTACCCGTAGGTCTCCTCGCTACCGATGATCTCAAGCACACAGCCCTCGAGCGTGCCCTTCAGCATCTCCGTCAGGTCGTCCATCGTGGGCCCTCGTCGCTCTCCTGGTACTCGGTGGCACCGAGTACCACTACACCGTATCACCAAGTAGTGGACCAAGCCCAGCAGCCCACAGCTCCGGTTGCGCGGTGCCTCGCCGACCAAACCACCGCCACGGCTGGGGTGTTGTGCGCCGACGGTGGCCAGGGGCGATAGCACGGCGGACGGTCCGGGGATCGGGTGCGGTGCTGACCATGGTGGTTCCGCGCTATCGCCGTGCCTTGGCGATGAGTGTCTCGGCGACCTGGCCGGCCCACGCGCGGATTTCGTCGAAGTCGCGGAAGTCGCCGGGCATTCGCTTGGCCAGTGCCCGGTCGAACATGCCGGTGGCTCGGTCCGGGTCAAGCCGGCCACCGAACACCGTTGGCGCTTCGGCACCGATGCGGGTGGCTCGCCTGCGGCCGCGGAGGGAGGCGCACAGCGTTTCGGGCCGCTTGCCGATCCAGCCGCTTTCGAACAGCCACCGGATGCCGGGCCAGTTCGGCGGTGTGCCGGTTGAACCATCGGGTGGCTTCTGGAACCCACAACCCGGTCGCTGGTCGCTGGTGGTGATGAACACCAACGCCGCACCGGGACTGGCCGCCGATCTCGACTTCGGCGCCACCGCACCGGCTCTGCGTCCGGTCGCACTGTCCCTGCTCGGCGCCGGGGCGGCGTTCCTGATCGGCGGCACGGTGCTGATCGCCGGGACCGTGCGCGCCGCCAGCCGGAATTAGCCGATCCCGCCGGCGACCAGTGCTGATGGTGATGCCCGGCCGGGGGCCGGCCGGGCGGGTCGGGGGTGGTTTCAGATCAGCCAGCGGTTGCGGCGCACGATGTCGAGCCGTTCCCAGCGGCGGCCCAGGCCGTAGTAGCGGCCGGCGTAGAGGGCGGCCAGCGTGAGTAGGACCAGGGCGTAGATGATGTGGTCGTCGAGGATCGGGTTGGTGGAGCGGGTCAGTTCGCCGGTGGCGGTGTGTTGGGCCAGTGGCCATTCGGCGGCCCACATCAGCAGCAGCATCAGCGAGCCGGAGACCGCGGCGATG
>NZ_DASUCC010000102.1:0-27977 GCF_035762905.1 Actinophytocola sp.
ACCTGCAACACGTTCTGAGCAACTTCAAGCTCTGACCCACGCCTCGGCGGCGTGCCGTCCAACGACGTACGGCACGCCGCCCAACCTCGGCGAGTTGCCGGATCCAGCAGCTGAGCTGCCGGGTCCGGCAGCTGAGTTGCCAGTGAGGGTGCGATGAGTTGTCGGTTCGGTTGCCGTTGCCGATGCCGCTGGGCGGCCGCGCCGCTGCGCGGCGCGGCCGCCGCGCAGCGGCGGCGGCGTGCACCGAGCGCCGAGCAATCCAGCTCGCCTCATGCGCGGTCCGGAATCGCCGACGCGCGGGCCTGGAACCAAGAGTTCGGGTGCCGGAGCCAGGAATTCGGTGCTTGAGCCAGGAGTTCGGGTGCTGCGGTCGGGAACTCGGGGTGTTGGGGTCGGGGACTTGGTTGCTGGGGTCGGCGCCTCGGTTGCTCGAGTTGGGAACTCGGGGTGTTGGGGCCGGGCCGGGACTGGGGCGGTGCTAGGGGCTGGGGCTCGGGGGGCTGAGCTGCGGGGATGTACAGAAACGAGAACGTGTTCTAGTGTGGGCGCATGAGTGGACGGGTCGAGGCGGCCGTGCGCGAGTTGGTGCCGGTGTTGCGGGAACGGGCCCAGGAGACCGAGGACGCTCGGCGGGTTTCTGGGGAGTCGATCAAGGGACTGCTTGAGGCCGGGTTCTTTCGGTTGTTGCAGCCACGGCGGTACGGAGGCGCGGAGGCGCATCCGAACGAGTTCTACCGGGCGGTGCGGCTGATCGCGGGAGCCTGTGGGTCGACCGGGTGGGTGGCTTCCGTGTTGGGGTGCCATCCGTGGCAGTTGGCCTTGTTCGACGACCGGGCGCAGCAGGAGGTCTGGGGGGTCGACGAGGACACGCTGGTGTGTTCGTCGTATGCGCCGATGGGGCGGGCGCGGGTGGTGGACGGCGGGTTTTCCTTTACGGGGCGGTGGAGTTTCTCGTCCGGATGTGATCACGCGGGGTGGGTGTTCCTCGGCGGGCTGGTGCTCGACGAGGACGGGAACCCCACGGACTTTCGGACTTTTCTGCTGCCGCGCGAGGATTACGTGATCGAGGACGTCTGGGACACGGTGGGACTGCGGGGGACCGGGAGCAACGACATCATCGTGGACGAGGTGTTCGTGCCGGAGTATCGGACGTTGTCCTTTGTGGACACGGGGAAGTGTGTGTGCCCGGGACAGCGGGTGAACACCGCGCCGCTGTACCGGCTGCCGTTCGCGTCGGTGTTCTCGTGCTCGATTTCGGTTCCGGTGGTGGGAATGGCGGAGGGGGCCTACGCGGCGTACCTGGAGCACACCCGGGCGCGGGTGCGGGCCACGACCGGCGGCCGAGCGGCCGAGGACACCTTCGCGCAACTGCGAATCGCCGACGCGGCGAGCCGGATCGACGCGGCCGTGCTGCAGATCGAGCGGAACATGGCCGAGGAGATGGCGCTGGTCGAGGCCGGCGAGAAGGTTCCGTTCCCGCTGCGGATGCGGGTGCGCCGGGACCAGGTGAACGCGACCGGGGCGGCGATCGCGGCGGTGGACCGGCTGTTCGAGAGCGCCGGCGGGCGGGCGCTGCGGGTGGGCACGCCGATCCAGCGGTTCTGGCGGGACGCGCACGCCGGGCGGGTGCACGCGATCAACGACCCGGAGAAGGCGCTGGCGATGTTCGGGCAGGCCGAGTTGGGCTTGAAGGTGGCCGATGCCTGGGTTTGACGAGACGAGCGGGTTCGCCGACGTCGGCGAGTTGCGGTTGCACTATCACGAGGCCGGACCGGCGGACGCGCCGCCGGTGGTGCTGCTGCACGGCGGCGGCCCGGGCGCGTCCGGGTGGAGCAACTTCGGGCGGAACCTTCCCTTCTTCGCCCAACGGTTTCGCACCCTGGTGGTGGACCAGCCGGGCTTCGGGCTGTCCGACAAGCCGGACGTCACCGGGCAGTACTTCACCTTCGCCGCGGACGCGCTGCTCGGCCTGCTGGACAAGCTCGGGGTGCAGCGGGCACACCTGGTCGGCAACTCCCTCGGCGGCGGCACCGCGGTGCGGTTCGCGTTGCGCCACAAGGACCGGGCCGGCCGGCTGGTGCTGATGGCGCCGGGCGGGCTCGGCCTGAACGTGTTCGGGCCGGACCCGACCGAGGGGGTCAAGCGGATCTACGCGTTCACCGCGCCGCCGGGCCCGACCCGGGACAAGCTCGCGGACTTCCTGCGCACGCTCGTTTTCGACCAGTCGCTGATCACCGATGAGCTGGTGGACCAGCGATGGGCGGTGGCCAGCCAGCCGGAATCGTTGCGCGCCATGGCATCCATGGGCGCCTCGTTCACCCGGCCGGAAACCTACGAGGACGGCATGCTGTGGCGCGAGGCGCACCGGCTGCGCCAGCGGGTGCTGCTGGTCTGGGGCCGCGAGGACCGGGTGAACCCGCTGGACGGCGCCCTGGTCGCGCTCAAGATCATCCCGCGCGCGGAGCTGCACGTGTTCGGCCGGTGCGGACACTGGGCGCAGCTGGAGCGCTTCGCCGAGTTCAACCGGATCACCATGGACTTTCTGGGAGGTACCTGATGGGCATCCGGTCACTGGGGTACCTGCGGATCGCGGCGACCGACCTGCCGGCGTGGCGGGTGTTCGGGCTGAAGGTGCTCGGCATGGTGGCGGGCCGGGGCGCCGACCCGGACGCGCTGTACCTGCGGATGGACGACTTCCCGGCCCGGCTGGTGATCACGCCCGGCGAGCGGGACCGGCTGGCGGCCGCCGGCTGGGAGGTGGCCAACGTCGCCGAGCTTGGCGAGATGTGCGGCCGGCTGGAGGCCGCCGGCGTCCCGTACAAGGAGGGCACGGCGGCCGAGGCGGCCGACCGCCGGGTCACCGACCTGATCATGGTGGACGACCCGTCCGGCAACACGCTGGAGATCTTCCACGGCGCCGCGCTCGAGCACCGGCGGGTGGTGAGCCCGTACGGCCACCGGTTCGTCACCGAGGAACAGGGCCTTGGCCACGTCGTTCTGTCCACACAGGACGATGAAGCCTCGCTGCGTTTCTACCGGGACGTGCTCGGTTTCCGGCTGCGCGACTCGATGCGCCTGCCGCCGCAGTTCGTCGGCCGTCCGGCCGACGCTCCGCCGGCCTGGCTGCGGTTCTTCGGCTGCAACCCGCGCCACCACAGCCTGGCGTTCCTGCCGATGCCCACCCCGACCGGAATCGTGCACCTGATGGTCGAGGTGGAGAACTCCGACGACGTCGGGCTGTGTCTGGACCGGGCGTTGCGCCGCAAGGTCCCGATGTCGGCCACCCTCGGCCGGCACGTCAACGACCTGATGCTGTCCTTCTACATGAAGACCCCGGGCGGGTTCGACGTGGAGTTCGGCTGCGAGGGCCGGACGGTCGAGGACGAGCGCTGGATCGCCCGGGAGAGCACCGCGGTCAGCTTGTGGGGTCACGATTTCAGCGTCGGGGCCGGTCAGCCCCGGTCCTGATCCGTTGGCACCCAACCGGATTGCGCCGATCGGTGGACGACGAACCCGACTTGATCGCTAACGTCGGTAGTTGCCCGATCTCACTGCGTAACCACCGGAGGGTGTGCGATGGAGCTCGCCGACGCGGTTCGGCACGACTACTCGACCAGCCGCGCGGGAATCGTTCCGCTGTCCGAACGCCGGTCCCGATACCACTTCCTGGCGCTGTGGACGACCCTGGCCGCCGGGTTCACGTTCCTGTTCCTGGGCTTCCAGTACCACGACGCCGGCTACTCGCTGGCCAAGGCGGTGGCCGCGGGCGCACTCGGCGGCCTGGCCTACCTCGGCTACGCGCTGCCGGCGGCCTATCTCGGGTCGGTCACCGGGCAGACCCACGCGCTGCTCACCCGGTCCATCTTCGGCCGGCTCGGCTCGGCGCTGGTGTCGCTGCTGTTGATCGGCGTCGCGGCCGGCTGGGCGGCGTTCGCGTTCAACCTGCTCGCCACGCTCTATGACGGGCTGTTCGGCTGGGGCAACATCGCGCTGATCGCCGTGCTGTTCGCGGTGCTCGGCATCGTCAACAACCTGTTCGGGTTCACCGGAATCGCGGCGTTCGCCCGGTACGTGGTGGCCCCGGTGATGATCATCTGGGTGCTGTACCTGGTGGTCAAGGGACTGACCGGAATCCCGGCCGAGGTGCTCGGCGCCAGCCCGCCGGGAACCACCGAACTGCCGTTCCTGGCCGGAATCGGCGTGGCGATCGGCTCGGTCATGTGGGGCAACGAGCCGGACACCTGGCGCTACGGGAAACCGCGGTTCGACTGGCCGCTGCTGCCCCTGCTGGTCGCCGTCGCGGTCGGCCTGGTGCTGTTCGTGGCCGGTGGCTGGATGATGGCCGAGCTGTCCGGGGCCGGGCCGTTCGACTTCGGGCCGGCCTACCGCTACGTCGTCGGCTATTCGCTGTTCGGCGCGCTGTGGCTGGGAGCGCTGGTGGCCACCGCGCTGGTGGTGGCGATCAACGACGGCAACTACTACGAGATGACCACCGCCGGGCAGAACGTGGTCGGGCACGCTCCGGGCTGGCGGCGCTGGCACACCTGCCTGATCATGGCCGGCGTCGTGGCGCTGGTCGCGTGGTGGTTTCCCCGGCTGGAGCACGGGTTCTTCACCGTGGCCGGGTGGTCGTCGATCGCGCTGCCGTGCGCCACGGTGGTGATGTGCGTGGACCAGTTCGTGCTGCCCCGGCTGCTCGGGATCACCCGGCCGGTCACCCCGGTCCCGTCCTGGCGGGAGGCCGCGCCGGCCAACTGGCCGGCGATCGTGGCCGTGCTGGGTGCCGTGCTGTTCGGCGCCTGGGGCCTGGGTCTGTTGCCGGGCCAGGAGGTCGTCCCGTCGATCGGCCTGGTCGCCGTCGAAGCCTGGCTGCTGGCCGGCCTGCTCTACGCTGGGCTGGCCGCCCTGACCGCCCGTGTGCCGGCCGCGCTGGGCATCCGGCGGGACCACCGCGCGGACCCGGTCGCTTCGGCCGACCGCGAAGGAGAGCTCACCCGATGACCCGCTCGGCGCAGGAACTGCTCGACGCCATCCGCAGCGAGCTGGCCCCGGACGAGGGTGCCAACCAGTTCGTTCCCCTTGTCGCGCAAGGAAAAGCACCAATCTCCGCGATCGGTGCGCTGGCCGCGGAGGAAACCCGGATCGTGGCGAGCGACTGGCGCAGCTTCCTCGCGCTGGCCGCCCGCGCGCCGGAGCCGAACGCCCGCGGGTTCTTCACCGGGCTGGCCCAGGGCGAGAGCCTGGCCCTGCCGATGCTGATCCCGCTGGCCGCCGCGGCCGGCATGGACGACGCCGCGGTGCGCGCCTACCGGCCGCGGCCGGCCTGCCAGGCGTATCCGGCCTTCCAGGCCTGGCTCGCGCTCAACGCCGAGCCGGCCGCCGCGGTGCTGGCGATCCTGACCAACTTCGCCGCGTGGGGCCAGTACTGCGCCGCCCTCGGCGCCGCGCTGCGCGAGCACTACGGGTTCGACGACGCGGCGTGCGGCTTCCTGGACTTCTTCGCCACCCCGGTGCCCGAGTTGACGGACCAGGCGCTGGCCGCGGTCCAGGCCGCACTGGACGCCGGCGTGAACCTGGACGCCGCCCGCGAGCACGGCCGCCTGCTGCAGGGCTACGAACTGATGTTCTGGAACAACCTGCCCGTCTAGGTTCCGCGCGATGTGACGTTGCGCGGGTTACGGATTGGCGTGGGCGCGGTCGAGGTCGCCGACCCGGCCGCGTTGCTGGAGGTCGAGGAACAGGTCGACCACATCCGGGTCGAACTGGGTGCCCCGGCCGCGGCGCAGTTCGAGGCGCGCCTCCTGGAGGGTGCGCTGCACCTGGTGCGGCCGGTCGGCCTGCATGGCCGCCCAGGCGTCGCACACCGCGATCACCCGGGCTTCCGGGCGAATCTCCTGGGCGAGCAGGCCCTGCGGGTAGCCGGTGCCGTCGTAGCGCTCGTGGTGCTGGCGGATCACCTGCGCCACCGAGGAGAACCCGGGAACCGTTCTGGCCAACCGGTATCCGTAGTCCGCGTGCTCGCGCATCAGGCGCCACTCCTCGTCGGACAGCGGCGATGTCTTGGTCAGCACCGCTTCCGGAATGACGATCTTGCCGATGTCGTGCAGCCGGCCGGCGAGCGCGGTACGCCGCACGGTCGGCTCGTCGAGGCCCAACGCCACCGCGAGCACCCCGGCCCACTGGCTGATCGCCAGGCTGTGCTTGTAGCTGGACAGGCACACGTCCACCTGGTCGGCGATCCGGCACAGGTAGTCGACCAGCGCCGGGTCGCCGCCGTTGTCCGCGGCGGGCGTGCCGACCACCACCCGGTCGGCGCCGGCGGACTTGGCCGAGTACAGCGCCCGGTCCGCGGCGGCGACCAGCTTGTCCGGGTCGCTGCCGTGCTGCGGGTGGCAGGCGGCGCCGACCGAAACGGTGACCGCGATCCACTCGGTGTCGGTCACCGCCATCGGGCTGCTGGCCACGCTGTCGCGCAGCCGCTGGGCGATGCCGGGCAGGTCGTTCGGGCTGGCCTCCGGCACCAGCAGGGCGAACTCCTCGCCGCCGTACCGGGCCAGCACCTCGCCGGACCGGGACACCCGGCGCAGCCGGTGCGCGATCTCGATCAGCGCCCGGTCGCCGGCCGGGTGGCCGTACCGGTCGTTGATCGACTTGAACCGGTCGACATCGGCGATCACCACGGCCATCGAGCCGCCGCTGCGCCGGGCCCGCTCCGCCTCGAGCGGCAGCTGCGCCTCGAAGAACCGCCGGGTGTAGAGCCCGGTCAGGCCGTCGGTGATGGCCAGCCGGCGCTGGTCGACCACCAGGCCGTGCAGCCGCAGGATGGTCAGCACGAACAGCACCGCGCAGGCCGCCGCGATCACCGGCACGGCGTGCGGCGCGCCGGTGGCGTACTGGATCAGCAGCGTGGCCGGGGCGACAAGGGCGGCAACGCACAGCGCCACGATCCGGACCCGGCCGAGCATCCGCTCGCTCACCGCGGACGGCTCGCCCAGCCTGGTCATGGTCGGGTGCAGTGCGGCGGCGCCGAGCGCCAGGTTGCCGGAAAGCCAGATGGCGTCGAGGAAGTTGCCGGCGTGGTAGGAGCCGGTGAGCTGTTGCAGCACGTAGACGGTGTCCGCGGTGAAGATCGCCAGCAGGTAGCCGGCGAGCAGCACGAACGACGGCGAGCGCCGCCCGCCGCCGAGGATCAGCCGCAGCGCCGCGGCCAGCATCACCAGGTCCATCACCGGGTAGGCCACCGAGGTGACGGTGACCAGCATCGGCGCGCCGGTTCGGGTCTGCGGCGCGATCAGGTAGAGCCAGGACAGCATCGCGGCCACCACCGCGAGCACCGACGCGTCCAGCACGCTCGGCACGTCCCGGCCGGGGCTGCGCCTGCGGATCAGCAGCACCATGGCGAGCACGACGAGCGGGTAGTGGCCGAGGTAGAGCGGGTCGGCCCAGGACGGGAAGCCGGTGCGGCCGAGCAGGTAGTGCGAGATGTAGAAGGTGGAGTCGGCGGCGGCGTAGACCACCTGGCTCGCGCCGAGCAGCAGCCAGGGCAGCGCCGGGCGGGGCCGGTGGACCAGCACCCCGGTGCACACGGCGACCGCGGCGGACGCGCTGATCAGGCAGTACACCGCGACCCGGCCGGGTATCCCGGCGCCCGCCGCCGGGATGAGGTAGTACCCGACGATCGCTCCCGCTCCGGCCGCAAGGTAGCCGAGCCAGGCCCTGCCCATGCCCGGGCGTGGGCCGTTCGCACTCATGAAGAAACCCCGTTGTCGTTGCTCTGCGTAGATGCAATTCATGCCGACAGTCATCGATCATGCCTGATCGTGTCTGCCGGGTGAACGAGAGGCCGCTGGTCCATTCGTGGTAATTCGGCTTGTCAGGCGAGAATCCCGGTATGACCGACCGACCGGCGGCGTACGCGGGACGCACCGCGTGGGCCCGCAACCTGCAGACTCCGCTGCGTGCCTTCCTGCGGACCGAGACCGGTGGCGCGGTCGTCCTGCTGATGGCAACGGTAGTCGCGCTGGTCTGGGTGAACCTGCACCCGGCGTCCTACGAGACGGTGTGGGGTACCCAGCTGGCGATCACTCTTGGTGATCATGGTGTGGCGATGGATCTACGCCACTGGGTGAACGCCGGGCTGATGACGTTCTTCTTCTTCGTGATCGGGCTGGAGGCCCGCCGCGAGTTCGACATGGGCGAGCTGCGCGACCGGCGGCGGATGGCGCTGCCGGTGGTGGCCGGGCTCGCCGGCATGGCCCTGCCGGTGCTGATCTACCTGCTGCTCAACGCCGGCCGGGACTCGGCGGCCGGGTGGGGCGTGGCCATGAGCACAGACACCGCATTCGCGTTGGGGGTGCTCGCCCTGGTCGGGCCGCGGTTTCCGGCCCGGCTGCGTGCCTTCATCCTGACCATCACCGTGGTCGACGACCTGGTCGCGCTCGTGGTCATCGCCACCGCCTACACGCAGCATCTCGAGCCGGCGGCGCTGCTGGTCGCCATCGCGATCTTCGCCGGGATCCTGGGGCTGCGGGCGTACGGCGTGCGCTCCGGCCCGGTGTACTTCGTGCTCGGCGTCGCGGTCTGGGTGGCGCTGGTGCGCTCCGGCGTCGAGCCGATCATCGTCGGCCTGGCGATGGGCCTGCTCACCTACGCCTACCCGGCGGCCCGCAGCGACCTCGAGCGGGCCTCCGAGGTGTTCCGGCTGTTCCGCGAGCAGCCGACGCCGGAGCTGGCCCGGGAGGCCGACCACGGCCTGCGGGCGGCGATCTCGCCGAACGAGCGGCTGGCGGCGATGTTCCACCCGTGGAGCAGCTACGTGATCGTGCCGCTGTTCGCGCTGTGCAACGCCGGGGTCGCGATCAGCGCGGAGTTCCTCGGCCGGGCGCTGACCTCCCCGGTCACCCTGGGCATCGTGCTCGGCTACGTGGTCGGCAAACCGATCGGCATCGTCGGCGGATCGGCACTGGTGACCTTGCTGAGCCGGGGCCGGGTGCGGCCGCCGGTCGGCTGGGCCGCGGTGGCCGGCGCCGGAACGCTGGCCGCGATCGGGTTCACCGTTGCGCTGCTGGTCGCCTCGCTGGCGTTCACCGGAGACCGGCTGGAGGAGGCCAAGCTCGGCATCCTGGCCGCCGCGCTGATCGGCGCCGTGCTGACCCGGCTGCTGTCCCTTGCCACCGCGCTGCTGCCCCGGACCAGGCGGATTCGGGCGCTGCTCGGCACCTCGGAGACCATCGTCGACCTGGCCGTGCCGGTCGACCCGGACCGCGACCACATCCGCGGACCGCGGCAGGCGTCGATCACCCTGCTCGAGTACGGCGACCTGGAGTGCCCGCACTGCGGCATCGCCGAGTCGGTGGTGCGCGAGCTGCTGACCGACTTCGGCGACGTGCGCTACGTCTGGCGGCACCTGCCGCTGACCGACGTGCACCCGCGCGCGCAGCTCGCCGCGGAGGCCACCGAGGCGGCCGCGGCCCAGGGCCGGTTCTGGGAGATGCACGATCTTCTGCTGGCGCACCAGGACGAGCTGGAGCCGAAGCACCTGGTGCGCTACGCCACCGAGCTCGGCCTGGACGTGGACCGGTTCCGCGCGGCACTGCGCGAGCACGAGTACGCCGCGCGGGTGGCCGAGGACGTCGACTCCGCCGACCTGAGCGGGGTCTCCGGAACGCCGACGTTCTTCGTCAACGGGCGGCGGCACCACGGAGCGTTCGACCTGGCGGCGCTGTCCGCCTCGGTCCGCGCCGCCCGGGTTCGTGCTGAGATGTCGTCATGACGACGGTGAGCATCTACGACGTGGCGGAGGTCCGGGCGCATTTTCCGGCGCTGAGCGAGGGAGCGGCACACTTCGACGGGCCGGGCGGGTCGCAGACGCCGGACGTCGTGGCCGAGGCGGTGGCCAGCACGCTGCGCGCCGCGGTGGCCAACCGGGGCGCGAACACCCGCGCCGAGCAGCGGGCCGAAGGGATCGTGCACGCGGCCCGGCAGGCGATCGCCGACCTGGTCGGCGCCGCGCCCGGCGGCGTGGTGTTCGGGCGCAGCATGACGGCGCTCACCTACGACATCTCCCGGGCGCTGGCCAAGAAGTGGGGGCCGGGTGACGAGGTCGTGGTCAACTCCCTGGACCACGACGCGAACATCCGGCCCTGGGTGCAGGCCGCGCAGGCGTGCGGCGCGACCGTGCGCTGGGCGGAGTTCGACCCGGAAAGCGGCGAACTGCCGGTCGCGGCGGTCGCCGGGCTGCTGTCCGAGCGGACCCGGCTGGTCGCGGTCACCGGCGCGGCCAACCTGCTCGGCACCCGCCCGGACGTGCCGGCGATCGCCGCGCGGGCGCACCAGGCCGGCGCGCTGGTGTACGTGGACGGCGTGCACCTGACCCCGCACGCGCTGGTGGACATGACCGCGCTCGGCGCGGACTTCTACGCCTGCTCGCCGTACAAGTTCCTCGGGCCGCACCTGGGCGCGCTGGCCGCCGCGCCGGCCCTGCTGGAGTCGTTGGAACCGGACAAGCTGCTGCCGATGAGCGACGCCGTGCCGGAGCGGTTCGAGCTGGGCACGCTGCCCTACGAGCTGCTGGCCGGCACCACGGCGGCGGTGGACTTCCTGGCGAACCTGGTGCCGGGCAACGGTTCCCGGCGTGAGCGGCTGGCCGGGTCGATGGCGGCGATGGAGGAGCACGAGACCGGGCTGCGGGTCCGGCTGGAGGCCGGACTGGCCGAGATCGACGGGGTGACGCTGTACGGCTCGCCGGACCGGGCGCGCACCCCGACCGTGCTGTTCTCGGTGGCCGGCTTCGCCTCCGCCGAGGTGTACGCCCGGCTCGCCGAGGCCGGCGTCAACGCCCCGGCCGGCATGTTCTACGCCCCGGAGTGCGCGCGGCGGCTGGGCCTTGCCGGCGTGGGCGCGGTGCGTGCCGGGATCGCGCCGTACACCGATGAGTCCGATGTGGACAGACTGGTGGCGGGGGTGGCTAGCCTGTCAGGGAGCGGCTGAGCCGGGCCACGTGCTCGGCCGGGGCGCCGAACAGTTGGGCGCTGCCGTGCGCGCGTTTGAAGTAGCGGTGGGCGTCGTGTTCCCAGGTGATCGCGATTCCGCCGTGCAGCTGGATCATCTCGGCGGCCACCGTGCCCAGCGCCTCGGCGCAGTGGATCTTGGCGACCGCGGCGGCCAGTGGGAGATCCGCCGCAGGCGTGGCGGCCGCCGCCAGTGCGGCCGACTCGGCGGTCTCGACCAGCACGTGCAGGTCGGCCAGCCGGTGCTTGATCGCCTGGAAGGAGCCGATCGGCCGGCCGAACTGGACCCGGGTACGGGTGTAGGCCACGGTCAGCTCCAGGCAGCGGCGGGCGGCGCCGGCCTGCTCGGCGGCCAGTGCCACGCACGCGAGGTCGCGCACCGGGGACAGCACCGCGGGGCCGAGCCGGCGGGCCCGGGCGCCGGCGAACCGCACGGTAGCGAGGTTTCGGCTCTCGTCCATGGTGGGCGTGGCGGCGCGGTGCACGGTGGGCTGGCCGGGATCCACCTGGAACAGGCCGAGCCCGTCGCCGGTGCGCGCGGCCACCAGCAACACGCCGGCCGCGGCACCGTCCAGCACGTAGTGCGCCTCGCCGGTGACCGACCAGTCCACATTGGACAGTGGACCGGCGGTGCAGGCGACCGTCTCCGGGTCCCAGCGCCCGTCCGGGCCGGTCCAGGCCAGGGCGGCGATGGTGTCGCCTGCGGCGACGCCGGGCAGCAGCTCCCGGCATGCCGGCTCGTCGCCGGTGGCCAGGACGGCCTGCGCGGCCAGCACGGCGGAGCCGAGCAGCGGCACCGGGCGGAGCGCCTGGCCCAGTTCGGCCATGACCACGTGCAGGTCGGTGCGGCTGGCGCCGAGGCCGCCGTAGTCCTCCGGGATGGTGAGTCCGGCCACTCCCATCTCGCACAACCGGGTCCACAGCGTGTGGTCCGGCTCCCGGGACAGCAGTGACCGCAGGCCGTTCCGCAGGGCGACCTGCTCCTCGCTGACCGCGATCGTCACGGATTCCAGTCAACCAAACAACTGCTTGGTTGGCCAGCGGGTCGGCCGGTTTCGTCCGTCGCCTGTGGCCGGATCGGTTACCCTCGAGGGCGGCGCGGAACCGGGGATCGAGACACGCACGTGAGGGAGTCTGGCCATCGAGACGGGGCAGCTGGTCGCCGGGCGCTACCGGCTGATGGAATCCGTGGGCAGCGGCGGAATGGGTGTCGTCTGGCGGGCCAAGGACGAGCGGCTCGAGCGCATCGTGGCGATCAAGCAGCTGCTGACCCGACCGGGCGTGCCGGAGTCGCAGGCCGAGGACGCCCGGCGGCGCGCCATGCGCGAGGCGCGCACCGCGGCCCGCTTACAGCACCGCAACGCCATCGCGTTGTTCGACGTCGCCGACCACGACGGAAACCCTTGGCTGGTCATGGAGTTCCTGCGGTCGCGGAGCTTATCGGTGGTGCTCGCCGAGCGCGGCACGCTCACCTCGGACGAGGTGGCCAAGATCGGCGAGCAGGTGGCGTCCGCGCTCACCGCCGCGCACGAGGCCGGCATCGTGCACCGGGACGTCAAACCCGGCAACGTCCTGCTCGACGACGCCGGCCTGGTGAAGATCACCGACTTCGGCATCTCCCGCACCCTGGACGACGTCACGATCACCCAGACCGGGATGCTGGCCGGCACGCCCGCCTACCTCGCCCCCGAGGTGGCCAGGGGGCAGCAGCCCGGCCGCGAGTCCGACGTGTTCTCCCTCGGCGCCACGCTCTACCACGCGGTCGAGGGCGCGCCGCCGTTCGGCACCAACAGCAACCCGCTGGCCCTGTTACACGCGGTGGCCTCGGGCAACGTCCCGCCGCCGCGCAACGCCGGCACCCTCACCCCGGTGCTGATGAGCATGTTGAGCGCCGAGCCGGCCGACCGGCCGACGATGGCGCAGGCGACCGCGAACCTGGCCGACCCGGACACCCGGCGGATCGAGGTGGACCGCACGGTGCCGGTGCGCCCGGCCCCGCCGGTCCCGCCGGCCGGGCCGCCGCCGACCCAGAACCTGCCCCGGCCCGCTTCGCCGCCGCCGGCCGCCCGGCCATCGGGCAGCGCCCCGCCGCGCCGGCGCACCGCCGTCATCGTCGGGCTCGTGCTGGTGTTCGCGGTGGCCGGGGTGATCACCGCGATGGTGCTCAGCCAGAACCGGGACCGGGGCGGGGTGACCGCATCCAGCAACACCCTGAACCCGCCGTCGACCAGTTCGGCCGCGCCGCGCGAGACCAGCAACCCGGTGGCGCCGGTGTCCGGGCCGATCGACTGGTCGCAGGCCGGGCGGCTGGTGATCGACTACTACAGCGGCGCGAAGAACCCGGAGGCGACCTGGGCGATGCTGTCCCGCAACGGTCAGGCGGCCTTCGGCGACCAGCAGAAGTTCCAGGAGTACTGGGGGCAGTTCAAGTCGGTGAGCGCCCGCAACGCGCGCGGGGTCACGCCCAACCCGGACGGCTCGGTCAACGTTCCGGTCGACGTCACCTATACGGGACAGGACGGCGTCGCCCGACCGGAGAAGCGGCAACTCAAGGTCGTCATCCAGGATGGCCGACTGGCAATCGACTCAGAGGCACGCTGACCGGAACCACGGTCAGCAGGCCCTCCAGCCCGTCGAAGTCGACGGGGTTGGCCGTGTACAGGGGTAACCGGTTCGAGATCGCCACGCTGGCGATCATCAGGTCGGACACCCGGCCCCGGGTCTTGCGCCCGGCGGCCAGCACCGCGGCGCAGACCTGGCCGAACGCCCGGGCCGCCTCGGTGTCGAACGGCAGCGGGTCGAACGCGGCCTCGGCGCGTTGCAGCACGTCCAGGCGCCGGGCCCGCTCCTGTGGGTCGCTGGTGTGGTGCGGACCGGCGGACAGCTCGGCCAGCGTGATCGAGCTGATCGACATGTATGCCGGGAGCTGGTCGTGGTCGATCCGCCTGCGCAGAATCAGGATGTTGGTGTCCAACAGCCCGTGCCCGTCAGCGGGCATAGGGGTCTCGCATCTCGGTGTCGGCGACGAAGTCGAGGTCGGCGTGGAACCGCCGGAGGTCGATCACCGGGGCGTTGGCCGACATGGCGGCGAACTGCTCCCGGGTCACGGTACGGTGCCGGCGCAACGGGATCAGCTCCCCGATCGGAGTTCCGTTGCGGGTGACGATGAAGGCCTTCCCGTGTGCGACCGAATCCATGATCTCTCCTGACCTGTTGCGCAGGTCCCGTTGGGTGATCTCGGTGGGTGTCGCCTCGGTCGGCACGCTCACCGTCCCATGTTAGCCCAGTTGTGCCACGGTGTGCTACCCCGTGGCACCCCTGCCCTTCGACTTTACCCCGCCCGCGGCCTTCATGGCCCGTGCATCCATGCCGGCCAACGGATCGGGGGACACCTCGGCGTTGTGCGCATGCGCGAAGTGATGCAAGCCGAACACCGAGTCCATTCCGGACCGCATGCCCATCTGGTCCTCGGCCAGGTTGACCGCGCGCTTGGCCAGCGCCAGGCCGAACCGGGGCAGTTCGGCGATCCGGCCGGCCATGGCGAGCGTCTCGGCCTCGAGGTCGGCCCGGGCCACCACCCGGTTGACCATGCCGAGCTGGTAGGCCCGGGCGGCGTCGATCCGATCGGCGGTGAACAGCATCTCCTTGGCGGCGCGCGGGCCGAGCATCCACGGGTGGGCGAAGTACTCCACCCCGGGAATCCCCATGCGCACCACCGGATCGGCGAAGAACGCGTCGTCCGCGGCCACGATCAGGTCGCACACCCAGGCCAGCATCAGGCCGCCGGCGATGCACGCGCCGTGCACCATCGCGATGGTCGGTTTGGGAATCTCCCGCCACCGCCGGCACATGCCCAGGTAGACCTCCATCTCCCGGGCGAAGCGCAGGTCCCCGCCC
This sequence comes from Actinophytocola sp., assembly GCF_035762905.1. Taxonomy (GTDB): domain Bacteria; phylum Actinomycetota; class Actinomycetes; order Mycobacteriales; family Pseudonocardiaceae; genus DASYTH01. The sequence continues at coordinate 14,907 of NZ_DASUCC010000102.1, forward strand.
GGCCGGCCGACGTGGTCCCACCACAGCACGGCCTTGCGCTCGAACGAGACGTCCACGTCCCGGCCCGGCGTGCCGATGTCGTGCCCGGCGGAGAAGTGCTTGCCGGCCCCGGCCAGCACGATCACCCGCACCTCGTCGTCGTCGACGGCCCGGACGAACGCCGCGTCCAGCGCGTAGGTCATCGCCGAGTTCTGCGCGTTGCGGTACTCGGGCCGGTTCATGGTCACCACGGCGACCGGGCCCTGGCGGGCGTACTCAACGGTGCTCATTGTTCGCTCCCGGTCGGCCGCTGATGGCGGTGGCTTCCTTCGTGCGCTGCTCGCCGATCGTTCCTCGCGGCTGCGCTGCTCCTTCGTCCAGCCACCGCCGCGGCCGGCCGTCCGCTCACGGTGCTCATGGAATGCTCCTGAGTAGCCGCTTGAGGATCTTGCCGGCCGGGTTGCGGGGCAGCTCGGCGCGCACCTCCACCTGGCGGGGCACCTTGTAGTTGGCCAGCCGCTCCCGGCAGAACGCGATCACGTCCTCCGGGCGCAGGGTGCGGCCGGGCGCCGGGATGACGAACGCCTTGCCCACCTCGCCGAGCCGCTCGTCCGGCACGCCGACCACCGCCGACTCGGCGAGCCCGGGCAGCCGGGCCAGCACCTGTTCCACCTCGGCCGGGTAGACGTTGAACCCGCCGCAGACGTACATGTCCTTGAGCCGGTCGGTGATCGTGAGGTAACCGCGCTCGTCCAGCCGCCCGACGTCGCCGGTGTGCAGCCAGCCCTCCGGGTCCACCGCCTGCCGGGTGGCCTCCGGGTCGTCCAGGTAGCCCAGCATCACGTTGGGACCGCGCAACAGGATCTCGCCGGTGCCGGCGCAGGCCCGCACTTCCATGCCGGCGATTGCCCGGCCCGAGGTGTGCGCGACGGTGTGCGGGTCGTCGTCCGGCCGGCACATCGTGGCCACCACCGCCTCGGTCAGCCCGTAGGCGGTGAGCACCACGTCGAACCCCAGCTCCGCCCGCATCCGCTCGACCAGCGTGACCGGCACGGTCGCCGCGCCGGTCACCGCGAGCCGCAGCGTCGACAGGTCGTGGTCGGTCCGGTCGGGACGGTCGAGCATGGTCTGGTAGATCGTGGGTGGCCCGGGCAGCACGGTGATCCGCTCCCGCTCGATGAGCTCCATGGTGCGGCCGGCGTCGAACACCAGCTGCGGCACCAGCGTCGCGCCGCGCAGCAGTGCCGCGAGGATGCCCGCCTTGTAGCCGAAGCTGTGGAAGAACGGGTTGATCACCAGGTAGCGGTCGTCCGCGGTGAGCCCGGCGCATCCGGTCCAGGCCCCGGCCACACCGAGCGACTGCCGGTGCGCGCTCATCGCGCCCTTGCTGCGCCCGGTGGTGCCGGAGGTGAACAGGATGTCGGCGACCTGGTCCGGGCCGGTCGTCGCGGCCCGCCGGTCGGCCTCGTCGGCCGGAACGGCGGCGGCCTGCTCGGCCAGTTCGGCCCAGTCGCCCTCGCCCTCGACCGGAACCCGGATGATCAGCTCCAGTTCCTCGGCCGGGCCGGCCTTCCAGAGCTGCTCGAGCCGGTCGACCCCGAGGAACGGGCCGGCGACGAACAGCGCCCTGGCCCGGCTGCGCCGCACCACGTCGAGCAGTTCCGGCCCGGTGAACCGGGTGTTGACCGGAACCAGGATCGTTCCGGCGTAGAGCGCGCCGAGCGCCGCCTCGATCCAGTGATGCGTGTTGGGGGAGCAGAGTGCCACCCGGTCGCCGGGCCGCAACCCGCCGGCGATCAGCGCCCGGGCCACGGTGCGCGCCCGGTCGAGCAACTCGGCGTAGCTGAGCCGGATTTCGGCGTGCGGGTCGACCACGGCTTCCCGATCGCCGAACGTCCCGGCCGCTCGGACGAGTGCCGCGGGAATGGTCGCCGCGTCGGGAGTCACCCGGACCATGCTACCGAGCAAATGCTTGGTAGGCTAGCCGTCATGGACCCGGCCGAGTTCCGTGCCACCGTCCGGCAATGGCTGTCGGACAACCTGGTTGGCGAGTTCGCCGCGCTGCGTGGCGCCGGCGGATCCGGCCGCAAGCACGAGGCGTACCAGGAACGCCTGGCCTGGGACCGGCACCTGGCCGCCGAGGGGTGGACCTGCCTCGGCTGGCCGGTCGAGCACGGCGGCCGGGGTCTGCCACTGGACCTCCAGGTGATCTTCCACGAGGAGTACGCGCTGGCCGGCGGACCGACCCGGGTCAACCACTTCGGCGAGGAGTTGCTCGGCCCGACCCTGATCGCGTTCGGCACACCCGCGCAGCGACAACGGTTCCTGCCGCGGATCCGGTCGGTCGAGGAGCTGTGGTGCCAGGGCTACTCCGAGCCGGGCGCCGGATCCGACCTCGCCTCGGTGTCCACATCGGCCGTGCTGGACGGCGACGAGTGGGTGATCACCGGGCAGAAGGTGTGGACCTCGTTCGCGCACCAGGCCGACTGGTGTTTCGTGCTGGCACGAACGGAACCCGGCTCGCTCCGGCACGCCGGGCTGTCCTATCTCCTCGTGCCGATGCACCAACCCGGCGTCGAGGTGCGGCCGATCGTCCAGCTCACCGGGACCGCCGAGTTCAACGAGGTGTTCTTCGACGGCGCCCGCACCAAGGCCGATCTCGTGGTCGGCGAGCCGGGCGACGGCTGGCGGGTGGCCATGGGCACGCTCGCCTTCGAGCGCGGGACGGCCACCATCGGTCAGCAGATCGGGTTCCGCCGCGAGTTGGACGCCCTGGTGGACCTGGCCCGGCGCACCGGCGCGGCCGACGAACCAGCCGTGCGCGAACGGCTCACCCGGGCCCGGATCGGGCTGGAGGTCATGCGCGCGCACACGCTGCGCACCCTGGGCTCCGCCGAGCCGGGCACCGCGTCGGTGGCGAAGCTGTTGTGGGCCAACTGGCATCGCGGGCTCGGCGAGCTGGCGATGGACGTGCTCGGCGCGGCGGCCATGGTGCACGACGGCGACCTCGGCGAGTGGCAGCGGCTGTTCCTGTTCAGCCGCGCGGACACGATCTACGGCGGCTCCAACGAGATCCAGCGCAACATCATCGCCGAGCGGGTGCTCGGACTGCCCCGGGAGCCGAGGGGATGACGCTGCTGGACGGGAAGGTCGTCGTGGTCACCGCCGCCGCGGGCACCGGCATCGGCTCCGCGGCCGCGCGGCGCTGCCTCGAGGAGGGCGCCGCGGTCGTGGTCAGCGACCGGCACGAACGCCGGCTGGCCGAGACCGCCGCCGCACTGGCCGCCGAGCACCCCGGCCGGGTGCACGCGCTGGCCTGCGACGTGACCGTGCAGGAGCAGGTGGACGCGCTGATCGAGGGCGCGGCCGGGCACTTCGGGCGGATCGACGTGATGATCAACAACGCCGGTCTCGGTGGCGAGGCGTCCATCGTGGACATGTCCGACGCCGACTGGACCGCCGTGCTGGACGTGACCCTGAACGGTACGTTCCGGTGCACCCGGGCGGCGCTGCGCCGGATGGTCGGGCAGGGCGGCGGCGGCGCCGTGGTCAACAATGCCTCCGTGGTCGGCTGGCGGGCGCAGCGCGGCCAGGCGCACTACGCGGCGGCCAAGGCCGGCGTGATGGCGCTCACCCGGTGCGCGGCGATGGACGTTGCCGCACACGGGATCCGGGTGAACGCGGTCGCGCCGAGCCTGGCCATGCACCCGTTCCTGGCCAAGGTCGCCAGCCCCGAGCTGCTCGACGAGTTGGCCGGCCGGGAGGCGTTCGGCCGGGCCGCGCAGCCGTGGGAGGTGGCCAACGTGATGGTGTTCCTGGCCAGCGACCTCGCCGGGTACCTGACCGGCGAGGTGATCTCGGTCAGTAGCCAGCATCCCTGAGGAGACCAGACATGACCGAACGCCGCACCGAGCTGCTGACCCTGGCCGCGCGGATGTTCGCCGAGCGCGGCTACCGGGCCACCACCGTGCGGGACATCGCCGACGCCGCGGGCATCCTGTCCGGCAGCCTCTATCACCACTTCGACTCCAAAGAGTCCATTGTGGACGAGATTATGACCACGTTCCAGGAGGAGCTGTTCGGCCGGTACGAGGAGATCGTGGCCGCCGGCAAGGGACCGCGGGAGACCCTCGAGGCGGTCGTGGTGGCCTCGTTCGAGGCGATCGACGCGCACCCCGCCGAGGTGGCGATCTACCAGAACGAGGCCAAGCACCTCGCCCAGTTCGACCGGTTCGCCTACCTGGACCAGCGCAACCGGCAGTTTCACAAGCTGTGGGCCGGAATTCTCACCGACGGCGTGCGGGCCGGGGTGTTCCGGCCCGATCTCGACGTCGATCTGGTGTTCCGGTTCATCCGGGACACGGTGTGGGTCGCGGTGCACTGGTACCGGCCCGGCGGGAACCTGTCCGTGCACGAGATCGCCAAGCAGTACCTGGGAATCCTGCTCGACGGCATCGCCACCCGGCGGCGGCGCTCATGAGCGAGGTGATGGCATGAGTGGCCAGGCGTACCTCGTCGAGGCCGTGCGCACCCCGGTCGGCCGCCGCGGCGGGGCGCTGTCCGGGATGCACCCGGCCGACCTCGGCGCGCACGTGCTCGGCGCGCTGCTCGACCGGGTGGACGTGGACCCGGTCGAGGTGGACGACGTGATCTTCGGCTGCGTGGACACGATCGGTCCGCAGGCCGGCGACATCGCCAGAACCGCCTGGCTCGCGGCGGGTTTCGCCGAGGAGGTGCCCGGCGTCACGGTCGACCGGCAGTGCGGGTCCAGCCAGCAGGCACTGCACTTCGCCGCCCAGGCCGTGCTGAGCGGAACCGCGGATCTGGTGATCGCCGGCGGGGTGCAGAACATGAGCGCGGTGCCGATCGGCGCGGCGATGACCGCGGGCGGCTTCGGCACGCCGTTCGCCGGCTCGCGCGGCTGGGCGCACCGGTACGGCACGGAGGAGATCTCCCAGTTCCGGGCGGCCGACCTGATCGCCGGGCGGTGGCGGCTGTCCCGGGCGGACATGGAGCGGTTCGCGCTGCGCAGCCACCAGCGGGCGCTCGCCGCCGCGGCGCAGGGCCGGTTCGCGCGGGAGATCGTGCCGGTCGGCGAGTTGGCCGCCGACGAGGGCCCGCGCCCGGACACCAGCCTGGAAGCCATGGCCGCGCTCGCGCCGTTGCGGCCCGGCGGGTCGGTCACCGCCGCGCTGGCCAGCCAGATCTCCGACGGGGCCAGCGCGGTGCTGGTCGCCTCCGAGCACGCCGTCGCCCGGCACCGGCTGACCCCGCGGGCCCGGGTGCACCACCTGTCCGCCCGCGGCGGCGACCCGGTGGCCATGCTCACCGCGCCGATCCGGGCCACCCGGTACGCCCTCGACCGGGCCGGAATGTCCATAGCGGACATCGATCTGTTCGAGGTGAACGAGGCGTTTGCCAGCGTGGTGCTTGCCTGGATCGCCGAGACCGGGGCCGAGGAGGACCGGGTCAACGTCAACGGCGGCGCGATCGCGCTCGGTCACCCCATCGGCGCCACCGGAACCCGGCTGTGCACCACCCTGCTGCACGAGTTGGAGCGCACCGGGGGCCGGTTCGGCCTGCAGACCATGTGCGAAGGCGGTGGCCAGGCGAACGTGACCATCCTGGAGCGACTGAACTAACTACAGTTGGGTCCGGCCCGTTTTTCGGATGCCAGGAGGTTGACCATGGCGATGATGCCGGTGACGGACTCGCTGTACCTGCTCGCCGAGTCCCGTGAGCATCCGATGCACGTCGGCGGGCTGCAGCTGTTCGAGCCGCCGGACGGCGCCGGACCGGACTACGTCAGCGAGCTGCACCGCCGCCTGGTGAAGGCGGACGACGTGCGGCCGCTGTTCCGGCGCCGGCCGATGAACCCGGTGAGCAGCATCGGCCAGTTCGCCTGGAGCAACGACAACGACCTCGACCTGGAGTACCACGTCCGGCTCTCCGCGCTGCCCCGGCCGGGCCGGGTGCGGGAGCTGCTCGAGCTGACCTCGCGGCTGCACGGCACGCTGCTCGACCGGCACCGCCCGCTGTGGGAGTTCACCCTGATCGAGGGCCTGCAGGACGGCCGGTTCGCCACGTACAGCAAGGTGCACCACTCGCTGCTGGACGGGGTGTCGGCGCTGCGTCTGCTGCAGAGCTCGCTGTCCGAGGATCCGGACGAACAGGACATGCGTCCGATCTGGTCGTCGCAGCTGCGGGACAACGTGGCCGGCCGGCGCATCCAGCCCGACGAGGAGGGCGGGGCGCTGGTCGGGTTGCGCAACGCCGCGCTCGCGATCCGGGACATCGCCGGGCTCGCGCCCACCGCGCTCAAGGTGCTCGACGACGCGTTCCGGGAGCAGTCGGCCGGGCTCGCGTTCAAGGTGCCCAAGTCGATGTTCAACGCGGCGATCACCGGGGCGCGCCGGTTCGCCGCGCAGGGCTGGCCGCTGGACCGGATCAAGAACGTGCGCAAGGCGGTCAGCGGCGCCACGCTCAACGACGTCATGCTGGCCATGTGCTCCGGCGCGCTGCGCCGCTACCTGATCGAGCTGGCCGCGCTGCCGGACAAGCCGCTGGTCGCGGCCGTCCCGATGTCGCTGCGCACCGACTCGGCCCGCACCGCCGCCGAGGGCGGCAACGCGATCGGCATCATCCTGTGCAACCTGGCCACCGACACCGAGGACCCGGTCGCCCGGTTCACCGAGATCCGCGAGTCCATGCGCCGCGGCAAGCAGGTCTACCACGGCCTGAGCCAGCTCCAGATCACCGCGCTCAGCGCGATCCCGATGGCGCCGCTGGCCATGTCGATGATCCCGGGTGCCCTGCGGGTCACGCCGCCCGCGTTCAACGTGATGATCTCCAACGTCCCCGGCCCGCACAACCAGCTCTACTTCGACGGCGCCCGGATGACCGGCATCTACCCGCTGTCCATCCCCTACGAGGGCCAGGCCCTGAACATCACGGTCACCAGCTACGCCGGCAACCTCCAGTTCGGACTCACCGGCTGCCGCCGTAGCGTCCCCCACCTGCAACGCCTGCTCACCCACCTGGAGGACTCCCTCGCCGAACTCGAGAAGGCCCTCATCGCCTGAGAGCAGCGATCGCGTTCACCCGGACCGGATGAAGCGGGGCCGGCGGAGGGCCGGTGATGGTGACCGGGTGCGGACTGATGTCAGCTTGAAACCACCCGGTTGCATCTACCGGACCCGCAAGCGTGGGCCGTTCCTCATGGACGGCTACTTCGGCGCCACCTACAACGTCGACACCGTCGCCGTCATCGACGCCCACATCCGGCGCATCTGTTACCGAAGGCCCCGGCACCCGGACGTGGACCTGCTGCTGGACGCCCGCCAGCAGATCGGGCTGAACCGGGCGGTCTGGGACTGAGCGGCTAACCGCGCCGTTCGATCTCGCCGCCGTCGAGAACGGTCGGGTCGACCACGGTCGAGTCCACCACGGTCGAGTCGACCACGATCGCGCCGCCCTGCCGGGCGGACCGGACCCGCCGCTCGGCCGCGGCGGTCAGCCGCCGGGTGACCATGGCCCGGACCGGCGGGAGCAGCAGGGCCAGGGCGAGCACGTCGCTGACGAAGCCGGGCACCATGACCAGCACCCCGGCGACGGCGATCAGCAACCCGTCGAGCATCTCCCGGTGCGGCACCCGGCGCTCGCGCATCGCCCGCTGGTAGGCGGTGATCGTGCGGGCGCCCTCCCGGCGCAGCAGCCACACCCCGGCCACCGAGGCCAGGATCAGCAGCAGGATCGTCGGCAGCAGCCCGATCGCGTTGCCGACCAGGACCAGCACGGTGATCTCGACGAAGGTGGCGAGCAGGAGCAGCAACAGGATCGGCACGTACCGTTCAACGAACGGCCGGCCCGAATTGCTCCCGGAGCCTTTACAGCGAGCTTTTTTCACGTTTAGCTGTGCGTAGCGGTCCCCTCACAGTGCAACGGAGCACGCCATGTCCCGTGTCCGCCAGCTGCTACGCATCGTCCCCGCCGTCGCCCTGACCTCCACGCTGGTTGCCGTGGCCCCCGCGAACGCCGCGCCACCGGCCCAGGTCATGCTCGCACCCAACGACTTCTGCCTGAGCCAGTGCGACGACATCATGCCGCCCGGGCAGAACGGCAACGCCACGTTCGCCGAGCTGCTGGCCTTTCAGCTGTTCGGCCTGCGCCCGCCGCATTCCTCGGACACCAGGGCCACCTACGACAACCTGGTCTGGGGCTACCAGGGCCTGACCGACGAGCGGATCGGCGACTTCTACAACGACGCCTCCTTCGGCGTCCCCGCCGACCAGGTGGAGAGCCGCAGCCAGCCCCGGTCCGACGTGACCATCACCCGGGACCGGGCCACCGGCGTCCCGCACATCCAGGGCACCACCCGGGCCGGCACGATGTTCGGCGCCGGCTTCGCCGCGGCGGCGGACCGGTTGTTCCTGATGGACGCCCTGCGGCACGTTGCCCGTGGCGAGCTGACCCCGTTCGCCGGTGGCGCGCAGGGAAACCGTGAGTTCGAGCAGCAGCAGTGGCAGATCGCGCCGTACACCGAGGCCGACTACCAGGCCATGTTCGACCGGGCGTCCCGGTTCGGCGCGGTCGGGCTGACCCTGCAGGAGGACACCCGCAACTACGTGGCCGGCATCAACGCCTACATCGCCAGCGTTCCGGTCGCCTACCCCGGCGAGTACGTGGCGATCGGCGGGCGTACCCCGCAGCCGTGGAACGTGCGCGACGTGATGGCGATCGCCAGCCTGGTCGGTGGGTTGTTCGGCGGCGGCGGTGGCGGCGAGGTGGAGTCCGCGCTGGCGTTGATCGAGGCAAGGGCGCGGTACGGGGACAGCCTCGGAACCCAGATGTGGCGGGCGTTCCGGTCGCAGAACGACCCCGAGGCGCCCACCACCGTCCACAACGGACAGTCGTTCCCGTACCTGCAGACCCCGGACAACCCGGCCGGCCGGGTGCTGCCGGACAGGGGCAGCGTCACCCGGCAGCCGGTGGTGGTCGACCCGAGCGCCGCGGCGACCACCCGGGGCGCGCCGGACGGCACCCCGAACTCCAGCACCACGACCACCCCGGCGCCGGCCCGGCCGCTGACCGAGGCGGACCGGGCCAAGGGCCTGAAGCCGGGCATGCTCGACGGTGGCGTGTTCGGCCCGGGCATCCGCACCGGCAGCATGTCCAACGCGCTGGTGGTCTCCGGGCAGCACACCCAGAGCGGCAACCCGGTGGCCGTGTTCGGCCCGCAGACCGGTTACTTCGCCCCGCAGATCCTGCTGCGCCAGGAACTTCAGGGTCCGGGGATCAGCTCGCGCGGCGCGGCGTTCCCCGGCATCAGCTTCTATGTGCTGCTCGGCCGCGGCGTCGACTACTCGTGGAGCGCCACGTCGGCCAGCCAGGACATCACCGACAGCTACGCGGTGGACCTGTGTGAGCCGAACGGCGGCACGCCGACCAGGGACTCGATGCACTACCTCTTCCGCGGTCAGTGCCTGCCGATCGAGGTGCTGTCCAAGCGCAACTCCTGGACGCCGAACCTGGCCGACAGCACCCCGGCCGGCTCGTACACGCTGGTCGCCCAGCGCACCAAGCTGGGCCTGGTGAGCCACCGCGGCACCGTGTCCGGCCGGCCGGTGGCGTTCACCCGGCTGCGTTCGACCTACCTGCGCGAGGGCGACTCCGCGCTGGGCTTCCAGCAGCTCAACGATCCGGGCCGGGTCGACTCCCCGCAGACCTTCGCCGACGCCACCAGTAAGATCGGGTTCGCGTTCAACTGGTTCTACGTGGACTCCGCGCACACCGCGTACTTCAACTCCGGGGACAACCCGGTGCGCGCGGCCGGCGCCGACCCGCACCTGCCGACCAGGGGCGAGCAGCGCTACGAGTGGGCGGGCTGGAACCCGGACAGCAACGATGCCAACTACATTCCCCTGGCCCAGCATCCGCAGGTGGTCGACCAGGACTACCTGACCAGTTGGAACAACAAGCAGGCACCCGGATACAGCGCGGCGGACGGCAACTACAGCTTCGGCGCCGTGCACCGCAGCCAGCCGCTGGACTCCCGGATCGCGCCGGTGATCGCCGGCGGCGGCCGGTTCACCCGGGCCGGCCTGGTCAGCGCCATGGCGGACGCGGCCACCGTCGACCTGCGCGGTGCGCAGGTGCTTCCGTTGCTGCTGCGGGTGTTGAACAGCGCCCCGGTCACGGATCCGGCGCAGCAGCAGGCGGTCGCGGCGCTCACCGCGTGGCAGCAGGCCGGCGCACACCGGCGCTCGCCCGCGCCCGGGGTGAACCGGTACGACCACGCCGACGCCATCCGGATCATGGACGCCTGGTGGCCGCGGCTGGTCGCCGCCCAGTTCCAGCCCGGACTCGGCGCGGACCTGTTCGGCGCGCTGCGGTCCGTGCTCACCCTGCACGACGCGCCGGGGCACCGCGGCTCGGCGTTCCAGTCCGGCTGGTACGGCTACGTGCACAAGGATCTGCGCCGGGTGCTCGGTGAGCCGGTGGCCGGCGGGTTCCCCAACGTGTTCTGCGGCAGTGCGAACGGCACGGGAAACCTGGCCGCGTGCCGGACCGCGCTGCTGGGCGCGCTCGGTGCGGCGATCGCCGCACCGCCGGCCGAGACCTACCCGGCCGACGCGGACTGCGCCGCGGGCGACCAGTTCTGCCACGACTCGATCATCCACCAGCCGATCGGCGGCATCACGCATGACCGGATGCACTGGGTGAACCGGCCGACCTTCCAGCAGGCCGTGCAGTTCCCGGCGCACCGTGGCCAGAACATCGCCAACCTGGCGCTCGGCCGGCCGGTCAGCGCGACCAGCACCGAGTCCGGGCTGTTCTACTCGCTGCCGGCGCGCAACGCCGTCGACGGCGACCCGGCCACCCGGTGGGGCAGCCGGTTCAGCGACCCGCAGTCGATCACCGTCGACCTGGGTGCGGCGCAGCCGGTGAGTCGGGTGATCCTGCGCTGGGAGGCGGCATACGGCCTGGCGTACCGGATCGAGGTGTCCGGCGACGGCGCGAGCTGGCGGCCGGTCGCGGCAACCACGGCCGGAAACGGCGGTGAGGACAACGTGACATTTGCCCCCACACCGGCACGGTTCGTGCGGATGACCGGCACGCAGCGTGCCACCGGCTACGGTTACTCGTTGTGGGAGTTGGAGGTTTATGCCCGCTGAGAATGTGCCGAAAGACCCCACTTCTCCGGGTTTGGTAACCGCGTTGAACCGCCGGCCGATGGATGGACAGAACCGTGCCACCTGGTTCGGGAATCCACAGGCGAGGCAGGCGAAAATGAACCGTACAGAGGGCGAGCAACCCCCACCGCGCGGCACTTCCCGAGCGTCCGGAAGGCACCGACATCCTTCGGCGCTCAGTCGGGTGACCAGGCCGCCACAGTCCTGGCATCCACTGCGGGCCAACGGAAGGGATGCGGAAATTCGGCGGCTGTGCCCGGTGTACCGCACGATCGTTGCGGTCGACATCGAAGGATCCACGGCCCGCACCGACGCGGCCAAGGCGCGGTTGCGCGCAGTGATGTACGACCTGCTCGAAACGGCCCTGCATGCGTGCGGAATAGCCGAGAAACACCGCGATCCAATGGTGGACAGGGGTGACGGTGCGTTCATCCTGGTGCGGGCCGTCGACCACGCGCCGAAGACGCTGCTATTGACGGGCTTCATTCCCATCCTCAACGACCTGCTGGCCGCGCACAACGCGAACTGCCGGGACCAGATCCGGCTGCGGGCCGCGGTGCACGCCGGCGAGGTGAACTATGACCGGCGGGGCTGCTTCGGCGAGGCCATCGACCTGACCTTCCGGTTGCTGGACGCGCCGGCCGCGAAGACCGCGCTGCGCGACGCGGCGGAGCCGCTGATCCTCGTGGTCTCCGATCCGCTCTACCAGTCCGTTGTGCGGCACGGGTATCACGGGTTGGACGAGCGCAGGTTCGCCCGGCTGGTGCAGGTCGAGATCGGCGACCAGGCGCACCATGGGTGGGTCACCCGGCTGACCACCAGCCAGGTGCTGCCGCACCGCCCATCCCGCTTCGGCCGGCCCGTCTCAGTTCCCGCCGAGCCCACCGGCTAGCAGCGTGCCGTCGAGTACGGTCACCGCCCGCCCGGCCAGGTGCACCCGGTCCCCGTGCACGCTGGTCCGCACCGACCCGGTGCGCGCCGAGGCCTGCAGCCCGACCAGCCCGTCCCGCCCCAACCGCCGCGCCCAGTACGGCGCAAGCGCGGTGTGCGCGCTCCCGGTCACCGGATCCTCGGGAATCCCCACCACCGGCGCGAAGAACCGGGACACGTAGTCATATTCCGCGCCGCTCGTCGCCGGCGCCGTCACGATCACACCCCGAAGCCCGTCCCGCCGCGCCTGCTTGAGCAGCGCGGTCATGTCCGGCTCCAGCCCCCGCACGGCCGCCTCGTCGGGGAGGACCGCGAGCAGATCGCGCAGCGCCCCGGTTCCGAACACCGCCTCCGGCTTGGCCCCCAACGCCTCGGCAAACCCGTCCGGCACATCCCGCTCGGTCACCTCGGCCCTCGGGAAGTCCAGCACGATCTCCCCGTCCGCGTCCCGGTGGGTCACCAGCACCCCGCTGCGGCTGCTGAACCGCACGGTGCCGCTCTGCCCGGTGTCCTCGCCGAGAACGTGCGCCGTCGCCAGCGTCGCGTGCCCGCACAGGTCGACCTCGGCGAGCGGCGTGAACCAGCGCAACCCCCAGTCCGCGTCGGCGTCCAGCGGTGTCGGATAGGCGAACGCCGTCTCGGCAAGGTTCAGCTCCGCCGCCACCCGCTGCATCCACCCGGCATCCGGCCACCCGTCCGGCCCCAGCAGGCACACCCCCGCCGGATTCCCCGCGAACGCCCGCTCACTGAACGCATCAACCACCCGAATCCGCATACCCCGACCCTACGACCAGCCCGCCGAGTTGCCGGCTCCGCGTCGATGAGTCGCCGATTCCGGCCCGCGTACGCCGGCCGCGCCTGCGGCGCGGCCCGGCGCCGCGGGCGCCGGGCCGTCCCGGGTACACCAGCAACTCGGTGATCCCAACCGGGGACCGGAACCGGCACTCGCCAGGCCGGAACCGGCACTCGC
>NZ_DASUCC010000103.1:0-86565 GCF_035762905.1 Actinophytocola sp.
CAGTGAGGGCAGCCCTGTGTCGTGACGACCGCCACAGCGACGTCCTGTCACACTTCGCGCGGTCGCGGGGTCGTTGTGGTGTACGGATGCTGCGGTGACGCGGCATGGGTCCAGATGTGAGGACGGGTAATGGGACCGCGGATCAATCTGTTCGCGAACGAGTTTGCCAACAAGGTGTCCAAGCGGATTGCGGGGGTTGGGCAGGCGGTGCATGGGTCGACGCTGGCGCGGGCGACGCTGCATCTGGTGGAGATCAGGGTTAGTCAGATCAATGGGTGCGGGTTTTGTGTTGACATGCATACCAAGGAGGCGGCTGCGGCGGGGGAAACATCGGTGCGGCTGAACTTGGTTGCGGCGTGGCGGGAAGCCACGGTCTTCACCGATGCTGAGCGGGCCGCGTTGGCGCTTGCTGAAGAGGGAACTCGGCTGGCGGATGTGCACTCGGGAGTCACGGAGGACACCTGGGCCGCAGTGCGCAAGTACTACGACGACGACCAGGTTGCCGCGCTGATCATGGGGATTGCGCTGATCAATGCGTTCAACCGGATGAACGTGATCGCGGGGACGCCGGCGGGGGATTACCAGCCGGGGATGTTCGGCTGAGGCCACGGACGGAGGGGGCGCGGGTGTCGACGGATCAGGGGTTGGTCAACAAGGCGGTTGTCCGGCGGCTTCATGACGCCGTCAACACCGGGGACGCGGGGCTGATCTCGAGGACGATCAACGAGGTTGTCCGGGGGGACGCGGTGCTCCACATACCGGCGCCCGTTGCGGCGTCGGGGGCGCGGGGGGTGGAGCAGGTGATGGCGGGGCTGCTGCGGGCGTATCCGGACCTGCACCTCGATGTCGAGGACCTGATCGCCGAAGGGGACAAGGTCGTCGGGCGGACGGTGGTGACCGGGACGCACAACGGGGAGTACTTGGGCCATGCGGCGACGGGGATCTCGGTCAGGTACAACGAGATCTTCGTCTTCCGGTTGGTCGACGGGCGGATCGCCGAGATCTGGGGAGTGGCCGATGTGCTGTCCCAGTTGAAACAGATCGGGGTGATCGCCGTCTGACGCGCCGGCGCGGGGGGAGGCGGGCAGGCAGCTGGGCTGCCTGCCCGCTTCGCGTTACTACTAGTTCCAGATCCGGTCGGGCTGAATCAAAGTGCACCCCCTGTTTCAGTGACGGTGATGTGGGCACCGCCTGCTCCCATCATCCACGGATTCGACGTATGGGGGTGGGTGGTCGGTTGCGTTGGCGGCCAAGGGTTGCGGGGTGTAGTGCTACCAGGACAGTTCGTGGCAACTGGACGGTGAGTCGCCCGACTCGAGTTGGAGGGTGGCGTGCTCGATGCGGTAGCGGGTCGCGAGGAGGTCTTGGGCGGAGCGCAGCACGGTGTCCTGGTCGGCGCCGGGGCACACGGTCAGGTGGGCGGAGGCGACCTCCATGCCCGAGGTGAGGGTCCAGACGTGCAGGTCGTGGACCTCGGTGACGCCGGCCAACTCGGCCAGGGTGCGGCTCAGCTCGTCCACGTCAACCCGCTCGGGGGCGTGCTGGAAGAGGATCCGCAGGGAGCGGCGGGCCAGGGTCCAGGTGCGGGGCAGGACGAACAGGCCGATCGCGACGCCGATCAGCGGGTCCGCGTACCGCCAGCCGAACAGCAGCGTCACCGCGCCGCTGAGCAGGACGCCGATCGAACCGATCAGATCCGCGATCACCTCGAGGTAGGCGCCGCGAATGTTCAGGCTCTCGGTGGATCCCTTGCGCAGCAACAGGAACGAGCAGACGTTGGCGCCGAGGCCGAGGGTGGCGGCGATCAGCACCGGCAGGCCGGGCACCTCGGGCGGGTCGGACAGCCGGGTCGCCGCCTCGATGATCACGTAGCCGGCCACGCCGAACAGCAGCACCGCGTTGGCCAGCGCGGCCAGCACCTCGGCCCGGTACAGGCCGAACGTGCGGTTGGGGCGGTCGGCGCCCCGGTTGGCGAACACGATCGCGGCCAGGGCCAGCCCGATACCGACCGTGTCGGTTAGCATGTGCGCGCCGTCGGAGATCAGCGCCAGCGACGAGGTGGCCAGGCCGACGGCGATCTCGACGACCATGAACACCGCTGCGATGACGAACGCGGCGGTCAGCGGGCGCACGTACCGGCCACCGGCACTGACCGGCGGCCCGTGCCCGTGCCCATGCCCGTGTCCCATCCGACGCCCTTCCCTGCGGTGCCGAGCCGACGGCCAAACATATAGTCATATGCGCATGAGTGCAATGACCGTCAGCCCTGGGTTACCCGAGTCGCCTGCCGGTCTATCCAGCGTCCCGCCGCCCGGGTGAACCTGGGCGAAATCCGGCTGGACATCGCGGCCAGCCGGGCCTCCGGGGTCACCGGGACCACCAGCTTGCGGTCCAGCACCGCGCGCAGCACCGCGGCGCCCACCCGGTCCGGGCCGTACCCGCGCAGCCGGTAACTCGCGGTGGCCCGCTCCCGGAGCACCCGCTCCTCCTCCGCCGACCGGCCGGCGAACCGGGCGGTGTTGGTGATGTCGGTGTGCACCACGCCCGGACAGATCGCGCTCACCCCGATCCCGGCCGGGCGCAGCTCGCCGTCCAGGCACTGGGCCAGCATCAGCACGCCGGCCTTGGTGGTCGAGTACGCCGGCAGGTTGGGCGTGGCGAAGTACCCGGCCATCGACGCGGTGATCACCACGTGCCCACCCTCGCCCCGGTCGACCATGGCCGGCACGAAGCAGCGCAGCGTGTTCACCACGCCCCACAGGTTGACCTCGAGCACCCGGCGCCAGTCCTGCGTGGAGGTCGCCAGGAACGGGCCGCTCACCCCGATGCCGGCGTTGGCCATGACCACGTCCGGCACCCCGTGCTCGGCCACCACCGCCTCGGCCAGCGCCCGGGTGGCCGCCTCGTCGCCGACGTCGAGCCGGTAGGCCAGTCCCGCCGAGCCGCGCGCGGCCACCTCCCCTGCGGTGTTCTCCGCGCGCTCGAGGTCGATGTCCACGCACAGCACGTCCGCCCCGGCGGAGGCGAAGGTCAGCGCGGTGGCCCGCCCGATCCCGCTGCCCGCACCGGTGATCAGCACCAGCCGGCCGGCCATCTGCCCGCCCGCCGCGCCGACCCGGGCCCTGGCCAGCTCCCGGGCGGCCGGCCGGCCCTCGACGTGGTCCACGAAGTCCGTGACGAACCGCGCCACGTCACCGGGCCTGTTGCGCACCGCCCAGTGCTCCGCGGCCAGCTCGCGCCGCCACAGCCGCTCGCACCACGGCTCGGCCGAGCGCAGCACGTCGGGCAGGCAGTACCGGTCCTGGGTCAGGGCCACCTGCTGCACCGGCACCCGGGTGACCGACGGGGCCGGCCGGCCGGCCCGGCTCAGCATGTTCGCCCGGTAGAGCCGCACCCCGTTGCGAGCGTCCCGGTAGGCGGCGTGGAACCGGGCCCTGGCCGGCGGCAGCAGCCAGAACAGCTCGGGCAGCAGCGGCACCTGGAACGCGGCCATGTACCAGGAGTGCCGCAGCTGGCGCAGCACCGCGCGGGCCCGGCGGGGATCGCGCAGGCCGGCGCGCAGCCAGCCCTCCAGGTGACCGAGACCCGGCCCGGAGATCGAGGTGAACGAGGCGAACAGCCCGGCGTGCGCCGGCTCGCCGACCACCGCCCAGGCCTGGATCGAGCCCCAGTCGTGGGCGACCAGGTGCACCGGGGCGGCCGGGCTGGTGGCCCCGATCACCGCGACCAGGTCGGCGGCCAGGTGCTCGATCCGGTACCCGCCGCGATCCGCCGGGGCGTCGGACTCCCCGTGGCCACGCACGTCGTAGCGCACCACCCGGAACCGGCCGGCCAAGGCCTCGGCCACCCCGTCCCAGACCGAGCTGTTGTCCGGATAGCCGTGCACCAGCAGGACCGTCGGCCCGTCCGGGGCGCCCGACACCCGCACCGCCAGCCGCAGCCCGTCCGACTCGACCCACCTGCGCTCCTCCGCCATGTGCCTATCCTGGCCCGATCCGTCGTCGGGCGCCCTTCTAGATATTTGTTCTAGAAACTGTTTACGATCCGGGCATGAGAACAGCAGTGATCACAGGGGCCAACCGGGGAATCGGATACGCGGTGGCGCGCCAGTTGGGCGCGCGGGACCAGCGCATCGTGCTGGTGTGCCGGGACCCCGCCCGGGGCGAGGACGCCCGCGCCGCCCTGGCCAGGAGCGGCGCCACGGTCGAACTGGTGCCCGGCGACCTCGGCACGGTGGCCACGGCGCGCACGGCGGCCGATCGCATCGCCGCCGCCTGCCCGCGGATCGACGTGCTGGTGCACAACGCCGGGATCTGGCCGACCCGGCCGGTGCGCACCGCGGATGGCCTCGAGCAGTCGTTCGTGACCAACCACCTGGCGCCGTTCCTGCTCAACCACGCGCTGGCACCGGCCCTGACCGCGACCGGCGGCCGGGTCGTGCAGGTCAGCGCCGGGCTGGCGGTCAAGGGCGTCGCCGATCCTGAGCGCACCCCCACCGGCGCGGACTTCCACCGGATCCGCACCTACTGCGACACCAAGCTGTGCAACCTGCTCATGGTGCCGCTGTTCGCGCGGCGCTGGGCGGACACCGGGATCACGATCAACGCGGTGCACCCCGGCGTGATCCGCACCGGGCTCGGCGACCCCGGCGGCGCGACCGGCCTGCTGCTCAAGGCCGTGAAGCTGCTCTGGAAGGACACCGAAACCGGGGCCCGTCCGGTGCTGCGGCTGGCCACCGACCCCGGGCTCGCCGGGGTGAGCGGCCGCTACTTCGACGTCGACACCGAGACCCCGCCGCCCGGCGATCCCGAGCCGGCCCAACGGCTCTGGGACCAGGCGCTGGAGCTGACCGGCCTGACCCGGCGCGATGTCGCCTAAGCAGTCCCGGGGCGAGCAGACCGCCCGCCGGCTGCTGGACGCGGCGCTCGAGGTGCACGAGCGGACCGGGCCGGCCGGGTTCACCGTGCCGGCGGTGACCGCGGCGAGCGGGATCAGCCTCGGCAGCCTCTACCACCACTTCGGCAGCTTCGACGGGCTGGCCGCCGCGCTGTACCAGCGGTGCATGGCCGAACTGCTCGACGCGATCGTGGCCGCGCTGGAGCGCAGCCGGACCGCGCGGACCGGCGTGCGCGCGGTGGTCCTTGCCTACCTGCGGTTCGTCGAGGAGCACCCGGCGCAGGCCCGGTTCATCCACGCCTCCGCGCACGCGGGCTACCTGCCGGCGCACGCGGCGGCGATCGCGGCCGCCAAGGCGCCGCGGATCGAGCGGATGCTCGCCTGGCTCGCCCCGCACGTGCGCGCCGGCCGGATCGTGGACCTGCCCGGCCCGCTGATCGAGATGCTGCTCATCGGGCCGGTCGCCGAGCTGTCCCGGCGCTGGCTGGCCGGCGCGCCCGACCTCGACCCGCGCACCGCCGCCCGGCTGCTGCCGGATCGCATCTGGCGCTCGGTCAGCGCATCGTGAGCCACATCGCGAGCTCGTCGCGGACCGCGCAGAGCGCCTCGGCGGGCGGGCCGAGATCGACCACGGACCGGCGCTGCCGCTCCAGCCGGGCGCTGCGGTACTTGGGAAAGGCGAACCGGATCGCGTGGTGCAGCACCTGGCAGTGGTGCAGCAGCAGCTGGGACAGCCTGCGCTCCAACGATTCCGGGTCGGCGTGCGGCGCGAAGTCGAGCGAGGCCGCCCATAACCGGTGGTACTCGTTGGCGACCCGGCCACCGGCCCGGGCCGCCGCGCCGTCCGGCTCACCGGGCACCGCGCAGGCGCGCAACGCCGCGACCGCCTCGTCCTGCAACGCGATCCCCCGGTCGGCGATGGCCAGCAGGGCCAGCAGGTCGCCCCGGGCCTGCTCGGGATGATCCGCGGCCGGCCGGTGCGGGTGCCTGCCCATGACGGTCCCCTCACCCGAGACATCCGATGGCTGAGGATAACCCCGCCGGTTACCGCAACGCGGCGATCAGGTCATCGAGTGCGGTCAGGTTGTGCGCGCTGACCACCGCGTCGCAGTGCGGCCAGGCGGCGGCCATGCCGCCGGCCAGCGGGCGGTAATCGGCCCGGGCGGTGCGCGGGTTGGCCCACACGATCCTGTGCGCCACCTTGGCCAGCGCCGCCATGGCCCGGCCGAGCGCCGCCGGATCGCCGGTCTCCCAGCCGTCCGAGACGATCAGCACCACCGCGCCCCGTGCCATGCCGCGCCGGCCGTACCGGCGGTTGAACTCGGCGAGCGAGTCGGCGATCCGGGTGCCGCCGGACCAGTCCGGGGCGATCCGGCCGGCCCGTTCCAGGGCAACCGACGGGCGCACCCGGGAAAGCTCCCTGGTCAGCCGGGTCAGCCGGGTGGCGAAGGTGAACACCTCCGCCCGCGCGCCGCCCGACGCGGAGTACAGCAGCCGCACGATCGCCCGGGCGTAGGGCTCCATCGAGCCGGAGATGTCGCACAGCACCACCAGCTTGCGCGGCTTGGCGCGGCGCGCCCGGCGGACGAGCAGCAGCGGGTGCCCGCCGGTGCGCCGGGCCCGGGACAGCGTGCCGCGCAGATCCACCCGGGAGCCGTGCGGCGCAACGCGTTCCCGGCGGGACCGGCGCGGCGGAGTGCTCAGCGTGAACCGGCGCATCAGCTCGGCGAGCTGGGCCAGCTCGTGCGGGGTCAGCTCGGCGAAGTCCCGGCCGGACAGCCGCTCGCCCGCGCTGGCCAGCACGTTGGTGCGCACCTCGCGGGGGGTCCCGCCGGCATCGGGCGCGGTGCCGCGGGCGTCCGGCCGGCCGCCACCGCGACCGGACGCCTCCGGCCCGACGCCCGGGGTCTGGCCGCGCTGGGCGGCCGGATCCACCAGCCCGCCGAACACGGCGGCGAACTCGGCCCGAAACGCCGGCAGCTGCTCCGGATCGCTGACCAGCGTGGCAAGGGCACAGTGGTAGAGGTCCCGGGTGGCGGCCGGGTCGAGCACGGTGACCGCGCGGGCGAACCGCTCGCAGCGGTCCGGGCCGGCCGGCAGCCCGGCCGCGCGCAGCCGGTCCCCGAACGCCGCGACCAGGTCCGCCAGGTCAGGCATCGGGCAGCGCCGCCAGGCCGGCCCGGTGCACGGTCTCGATGTCCTCCGGGTACTTGAGCACCGCGCCGAGGGTGCTGCCAATCGCCGCTTCGTCCAGTGTGGACAGACCGAGCACGTGCAGCGCGGTGGCCCAGTTGATCGCCTCGGCCACCCCCGGCGGCTTGGTCAGCGGCTGGCCGCGCAGCCGGTGCACCGCCACCGCCACCCGGTCGGCCAGCCAGCCGGCGGCGTCCGGCACCCGGGCCCGGATGATCGCCGCCACCCGGTCGGTCTCCGGATAGGCGATCCAGTGGTAGAGGCAGCGCCGCTTGAGTGCGTCGTGCAGATCCCTGGTGCGGTTGGAGGTGAGCAGCACCACCGGCGGGACCACGGCCCGCCGGGTGCCCAGTTCCGGGATGGTCACCGCGGCGTCGGCAAGCAGCTCGAGCAGGAACGCCTCGAACTCGTCGTCGGCCCGGTCCACCTCGTCGATCAGCAGCACCGCCGGTCGCGGTCCCGGGTGCGAGATCGCGGCCAGCAGCGGGCGGGGCAGCAGGTAGTCCGGGCCGAACAGGTCGGCGTCGCGCAGCGTCTCCCCGCGCGACTCGGCCAGCCGGATGGCAAGCAGCTGCCTCGGGTAGTTCCATTCGTAGAGCGCCTCGGCCGAGGACAGCCCTTCGTAGCACTGCAACCTGATCAGCGGTGTGTCCACAGTGGACGCGAGCGCACGTGCCGCCTCGGTCTTGCCGACCCCCGGCTCGCCCTCGAGCAGGATCGGCTGGCCCATCCGGACGGCCAGCAGCAGCGCGGTGGCCAGGGCGTCGCCGGCCAGGTAGCCGGCCGACGCCAGACCGGCGCGCAGCGCGCCCGCGTCGGGTAGCAACTCGGCCAGGTCACTCATCCGCGTGGCAGCTCGCATGCACCGGCTCGGGGGACGGCTCGGCGGCCTCCTCCCTCGGCCGGAGCGCGACCAGCTCGGCGTAGATCGACAGGGCGATCTCCGGCGCGGTCCGGGCACCGATGTCCAGACCGGCCGGGGTGCGCACCCGGTCGTGCTCCTCGTCGGTGAGGCCGAGCCCGGCCAGCACCGCGCCGCCGCGCCGCCGGCTCGCCACCAGCCCGATGTAGGGCACCCCGGCGTCCAGCGCGGCACGCAGCACCGGCTCCTCGTCGCGGCCGTGCGAGGCCACCACCACCGCCCCGACGTCCAGCGGCAGCGGCGCGTCCGGCCCGACCACCGGCCGCGCGTCGTGTCCGAGCACCCGGCCGATGTCGATCAGTGCGTGCGCCACCGGTGTGTCGCCGTACACCTGCACCAGCAGCGGCGGCAACATCGCCTCCAGGAAGATGTCCAGCGAACCGCCGGACAGGCAGTGGTTGTGCACGGTCACCAGGCCCTCGCTGACCGACTCGGCGACCTCGTCCGCGGTGATCCGCAGCAGCGTCGACTCGCCGGTCTCCAGCAGCCGCAACCCTTGCGTGCGCACGGTGGACTCGGCGCAGGTGCCGCCGACGAAGCCCTCGATGGTGCCGTCCGGCAGCACCAGCGCCCGGTCACCGGGCCGAGCGCTGGTCGGGCGCTCCGCCCGGACGACCGTGGCAAGCACGAACGGGGTCCGGCCGGACCGGAGCCCGTCCGCGCGCACCAGCAGATCCTCGCCGCCCATCAGCTGATCGCCAAATCTGTCCGAAGTGGACGACCCTGCACCGCCGACCACACCGCTGCCGGGGTGAGCGGCATGTCCGCGTGCGTCACGCCGAACGGCCGCAGCGCGTCGATCACCGCGTTGACCACCGCGGCCGGGGAGCCGACCGTCGCCGACTCACCGACCCCCTTGGCGCCGATCGGATGGTGCGGCGACGGGGTGACCGTCTCGCCCAGCTCCCAGGACGGGCACTCCATCGAGGTGGGCAGCAGGTAGTCCATGAACGACCCGCCGAGGCAGTTGCCGTCCTCGTCGAACGCGATCAGCTCCATCAGGGCCATCCCGACCCCGTCGGCGAGGCCGCCGTGCACCTGGCCCTCGACGATCGTCGGGTTGATCCGCACGCCGCAGTCGTCCACCGCGATGAACCGGCGCACCTTCACCTGACCGGTGCCGGTGTCCACGTCCACCACGCAGATGTAGGCGCCGAACGGGAAGGTGAGGTTTGGCGGGTTGTACACGCAGGTGGCGTCCAGATGGCCCTCGACGCCCTCCGGCAGTTCCAGGTTGGAATGCGCGGCAAGGGCGATCTCGGCCATCGTCTTGCCGGCCGTCGGATCGCCCTTGACGAACCAGCGCCCCTTCTCCCACTCCAGGTCGTCCGGGCTGGCCTCGAGCATCGCCGCGGCCACGATCTTGGCCCGGTCCCGAACCTTGCGGGCCACCACCGCGGCCGCCGCGCCGGACACCGGCGTGGAGCGGGATCCGTAGGTGCCCAACCCGAACGGGGTCTGGTCGGTGTCGCCGTGCACCACCTCGATGTCGTCCGGACTGATGCCCAGCTCCTCGGCCACGATCTGGGCGAACGTCGTCTCGTGGCCCTGCCCCTGGCTCTGTACCGAGATCCGCAGCACCGCCTTGCCGGTCGGGTGCACCCGCAGCTCCGCGCCGTCGGCCATACCCAGCCCGAGGATGTCCATCTGCCTGCGCGGGCCGGCACCGACCGCCTCGGTGAAGAAGCTGACCCCGATGCCCATGTACTCGCCGCGCTGCCGCTTCGCGGCCTGCTCGGCGCGCAACGCCTCGTAGCCGGCCATGTCCATGGCGAGCCGCATTGCCTTCGGGTAGTCGCCCGAGTCGTACTCCCAGCCGGTCGGGCAGGTGTACGGGAACTGCTCCGGCTGCAACAGGTTGCGGATCCGCAGCTCCGCCGGGTCCAGCTCCAGCCGGTACGCGAGCAGGTCCACCATCCGCTCGACCAGGTAGGCCGCCTCGGTCACCCGGAACGAGCAGGCGTAGGCCACCCCGCCGGGTGCCTTGTTGGTGTAGACGCCGGTCACCTCGCAGTAGGCCGCCTGCAGGTCGTAGGAACCGGTGAACACGTGGAAGAACCCCGCCGGGAAGCCGGTCGGCTGCGCGGTGCCGTTGAACGCCCCGTGATCGGCGATCACCTTGACCCGTAGGCCGAGGATCTTTCCGTCCGAAGTGGACGCGATCTCGCCGTGCATGTGGTAGTCCCGGGCGAAGGACGTGGTCATCAGGTTCTCCGACCGGTCCTCCATCCACTTCACCGGCTTGCCGGTGACGATCGAACCGACCACCGCGCACACGTAGCCCGGGTAGATCCCGACCTTGTTGCCGAACCCGCCGCCGATGTCCGGCGAGATGATCCTGATCTTGTGCTCCGGAATCCCGGCCACCATCGCGTACAGCGTGCGGTGTGCGTGCGGCGCCTGGGTGGTCGACCAGACGGTGAGCTTGCCGGTCACCGCGTCCATGTCCGCCACCGTGCCGCAGGTCTCCAGCGGGGCCGGGTGCACCCTCGGGTAGAGCACGTCCTGCTCGACGATCACGTCCGCCCGGGCGAAGGCGTCGTCGGTGCGCGCCGGATCGCCCGCCTCCCAGTCGAAGATGTGGTTGTCGGTGCAGTTCTCCTTGTCGTCCCGGATGATCGGGGCGTCCGGGTCGAGCGCCCGGCGCGCGTCCACCACCGCGGGCAGCGGCTCGTACTCCACGTCGATCAGGGCCAGCGCGTCCCGGGCCGCGTACCGGTCCTCGGCCACCACGAAGGCGACCTCCTGACCCTGGAAGCGCACCTTGTCGGTGGCCAGCACCGCCTGGGTGTCGTAGGAGATCGTGGGCATCCAGGCCAGCCCGAGCCCGGCCAGGGTCTCCCCGGTGATCACCGCGCGGACCTTCGGATGCGCCTCGGCGGCCGAGGTGTCGATCGAGACGATCCGGGCGTGCGCGAACGGGCTGCGCAGGATCGCGGCGTGCAGCATTCCGGGCAGCGTCACGTCGTCCACGTAGTTGCCCCGGCCCCGGATGAACCGGGCGTCCTCCTTGCGATGCATCCGGCCGAACCCCATCGGGGTCTCCGTGGTGGTCACGCCCGCACCTCCTCTTCGGCCGACGCCGGCGCCGCCTCGGCACCGCCGGAATGCTCGGCGGCCCAACGGATCGAGCGCACGATGTTCTCGTAACCGGTGCACCGGCACAGTTGCCCGGAGATCGCCTCGCGGATCTCCGCCTCGGACGGGTCGGGCAGCCGGTCGAGCAGCCAGCGGGCGGTCAGCATCATCCCCGGCGTGCAGAACCCGCACTGCAACCCGTGGCAGGCAACGAAACCCTGCTGCACGGGGTCCAACTCGGCGCCGCTGGCCAGGCCCTCGACCGTGGTCACCTCGTGCCCGTCGGCCATCACCGCGAGCACCGTGCACGACTTCACCGGCACTCCGTCCAGGTGCACGACGCACACTCCGCAGTTGGAGGTGTCGCAGCCCCAGTGCGTGCCGGTCAGCCGCAGCGTGTCGCGCAGGAAGTGCACGAGCAGCAGCCGGGGCTCGACGTCCTCGGTGTACTCCTGCCCGTTGACCGTCACCGTGATCTGCATGTCAGGCCTCCTCTCCGCGCGCCCGTGCCGCGGCCCGGCGCAGTGCCCTTGTGGTCAGCTCTCCGGCCAGATGGCGTTTGTAGTCAACGGGTCCGCGCTGGTCGGCCGCGGGATTGCAGTGCTCGGCGGCGATCCGGCCGGCCTCGGCGAACCGCTCGTCGCTGGCCTGCCCGCCGCGCAGGAAGTCCTCGGCCTCGGCGGCGACGAACCCGGTCGCGCCCACCGCGGTCAGGCCGATGCCCACCTCGGTGACCGTGTCGCCGACCAGGTTCAGCACCGCCCCGGCCGCGGCCACCGCCCAGTCCCCGACCCGGCGCTCGACCTTCTCGTAGGCGCTGGCGTGCGACCGGATCGGCACCCGCAGCTCCACCAACAGTTCGCCGTCGTCGAGCGCGGTCTGGTACGGCCCGACGAAGAACTCCCGCGCCGGGATCGTGCGCCGGCCGCCCGGCCCGACCGCCACCAGGTCGGCCCGCAGCGCCGCGAACGCCGCGGACAGGTCCTCGGACGGGTCGGCCTGGCACAGCGATCCGCCGACCGTGCCCCGGTTGCGGACCACCGGATCGGCGATCACCCGCTCCGCGTCGCGCAGGATCGGGAAGTGCTCGCCGGCCACCGCCGAGTGCAGCAACTCGGTGTGCCGGACCATCGCCCCGATCCGCAGCGCGTCGCCGTCGACGCTGATCCCGGCCAGCTCCACGAGGTCGTTGATGTCGATCAGCGCCTCGGGTTGGGCCAACCGCAGCTTCATCATGGGCAGCAGGCTGTGGCCACCGGCCACCACCCGCGATTCGGGACCGTACTGGGCAAGCAGCGTCAACGCGTGCTCGACGCTGGTCGCCTTCTCGTACTGGAACGGTGCTGGAACCTGCATGGGCGCGCTCCTGCCCGGCCCGGGCAGCGCGCCGCGCACCGGGCGGCCAGAGGTCACCGCACCGTGCCGTGCGGGAATCGTGCGCCCGGTCGGGGACCTGGGCAACAGGTCGTTAAGTCATTACTTATCCGCGATAGCGGAAGGGTTCACAATCTCGGGATGACGCTCACCCAGCTGGCCACGTTCGTCATGGTCGCCAAGCTGGGCTCGGTCAAGGCGGCGGCCCGGGCCCTCGCCGTGAGCGAGCCGGCCGTGTCCCAGGCGCTGTCCGCGCTGCGGCACCACCTGGAGGACCCGTTGATCGAACGGGTGGGCACCAGCATGCGGCTGACCACGGCCGGCAAGCGGCTGCTCCCGGTGGCCAGCCAGATGGTCCACCTCGGCCGGGACGCCGAGGCCGCGGTGCGCGCCGGGCAGGGCGCCGCCGAGCAGCTGCGCCTGGTGGGCAGCAGCACGGTCGCCGAGTTCGTGGCGCCGCCGCTGATCGACACGTTCCGCCGGGTGTGCGGGCGCCGGGTGGACACCTCGGCCGGGGTGGCGGCCAGCGAGGAGATGGCCGCCCTGGTGGAGAACCGGTTCGCCGACGTGGCCATCGGACCCAACCTGGCCGCGGTGCACCGCAACGAGCTGCAGAGCGTCGCCGTGTTCCGCACCCGGCTGGTGCTGGTGACCTCCCCCGGCGCCCACCCGCCGGGTCCGCCCGAGCTCTGGCCGTGGCTGGTGGACCAGTACGCCGCCGACCCGCACAGCGACTGCGGGGAACTGCTGCATCGGTTACACGTGGCCGAGTCCCGGGTGCGGGTCTTCCCCAACCAGACCGCGGCCTGGGCCGCCGCAGCGCAGGGCGCCGGGCTCGCCCCGGCCCTCGAGCACCTGGTCGCCGAGCAGCTCCGGCGGGGCGAGCTGGTCGTCGTGGACACGCCGGCCACGCCGGTGGAGACCACCTGGTACGCCACCGCCCTGCCGGCGGAACGCCGGTCCCCGGCCACCGACGCGTTCCTGCACTTCCTCGACACCGCTCCGGCGCTGCGGGTGATGCGCAACCCCGGCGCCGGCGTGCCGCCATCGGCGTTCCGGCCGCCGGTGTACGTCACCCTGTGGAGCTGAGGGAACGGAATCGCCGCGCGCCGCGTCCCTCCTTCGATAACCTGGCGCCCTCCGCCCATCCCTTGGGGGTTCGATGTCGCTGTACGGGGATCCCGACGAGCTGGACCGGATCGCCGGTCAGATCGAGCAGCGGGCCGCCGACGTGCGTACCCGCGGCGGTGAGATGGTCACCCGCGCCGACGCCATGCAGTGGCGCTCGGTCGCCGCGGACCGGTGCCGGGAGACCGTCGGCGGGGACCGGAAGAACCTGGACACGGTGGCCGGCCGGATGGACGAGGCGGCCGCGGTGCTGCGCGGGCACGCCCAGGAGGTCCGCGAGCTGCTCGCGTTGATCAAGCGGATCGAGGAGGCCGTGGTCGGCTGGTTCAACAGCGCCATCGACCGGTTCAACCGGGCCGTGGAGAACTTCCGCAACGCGGTGTCCGATGTGCTGGACTCGGTCGGCAACTTCCTCGGCTTCGGCGGCGGCGAGGCGCCGCAGCCGCCCACCCCGCCGTGGCAGAACTGGCCGCACCAGCCGGGCAACCTGCCGGCCAGCGGCGACCGGGCCTGGCTCGACGTCGGCCGGTTCATGCAGGGCCAGGGGGTGCTGCGGTGACGGCACCCGGCTCGACCGCGCCGCACCGGTTGCGGCTGACCGCCGCCGAGTACGCCTGGCTGGTCGAGCGGCTCGGGCTGGCCATGCCGCCCGGCTGGGAGCCGGTGGAGCCGGCCGGCTCATCCGCACCGGCCGGGCTGGCCGAGAAGGGCGTGCTCGTCGACGGCGAGGTGCACCCGTCGGTGGCGATGAACCTGCGGATCCTGGCCGGCCCGCAGGTCATGCTGGACACCACCGCCAGCATCGGCGCGGCCGGGCTGCACAGCCTGCACGCGATCGCCGGAGCGCTCGGCGCGTCCCTGTTCCAGCTCGGCGACGGCGCCGTGGAGCTGTCCCTGTTCGCCGCGAGCGACCTGGGCGGCGAGCTGGTCCGGGCGGTGCCGCCGGAGGCGGAGCCGGAGATCGGCACCGCGCTCGGCGAGGGCGCCGGGACCGACCCGCCGCACGGCCGGGTACCGGTGGCCGCGCTGCACGAGCTGGGGGTGGCCGAGCTGCTGCGCGGCGCCGACCCGGACGCGCCGGCCGAGGTGCTCGCCCAGCTGCGGCTGCCGGCGGCCGAGGCGGAGCTGGCCGCCGACGTGGCCAACCGGACCAACGGCGGGCTGGTCTGCCAGGTCACCGCGCGGGTGGCGCAGGACGTGCGCAGTGCCCGGGTGGCCTGGCTGCACGCCGGCGACGGCTGGCTGGGCCTGCGGCCGGACGCGCAGCGCCGGGTGCTGCTCGAGCCGGTCGCCCGCGCCGATCTCGGCGTCTGGGTGGCCCCCTACGTCGCGGAGGCGGTGTCGAATGGGTAGCCCCGGACCGGGCGTCACCGACATCCGGGTCGGCGGTGGCGCCGGCGGCACCGAGGCCAGGTTCGAGGACCTGGCCGCCATGGGCGACCTGACCGACGACGTGGCCGCCGACACCCTCGGCATCGCCATGTCCAGCCACCGGTACCTGGTCGACCCGAACGTGGTGGCCTCCGCGGTGCTCAACCCGGCCGGCGTGGCCCGGTTCGAAGCGGCCATGCTCGGCGCGCTGGACGGGCCGACCGGGCTCACCGCCACCTCGGCCGCGATCGGCCTGCGCGGGATCGCGCTGCGCGCCACCTCCGCGGCTTACCAGGAGGTCGACCAGCTCAGCGCCAGGGCGCTGGACGCGATCCGGTGGATGGAGGGCGCGGTCGTCACCTCCAGCCCGGCCACCGCGGCGCCCACGGCGCTGATCGGCGGCGGCGCGCTGGCCGCCGACGTCTACCTCAACTACGACGGCGACTGGCAGCGGTACCTGGTCGAGCACCCCGGCATGGTGGATCAGCTGATCGGCATGTCCCCCGGCATGCTCAGCTCGCTCGGCCTGCCCACCGACCTGGCCACCCTGATGGATCTCACCGCCGCGGCCTACCCGGACGGCGAGCCCCGGGTCACCGACGGCGGCGTGGACGGTGCCGCGGGGACCCCACCGCGGAACCTCGGCGACATCATGGAGGGTCTGGACCACCGCAACGGCACCGATCCCAATATCGACGTGCGCCGGGTGGTCGGCCCGGATGGCCGGGTCGCGTACATCGTGGACATCCCCGGTACCCGGGTGTGGAATCTGCCCGGCCAGGACGGCGGCAGCGCCAACGACTTCGGCACCAACATCGACGCCATGGCCGGCAACGAAACCGTGCTGCAGAAGGGCATCGAGGAGGCCATGCGACGGGCGGGCGTCGGCCCGAACGATCCGGTCATGCTGGTCGGGCACAGCCAGGGCGGGATCGTCGCCGCCCGCGCCGCCGGGGATTTCGCCGCCTCCGGCCAGTACAACGTGACCCACGTGGTCACCGCCGGCTCCCCGGTCGGCCGCATCCCGGTCCCGGACGGCATCCAGATGCTGTCCCTGGAGAACAGCGGCGACATCGTCCCGCACCTCGACGCCGCCGAGAACCCGGGCTCGGACAACCGCACCACGGTGATCTTCGACAACCAGACCGGCACGGTCGGCGGCAACCACGCCATCGGCGGCAACTACACCGAAGCCGCCCGCCAGCTCGACACCAGCACCGACCCGTCGGTGCAACGCTTCCGGGACAGCGCCGGCGTGTTCATCGGCGGCGTCAGCGTGGAAACCCACCAGTACACGGTCGAACGCCGGTGAGATCGCTGTACTGCGCCCTGTTCCTGCTGCTGCTCACCGCATGCGGCGAACAGGGGGTCAGCTTCGACGCCGAGGTCGACGAGCTCGGCAAGCACATCGTCGACGCCGTCAAGGCGGACGCCGCGGTCTCCGACGCCTCGTACCGCTACGAGCACGGCCTCGACCGCGGCCAGCACCTGCACATCACCGCCACCGTCACCGACCCGGCGCGGTCCGACCAGGTCGTCGACACCGCCGCCAAGACCTTCTGGCAGTCCCCGGCCCGGGTCTACCACCTCACCGTCACCGTCCAGGACGCCTCCGGCGCCACCCTCAGCACCAGGAACATCGAGGACGCCGCCTCCTTCGACCGCCCCGAGATGGAACGCAGCTACGGCCCCCGGCCAGGCCGGTGAACTCCCCGTTCAGCCGTCGACCAGGAGGCCGCGCAGGGGGCCCTGGAGGCGGCCGGCGCGGCGGGAGATGCCGGGCAGGAGGGTGAGCCGGTGGGTGCGCCGGGCGCCGGAGGTGGTGCGGTCGGCCTGATCCTCCGCGGTGGGGCGCCAGATGGTGTCGACCACGTCGGTCGGGTCGCCGTCGATCTCGGAGCGGGGCCGCTGCAGGTGTTCCGACCACAGGCGCAACCGGGTGTCGCGGGCGAGGGCGGCGTCGTCGGTGACGATATTGACCTCGGTGTCGTTGAACAGGGAGTGCTCGTTGAGGTTGGCCGAGCCGATGGTGAGCCACTCGTCGTCCACGATGGCGGTCTTGGCGTGCACGTAGACGGTGGCGCTGCGGTCGCCGTCGTGGGCGGTGATCGTGGTGGCGAGCAGGCGGCGGCCGCCGTCGTCGGCCTCGACCAGCCGGCCGAGCTGGCCGCGGGTGGTGTCGGCGCCGTTGCTGGGCTTGCGGGGCAGGACGAGGACGACGCGGAACCGGTCGTCCGGCGGGTCGCGCAGCTTGTCGATCAGGATCTCGGCGATCTCGGGAGACCAGAGGAACTGGTTCTCCAGGTAGATCAGGTGCTGGGCGGAGCACAACGCGCGCCGGTAGACGTCCAGGATTGAGAAGTCGCCGTGCGGGGCGAACTCGTAGGTCCGCTCCGGAACGGTGCGGACCAGTTGGACCCGGCTGAACGCGGTCGGCCGCGGCGGTTCGGGCGCGGGGAGGGCGTCGCCGGTCACCTCGTTCCAGCGGGCCCGGAAGTGCTCGGCGACGTCGGCGACGGCCGGGCCGGTGACCCTGGTCGTCACGTCGTGCCAGCCGAGGGGCCGGTCGGCCGGGTGGTCCCGGCTGTCGTGCCGGTCGCCCTGCAGCGCAGTGAAGTCAAGGCCGCCGACGAACGCGGTGGTGTCGTCGACGATCACCAGTTTCTCGTGGTGACAGTGCATCGTGCGCTCCCGGGTGTCCAGCACGCAGCGCACCGCACTGTCCCTTGTGAACTCCGCCCGCGCCGTGCGCACTCGCTTGCGGGTCGGCTCGAACACCGGCACCGGCGGGCCACCCCACAGCAGCAGCCGGACCGGCACCCGGCGCGCGGTCTGCGCCAGCAGCTCGCGCAGGGTCGGCGCGCCGGGCTCGCGGGTCAGCCGGAAGTCGGGGCTGGCGTGCCAGTTGGCGATGTGCACCGACGATTCGGCCCCCTCGATCGCGGCGCGGATGGCCGGCAGCGCCTCCTCGCCGTCGATCAGCACGTCCACCCGGTTGCCGTCCCGGACCGGGGCCCGATCGGAGAACCACCCGGTGGCGCCGGGTTCGAGGGCCGTGCGCCAGCCCAGCCGGGTGAGCCGCCGCCGGTGGTGTTGGCACAGCACCCGCTCCAACCCGTCGCCGACACGTTCGTCCACCTTGTCCACCAACGCCCGAACTGTCGCCACCCCTCCATCCCACAACAGATCACCAGTTTCCGCCCGATGCGGTTACGCTCAGGATCCGTTCCGTGGCCTAGCGAAAGGGGAACCGCATGCGGTCCGACATCCTGCGGGCACATCTGGACCGGCGCAAGGTCCTCGGCCTCGGCGCGGCGGCCACCGTGGCCGCCGCGGTGGCGCCCGCGGCCGCGACCCCGGCAGCCGCCGAGGGGCAGCCCGGCGGCCAGGGGCAGTTCAGCGACGCCATGTTCACCCCGGACGAGGTGGCCGGTTGGGCCGAGCGCACCGCGCGCCGGTACGGCCGCGACGACCAGCGCGGCACGTTCAACGAGATCAACCCGCAGACCACCCGCCGCGCCCTCGACCTGCTCGAGCGCGGCGGCCCGGTGCGCACGTACAACCTGGGCGAGCTGCTGTCCGACGACTTCCCGGCGTTTCCGTCCACCCCGCCCCGGACGCTGCGGCAGCGGCTG
Organism: Actinophytocola sp.; assembly: GCF_035762905.1. Taxonomy (GTDB): domain Bacteria; phylum Actinomycetota; class Actinomycetes; order Mycobacteriales; family Pseudonocardiaceae; genus DASYTH01. Next base: position 18,598 of record NZ_DASUCC010000103.1, read on the forward strand.
CTGGTCAACGGCTACCAGCCGCGCGGCGAGTTCGTCCCGGTCGCCGAGTACGACCCGAGGACCCACCCGTCGGCCGGCATCCTCGGCTCCCCCACCCCGCTCGGCCCGAACGCGCTGTCCTTCCACGAGGAGCGGTTCCCGCACAGCGGCACGTACCAGGTCGCCACGCAACTGGACAACCTCGGCCACATCGGCGTCGGCGAGGTCTACTACAACGGCAACCGCGGACCGGACATCGCCACCCCGCGCGGGCTTTCCCGGCTCGGCAACGAGAACATGGGTCCGGTCGTCACCCGCGCGGTGATCTACGACATCGTCGGCCTCAAGCTGGCCACCGGTGCCCGCGGCGACCTGTTCCGCTCGCCGGTCAACGACGAGTGGGTGCTGCGCGACAACTACCGGATCACCCTGGAGGACATGCGCACCGCATTGCGCCGCCAGGGCGTGCGCCGCGAGCCCGGCGCCGGCGACGTGGCGGTCTTCCGCACCGGCTGGACCCACCTGCTCAACCGGGCGGGCTTCGACGACCCGGCCGACCCGAGCAACGCCCGCTACCTGGCCGCCGAACCCGGCATCTTCCTGCGCGAGGCGCGCTATCTCGCCGACCGCCGGGTGGCCATCGCGGCCAGCGACACCTGGGGTCTTGAGGTGCTGGATCCCGCCGTCACGGCCGGAAACCTGTTCCCGGTGCACCAGGTGCTGATCGTGCAGAACGGCGTGCGGGTGGGCGAGGGAGTGCGCACGGAAAGCCTGGTGCGCGACGGGGTGTTCGAGTTCGTCTACATCGTGACGCCGCAGTTCCACGTCGGATCGACGGCGGGGAACACTCCGCCTGCCGGGCTGGCGGTGACCGGCCGGCACATATAAAATGACATTTCGCTTTTCAACGCCTAGGTAATTACATTACGTCGCGAGATCACTTCGTTGTGCAACATCCCCAACCCTGGGGATTCTCCTGATACGAATTGATCGCCGGCTTCCTAGGCTCCCTCCATGACGAATGTCGAGCCGGATGGCGCCAATCTTGCCGAGTTGGTGGAGCGAGCCAAGCGTGGGGACCGGGCGGCCTGGCAGGTCATTGTCGAACGCTTCGACGACTCCATGCGCCGGGTCGTCCTCGCCCACGGTGTGGACCGGGTGACCTGCGCCGACGTCGTGCAGCAGGCCTGGCTGTCCGCGGTGGCGAACCTGGCCGCGCTGCGCTCGGCGGCGGCGCTGGGGGCGTGGCTGCGCAGCATCGCCCGGCACGAGTGCCGGCGGATGCTCAAGGCCAGGAACCGGGAGGCCATCCACCTGCTCGACCTGCGTCGCTATCCGGACGACGAGGATCAGCAGGTCCGGATCCGCGACGATGCGCCCGGCCCGGAGGATGAACTGCTGCGCACCGAGCAGCGCAAGTTGCTGCGGCTGGCCTGGCGGGCGCTGCCCGAGCGGGACCGCAGCCTGCTCACTCTTCTGCTGGCTGAACCGCGCCGCCCCTATGCGGAGATATCGCGCCATATCGGTGTCCCGATTGGCAGTATCGGACCCACAAGGGCGAGGTGCCTGACTCGATTGCGTAACGAACTGAAGACGCTCGGCGTGCACGACAGCTGGGTGGCCGCGTAATCGGATGTGCCCGGTCGAAATCGCGTCTAGACTGCCGACATGCTCGTCGGCAGAGCTACCGAAATCGCGTACCTCGATGATCTGATAGCCGGAGCCCGAGTCGGAAAGGCCGGGGTCCTGGTACTGCGCGGCGAGGCCGGGATCGGGAAAACCGCGCTCCTCTCCAATATCGCCGCCGACGATTTCACCGTCCTGCGGACCCAGGGCCACGAGGTCGAGTCCCATGTGTCCTTCGGCGGGCTGGCCACCCTGCTCGAACCCGTCGCCCGGCACCTGCCCGAGCTGCCGGACGCCCAGGCGGCCGCGCTGGCCGGCGCGCTGCGGCTCAAGCCGGCCACCGGCGGCGACCGGCTCGGCGTCGGCACCGCCACGCTCGGCCTGATCGCCAGGGCCGCCGAGCGCGCCCCGGTGCTGCTGACCGTGGACGACGCGCACTGGCTGGACCTGCCCTCGCTCGAGGCGATCGTGTTCGCCAGCCGACGGCTGCACGCCGAGCGGGCCGCCGTGGTGATCGCGGCCCGGACGGCCGACGACACCGATCCGGATGTGGCCGCCTGGCTGGACTCGCTGCCCAACCTGGCCGTGTCCGGGCTGAGCGAGCGGGACGCCGTCGAGCTGCTCGACCGGCACGCGCCCCCGCTCGGCCCGCAGCTGCGGCGCCGGCACCTGGCCGAGACCATGGGCAACCCGCTGGCCCTGCTGGAGCTGACCGCACAGCTCGACGTCGACTCGCTCGGTTTCCCGGTCGAGCCGGTGGCCATCGGCCGCCGGCTCGAGCAGGCGTTCGGTCAACGGCTGGCCAACTGTCCGATGTCGACCCGCAGGGCGCTGCTGCTGCTGGCGGTGTGCGGCGGCGAGACCGACGCGCTGCGGCCGCTGCTCGAGGCGCAGGGCCTGTCCACGGCCGCGCTCGAGCCGGCCGAGATCGCCGGGCTGGTGACCGCGGGCGCGGGCGAGGTCGCCTTCCGGCACCCGCTGATGCGTGCGGCGGTCTACCAGCTGGCCACCCCGGGCGAGCGCCGGGAGGCACACCGGGCGATCGCGCTGGTCATGGCCGCACTGGGCACCCCCCGTGCGGCCGACCGCGAGGTCTGGCACCTGGCCGCGGCGACCACGCTGCCGGACGAGCAGGTGGCCGGGCGGCTGGAGCGGGCGGCGCGGTCGGCGGCCGAGCGGCGCAGCTACTCCACGGCGATGGAGATGTACGACGTGGCCGCCCGGCTGTCCCCGGCGGGCGACAGCCGGGCCCGCCGGATGCTGTCCGCCGCCGAGCTGTCCATGCAGGCCGGCCGCACCCACGCCGGGTTGTCCATTCTGGACCGGATGCAGGCCGAGACGGCCGACCAGGCGCTGCTCACCCAGGCGGTGCATGTGCGCTGCCGGATCGAGATGTGGGGCGGCAAGCCGGTGGTGGCCCGGGACCGGCTGCTCGACGAGGGCCTGCTGCTTGCCGCCGGGGAGCCGATCTGGAAGGCGGTGATGCTGTCCCACGCGTCGCTGCTCACCGTGATGCTCGGCGAGCTGGCCTCGGCGGTTTCCACCTCGGCCACCGCCGTCGAGCTGGTCGGGAACCTGCCCGACCAGATGATCATGCAGGTGCTGCTGGTGCACGCGCTGGCGCTGGCCGCGCACGGCGAGACCAGGGCGGCCCGCCCGCTGCTCGACCGGTGCCGGCCGTTCCTGCGCGACTACGACCCGCTGTCGGCCGACCAGTCGCTGCTGATCGCCGCGCTGGCGTTCGAGGCGGTCGAGCAGCCGGCCGAGGCCCAGCAGTGGTACCGGCGCGCGGTCGAGGCGGCCCGGGAGGCCGGCGCGGTCGGGCTGCTGCCGTTCCAGCTCAGCGCGCTGGCCCTGGCCCAGTGGCGCGAGGGGGCGTGGCCGGCGGCCCTGTCCACCGCGGCCGAGGCGGCCAACCTGGCCGAGGAGACCGGCTGGCGCACCGAGATCCCGAACAGCCTGGTGGCGCTGGCCATGGTCGAGGCCGGGCTGGGCCGGGAGAACGAGTGCCGGGCGCACGCCGCCCGGGCGGTGCAGATCGCCACCGCCACCGGCGCCCGGATCATCGACATCAAGGCCGACATCGCGCTGGCGCTGCTTGAGCTGGGCGCCGGCCGGCCGGAGGCCGCGGCCCGCCGGCTGGAGCGGGTGGCCGCGTTCGCCGCCGCCAACGACCTCGGCGATCCGCTGCTGCTCGGCTGGGCGGCCGACGCGGTGGAGGCCGGGGTGCGGGGCGGCCGGCCGAAGCTGGCCGACGAGGCGCTCGCCGTGCTGCAGGCCGAGGCGCACCGGTCCGGGCGGCCGACCGCGCTGGCCCGGGCGGCCCGCGGCCGGGCCCTGCTCGCCGACGACCCGCGCGCGGCCGAGGCGGCCATCGACGAGGCGCTCGCGCACCACGCCATGGCCGACTGGCCGTTCGAGGAGGCCAGGACCCGGCTGGTGCACGGGGAGTTGCTGCGCCGGGACCGCAAGCGCGCCAGGGCCCGCGCGGCGCTGGAACGCAGCGCGGACATGTTCGAGCGGCTGGGCGCGGTGGAGTTCGCCAACCGGGCCGGCGACGAGCTGCGCGCGGTCGGCGGCTCGACCCGGCCCCGCTCGGCGACGACCGGGACCGACCTGACCCCGCAGGAGACCAACGTGGCCCTGGTGGTGGCCGGCGGCGCGACCAACGCCGAGGCGGCCGCCCGGCTGTTCCTGTCCGAGAAGACGATCGAGTACCACCTGTCGAGCGTGTACCGCAAGCTCGGCATCCGGTCCCGCAGCCAACTGGCCCGCGCGGTCACGCCGTGAGCGGACCTGCCCGCGAACCAGCGTCGTCGGCCGAGCCGGCCAGCGCGCCGCGGATGCCGGTCAGCCAGCCGCCGATGTCCGCCCGGGTGGCCTCGACCGCGTCGGGGGGCAGGAGCACGTGGCCGCACCCCTGGACCACGTGCACCCGCCCACCCGTCCCCCGGATCAGCGCGTGAAAGAAGGCGAGCTGGCGGGGCAGGTCCACCAGCCGGTCCCGGGCGCCGAACCAGATCCCCAGCGGCCCGGGCAGCGGCTGGAAGATCCCGGCCAGGTCGCCGCGCAGCCAGCTCATCCGGCGGCGCAGGTCGCCGACCGCCATCCGGCCGAGCGCGGCGAAGAAGGCGGCGCCGGTCCCGGGCGCCGGTCCGAACACGAACCGGGACGCCGTCGGCGTGGTCGCCGCGTAGAGCGCCTGCGGGGTCACCGCGAACGCCGCGGCGGCCAGCCGCAGCCGCACCGGCGGCAGCCCGGTGAACGGGCTGACCAGCACGCTGCCCCGGGCCGGCGCCGCCACCAGCGGCGCGACCGAACCCAGCAGCAGGTTGCCGAACGACTGGCCCCACCAGGTCACCGGCGCCCGGCCGAGGCAGCGGTCCAGCAGCCCGGCGATCGTGTCCACCAGCGCGCCGAAGAACCGGTGCCGCTCGCCCGAGTAGTCCACCAGCACCAGCCGCCCGCCGCCGGGTTCGGCCAGCGCCACCGGACCGGCCAGGTGCAGGCAGCTCTCCCCGCTGCCCTCCATGCCGGGCAGCAGCACGACCGGCGGGCCGGAGCCGGTGGCCAGCAGCCGGACCCCGCCGGCCCGGCCCAACTCCTGCCAGCGCGCCGGGCCGGTCATTTTCGATTCACCGCCGCGCGCAGCCAGGCCGGGGTGGCCCGGGGTTGTGGCGCCTTGAGATAGGTGTCGGCCAGCCGGCCGAGGAAGAAGCCGAGGAACCGGGACAGCGCACCCAACCGGTCCGCCCGCATGCTGGCCAGCTGGCGGAGCAGGCCGGCCGGGGACAGGCGCAGGATGCCGGCGGCCAGCTCGCTGCCGTCCGGGTCGAGCACGATGGTGTGCAGCGTCGTGGTGTCCCGCCACAGGTCCGGCCCGGTGTCGTGGTGGACGAACTTCTCCCCGCGCAGCAACAGCTCCCGGCCGTCTGCGGCCGGCACGATCAGCTCGTAGATCATGCGCAGATCCCCGATCGCCTTCTCCACCAACAGGTTGACCGTGCCGGACCGGATCGGCAGCGTTCCGCCGAGCGCCGGGCAGACCACCGTGCCGTGCACCCGGCCGCGGTGCTCCGGGTCGGCGGCGAACTCCTCGACGTCGGCGATGGTGATCTCCAGCCGCAGCTCGCACGGGGTGGCCGGCTGCTCCGGTTCGGCCAGCCGCAGGCTCCCGGACATCCGCTCCCGGAACGAGATTCCGGCGGCTACCGGCGGGGTTCCGTTGCCGGCGACGGTTCCGCAGCCGTTTCCGGAGAAGCCGTTGGTGAGCAACGGGATTCCGCGCTCGCGGCACCACCGGCGGGCGTCCGCGACCCCCAGCTCGACCGCCCGGCGCACCTGGGAGTTGCGCAACACGAGGAGGTAGTGCATCGGCACCTCGGCGGCCAGCATCCGCACGGTGACCCGGTGCGGGTAGTGCCCGGGGCGGTTCTCGTCGATCGCCCGGTTGCTCTCCTCGATCCGGCGCAGCCCGGCCCGCAGCTCGGCGTTGGCCATCGCCTCGATCATCTGGAAGTAGCCGTTGACGAAGCCGCCGCGCCAGATCCCGCCGGTGCCGACCGTCCACACCACCCACAGTTCGGTGGCCCCGCGGCGGATCGCCTCCTCCAGGTTGGAGTCGGTGGCGAACACCGCGTCGATGTAGGTGTCCGAGCCGACCCGGACCGGGTCGAACCACCACGGCAGGGACACCGCGGACACCAGCAGATCCTCGGTCAGCTCGGCCGGGCCGACCGCGCGGTGCTCGTGCGCGGTGAAGTTGTAGACGTCGAACACCGCCTCCCGGGCCGAGGTGCGGATCGCGTGCCAGTCGAGGCCGAACGCCGGGAAGATCTTCCGGCGCAGCCCGCGGCCGGACAGCATGGCCGGGGCGAACGGCCCGCGCCGCAGCAGTCCACGGCTCACGCTGGCGGCGGCGAGTGGCTTGTAGTCGCGCCAGGCGTCGGCGATCTGCCGGCCGGTGTAACCCTGGCTCCACATCGCGAGGTTGAGCGTCCCGCCGCTGGACCCGGTGGCCAGCTGCATGTCCATGCCGGCCTCGTCCAGCCATACCTGCAGCACCCCCGCCTGGTAGGCGACCTTGAGGCCGCCACCGGCCAGGATCAGCGCCCGGCGCACGGTCGCGGTCATCCGACGGCCTCCAGGGTGGGCGGCCGGCGGCGGCCGGCGCCGAGCCGCTCGGTCATCCGCCCGGCGAACCGCTCGGCCAGCGCCGCGATGGTCAGCCCCGGGTTGGCGCCGACCGGGCCGGGCAGCACGGATCCGTCGGCGACGAACAGTCCACTGTGGCCGAACGACTCGCCGTGGTCGTCCACGACGCCGCGGCGCTTGTCCACGGCCATCGGGCAACCGCCGAGCGGGTGCACGGTGATCAGCCGGCGGAGCAGCCGGGTCGGGTTCATCGTCAACTCGCCGCCGAGCTCCTCGGCCACCGCGGCCATGGTCGCGGTCAGCCGGTCCAGATAGGTCCGGGAGGTCGCCTCGCACCAGTCCACGTCCAGCCAGCCGCCGCGCAGCCGCAGCCGCCCGTCCGGCACGTCCCGGCCCATGCCGAGCAGCGGCAGCATCCCGGCGGCGCGCTGCCCGGCGCCGAACAGCGCGCCGACCTCCGCGCCGATCCGGCTGTTCGGCGCGCCGGACAGGCCGGCGAGCACCCGACCGACCGCGGCCCGTGCCACCCGCTTGGCCGTGCCGGCCGCCCCGGTGGTCTCGACCAGCCAGTCCACGAACGCCGGGTATCCGCCGTCCTGCAGGTAGAAGCCGCGCCCCTCGCCGCCGTCCAGCGCGTCCGGCACCCGGATCGTGCTGGTGATCACCGGGCCGCTGGACGGGTCGAGCCGGTCCGGGCTGGACCGGACGAACCCGAGCAGGTCGCCGTTGCCGCTGAACCGGGTGCCCAGCGCCGGGCCGAGTGCGGGCAACCGGTCCCGGTTGCGCAGCAGCAGGTACGTGCTGCCGAGCGCGCCGGCGGCCAGCACCACGACCCGGGCCCGCACGGTGCGCACCGCAAGCCGGGAGGTGTCCAACCGCACCCCCTCGTTCTCCGGTTCGTGGCGCACGTAGCCGACCTCGAACCCGCCGCCCGGCAGGGGCGTCACGGTGCGCACCTCGCACCGGTCCCGCAGATCCGCACCGGCCCGGTCGGCCATGCTCAGGTAGGTGTAGTCCAGGGTGTTCTTGCTGCCGAAGTTGCAGCCGAAGTTGCACTCGCCGCACAGCTGACAGGTGTGCCGGACGGCGCCGTGCAGGTTCGGTTCCGCCCCGGCGATCGGGTCGCCGGGATGCTGTCCCTTGCCGGCGAACGACACGGCCAGCGGCGGCCGGAACCAGTCCAGCCGCAGCCGCTTCGCCGCCTGCCGCAGGGCCACCGTCTTCGGCGTGCCGTCCGCGTGCGGGTACGGGTTGGCCCGCGCGCCGAGGACCTCCTCGGCCAGGTCGTAGCAGGGATCGAGGTCGGCCCTCGTCACCGGCCAGGACTCGTACCCGCCGCTGGGTGCGCCGTCGTCGACGAACCAGCGCTCGTCCTTGCGCAGCAACACGTTGGCGTAGATCAGCGAGCCGCCGCCGAGCCCGCTGGACACGACCGCCTCGAGGTGCCGGAACGACCAGAAGTCGAACAGGCCCTGCAGCCCCTCGCTCGGATCCCACATCGCCCTGGCCAGTTCGGCCGGCCGCCGGGCGAACGATCCCGGCGGGTAGCGCCGGCCACGTTCCAGCAGGACGACGGCATGCCCCTGCTCCGCCATCCGGCAGGCGGCGACCGACCCGCCGAAACCGGATCCCACCACCACCGCGTCGACCCTCTCCGTCATGCATGACAGGAGTCCTGCCGGCGGGCATGTGATACATGCGGCAGACTCTCGAACCGTGCGGTTCAACGAGTTGATGGGCGGCCTGGACTACCCGATGTTCATCGTGACCGTGACCGACGGTGACCAGCTTGCGGGTTGCCTGGTCGGGTTCGCGGCACAGTGCAGCATCGAGCCGGCCCGGTTCATGGTGTGGTTGTCCAAGAAGAACCACACCTACCAGGTGGCGTCGGCGGCCGAGGTGCTCGCGGTGCACGTGCCGACCCAGGCGAACCTGGACCTGGCCACGTTGTTCGGCACCCGGACCGGTTTCGACGTCGACAAGTTCGACCGGTGCGCGTGGCGGACCGGTCCCGGTGGCGTCCCGGTGCTGACCGACTGCCAGCAGTGGTTCACCGGCCGGGTGCTCAGCCGGTTCGACACCGGCGACCACGAGGGCCTGCTGCTCGCCCCGGACGCGGTCGGCCCCGCCACCGGGCTCGGCCAGCTAGGCTTCCAGCAGGTCAAGCATCTCGACGCGGGCAACGAGGCAGGTTGACACGATGATCTTCATTACCGCCAAGTTCCGGGTACGTCCCGAGGACGCCGACCGCTGGCCGGAGATCAGCGCGGAGTTCACCGCCGCCACCCGGGCCGAACCCGGCTGTCTCTGGTTCGACTGGTCCCGCAGCCTCGACGACCCCACCGAGTACGTCCTGGTCGAGGCGTTCCACGACGGTGACGCCGGCGCCGCCCACGTGCAGTCCGACCACTTCCGCGCCGCGCAGCAGACCCTCCCCCGGCACCTCGCCGAAACCCCCCGCATCATCAACTTCGCCGTCCCCCAGGACGACTGGTCCCGGCTCGGCGAGTTGGCCGTACCGGAATAGCAGGGAGCACGCGATGACCGAGGAGAACCCCGAGACCACGCCGACCGGTGATTACACCGAGGGTGGGGTGCCGAGTTTCGACTACGTGCGGGACCGGATCGAGGGGCGGTTCGCGACGTCGGTGGGGGCGGAGGAGCTGGCCGAGAAGACCAGTTCGGAGCTGGACGAGCAGCTGGCCGAGCGGGACCGGGCGGGGCGGGAGAAACTGGACGAGATTCGGCGGGCGATGCGGGGGGACCAGTAACGGCAGTGGCCCGGAAGGGCGGCCTTTGGGGCAATGGGGGACGGGGATGAACCCGGGGTGGAAAGCGGTCGTGTGGGGAGTGTGCCGGCAGTGGGCCGGTAGCACGATCATTGGGGAGACAAAGTGCGAAAAGTGAGCATGGGGCTGGTTGCCGCGGTTGCCGCCGTGGGATTCGCCGCGGGGGCGGTGCCGGCGAGTGGCGGGCCGGAGTCGGATCAGCGGGGGGTGCCGGAGCAGCTTCGGGTGCCGGACGGGAACCGGCGGATCGCGACCATGCCGGCGCGAGGGGTGCAGACCTACCAGTGCACGGCCGGGGCGTGGGTGTTCCTGCAGCCGGACGCGATCCTCGAGTTCCGTGGCCGGGCGCAGGTGCTGCACACCCGAGGCCCGGTGTGGACGTCGGTGCGGGACGGCAGCTCGGTGCCGGCGGCCGCGGTGGCCAACGCGCCGGTCGCCGGGGCGATCCCGCAGCTTCTGTTGCAGGCCAACGGTCATCGCGGACCGGGGCTGCTGGCCGAGGTGACCTACATCCAGCGCCTGAACACCACCGGCGGGCTGGCGCCGGCGGGGACGTGCACCGACGGGGCCACCGCGTCGGTCCAGTACACCGCTGACTACACGTTCTGGGTGGCGGCCGGCTGAGGCCGGCGCTCCCGCCGGGGCGACCAACCCGCCCCGGCGGGAGCGGCCGCGGGTCAGGAGGCCTCGACGACGGTCTTGATCCGGTTGGCGAAGTCCGGAGCGTCCTTGCGGGCCGCGCTGAGGGCGAAGCCGGCGAGCAGCTTGCCGAGACCGTGCCCCTCGAGCACGTTGAACACGCGCAGCCGGGTCTTTCCGTCCGAAGTGGACTCGAGATCGTAACCGCCCTGGCTGGCCGTGACCAGGTTCTTCGACTGCTCGGCCCAGCGGATCCGGCTCGGCGACTCGAGTTCGGTGATCTTGAACTCCCGCTTGGTCTTCACGCCGGCATCCTTGACGGTGCTGGCGAACACGGTGCCGACCGCGGTCGGACCGTCCGGTGTCTTGGCGATCTCCAACACCCGCGGGCTGAACTTCGGGTCGTTCGTACCATCGGCCAGAAAGGCGAAAACCTCGTCGATGGGTCGGTCGATGTCCACCGTCGCCTCGAACTGACCGGCCATATGCGCTCCTTTTCCGTCGGCCCCCTGTTGTCGTTCGGGGGCACTATTCCAGATCAAGAGCGCACGAGTGCGGATTAGCGACGCAGGATCTTGTCGAACAGGTGGGAGACGGCGTCGTCCGCCTGCATGGCTTGGCTGCGGACGCCGGCGAGGGCTTCGGAGGCGACGGTTTCGCTGGACTCGCGGACGATGGCCGGGAGGTCGACCGAGTCGATGACCTCCTGGGCGATGGTCGGCAGGTCCAGGCGGGAGATCACCTCGTCGACGTCGAGGCCCTCGGCCAGCAGGTTGAGGTCGAGGTGCTCCTGGATCATCCTGGTGAGGTCCGAGATGGTCAGCACCCGCAGCACGACCCAGCGCAGCACCACGTCGGCGGCGTGCTCGAGGTCGGCCTGCGCCTCCCGGCCGCGCCGGTCGAGGGCCGTGGTGAGCCAGTCCGGGACGCCGGCCCGGGCGAGGGCCAGCGCGGGTCGGACCGCCCAGCGGGCAAGGTCCACCGCGCCGGCCGCCGCGCCGAGCAGGACCGTTGGCGAGGGCACCTCAGGACGTCACGGGCCGGGGTGGGCGGCTGGTCCGGGCGGCGGCGTCGCTCTCCGTGCCGCGTCCGGCCGCGATGCCGACCAGGATCCCGGTCACGCCGTAGACCGCCAGCGCCAGACCGACCAGCCAGGTCAGCGCCACCAGGGTGGCCTCAGGGAAGGCGAGCAGGATGATGCCGAGCGCCATGCTGATCACGCCGGAGAAGATCCCCCAGCCGCCACCGCCGGTGAACCCGTGCACCACCTCGATCACGCCGCCGACCACCCAGGTCAGCCCGAGCAGCAGGGCGAGCACCGCGACGGTCTGGAACGGTCCGCGCAGGCAGAGGATGCCCACCACGATCATCAGCAGACCGAGCAGGGCGAGCAGCACCCGGCCCCAGCCGCTGGCGTCGTCGACGGCGAACGCCGAGACGATCCAGAAGACGCCGCCGATGAACAGCTGCACGCCGAACAGCACGGCCAGCACGAGCAGGGTGGGTTCGGGCCAGATCAGCACGACGACACCGAACACCAGCGTGAGCACCCCGAAGGTGATCCGCCAGGCACGGGACCGGCCGACCGAGGCCAGGGTCTCCGCCGCCGCATAGGTGGGGTCAGCCGAGCTCGGATCGGAGTGGGTCATGGAACACTCCCTTGGCGATGGGTTGGGCTCGGATAGAAGCTGCTCCGGCCCGGTCCGCCGCTCTTCCCCTCAAGCGGGTGAAATGGTCGTCCGCTGTGGACGCCCTCCCGCCGTTTCCCCATTTCATCACGCACGGGCGAAGTGCTCCGGCTGCGCCGGGTCCACTGTTCTGCTACCGGCCGATTCCGGCCCGAACCGCGAGGAGGTGCGCGCCGGTGCCGCAGCACTACGAGTTCCGGGTGTCGGGGCGGGTGTCGGACCGCGCGCAGGTCGCGATGGAAGAGTTCTCCGAGATGAAAATCGTGCCAGCACCGCCGGAGACCATCATCTACGGCGAGGTGACCGACCAGTCGCACCTGCACGGGATTCTGACGTTCCTGGAGAACCTGGGCCTGCACATCGTCTCCGTGCACGAGTTGCCGGAGCGGGCCGAGCGGCCGGAACGATCGGACTGAACCGGGTATCTGAACCGGTCACCGACCGGTCACCTCAGGAAGGTGACGAAGCCTCAGGCATGGTTCGGTTTCGGGGTGAGCGGCTGGCGGAAAACGAAGTGCAGCACAGCCGTCACCACCGTGACGCACAGCGCGGCCAGCAGATCCCACCAGAAGTTGTCGATCGAAAGCGCATCCGACCACCGGGCGGTCAGCGCGAAGATGACCGCGTTGATGACGAGCGTGAACAGGCCGAGGGTCAGCAACAGCAGCGGTATGGTCAGCAACCGGAGCAGGGTCCCCAGCGTCACGTTGATCAGTGCGAACAGCGCCGCGATCCACAGCAGGGACAGCAGACCGCCGTGGATGTGCACTCCGGGAAGCAACGCGGCGACCAGTCCGATCGCGACGGCGAGCAGCACCCAGTGCAGCAACAGGCGTTTGAGCACGGTCTCTCCTCAGGCCTCGGCCGGTTCCGGTTCTTGCGTGGAGTCCGGCCCGGCTTCCGGTTTCGGCTCGGCCTTCGCCTTCGCCGCCGCGCGCTCGGCCTTCCGTTCCGCCTTCTCCGCCTTCCGCTCCGCTCGCGGCGGCGGGCGTTGCACACCGAGCAGCGCGTCGGCCCACCGGGCGCCGGGGTCGACATCCACCAGCAGCGCCTTGGCCAGCAGGGTGAGCGGGATGGCCAGGATCGCGCCGAGCGCGCCGATCAGCCAGGCCCAGAACAGCAGCGCCAGGAACGCGATCGTCGAGGAGAGGCCGACCGCGTTGCCGACGAACCGGGGCTGGATCAGTGACTGGCACACGAAGTTGAACACGATGTAGACCGCGATCACCGCCAACATCAGGCCCGGGCCGCCACCGAGCAGCCCCAGCAGGGCCGGCGGGATCACCCCGATGATGAAGCCGACGTTCGGAATGTAGTTGGTGATGAAGGAAAGTAGCCCCCAGGTGACCGGCAGCGGAATCCCCAGCAGCGCCAGGGCGATCGTGTCGAGCACGGCGACCATCAACCCGAAAACCGTCGAGACGACCATGTAGCTGCGCGTGCCGTGGACGAACTCGCCGAGCGCGTCGGCGATTCGCGGGCGGTCCGCCGCGATCACCCGCAGCCGGGCCGTGGCGGAGGTCGTCTCGAAGCTGAGAAACAGCAACAGGGAGAACAGGAACACGAGGTTCGACAGGATTCCGCCCACCGTGCCGAGCAACGACCCGAGCAGGTCGGCGAGCTTGGTCAGGTCGACCGAGTTGGCCACCGAGTCCACCTGCTCGGCGTCGACCCCAAGTTGGGCGAGGAAATCCCGGACCCCGCCGAGCAGTTCGTCGGCCCGCTCGGCGTATTCCGGCACCACGCTGGCCAGCCGGGCCACCGACACGATGATCACCAGGAACAGGCTGGCCAGGATCGCGTACACGGCGAGGATCAGCGTCGCCACGGCCAGCCAGCGCGGCGTGCCGTGGCGCAACAGCCAACTCTGCAGCGGGCTGACCGAGATGACGATGACGAGCGCGAGGAACACCGGCCCGATCAGCCAGGCCGCCGCCCAGATCCCCGCGCCGGTGATGACGGCGGCGGAAAGGCCGAGCAGGATGACGAGTCCCCGGGGCAGCGGAGCGCGGCCCGGTGGTTCGTGCACCAGCTCGGCCTCGGTCACCGAGGTGTTCCCTGACGCCATTCGTCATCCGACGGCGGGACGGCGCCCTGCGGCCGCTGCTCGCGCGGCGGCGGCACCTGTCCCCACTGTTGCCCTCCGGCCGGCGGCGGTACCTGGCCCCACTGCTGCTGCCCGGCCGGCGGAACCTGACGGCGCGGGCGTTGCCGGGCACTGCGGGCGACGCCGGGCAGGATGATCGTGATCGTGAGGCCGACCACCATGTTGATCCCGGCCGTGGCGACCTTGCTCGACATCTCGGCGTCGAGGGTCAGTGGCAGCAGCACCGCGACCGTGGTGAGCAGCAGCATGATCCAGGTGAAGAACGAGGCGTACCGGGGCGTGGTCACGGAAAGCAGCTGCAGCAGTCCGGTGGCGAACAGGGTGCCGACCGCGGCGCTCAGCGCGTAGGTGAACGTGTTCGCGTTGCCCCACACGCCATCGCCCTTCGGCGCGAGCACGGGGATGTCCAGAACACCACGGACGAACAGGATGCCGACCACCGCGACCAGGGCGGTGACCAGTGCGGCGATCGATGCGCCTGCCCAGAGCCGGCCGGGGTCCAGCCGGATCAGCGGCGGCGGCGCGGACTGTTGCTCGTTCACCGGATATCACCACCAGTCTCGGGATGTGACCGGGTTTGCAGGACCCGGCGTTCCAACCGTTCCAACAGCAGCGGGCAGACCATCAACACCGCCAGCACGATCACGATGGACATCACCTATCGCCCCAGGATCTGGGCCTTTTGAGCTTCGAACTCGGCCGCGGACAGCACGCCGGCCTGGTGCAGCTCGGCCAACCGTTCCAGCCGGCCGAGTTGCTCGTCGGTGATCCCGCCCGGCGCCTGCTGCGCGGCATAGCCCTGCGGCGGGTAGGCCTGCTGCTCGGCGTAGGCATCCTGTTCGGCGGCCCGGCGTTCCTGGCCCCGGGACACCGCGCCGCTGACCGCGGTCGCCGTGCCGGCGATCACGGCGGTGCGGCCCACGGTGCGGATCAGGCCGGGGCCGCGGCGCAGTCCGGCTCGTCCAACGAACATCTCGTTGCCTCCTCAGACTTCGCTCATGGCGTGTTTCAGCGCGGCCTCGAACACCTCGTTCGGGATTCGCTCGTGCGCGACCACCCGGCCGTTGGCATTGGTCACCGCCTCGATGAACCGGCTGGCCCAGCTGTTCTCCCAGACCAGCACCGCGGCGGAGCTGTCCGGCGCGAGCTCCTCGGCCGCCAGCTCAAGGTCCTCCTGGCTGACCAGGCCGTTGATCTCGCCGTCGAGCCGGTGGAAGATGGCCGCCTCGTCGGGATCGAGCGCGGCCAGCTCGACGGCCTCGGCCGTCCCGTCGGCGTCCTTCTTGACGAAGATCAGGTCGACGATCCGGATCACGCCGGTGCTGACCAGTTCGTGGAGTGCCGGCACGATCTCACCGCTGAACTTGTTGCCGGGAAACTCGAAGATGGCGTATTCGAGTGGGCCACGGGGCATGGCGGACCTGCCTTCGCACGGTTGACTTGGCCGTCGCGGCACACGCTCCCAGCCGCCCGCCCGGCCCCGGGTCCTCCGCAGCGGGTGATGTCCACCCAGCTCAGACCGGTTGGTACAGCCTCGCCCCGGATAGGTGAAGTGCCCGACCCGCGCCGTCCGGACGCTGGCACGGTCAGACCCGCCGCACCGTGGGAGGCCCACCGTGACCGAGCCGCTCAACCCCGCCGAGCGCGCCGAGCTGGAACGGCTGCGCGGCGAGGTGGAGGCGCTGCGCACCGCCGGGGGCAGACACCGGCTGCACTGGAGGTCGGTGGTGTCCGCGGTGCTCATCGTGGTCGGCTGCCTGCTGGCTCCGGTGGCCGTGGCCACCATCTGGGTGCACAACCAGGTCTCCGACACCGACCGGTTCGTGGCCACCACCGCACCGCTGATCGAGGAACCGACGGTGCAGGCGGCGATCACCAACCGGGTCACCGACACCGTGTTCACCTACGTGAACATCCCCGACCTGGTCAACGAGGCGGTGGACGGCCTGGTCGAGCTGGGCCTGCCGGAGCAGGTCGCCGACCGGCTGCGCGGCCTGATCGGGCCGCTGACCACGGCGGTGCAAGGCTTCGTCCGGGGCAAGGTGGCCGAACTGGTGTCCAGTCCGGGGTTCCAGGAGGCCTGGCGGGAGACCGTGCGGCTGACCCACGACGCGTCCACCAAGGTGCTCGCCGGCGAGGCCTCGGCGATCGAGATCCGCGGGCAGGACGTGACCCTGGACCTGGGCGCGTTCATCAACCTGGCCAAACAGCAGCTCTCCGACGCCGGTTTCACCATCGTGAACCGGCTGCCCGACGTGCACCCGCGGATCACCATCACCAGCGCCGAGGACCTGGTGCGGGCGCAGAACGCCTACTCCGCGCTGGACAGCCTGGCGTCCTGGCTGCCCTGGGTCACGCTGGCGTTGCTCGCGCTCGGCGTCTACGTGGCCCGCCACCACCGGCGCGCCCTGCTGTCCGCCGGGCTCGGCGTCGCGGCGAGCATGGTGCTGCTGGCCGCCGTGCTCCTCGTGGCCCGCAGCTCGCTGATCAACTCCGTGCCCGGGACCGCGGTCGCCCCGGCCGCGGCCAGCTACGACATCCTGGTCCGGTTCCTGCGCGACGGCCTGCGCCTGGTGTTCGTGGTCGGACTGGTGGTGGCCCTCGGCGCGTTCCTCACCGGGCCCTCGGTGACGGCGGTGCGGGTGCGCGGCGCCGGCCGGACGTCCATGACCTGGCTGCGCGAGCGCGGCGCGAAGGCCGGCCTGCGCACCGGCCCGGTCGGCGGCTGGGTGCACCAGTACCGGTCGTTGCTGCGGGGCGCGGCGCTCGCGGTGGCCGTGCTCGTCTTCATCTTCCTCGACCAGCCAAGCGGGTTCGCCGTGCTGATCATCTCGCTGGTGCTCGTGGTGCTGCTCGGCGTGATCCAACTGCTCGACCAGCCGCCCGGCCCGGGCACCGATGCGGCCCGGACCGCCTCTTGATCACCCGTCACGGGTGACGCCGGTGCCCGCGGGACGGTCCTAGCGTCGGCGAAACGCCGGCGCCGAGCCGGTGCCGACGCAGGCAGAGAGAAGGACTGCGATGGTTTCCTACGATTCCGAGCAGCAGCAGGGCAAGCCCGTCTCCGGATGGGCGATCGGCGGTATCACCTTCGCTGCGACGATCATGTTGATGGTCGGCGTTTTCCAGGCGATTGCCGGTCTGGTTGCGCTCTTCGACGACCAGTTCTACGTGGTCGGTGATAACTACACCTTCAAGTTCGACATCACCGCGTGGGGCTGGATTCATCTCATTCTGGGCATCGGCCTTGCGATCGCCGGCTACGGCCTGTTCACCAGGGCCACCTGGGCCGGAATCGTGGCGATGACGCTGGCCGTGCTGAGCGGGATCGCGAACTTCTTCTTCATCCCGTACTACCCGATCTGGTCGCTGGTGATCATCGCTCTCGACGTCTGGGTGATCTGGTCGCTGACCCGGCCATACGCGATAAAGACCTGACCCAGGGGGCCGCGGCCGGACGGCCGGTCGCGGCACCTCACCCCGCTTGTGTGAGGAAGTCCGGAGTCGCCGGTGGAGAGGCTCCGGAATGGTACGACCACCGATCTACGGAGGATCCAACAATGGCGACCTTGACGGTCTGGAAGTTCGACAATCCGACGGCGGCCGACGACACCGTCAGAACTCTGGAGATGCTGGCCAAGCAGGAGCTGATCAACCTCCACGACGCGGCAACGGTCTCCTGGCCGACGGACCGGAAGAAGCCGAAGACCCGCCAACTGCGCAACATGGCCGGCATCGGCGCGATGGGTGGCATGTTCTGGGGAATGCTGTTCGGCCTGATCTTCTTCGTTCCGTTCCTGGGTGCCGCCGTCGGCGCGGCCGCGGGCGCGCTCGGCGGGGCACTGACCGACGTCGGCATCGACGACGACTTCATCAAGGCGGTGCGGGACCAGGTCACGCCGGGCACCTCGGCGCTGTTCCTGCTGTCCAGCGGCGCGGTCGCGGACAAGGTCCAGCCGGCGATCGCCGAGCACAACCCGCACCTGATCCAGTCCAACCTGACCGCGGAGCAGGAGAAGGCGCTGCGCGAGATGCTCGGCGAGTAGCCGTGCACGTCACCGTGGACGGGGTACCTGCCACAGGCTGATCTGCCGCATGATCATGATCAGCGGCACCGCGGAGGACGCGACCAGCAGACATCCGACGCTCTCCGTGATCACCGCCGTGTGCAGCCCCGCCACGGTGTCCGCGTTCTCCCAGAGCCGGCCGGAGAGCCTGTTGGCCAGGGAGCCGCCCAGGAACAGTCCCCACCACAGGTTGACCAGCCGGGCTCCGGGGACGCTCTGCAGATCGAAGAGGTCGGGGTGGTTGTCCGGCCGGCTCGCCCGGTGCACCTGGTCGACCACGCCGCGCGGAACGAAGAACCAGGCGATCGGCAACCACCCGGTGATGATCCAGTGCATGCGCCACCTGTGCGGCGCCGGGCACAGCAGCTCGGCGTTGCGCCGGGCCCGCCACAGCCACACCGTGAACACGACGCCTGCGGCGAGCAACGAGAGCACCGAAGCCCAGGAGGTCGCCACGACGAGGCTGTCCGCGTCGTCCAGGTCGGCGAGGGTGACGCTGTCCTCGCCCGCGATGTAATCCCGCACCAGTCCGTATCCGTGCCAGGTGGCCGCCGATGCCACGACGGCGGTGACGATGTGGAGTCCGATGAGGACCGCGGCCGCGTAGCCGGCGCCGGCCACGGGACGCAGCCGCACGGGCGCGCCGACGTTCTCTTGCTCGATCAAGGCCCATCCCCCAGTCGCTGAAAACGTGAAGCCGTATCCTCGACCCGCCGGACCGCCTTGGGCAAGAGTGATTTTCGGCGCAGTACCGGACTCAACGGCCGGCGCGCACTCCGGCCAGCTCCGCGGCGGCTCGGGCGCTGCCCCAGGACAGGCTGACGCCGTTGCCGCCGTGGCCGTAGTTGTGCACGACCAGGGCGGCGCCGAGCCGCTCGGCCTCGACCCGGACCGCCGGGCGGACCGGGCGCAGGCCGGTGACCGTCTCGATCACCTCGGCGTCGCGCAGCCGGGGCTCCACCCGCCGGCAGCGTTCGACGATCCGCTCGGTGAGGTCCGGGTCGGGGGTGGTGTCCCAGCGGTCCGGGATCCGGATCCCGCCGCACACCACCCGATGCGGCTGCGGGAAGAAGCTCACCCATTCCGGCGCCATGGTCAGCTCGAGGAACAGCCGGTCGAGGCCGGGGTTGGTGAGCATGACGTGCTGGCCGAACACCGGGCGCACCTCGGGGTCGCCGGCCAGTTCGCGGGCGCCGAGACCGGAGCAGTTGAGCACCACCGGCGCCTCGGCGGCCGCCTCGGCGAGCGATGCCACGGTGCGCTGCTCGAGCACGCCGCCGGCCGCGGCCAGCCGGCGCTCCAGGTAGGGCAGGTAGCGCGGCATGTCGGCGAGCGGCATCCGCGACCGGAAGCCGGTGCGGAAACCGGCCGGCAGCTCGTCCGGGGTGGCCGGGCGCAGCTCGGGGATCAGCCGGGCCTCCGGCGGCAACTCGCCGCCGAGCGCGTCGCCGACGGTCAGCACCGGCACCAGCCGCACGCCGGTCTCCGGATCCTCGGCGAGCTCGGTGAACTCGTGCAACGACCACTCGGTCCAGCGCAGCGTCTGCGCCGCCGGCTCCAGCATGGACGGCCCCCACATCGCCCCGGCGACCACCGAGGTGGTGGCGAGCGGCGGCCGGTCGGTCCACACCCGCACCGTCCGCCCGGCCTCGGCCAGGCAGATGGCCGTGGTCAACCCGATGACCCCGGCGCCGACCACCACGACCTGATCATCTCCGGGACGCGCCACGACCCCACCCTATGCTGGCCGTTGACCGACGACGTGCTCTTTCCCCCGGAGGAGACAGCGGTGAACGTGACGGGACGGGTTGCCATCGTGACCGGCGGCGCGGGCGGCATCGGCGGCGCGCTCGCCGCCCGGCTGGCCGCCGAGGACGCACGGGTGCTGGTGGCCGACATCGATGCCGCGGCCGCGTCGGAGGTGGCCGCGGCGATCAACCGGACGCATCCCGGCCACGCCGTCGCCGCCGGCGGCGACGTGTCCGCGCACGACTGCATCCGCGACCTGATCGCCCGCGCCGAGGCCGCGTTCGGGCCGGTCGAGCTGTACTTCGCCAACGCGGGCATCACCGGCCGCGGCGGCCTCGCGGCCACCGAGGACCTCTGGGATCAGGCCATCGAGGTCAACGTGCGCGCGCACGTCCGCGCCGCCCAACTGCTGCTGCCCGGCTGGGTGGAACGCGGCGAGGGCTACTTCGTCAGCACCGCGTCGGCCGCCGGCCTGCTCACCCAGATCGGCTCACCGGTCTACTCGGTCACCAAGCACGCCGCCGTCGCCTTCGCCGAGTGGCTCTCGGTCACCTACGGCGACGCGGGCATCCGGGTCAGCTGCCTGTGCCCGATGGGCGTCAACACCAAACTGCTGCACGCGGGCGAGGAGTCCGGCGACCCGCTCGGCATCGCCGCCACCCGGGCCGTCACGTCGGCCGGCGACGTCCTCGAACCCGACGTGGTCGCCGGCATCGTCCTGGAAGCCATGGCCGACGAGCGCTTCCTGATCCTGCCGCACGAACGCGTTCTGGAGATGTACCGGCAGAAGGCCTCCGACTACGACCGCTGGCTGCGCGGCATGCGCCGCTACCAGGCCCGCCTGCTCGCCGGGGAGTGAGCTACTCCGGCTGGCGCAGGACGATCTCGTGGACGTGGGCGTCGCGGGTGGCGGTGACGGCGGTGTGCACGACCTCGGCGACCGATTCGGGGCGCAGGTAGCGCTCGGGTTGGTAGGGGGCGCCTTCGAAGTCGCGGACCGAGCGTTGCATGTCGGTGGCGGTGCGGCCGGGGTGGATGGAGGTGACCCGGAGTCCGTGCGGGGACTCTTCGGCGCGCAGGACGTCGGCGTAGGCGCGCAGGGCGAACTTGCTCGCCGCGTAGACCCCCCAGGTCGGGTTGGCGCGTAGGCCGGAACCCGAGTTGATCAGGACCACGTGGCCGCGGGCGGCGCGCAGCGCCGGAAGCAGCAGCCGGGTCAGCTCGGCGACCGCGATCACGTTGACGGCGAACGTCTCGCGCCACTGGGCTTCGGTGGCGTCGGCCAGCGGACCGAGCCGGGCCACGCCCGCGGAGTGCACCAGCACGTCCAGCGGGGGCACGCTGGCGGCGGCCTCGGCAAGGGCCGCGGCATCGGTCAGCTCGACCGGCCATGGCCGGGCCGAGGGCAACGCCGACGCGACCGCGGCCAGGGCGCCGGCGTCCCGGCCGCCGAGCAACAGATCATGGCTGCCGGCAAGGCGGTGCGCGATGGCGGCCCCGATGCCCCGGGACGCCCCGGTGACCAGAGCCAGTGGCCGGTCGGTCATGCCGACACCGTAGACCGCGCACCGAGATCGGCCCCGCCGGCTGCCCGTTCGGGCGTACCGGGAGTGTCCGGCCCGGTTGGACAGTGGACCTACAGCGGCCGGGCCCGCGGCCACCGACGTCAAGGGGAACAACCATGCCCACCACCCTGCGCCAGGGGTCGCACGGCCCCGAGGTCGAACGGCTCCAGCGACTGCTGCACGAGCGCGGCTACTACGGCGGCGCGATCGACGGCGACTTCGGCTGGCGCACCCATGTCGCGGTCACGAAGTACCAGGACGACGCCGGCCTGCGCAATGACGGGACGGTCGGCCCGGACACCTGGCGCAGCCTGGAAGGGCTCAGTGGCTCGCAGACCGGGCTGCGCGCCGACGAGCACGTCGACGACTACGTGGCCAGCGCCTACGGCACGATGCACAGCTCGATGGCGCCGCGCGACCGGCTGGACCGGCTGATGAGCGCGGCGATCCAGGAGCTGACCGAGCTGGGCGTGCCGCAGCCGTCCTACGACTTCGACCCGGGCCTGTCCGGCACCAGCACGCTCGCCGAGTTCCGCTCCACCAACCAGTGGCACGTCGCGGTCAACCCGGACCAGTTCGCGGAGGCCTACGTCGAGACCCTCAACGAGCAGCAGCTCGGCGAGGTGGCGAACACGATCTACCACGAGAGCCGGCACGCCGAGCTGACCTTCCGCGAGGCGCGGGCCCAGGCCGGGCTCGGGCAGGACGCCGACGCGCTGGTGGCATCGATGAGCATTCCGCGCTATATCGCCGAATACGCGGTCGCCACCGCGATCACCCAGTCCACCGCGGACGGCGCGACCGACGAGGCGCTGGCCGGCTACGAGAGCTTCTACGGCAGCGGCGCCGCGGAGACGCAGAACGTCTACAACAGCGGGCAGTACGAGCCGTACCGCCGGCTGCCCGAGGAGGCCGACGCGTTCGAGACCGGCCGCAACATCGAGGACCAGTGGCGCGAGTACGGCGGCATCCGCGGCTCGATCCGGCGCGGCGACACCGGCGAGCACGTCAGCTACCTGCAGCGCGGGCTCACCCACACCGGCCACTACCACGGCACGATCGACGGCGACTTCGGCATCGCCACCGAGATGGCCGTGCAGGCCTTCCAGCGCGAGCACTCGCTGACCGACGACGGCGTGTGCGGCGAGAAGACCTGGGAGATGCTGGCCCGGGTCTACGCCGAGTAGCTCGCCCGCCGGTCCTAGGAGGCCAGGGCCTCGACGAGGTCCGGCCGGGCCGGGGTGGTCGCCGGCTCGAGCCGGGGGTTGCTGGTGAGGATGTCGGTGTACAGCTCGCGCAGCCGGGGCTGCGGCGGCACGCCCAGTTCCTCGCGCAGCGCGGCGCGGTGCCGGTGGAAGGTGTCCAGAGCCTCGGCGCGCCGGCCGTTGCGGTGCAGGGCGAGCATGAGCTGGGTGGCGAACACGTCGTTGGTGGGATGCCGGCAGACCAGCGCGGCCAGCTCGCTGATCAGCTCGTGGTGCCGGCCCAGCTGCAGGTCGGCCCAGATGCGCTGGCCGAGCACCTCGAGCCGGGTGGCCTCCAGGTCCCGGATCGCCGGGTGCAGCAGGGGTCCGCGCACCACGTCCGGCAGGGCGAGGCCGCGCCACATGTCCAGCGCGGCGCGCAGCTGCGCGGCGGCCAGCCGGTACTCCTCGCGGTCCAGCGTTGCGGCGCCCACCCGGGCCCGGTCGTGGAACACGTCCAGGTCCAGCTCGCCGGACCGCACCTCGAGGCGGTACGCGCGGTCCAGCGTGACCAGCCGCTGGCGCGGGGCACCGGGAGTCGGCCCGTCGCCCGGCCGGTCACACAGCAGACGGCGCAACCGCATGATGTAGGAGTGCACCGACGCGACCGCGGTGGGCGTCGGGTTGCCGTCCCACAGCTCGTCCATGAACTGCCCCATGGACACCACATGACCGGGGTTGAGCAGGAGCAGGGCGACCATCTGCCGTTGCTTGGGAGCGGACGGTGCCAGGTCGGCGCCCCGCTGGTGGACCGTGAGCGGTCCGAGCACATTGAACTCCATCACTCTCTCCATCACGCTCAGCTGTACCGACCCGGCGCGATCACGCCGTCCGGGTCGAGCATTTCCTTCAGTCGCCGAACAAATCGCCGGGCGGCGGGATCCGGGCTGAGCCGGTCCATCCAGCCCGCGTGGTCCACGTCGAGCCGGTACGGGACGAAGCCCGCCTCGGTGAACAGCCCGTACATCAGTTCCAGGGCGCGGTGGGCGCGCTCCACCGACGGGGCGTCCGGCTCGAAGCGCATCGTCACCACGAAGTCGACCAGATCCGGACCGAGCAGGTTCTGCGTTGTGCCGCAACGGATCCCGCTGTTCTCGTGCACCCGGTCGAGCAGTTCGTGGGCGTGTGCGACGGCCGCGCCGGACAACGGCACCATGGGCAGGAAGAACAGGAACCCGCCGCCCCACCGGTCCACCTCCGCGCCCGGCCGGCGCATCTTCGCCCGGAACAGCACGTCGTCGGTGTCCGGCACGCCGGCGTAGCTCCGCTCGACCAGCGTGGCCACCTCGTGGTTGTCCCCACCGGGATCCGCGCTGTCGGTGTCGGAGATCTCCGAGAACAGCCCGGTTGCCGCCGCCTCGGCGGTGACCAGCGCGGACAGCGCGTCGACCGCCGCAGCGGTGCCCTCGACACAGACGTGCGCCAGGAACTTCCCCTCGGTGCCCCGGTACGGCCGGGCCGCGACCGGGTTGTACACCTTGGGAACCCCGCGCGCGAGACCCTGGGCCACCCAGCGGCGCAGCACGTCCATCACCGCGGCCAGGCGCTCCGGCGCGAAGTTGAGCCGCACCACCCGGACCGCCTCCGGCCTCGGCGGCAACCGAACCGCCGCCGCGGTCACCACGCCGAGGTTGGACTGCACGAACATGCCGAGCGGGTCCGGACCGAGACCGTGCGGGTAGACCGGCGCCGGCCGGTCCGGGTCGGGCCACCAGCCGACCCGGATCAGCTCTCCGTCCGGCAGCACGACTTCCAGCCCGAGCAGGTCGTCCACCCGCTGCGACCGGAGTCCGACGCCGCGGTCAAGCACGTTGCCGACCACGCTGGTGTGCATGGAGGAGGCGGTCAGGTTCACCGTCCGCTCGGTACCGAGCAACCGGTGCGCCAGCCGGCCCTGGGTCACCCCGGGCTCGACCACCGCCCAGCCACCGGTCAGGTCGATGCCGCGAATCCGGTCCAGACCGCTCAGGTCGAGAACGACCGCGTTGTCCGTGGCCGGTTCGCGCGACCCGAGCCCCCAGTTGCGGCCGGTGCTCACCGGGTGCAGCGCGCCGGAATGCGGGGATGTGGCGAAGATCTCGATGACCTGACGCACCTCGTCGGCACCGCGCGGCCGGATCACACCGAGCACGTTCCGCGCGCGGAACCGGCCCACGTTCGGTCCGAGGCGCAGCGGTGCGGCATCCGGACTGATCACCCGGTCGGCACCCACCACGCGGGCGGCGGCGTCGAGCACGGACCGGTGCGTCCCACCATTCGCGACCACCGCAAAGTTTTCGGCTTCGATCTGGTTGAGCACGTCCATCGGGGCACCTCCACTGACCTCACGGTAGAACGGCGAAGATGCCTGGGGTGCCGGTAAAGCGCATGTGCTGTGCGCAATTCGCGCATCGGGACCGGACGCGCTCAGCCGCAGCAGTCCGGCAGCACACTGTGCGGGTCGGCAATCTCGGTGCCGTGCTGGCGCAACTTGCGGAAATCCCGCGGGGTCAACCCGTACCGCTGCCGGAACAGCCGGCTGATCTGGGATCCGTCCACCAGGCCCCAGCGCTCGCCGAGGGCGGCGACGGTCAGGTGGTCGTTGGCGGGGTTGTTCAGGTCGGCGAGCAGACCGGCGAGCCGCTCGTCCCGGATCCACCTGGCCGGGCTGGCGCCCTGCGCGGCGAAGAGAACCTGCAGGTAGCGCAGGGAGACGTTGTGCCGTTTGGCGAGCATGGCCGGGCTGAGCGCGGGGTCGCTCAGGTTCTCCCGCGCGAAGGTCTGCACCCGTAGCATCAGCATCTGGCGCGCCGCAAGGGGATCGTGATCCGCGCCACTGCGCAACCGGTCGGCGAACAGCGTGGTGATGAGCCCGCCGATGGTGGCGCCCAGCGGCTCGGCCACCACCGGATCCCAGTTCTCCAGCTGCGTTCCCAACGTCTCAAGGGTCTGACTGACCAGCACGGCAAGGCTCGCCGTGCTCGGCCACGGGTCGGCGGTCAGCTTGCTTGTGACACCGGGGTTCAGGCCGATCAGGCGGTGCGGGAAGCGCAGCGCAACCATCTGAAAGGGTTCGGGCATCTCGAGTGCGTACGAACGGCTGCTGTCGAACGTGACCACGTCGCCCGGAGTGACGACCGCGTGCCCGCCGTCCTGGCTGACCTCGGCCCGGCCCTGTAAAGGCGCTGTGACGTAGACATGGCCGTCGTCCTCCGAGGCCCGGCGGCGCGACAGGAATACCGCATGGGGATCAGCGGAGATCAGCGAAATCCGAAAGTTGCCGATTGCAGAGGTCAGTATCGTTCCGCTCGCAAACGCGTCCCGATCGACGGTCACCTGAAGCGCCTCGCCGCAGGCGTCTCGCACCTGCTCCCGCCACCTGTCGAAACGCCGATCTGGCCTGCCTGAATCCGTGGTGCGATTCTGCACGACCGATCGGCTGGCCATAAGCTTCTACCCCCGCAATGCGACATTCCCGGTTTGCGCCTGCGTCAGAACTCGATCCTACGACGCTCACTCCGCGCTCGCTTGACACGCTACCCCGCGCCCTGTCCGATACGCTGGGTAGTGGCGTAGCATGGCCGACATGCGGCCTGCCACGCTGCGTGACGAAGTCGGGCGGGGCAGACGACGTGGACCGGTGCACAAATACGCAACTCCTCAAGCGCGTAATGACCAGTCCCGAGGGCTATACCAGAGATAGCCTCAAGTCGTGATTGAGACATCAGACCGCTCGTCACAATCGGCGGACTCGGTTGCCGGCGCCGGGGGGCCGGCCGGCAACGGGCGCGACCGGCGCTCAGGCGTTACGCATGATTGCCGAGGTGAAACGCAATGTCAACGCCTATGACCATCGGAGTAGTCGGAGGTGGTGCCTCCGCAGTGTGTCTACTCGACACATTGGCCGAGCGGAAGGATATGCCGCGCGGCCACATTACGGTCTTCGAACCGTCGTCCCATTTGTGGCGGGGCCGGCCCTACCAGGCCGATCTGGACGTCATTCGGGTCAACGCCCCACCCGGGGACATGTCGGTGCGTGCCGGGTCCCCGAACCACTTCCAGAACTGGCTCGACTCAACCGGAACCCGGTCCGGCCATTATGGCCGGTACTGGGATCCCTTGGCGGGCATGGCGTTCGTACCGCGTGGCGTGTACGGCGACTATCTCGAGCAGACCGCCCGCTCGGCCATGACCAGGCTGATCGACCGGGGCTGGCGGGTCGAACTGGTCCGCGACCGGGTACTGGACGCG
Organism: Actinophytocola sp.; assembly: GCF_035762905.1. GTDB lineage: Bacteria > Actinomycetota > Actinomycetes > Mycobacteriales > Pseudonocardiaceae > DASYTH01. The sequence goes on from NZ_DASUCC010000103.1 coordinate 45,435, forward strand.
GTACCCACGGCCGGCGGCCTGACCGTGACCACCGAGCGCGGCCACATGTCCTATGTGGACTATGCGGTGCTCTGCTTCGGTGGCAACGGTCCGGAGGACCTGTACTCGCTGACCGGATCCAACCGGTACATCGCCGATCCGTACCCGGCCATGCGAACCATGCGCGACATCCCGGCGGATGCCACCGTCGGCGTGATCGGCAGCGGGCTGACCGCCGTGGACATCGTCCGGGTGCTTGCCCGCTCCGGTCATCGCGGCCGGATCCGGTTGCTGTCCCGCCGGGGCGTGCTGCCCAGCGTGCGGCAGCGGCCGATTCCGCACGGGCTGCTGCATTTCACCCCGGTCCGGTTCCGTGCGGCCGCCGCCCGCGGGGAGAACACCTCCCTTGCCGAGCTGACCGGCATCATGGGCGCCGAGCTGACCGCGGCCGGCGAGAACCCGGACACGGTCCACGCGGAGATCACCGCGGTGGAGCGGGAGGAACCGGCCACCCGGCTGCGCCGCCAGCTCGCCGGCGTCACGTCGCGCCGGATGGGCCTGCGGATCCTGCAGCAGGCGGTACCGGAGGCCGGGCCGGACGTATGGCCGCTGCTGCCGGACGCCGAGCAGGACCGGGTGCTGGACCGGCACCACCGCACGATGATGAGCCTGTGCTGCCCGATGTCCCCGGCCAGCGCCCAGGTGCTGCTCGGCCTGATCCGCTCCGGGCAGCTGGAGCTGGTACGCGACCTGCGCGACATCGAGGTCAAGGGCGACCGGTTCACCGTGCACACCGCGACCGGTGCGCTGCGGGCCGACTACGTGATCAACGCGGTGAACTGCCGGCTGCGTAGTCATCCCGCGGGCGCGACACCGCTGATCCGGTCGCTGGTGGCGGCCGACCTGGCCGAGCCGCACCCGCACGGCGGGGTGCGGGTCGAGCGGGCCACCAGCCGGCTGACCGTGCGGAACCGGCCGGACAGCCGGCTGCACGCGCTCGGCGACCCGGCGGCCGGCTCGCTGTTCTTCACGTTCGGCATCCAGTCGCTTGTGGACCGGTCGGTGGACATCGTCGGCTCGATCCGCACCGACCTGGCGTCCCGGGCCAGCCGGCTGACCAACGTGCGCGTGCTGCGCCGCCGGTACGCCGAACCGGTGCAGCTGTCCGCGTGAGTATCCACGAAGGGGAGATTCATCCGTGAGTGCAAGCACATTAGCCCAGCCGGAGCGGCCGGCGTACCTGGCCGACACGCACACCGGCCTGCCGATGCCGAGCCGCCCGGTCTTCGACGACCCGGCCGACGAACGGCGGCACCGCAAGCAGCGGCTGGCCGCGGCGCTGCGCCTGTTCGGCAAGTACGAGTTCGACGAGGGCATCTCCGGGCACATCTCGGTACGAGATCCGGAGCACCCGGACCGGTTCTGGGTCAACCCGTTCGGGGTCTCGTTCAACCGGGTCAAGGTCCGCGACCTGATCTGCGTGGACCACACCGGCACCGTGGTCGACGGCAGGTTTCCGGTCAACCCCAGCGCGTTCGTCATCCACTCGGCGATCCACCGGCGGACTCCGCGCGCCGACGCGGCCGCGCACGCACACACTCCACACGTACGCGCCCTCGGTTCGCTGCACCGGTTGCTCGAGCCGCTCGACCAGGAGTCCGCGGCGTTCTACCAGGACCAGGTGCTCTACACCGACTACCGGGGTCCGTCCATCTCCGCCGAGCAGGGCGAGGACATCGCCGAGAAACTCGGCGAACGGCGGGCGATCCTGTTGGCGCACCACGGTCTGATCACGGTCGGCGCCACCATCGAGGAGGCGGTGCACTGGTTTTTCAGCTACGACGGCTGCGCGCACACGCAGTTGCTGGCGATGGCGGCGGGCCGGCCGCGCGCGCTGCGTCCGGCACAGGCCAGGGCCGCCAAGGACGGCTTCGGCGACGAGCAGCTCGGCTGGTTCAGCTTCCAGCTGCGATATCAGGAGATCACCGAGGAACAGCCGGACCTGCTCGAGGAGTAGCCGGCACCCTCGGCGACGAGAGGGGTGCGGAGTCATGGCGGAGCGCGACAGGCTGGCGACCGTGGCCGTGGTCGGGGTCGGCCTGATCGGCAGGTCGATCGCGTTCGCCTTACGAGCACAGGGAATCCGGGTGCTGCTCAGCGACAGCAACCGGCGGGCGGTGGACGACGCGGTGCGCCGGGGAGCCGGCGAGCGGCTGGCCGACACCACGTCGCCGGCCGACCTGTCGGTCATCGCGGTGCCGCCGGGCGCGGTGCCGAGCACGCTGCGGCACGCCCAGTCCCGCCGGATGGCCCCGGTGTACACCGACGTGTCGGGGGTCAAGGTGGCTCCGGTGCGGGCGGCCCGCGCGCTGGGCTGTGACCTGACCGCGTTCGTGCCCGGGCATCCGATCGCCGAGGAGACCGCACCGGCGCACGCCGCCCGGCCGGACCTGTTCCGCGGCCGCGGCTGGGTGCTGTGCCCGCAGGAGGACACCCGGTCCGACGCGGTCACCCTGGTGCGCCGGCTGATCGAGCTGTGCGGGGCGATCCCGGTGCTGATGGAGGCCGATACCCACGACCGGATCGCGGCGCTCATCTCGCACGTGCCGTACCTGGTGGCGAGCGCACTGGCCGGGTCGCTGGCCGACGCCCCGCCCGAGGTGCTCTGGCTGGGCAGCGCGGCCGGGCCGGACGTGACCGGTCCGGCGGCCGGCGATCCGGCCGTGGGCGCGGAGATCCTCAGCCAGAACGCCACCTGGGTGTCCAATGTGCTCTCCGACATCGCGGCCAACCTGGTCGACGTCTGCGCGGCACTGCAACTGGCCGGCGCGGGCGACGACTCCTTCCTCGGCGACGTGGCCGCACTGCTGCACCGCGGCCACACCGGCCGGCGCCGGCTGGCCGGCGCCGAACGTCCCCACGACGAAGACGGGAGCGAAGAATGAGAACGAACATGGGCGTCCTCGGTCCGCTGGTGCTCGACCGCGCCGGCCGGTCCCGGGTGCCGAGCGCACCGAAACCACGCCAACTGCTTGCCCTGCTGATGATCCACGCGAACCAGATGGTGCGGGCCAGCGACTGCCTGGTCGAGCTGTGGGACACCCAGCCGCCCAAGAGCGCCATGTCCACGCTGCAGACCTACGTGCTGCACCTGCGCCGGGCGTTCGAGGAGGACGACGAGGACGGCGCACCCGGTCCGGAGCTGCGCACCATGAACCAGGGCTACCAGCTCTGCGTGCCCCGGCGCGAGCTGGACCAGTTCGCGTTCCAGGACCTGACCCGGCAGGGCGGGGATGCCGCCCGGGCCGGCGACCACCGGCGCGCCTCCGCGCTGTTCGGCCAGGCGCTGCGGTTGTGGCGTGGTCCGGCGCTGGCCGACGTGCGGCCCGGACCGCTCAGCCTGCCGCCGCTGGTGGAGCTGGAGGAGACCCGCAAGTACGTGCTGGAGCGGCGGATCGAGGCGGACCTGCGACTCGGCCGGCACCACCAGCTGCTCACCGAGCTGGACCGGCTGACCAGAGCGGCGCCGACGCACGAGAACCTGCACGGGCAGTACATGCTCGCGCTGTACCGGGCCGGCCAGCAGAACCGCGCGCTGACCGTGTACCGCCGGCTTTCCCGGACCCTGGAAGAGGATCTGGGCTTCGAGCCGGGCACCCGGATCCAGCGGCTGCACCGGGCCGTCGCGGCCGGGCACCCGGCGCTCGGCGCACCTAGCCGACCCTGAGCACCTCGTCGAGCACCCGGCGCACGGCCACGGCCATCGCCGCCGGGTCGCCGTCCTCGGGCCGCAGCACCAGCTCCGGCGCCCGCGGTGCCTCGTACGGATCGTCGATGCCGGTGAACCCGGTGATCTCGCCGGCCCGGGCCCGCTGGTACATGCCCTTGGGATCGCGGGCCTCGCACACCTCGAGCGGCACGTCCAGGTGAACCTCCATGAAGGACAGTCCGGCCGCCTCGTGTGCGGCCCGCGCCCGGTCCCGCCCGTCCCGGTACGGGCTGATCAGCGACACCACGGCAACCATTCCCACGCCGGCGAACAGCTTCGCCACCTCACCGACCCGCCGGACGTTCTCCTCCCGGTCCGCCCGGCCGAACCCGAGGTCGGCGTTGAGCCCGTGCCGCAGGTTGTCCCCGTCGAGCAGGTAGGCCGGCCGGCCGGCGGCCACCAGCTCCCGCTCGAGCGCCGCCGCCACGCTCGACTTGCCGGAGGCGGACAGCCCGGTGAACCACACCGTTGCGCCGCAGGCCGGACGGTCCTGTGTGGACACCGAACCGTGGTGCCACACCACGCCCGAGCCGGTCAGGCTGGGACCGATGATCATCCCGGCTCCAACGGTGTCGTTGGTCGCCTCGTCCACCAGCACGAAGCTGCCGGTCGCCCGGTTGCGCCGGTACGGGTCGAACAGCAGCGGCTGCCCGGTGCGCAGCCGGATCCGGCCGATCTCGTTGAGCGCCAACGAGTCCGCGGCCCGGTCCCGGTGCAGCGTGTTCACGTCCATCCGGTAGTCGACGGCCTCGACGGTCGTCACGGTCGAGCGGGTGGTGTGCAGCAGCCGGTAACGCCGGCCGACGGACAGCTTCGACCGGTCGGCGAGCCAGCACAGCAGCGCGTCGACCTCGCTGGCCACCTGCGGCCGGTTGTTGGGCCGGCACAGTAGATCGCCGCGGCCCACGTCCAGTTCGCCGGCCAACCGCACGCTGACCGCCTGCGGCGGCGCGGCCTCGGCCAGCTCCGCGGCGCCCGGCCCGAACACCTGCTCGACCGTCGTGCTGTGCCCGGCGGGCAGCACCACGACCTCGTCACCCGGCCGGAACACCCCGCCGGCAACGGTTCCGGCGTAGCGGCGCGGCTGGTTCGGCTCGCGGACCACGTACTGCACCGGCAGCCGGGCGTCGATCAGGTTGCGGTCGGAGGAGGTGTGCGTCTCCTCGAGCCGGCGCAGCAACGAAGTGCCCTCGTACCACGGCATGCTGGCGGTCCGGTGCACCACGTTGTCCCCGGACAGCGCGGACACCGGCACGAACGACAGGTCCGGCACGTCCAGCTTCGCGCTGAACTCGCCGAACTCCGCGCAGATCTCCTCGAACCGGTCCCGGGACCAGTCGACCAGGTCCATCTTGTTCACGCACAGCACCACGTGCCGAATGCCGAGCAGGCTGGCGATCAGCGCGTGCCGGCGGGACTGCTCGGTGACCCCGTTGCGCGCGTCCACCAGGATCAGCGCCAGGTCCGCTGTGGACGCACCGGTCACCATGTTGCGGGTGTACTGGATGTGCCCAGGGCAGTCGGCGATGATGAACTTGCGCACCGGCGAGCTGAAGTACCGGTAGGCCACGTCGATGGTGATGCCCTGGGCCCGTTCGGCGCGCAGGCCGTCGGTGACCAGCGCCAGATCCGGCCCCACGTCGCCGGATCGCTCCAGCGCGGCGAGCTGGTCGTCGAACAATGCCTTGGAGTCGAACAGCAACCGCCCGACCAGCGTCGACTTACCGTCGTCAACGCTGCCCGCGGTGACCAGTCGAAGCAGCCCGGCCACTAGAAGTACCCCTCTTTCTTCCGATCCTCCATGCCGGTCTCGGAGATCCGGTCGTCCGCCCGGGTGGCGCCGCGCTCGGAGAGCCGGCTGCCGGCCAACTCGGCGATCACCCCGGCAACCGTGCCGGCCGTCGACTCCACACAGCCGGTGCAGGTGGCGTCGCCGACCGTGCGGAACCGCACCCGGGCCTCGAACGCCTCCTCGCCGGGCTGCCGCCGCACGTGCTGGGAGTCGGCCAGCAGCATCCCGTCCCGCTCGAACACCTTCCGGCGGTGCGCGAAGTACAGCGCGGGCAGGTCGATGTCCTCGGCCGCGATGTAGCGCCAGATGTCCAGCTCGGTCCAGTTGGACAGCGGGAACACCCGGATGTGCTCACCCGGCCGGTGCCGGCCGTTGTACAGGTTCCACAGCTCGGGTCGCTGGCCGCGCGGGTCCCACTGGCCGAACTCGTCGCGGAAGCTGAACACGCGTTCCTTGGCGCGGGCCTTCTCCTCGTCCCGGCGGGCCCCGCCGAACACGGCGTCGAACCGGCCGTCGGCAAGGGCCCGCAGCAGCGCCGTGGTCTGCAGCCGGTTGCGGCTGGCTCCCGGGCCGGTCGGCTCGACCGAGCGCCCGGCGTCGATGTCGTCCTGCACCCGGGAGACCAGCAGCCGCAGGCCCAACCGGCGCACGGTGTCGTCGCGGTAGCGCAGCACCTCGGTGAAGTTGTGCCCGGTATCCACGTGCAGCACCGGAAACGGTAGCCCGGCCGGCGCAAACGCCTTGACCGCGAGATGCAACATCACCGCGGAGTCCTTGCCACCGGAGAACAGCAGCACCGGCCGGTCGAACGTGGCGGCCACCTCCCTGATGATGTGCACCGACTCGGCCTCGAGAGTGCGCAGGTCATCCAGGTCGTGGCGGGTTGTAGCGGCGGTCATCCACCCTCCAGCGGCAAAATGCTCAGCCGATTCGTACAGGAATGACAAACCCGTGGTACGGGTCCTCATTCGATCGTTCCAAAGCGCGCTAATCTGCTGGCAGAGCCGACCTCTTCCGCGTTGTTAGGCGCGGTGCAAACACCCCTGTTAGCCTTCCTGATATGAGGCCTGCGGCAACCAGCGCCTTCGAGACGCTCGCCGCCGAGGTGGACGGGCCGGTCTACCTGCCCGGAACCTCGGAGTACGCCGAGGAGATCGACGGTTTCGACCGGTCGGTGCGGCACCGCCCGACGGTCGTGGTGGGAGCGACAAGCGCAGCGGACGTGGTGGCGGCGGTGCGGTTCGCCCGGGACAACGACCTGGGCGTCGCGGTGCAGAACACCGGGCACGGCGTGGCATTGCCCGCCGACAAGGCGGTGTTCATCTCCACCAGACGGATGACCGGGCACGAGGTCGACGCCCGGGCCAGGACCGCGCGCATCGAGGCCGGCGTGACCTGGGACGACGTGGTGGACAGCGCCGCGAAGCACGGGCTGGCCCCGCTGAACGGCTCGGCGCCGTTCGTCGGCGCCACGTCGTACACGCTCGGCGGCGGAGTCGGTGTGCTGGCCAGGAAGTACGGCTACGCCGCCGATCACGTGCGCTGGCTCGACGTGGTGACCGCCGATGGCGAACTGTTGCGTGCCAGCGAATCCGAGCACCCGGACCTGTTCTGGGCGCTACGCGGCGGAAAGGGCAACTTCGGTGTGGTCACCGCGATGGCGGTGGAGCTGTTCGAGGTGTCCCGGCTCTACGGCGGCGGGCTGTTCTTCCCCGCCGAGTCCACCCCGCGGGTGCTGCACACCTACCGCGAATGGGTGACCGGCGTGCCCGAGGACATGAGCACGTCGTTCGTCATGATCCCGTTCCCGGAACTGGACTTCGTGCCGGAGCCGTTGCGCGGCAAGTTCGCCACGCACATCCGGGTGGCCTACCTCGGGTCGGCCGAGGAGGGTGCCCGGCTGATCCAGCCGCTGCGCGACGTCGGGCCGCGGTTGCTGGACACCGTCGAGGAGATGCCGTACAGCAAGGTCGGAACGATTCACAACGACCCGCCGACGGCCGGGTCCTACTACATCAACACCTTCCAGCTCACCGGGTTGGAGGCCGGCACCGTGGACACGGTGCTCGAGCTGGCCGGTCCGGACGCCGACGGCACGGTCATGGTGGAGATCCGCCAACTCGGCGGCGCGTTGGCCCGGCCGCCGAAGGTGCCGAACGCGGTGGCCCACCGGGACGACGTGCCGTTCCAGGTGTACGCGGCGTCGGTGCTCGGCAACGGCCAGGACGACGTGGTGCTGACCGCGCACGCCCGGCTGGTGGACCGGCTGAGCCGGTGGGACAGCGGCCACCGCATGCTCAACTTCATGGCCGGGATCGCCCACACCGACCCGTCGGACGTGCGCGACGCGTTCACCGACGAGGCCTATACCCGGCTGGTCGCGCTGAAGACCAGGTACGACCCGGGGAACATGTTCCGGTTCAACCACAATATTCCCCCGGCGCCCGGGAAGCAGCGGCGGTAACCGTCCACTCGGGACGGCTCAGCGCTGCGGCAGGGTCTCCCGGACCTTCCTGGGCAGTCCGGCGACCACCCGATCGTAGGCGTGCTCGACCATGTCGCGCAGCTCGCCGTCCGGCACGGTTCCGTCCAGCAGCACGGTGTTCCAGTGCTTCTTGTTGACGTGGTAGCCCTCGGTCACGGCCGGGAACTGGGCGCGCAGCTCCAGCGCCAGGCTGGGCTCACACTTCAGGGTGATCTGCGGCGGGTCGGTTTCCGGCTGCAGAATGGCGAACGACTTGTCCGCGACCTTGTACACCGTCGCGTCCGGGCCGTACGGGTGGTCCTCGGTGACCTTCGGAAAGCTCTTGGCCAGCTGGGAAACCTTGGTGACCTTCCGTGGCGTCATGCCGATTATTCTACCGCCGCAACGGGTGCCGGGTGCACGCCGACAACCAGTGGGTGACAACCCCGGAACTTGCCGGGAAACCGGTTGTTCGGCCGGGTCAGGCCCAGGGTCAGCAGCAGCGGTCCGTTGCGCAGCAATGAGTCCCGGGCGTGCCGGGCGACATCATCCGGTAGCGCGCCGTCCTCGGCCCGCGCCAGCAACGGCCCCGACGTGTCCACGTCCGGCACGATCCAGTCGAACTCCTCGCCGGTGGCGTCGCTGAACGCGAACCGCAGGAACACCCGGCCGCGGGTGGCCCGTCTGGTGAATACCCGGTGCAGGTCGGCGTACACCATCCCGAGCGAGCGTTGCCCGCCGAGCGCCTCGTGCACGCCGCGGTCCACGTACCGGTCCGTCCACTCGCGACAGCGGGCCGCGGACCAGTGCTCCGCCGGGCGCGGCTCGGCGCACAGCTCGCGGTCCTCGGGCCGCGGGTCGGCCACCGTCGGTTCACCCAGGTCGACCGCGGTCCACCGGTTGTACCGCCACGGCGAGCCGGTCCGGTCCCGCACCTGCTCCAGCGGCACCGGCTCGGGCCGCACCCACTGCCCGTCCGCGGTCAGCGCCCCCACGCACGCGTGCGTGTCGGACTGCTGGGTGACGGCCATCGGCAGCACCGCGTGCGGCTCAGGCACGGGTGGCTTCCAGGATGCGCAGCGACCCGGACACCGGGATGGTCCGCCGGACCTGTAGCCCGGCCCGCTCGATCAGCTCGCGGTAGTCGCGCTCGGTGCGGTCCTGCCCGCCGCACAGCACGGTCAGCAGCAGGCCGCGGAACAGGTCCTCCTCGTCGGAGTCCTCGTCGATCACGCCCTCGAGCACCAGCAGCGTGGAGTCCGGGCGCATCGCGTCCCGGATCCGGCTCAGGATGCGCACGATGTCGTCGCCGTCCCAGTCGTGCAGCGCCCGCTTGATCAGGTAGAGATCGGCCTGCTCCGGCACCTTGTCGAAGAAGTCGCCGGCCACCAGCTCGTAGCGGCCGGCCACCCCGGCCGCGCCGAGCAGCCGCTCGGCCAGCGGGATGATCTCGTCGCGCTCCAGCAGTGTGCCGTGCACGCCAGGATGCGCGGCCAGGATCGCGCCAAGCAGGCTGCCGAGCCCGCCGGCAACGTCGACGATCCGCGGGAACCGGGAGAAGTCGTAGACCCGGGCGACCTCGGCGCTCTCCTCCTCCGACACCGAGCTCATCGCCGCGTTGAACCGCTCCTTGGCGTCCGGGTCGGAGCTGGTCAGCTCCCAGAACGAGACGCCGTTGTTGGCCACCTCGAACGCGGACTCGCCGGTGCGCACCGAGTGCAGCAGTTGGCCCCACGCGGCCCAGTGCCATGGCGCGGCCATGAACCGGGCGTCGGCCGACTCGGCACAGCCCGGCTTGGTCTGCAGCACCTCGGACAGCGGCGTGCTGGCGTAGGTGCGGCCGTCGTCCAGTCGCTGGAACACGCCGAAGCTGGCCAGTGCCCGCAGCAGTCGGGCCAGGGTCGGCTCGTGCGCGCCGGTGGTCTCGGCCAGCTCGGCGACCGTCTGGTCGCGTTCGCCGAGCAGGTCGGGAATCCCCAGCTCCACCGCGACATGAATGGCGCGGGCCCGCCAGGCCCCCTGAAGGAGGGACACCATCTCTTTGCGCGTACCGAAGTCGAGCGAAAGGGTTGTCATTCGGTTTCACTCCGTGCTCGGGGACAGCCGGATTCCATCCTTTCACGGTCGCTCTGAAATATTGGTCCAGAAATGCGGAAAGGGCCGGTCGACCGGCCCTTTTCGCGCGGGTGAGGTCTGCTCAGGAGGACTTCTCCAGCGGAGCGCACAGCTCGACGTGGTTGCCGTCCGGGTCGAACACGATGGCGTAGCGCTGGCCCCAGAACGCGTCCCAGGGCTCCTTGTACTGCTCGTAGCCCAGCTCGCCGAGCTTGGCGTACACGGCGTCGACCCCGGCCGGGTCGGGACACCCGAACGCGATGGCCACCCGGTGCCCGCCCTTGGGCGGTGACCAGTCCGGATCGAACGACTTGACCGTGTCCACCGTGTCGAAGGCCAGCTTCAACCCGCCGGGCAGGTCGACGTCGACGTGCGGCGCCTCGTCGGCGGACTTCGGAATGTCCAGGCCGAGGTGCCGGTAGAACGCCAGCGACCTGGCCATGTCCTCGACGACCAATCCAAAAAACAGGAGTCGGGCTTCCACGTTTAGTCAGATCCTTTCGCACTATGGAATGGTGGTTGCTACAGGCTAGCAGTGCATGCCGCGGCAAATGCTGGAGCCATTCGGATGGAGGACGAAAGAGCATGCCCAATCTACGCTGGGACCTGGCCCTTCCGCAGGGCGCGAATCTCGAGTTGGGCGGCGTCGCGGCCGAGGAGGGCTGGCGGCGGATGCTGACCGCGGCCGAGGAGGCCGAGCGGCTCGGCTACGACTCGGTGTGGGCGCTGGACCGGACCGAGACCCTGCCGCGCCGCGAGCCCCATCCGGTGTTCGACGGGTGGACCACGCTGGCCGCCGTCAGCCAGCGCACCCAGCGGGTCGGGCTCGGGCACCTCGGCGTGGGCGCGCCGGTGCGGGACGCCGCCGAGCTGGCCAAGCGGGCCGCCTGCCTGGACGTCATGTCCGGCGGCCGGATGACCCTGGCCCTCGAGGCCGACGGCTACCCACCCGAACACGAGGCGCACGGCCGGCCGGTGCCCGATCCGACGGCCCGGCGCGCGGGTCTGGTCGAGACCGTGACCGCGGTGCGCCGGCTGTGGACCGAGCCGCAGGTGAGCACCGACGGCCCGCACGTCCGGCTGGACCGGGCATTCGGCTTTCCCCAGCCGCTCGCGGCGCGCCCGCCCGTGCACGTGTTCGACGACGACCCCGGCGCACCCAGTTCGGTGCTGGCGTCGGTGGATCCGGCCGCCATCGACGGGGTGATCTGGCATGCGGCGCCGGAACAGGTGCGCGCCGGCACCGACGAACTGCTCCGCCGGTGCACGGAGACCGGCGCCGACCCCGACCGGATCGAACGCACCGTGCTGCTGGAGTGCCGCATCTTCGACACCGTCGACGAGCGGGACACCTGGCTGGCAACGCCCTACGTCGTCATCTTCTGGAGCGAGCACCCCGACCTGTACATGCGGCGCAACGTGGCCGGCACGGTGGCGGCGGCGCGCGAGTCGCTGCAGCGCTACGTCGACGCCGGCGCCACCCGGTTCCTGGTGTGGTTCCGGGACTATCCCGAGCTGACCAGCGTGCGGCGGCTGATGACCGAGGTGGTGCCCGGGGTGACCGGGCCGCGCGAGTTGGTCGCCGAGGTGGCCTGATGTCCAGGTTCCTCACCGAGGACTGGCTGCGCCGGGCCGGCGCGGCGTTCGCCCGGCTGCCGGTGGACGACGGCAGCGCGGTGCGCATCGGACTGGCCGTCACCGACGCGCCGGACGGCGTGCTGGACGGACTGGTGCTGGCCGTCGACATGGCCACCGGCGGCATCCGGTTCGACCGGGATTCCGCGCCGGAGAGCGGAAACCCGACGCTGTGGCTGACCCACGATGCGGCGGCCGCGCTGCTGCTCGGCTCACCCGCCGAGCGGGTCGGGGTCTTCGAGACCGGGGCGAACCGGGCCAGCGGCAACTTCACCGAGATGTTCTTCCTGGACCAGGTGTTGCAGCAGGACAGCGGCGGCGTACTGGCCGAGCTGCGGGCGCAGACCTCGGACCTGCCGGCCGGTTTCGGGCGGGACGGGTGGGCGTCGCCGGCCGATGCCGCACCGAAGGATTCCGGCGAGTCGGCCGCGGTGGCCGCCGCGACCGAGGCGCTGCCCCGGACGATGGCCCGGCTGCGCGAGGAGTTGGGCCGGTCCACCCCCGGTGCGCAGCTCTACGTGTCCCTGCACGGCCGCCAGGTGGCCGATGTCGGCCTGGGTACCGCCCGTCCGGGAGTGCCGTTCTCCCGGCATTCCCCCACGCTCTGGTACTGCTGCGCCAAACCGCTCGGCTCGGTGGCCGTCGGCCGGCTGTGGGAGCGCGGCCTGCTCGACCCGTTCGACCCGGTTTCGGCGTACCTGCCGGACTTCACCGGAGACGGCCGGGAACGGCTGACCCTTGCTCAGATCATGACGCACACCGGCCCGGTGCCGACCGGCCGCGATCCCTTGCACGGCTGCCTGTTCGGCCCGGACGACCTGCGCCACAAGCTGGTTCGCGAGCTGGCGATGCCGCCGGCCGAACCGGGCCGGGTGAACTACACCCAGTGGTGGGCCTGGCTGCTGCTGGCCGAGGTGATCGAGGCGGTGGACGGCCGGGACTACGACCGGTACGTCACCGAGGAGATCCTGACGCCGTGCGGCATCGCGGACAGCACCCGGGTCCGACTGTCCACCGCGGACTTCGCCCGGGTCGGGACGACGCTGCCGGTGCTGTACATCAACGCCAACGCCGGCCCGGCGGCGCCGACCTACTGGTTCTCCAGCGCGGCGGCCACCACCTGCGCGCTGCCCGGGGTGAACACCAGGGGCCCGATGTCCGACCTCGGCCGGTTCATGGAGATGCTGCTCGCCGGCGGACGGGCTCCGGGCGGCCGCATTCTCGCCCCACCAACGGTTTCCGCGCTCACCGCCCGGCACCGCAACGGCATCCGGGACCGGTTCGGCAACGCCGACTGGGGGTTGGGGTTCAAGCTCGAGTGCCGGCACCTCGACCCGGAGCTGACCGCGTTCAGCCGGCACGCCTCACCGCGCTCGTTCGGTCACGAGGGTCTGTGGACCGCGGTGTCGTTCGCCGACCCGGACGCCGGCCTGGTGGTCGCCCTGCATCTGAACGGAAAGACCCGGCACGAACGGCACGGTGCGCGGATGGCGCGGATCTGTGACGCGGTGTATGAGGACCTCGGAACATGACCACCGCCGAAGTGCTCTTTCCCGCGGAGGCGGCAGCATGACCGAGTACCTGGACCTGGGACCGTCCGCGACCGGTAGGCACTTCCATCCGCTGCTGGACCGATTGCGCGCGGCCGGGCCGGTGCACCGCGGCGAGTTGCCGGACGGGTCGCTGGTCTGGCTGGTCACCCGGTACGCCGACGTGCGGGCCGGACTCGCCGATCCGCGGCTGTCGCTGTCCAAGAAGCACGCCGGGAAGTGGGTGGGCTTCGGGCTGCCGCCGGTGCTGGACGCGAACCTGCTCAACATGGACCCGCCGGACCACACCCGGATCCGGCGGCTGGTCGGGCCGGCGTTCGGCCCGCGGCGCATCGAAGCCCTGCGGCCACGGATCGAGCACATCGCCGCCGAGTTGCTGGCCGCGATCGCCCCGCGCGGCGCGGCCGACCTGGTCGCCGCGTTCGCCGCGCCGCTGCCGCTCATGGTGATCTGCGAACTGCTCGGGATCCCGCCCGCGGACCGGGCGAACCTGCGCGGCTGGACCAACGCCATGCTCACCGGCGCGCCGGACGCGGACACCGCCAGGGACAGCATCGTGCGCCTGATGGTGACGCTGATCCGGCGCAAGCGCACCGAACCCGGCGACGACCTGATCTCGGCGATGGTCTCCGCCAGGGACCGCGGCGACCGGCTGACCGAGGATGAGCTGACCTCGCTGGCCTTCCTGATTCTGGTGGCCGGCTATGAGGATCCGGCCAACCTGATCGGCAACGGCGCGGTGGAGCTGTGCCGCTCGCCGGCACTGTGCTCGACGCTGCTGGCCGATCCCGACGCCGCGGTGACGGAACTGCTCCGCTACGACACCTCGGCCGCGGTGGCGCCGCGCCGGTTTCCCGTCGAGGACATGGAGATCGGCGGGGTGACGATCCGGGCCGGCGAACCCGTGCTGCTGCTGATCAGCTCGGCCAACCGCGATCCTTCCGTGTTCCCGGCGGCCGGCGAGGTGCGCCTCGACCGGTCACCCAACCCGCACCTGAGCTTCGGCCACGGCATCCACTACTGCCTCGGCGCCGGCCTTGCCCGGCTGACGGCCACGATCGGCCTGACCACGCTGGTGCACCGGCTGCCCGGCCTTCGCCTGGCCGTACCCGAGGCCGCCCTTTCCTGGCTGCCGGCATTCCGGGTGCGCAGCCTGACCCGGCTACCCGTCGTCTGGAACCCCTCCGAAGGAGAGTCATGAAGCGCAGAATCCTTGGTGGCACCGGAATCTCGGTCAGCGAGTACGCGCTGGGCGCCATGATGTTCAGCTCCTGGGGCGATCCCGATCCGGACAACGGCATTCGGGTGATCCACGCCGCCCTCGACGCCGGCATCAACTTCGTCGACACCGCCGACGTCTACGGCGAAGGCGAGTCCGAGGAGATCGTCGGGCGGGCGCTGCGCGGCCGCCGGGACGAGGTGGTGCTGGCCACCAAGTTCCACAGCAGCATGGGCCCGGACGCCAACCACTCCGGCAACTCCCGCCGCTGGCTGCTCCGCGCGGTCGAGGACAGCCTGCGCCGCCTGGACACCGACCACATCGACCTCTACCAGGTGCACCGCCCCGACCCGCACACCGACATCGACGAGACCCTGTCCGCGCTGTCCGACCTGGTCCGCGCCGGCAAGGTCCGGGCCATCGGCACCTCCGCGTTCGCCGCCGAGCAGATCGTCGAGGCCCAGTGGGTCGCCGAGCGCCGCGGCCACATCCGGTTCCGCACCGAACAACCCGCCTACTCGATCCTCGCCCGCGACGTCGAGCGCGACGTCCTCCCCACCGCGTCGCGCTACGGCATGGGTGTCCTCACCTGGGGCCCGCTCGGCGCGGGATGGTTGTCCGACAAGGAAATCCGCCCCGGCATCGGCCGCGCCAAGCTCGAAGCCGACCGCTTCGACCTGTCCAACCCCGCCAACCAGGCCAAGCAGGCCGCCGTGGCCGAACTGCGCAAGCTAGCCGCCGACGCCGGCATGCCGCTGACCCACCTTGCCCTGAACTTCGTCCTCGCCCACCCCGCCGTCACCTCGGTCCTCATCGGCCCCCGCACCCCCGACCAACTGACCGATCTCCTGGCCGCCCTACCCTCCACTGTGGACTGGTCGATCCTGGACCGCATCGATCAGACCGTGCCCCCCGGCACCGACCTCAACCCCGACGACCGCCGGCACACCCCACCCCCGCTGGCCGACCCGACGCTGCGCCGCCGCCCCGAGGCCCACTGATGTGCGCCGACCGGCTCGAACGCGCGGAACAATTCATCTGGCTCACCGGCAGGGCCTTGGAACAACACCGCTTCGCCCACGCCTTCCTCGGCGCCCCGGCCGCCGCCGTGGAAACCGCCCTGCTGTCCTACCTGGCCCCCTCCGGCGGCTATGCCCACGCCCTGGAACCCGACCTCCGCGGGCCCGCCCCCGAACCCCTGAGCACCGCCGTCGCCCTCCGTATCCTCACCGAGACCGGCCGCCTCACCAACCTCGACTCGTTACTCTGCTACCTCTCGGAAACATCCACCCCCGACGGCGGCCTCCCCGCCCGCAACCCCGCCGCCGGCGCCTACCCCGCCGCATCCGCCGTCCCCCCCATCCCCAACCCCACCGGCGCCCTCCAGTCAACGGCCCCCATCGCCGGCATCCTCCACCGCCACCGCGTCCAGCACCCCTGGCTCGACCAAGCCACCCAGTTCTGCTGGACCGCCCTCGAGTCCCTCACCGACTCCCACCCCTACGAACTGGCCGCCGCCGTAGAATTCCTGGACGGCACCCCCGACCGCTCCCGCGCCCACGCCGTGTCCCGCCGCCTAGGCGAACAGGTCCGCGACCGCCACCTCGTCGTCCTCGACCCCGACCGGCCCGACGACCACCCCCTCCCCTCCAACTACCCGCCCGGCCTGTACCACTATCCCTACGACTACGCCCCCACTCCCGACTCCGTGGCCCGCTCCTGGTTCACCGATGCCGAGCTGGACCGGGCGCTGGACTTCCTGGCTCACCAACAGGAGAACGACGGTGGCTGGCGCATGCGGTTCCCGGAATGGGCGCCGGGCACGCGCCTGGAGTGGCGGCCGATCCTGACGGTAAATTCGCTGTTGATTCTGCGTTCGTACAGCCGGGTGTGAACTGCCGACCCCAGCAACCGAGGTCCCATCCCAACCCCCGAGTTGCCAACCCCAGTAACCGAGTTGCCGTCCCCAGCAACTGAACTGCGGCCTCCAACACCCGAATTCCCGTCTCCAACACCCGAGTTGCCGGCTGCAGCGGGTGAACCGCCGGTTCCGGTATGCCGGGTTGGCCTGGGTGCCGTCCCCGGCTACGTCGGAACGCTCGGGTCGGTCACCCTGGCAAAGCTGGGCCCGGCGTTCCGCAGCACGGCTGTGGACAGGTGCTCGCCGCACACAGCCGGGGCGCGGCCTGCCCACAACCGTGCACCGAATCACCCGCTCACCTTCCGACCACCGCGAGTCCCACCGCCGACACCCGATTCCTTAACCCGAACACCCGAGTTACCGACCCCAACAACCGAACCCTCGACCCCGACACCCGGGTTACCAATCCCCATTGCTCGAGTTGCCTACCCCACCACCCGAGTTGCCTACCCCACCACCCGAGTTGCCAACCCCACCATCCGAGATGCCGACCCAACAGCCGAACTCCCAACCCAACACCCGGGTTACCCACCCCACCACTCGAGCTGCCGACCTACAACCGAACCTCAACCCACCCCGGGATGCCACACCCCAACACATGAGTTGCCGACCCCAGCAACTGAACTGTCGGCTCCTACACCCCGAATTCCCGGACCCAGCAACTGAACTGCCCGTTCCGGCGGCCGAGTCGCTGACTCCAGTTGGCAACTCCAGTAACCGAATGCGGCTGGCAGCCAACCACAACCGTGCAACCTGCCAAGGTGACGCGCCCTGCCCGGTGCACGGTTGTGGGCAGGCCCGCGCCCGGTGTCCGTGTACGAAGCGGCCTGTCCACAGCCGTGCCGCGGAACGCCGCGCCCCGCTCTGTCAAGGCGCCCACCCCGGCGTTCCGACGCCGCCGGGAACCTCTGCCAACCAGCAAAGATTCCCCTGCAACGCAACTCGAAAACCAAGCGAATGGCACATTCATCCGTCGAACACCTGATCGAGTGAACAATCTGGGAAACGCCCCCCGGCACCGATAGAATGGCGGCATGAGCGCAGCCCAGGAATTCACGGCCCTACGGGGTCCCGAGCTTCCGGCTGCGCTGGTGGAAATCTTCGCCAGAATGCGGCGTGACCATGCCGCCGCGCTGGACATCATCAACGAAATGGGACACCGGCAGACCGAGGTGTTCGCCGGCTACCCCAGCCTCGCGAAGTACCTGTCGGACCTGCTGCGGATCACCACCCGCAAGGCCTCGGCGTTGATCGCGCAGGCTGAGCAGGTCGCCGAATCGGTCACGCCGGTGGGTTATGTGGCGCCGGCCAAACTGCCGCTGGTGCGCCAGGCCTTGCACGAGGGTGTTCTCGACCCGGATCACGTGGAGGCGATCGCCGAGGCGGTGCGGGCGATCCCGGACTGGGCCGGAGCACAGAACCACCAGGTGGTGGAGTCCGCATTGACCGAAACCGCGCGCACTGCCGATGCACGGGTGGTCAAGCAGTATGGGCGGATCCTGCTCGCCCGCATCGACCAGGACGGTGCGGACCCCCATCAGGAAGACACGCTGGCCGAGCCGGTCAACGAGCTGCACCTCACTACCCAACCCAATGGCTGGGTCAAGTTCCGAGGGATCTTGGACCCGGAAGCCGGTGAGGAGTTCGTCAGCCTGATCGGAGCGTTGAGCCTGCCCCAGTCCCCATCCGAGGGTGTGCCCGAACCACGTCCGGCCGAACGCCGCCGGGGCGACGGGTTGGCGCAGTTGTGTCACAGTGCCGCGCAGCTTGATGAGGCCACCGCCGGGGGAACCAAGCCACACCTGCACGTCTACCTCGACCTCAACACCCTCCTGCAGGGCATCGGCACCGCCACGTTGGACGGCGGGGCATTCCTCCCGGCCACCGCCGTGCGCCGCATCGCCTGCGACGCCGGATTGATTCCGGTGGTGTTCAACGGCGAGGGCGTGCCGCTGGATCTCGGTCAGGAACACCGGCTGGTCAAACCCGGCCAACGCAAAGCCCTCATCGCCCGGGACCGGGGATGCGCCTTCCCGGGATGTCATCTGCCGGCCAGATGGACCGACGCACACCATATAAAACACTGGGCGGATGGAGGCCCGACCGACGTCGGAAACATGGTGCTCTTGTGTAGGAGACATCACCGGTTGGTGCACCACTCCGACTGGGCGATTCGGATGGTGAACGGGTTGCCGTACTTCCGGCCGCCGAATTGGCTGGATCCGAACCAGAAGCTGATGCGCAATGTGCTTCGACAATAGACACCGGGCAAGGAGCCAGCGGGCCGACTCGGTTACTCGAGGATTGAGTAGATCTTGTCGGGCTTCAGGCGTACGACGACGAAGTCGTGATCGTCTAGGGGTTCCGGGGCGAACTCGTCGTAACTCATCCCGGTGTACTTGTAGGACAGACGATCCATGAAGCCGTCGCGGTTGGTTACGGAGAAGGTGACGGTGCCGGTGATGGAGGCGTAGGTGTAGGGGGCGGTGTCGGGGTTGACGACGAGGGTCATGCGGTTGTCGCGGCGGAGGTTGCGTTCCTTGATGCTGCCGAAAAGGATGGCGAACAGTACATCGTCGCCGTCGCGGTCGATCCAGACGACGGAGCAGTGGGGGGTGCCGTCGGGGTGGATGGTGGCGACGGTGGCGAAGACGGGGCTGCCGAGGGTCTTGCGGAGGGCGTCGGTGAGCACGACGGGCTCCTTAGGCGGCTTCTTGACGGGTGGTGGCGCGGCGGGGGTGGGTGACCATGGGGAGGGGGCCCATGGCGACCAGGGCGCGGGGTTCGGCGCGGACCTTGGTGCCGGGGACCAGGCGCAGGCTCCAGCGGGCGGCGATCTGGGTCAGCGACAACACCGTCTCCATCATGGCGAAGTTGTCGCCGATGCATTTGCGGCTGCCGGAGCCGAACGGGATCATGGCGCCGGGTGGGACCTCCGCCGCGCGGTCCGAAAGCCAGCGGTCCGGGTCGAACCGGTCGGCATCCGGGAACATGCGCGGATCGCGTTGCAGGGCATAGGAACTGTAGACCAGGATGGTGCCGGCGGGGAGCGGATGGCCGGCGAGCGAGGTGTCCTCGCTGACGATCCGGGTCATCATCCAGCCGGGCGGATACAGGCGCAGCGTCTCGTTGATGACCTGGCGGGTGTAGGTCAGGGTGGACAGGTCGTCGGTGCCGGCCAGGCGGTCCGCTTCGGCGTGCAGCCTGCGCTCGCACTCGCGGTTGCGGTCGAGTTCGTAGAGGGCCCAGCACAGGGCGGTGGCGGTGGTCTCGGTGGCGGCGGCCAGGAAGTTCATGACCATGTCGTGCACCTCGACGTCGGTCAGCGCGGTGTCGCTCTCCTCGTCGTGGGCGGACAGCAGGCCGGACATCAGGTCGCCGTGGTCCACGCCGGCCCGGCGGTACTCGGCGATGATGCCGTGCACGAGGTCGCGCAGCTGGGTCCGGGCCGCCTCGAACCTGCGGTTGCCGGGAGTGGGCAGCCGGTACAGGCCGGCCCACGGTGCCACCACCCGGCGGTACATGCCGTCCATCACGATCGGCAGGCAGGACAGGATCTGCTCGACCGCGTCACCGGCGATGTCCGTGGACATCAGCACCTTCGCGCCCACCCGGGCGGTGACCGCGTGCAGCGTGTCGTTCAGCTCGACCGTGCCGCCCGGCCGCCAGGTGTCCATCTCGGCCGCCAGCTCGTCGTGCATCACCTTGCTGTACGAGGCGATCCGGCTCAGCCGGAACGACGGCTGGACCAGCCGGCGCATCCGCCGGTGATCCCGGTACGGGCAGTTGCCGAGGGTGTTGCCCATCAGCAGCTTGGTCTTCTCGTAGAACGGTCCACCCCAGTCGAAGGTGCGCGGGTCGCGGAGCACCTGGCTGACGAGATCCTTGTGGCACACCATGTACGCCGGGTGTCGGCCCAGGTCGAGCCGAACCAGGTCGCCGTGCTGGGACAGCGAGGTCAGAAACTCCAGCGGGGCCCGCCGCAGTGGAACCGCGTGGCCGAGCACCGGCAGCCGACCGGGCGCGGTGGCCACCGTCCAGGACCGGGTGTTGATGTCGGTCAAATCTCTCATCTCCCCAACTCTCAGAACGGCCTACGGGCGACCACGAGCGCATAGCCCAACTCGGGCAGGGTTCCGAAACGCTCCATCGCATCGACCATGCCGGAGAACTCCCGGTCGGTCAGGCGGTCGCCAACCGAGTCGCGAGCGTCGCGCATCCGGTCGGCGACGAGCGGAAACGACGGCTTCACCGCGTCGCCGATGTCGGTGAACTCGAGCAACTCCAAACCCGCCGCGCGCACCGCCGCCGCATAGTCCGCGCACGGCAGGATCGGACCGTTCTCCCAGTTGGCCGAGTTGGTCTCCAGCCAGGCCGCCGACTCCGGGTCCGCTATGGATTTTCGGAGGCAGAAGTCGGTCACCGCAATCACGCCGCCCGGCCGCAGGACCCGGCGGATCTCGGCATAGGCCTGCGTCCGGTCGGAAATGTGGCTGATCGACTCGATGGCCAGGGCGGCGTCGAACGTGGCGTCCGGGAATGGCAGCTCCCGCATGTCGGCGAGGTGGAAGTCCACGGCGGCTGCCACCGGCGCGGCCAGTGTTCGGGCCAGGCGGAGTTGGTACTCGCTGATCGTGATCGCACTGATCCGCACCCGGTGCGCCTCGGCCACCCGCAACGTCGCCTTTCCGTTGCCACAGCCGACATCCAGCAGGTGTTGACCCGGCTCGAGCCGGCACCGTGCGGCCACCAGATCGGTGAGCCGCTCGGCCGCCTCGGCCATCGTCTCCGGCGGGTTGCGTCCCGCCCAGTATCCGCCGTGCAGCTCGCCGTCCATCGTGTGGATCATCAGATCGGTGACCCACTCGTAGAGCTCGCCGACGGCGTCCGTGCCCACTGTCCCGGCTCCTTTCGGGTGCTGGCCAAAACCGTATTCGCCCGCCCTTAAGCCTCAAGCAAGACGACGGGTTGACGAGTCATATAGCCACCGGCGTTTACCGTCGAGACAGCGGGAATTCCGGGCGAGCGCAAGGAGACGAGCGTGACGGCGGTACTGGGCCTCGGCGGATCCGGGCATGACTGGTCATCCTGCGCGACGGACGGACACCGGCTGGTCGCCGTGGACGAGGAACGCCTGGTACGCAGCAAGTACGGCCTCGGCGCGGATCTCCTCGCCGGAGTGAGCCGCCGGGCCTGCCTGGGCGAGCTGAGATTGTCGCCGGCCGGGGTGGACCATGTGGTGGCCTGCGAGCTGGTGCCGCGCCCGTTCTACCACTCCTACCGCAAGCGCGTGACGTTGATCAACCATCACCTGGCGCACGCCTACAGCGCGTTCGGCGCCTCCGGCCTCGACCGCGCCGCCGTACTGGTCGCCGACAACTCCGGAAGCCTCGTGTCCGGCCGGAAAGCCGGAACCGGCGACCGCGAGGTGGAGACCATCAGCGGCTTCGTCGCCGACCACACCGGAGTCCACCTGGTGCACCGGGTGAGCGGCCAGCACATCCTCGACGCCGGCTCGGAGAGCGCGTACTACCAGCCGGGCGAGACCGACAACTCGCTCGGCCAGTTCTACCGGGCGGCCAGCCTGGCCGCCGGACTCGCCTACACCGGGCCGAAAACCCGGTACCCGGTGAGCGAGGACGGTAAGACCATGGGCCTGGCGCCCTACGGCGACGACCGGTTCGTCGACGAGACGGCCGAGCTGATCACCCTGCTGCCGGACGGTGACGTGCGCATCTCGGCCAGCAAGGTCGCGCACGTTTTCGAGCGGATGACCGAGTCCGGGACGTTCGCGGATCGCGCCGCGCTCGCCCACGCCGCCCAGGAGATCCTGGAACGGGCCCTGGTGCACTGCGCGACCGCGCTGTACGAACAGACCGGGCTGACCGACCTGTGCATCGCAGGCGGCGTCGGGCTGAACAGCGTGGCCAACGGCCGCATCCTCGCCGAGACCCCGTTCCAGCGCGTGTTCGTCGTGCCAGCGGCCGGCGACAACGGCATCAGCCTCGGCTGCGCCTACTACGGCCTGCACCAGCTCGCCGGCACCCCGGTCACCGGCCTGCCGGCGCTGCGCGACGCCTACCTCGGACCCGCCTACCCGCCGGCCCGGCTGGACGCGGCGCTGGCCGGATCCGGCTTCGTCACGAGGAATCCGGACGACCTGCCGGGCACCGTCGCCGAGCTGCTCGCCCGCGGCGAGATCGTCGGCTGGTTCGACGGCCGGTCCGAGTTCGGCCCGCGCGCGCTCGGCCACCGCAGCATCTTCGCCGCGCCATTCCCGGCCTCGGTGCGCGAGCACCTCAACGACAACGTCAAGCATCGCGAATGGTTCCGGCCCTACGCCCCGGTCATCAAGGAGGAGCGCGCCGGCGAGCTGTTCGCGCTCGGCCAGCCCTCGCCCTACATGCTGATCGTGGCCGAGGTGACCCGGCCGGACCGAATCCCGGCGGCCACCCACGTGGACGGGACCGCCCGGTTGCAGACCCTCGCCCGGGAGCAGAACCCCGCGGTGTACGAGCTGCTGACCGGCTTCGAGGCGCTGACCGGCTGCCCGGTGCTGCTCAACACCTCGTTCAACGTGGCCGGCCAACCCATCGTGGAGACGCCGGAGGACGCGGTGGCCGCGTTCGGCGCGATGCACCTCGACCACCTGGTCCTCGGCCGGCTCCTGGTCAGCCGCACCTGATGGTTCCGCACGTCCCCGTCCTGATCGTCGGCGGCGGGCCGGTCGGCCTGGCGGCGGCGCTCTTCCTTGCCCGCCAAGGGATCCGGCCGTTGCTGGTGGAACGGCGCGGCCGCACCTCGCCGATGCCGAGAGCCACCCACGTCACCCGGCGCAGCATGGAGCTGTTCCGGGAGGCCGGCATCGAGCCGGAGATCGCCCGCGCCGGCTTCGAGGTGGTCACCGCCGCGGACCCGCGCGTGCTGTCCGATCCACACCGCACGCTGCCCCGGCTGGTCGTGGCGGTCGACTCGATCGCAGCCGGCGTCCGCAACGCCGAGATCCTGGAGACCGGCGAGGAGGAGCTGGCCGTGCCGGGGCCGTGCCCGCCGTACTGGTGCGGCCAGGACCGGCTGGAACCGATCCTGCGCGCGGCGGCCACGCGGGCCGGCGCCGACGTCCGGTTCGGCCACGAGCTGGTCGGCCTCGACCCCGGCCGCACCGGTGTCACGGCGCGGATCCGGTGCGGGGAAACGGGAAGCACCCGGACCGTGCGGGCCCGTTACCTGGTCGCGGCGGACGGCGCAGGCGGCCGGACCGCCGACCGGGTCGGCATCCCGTTCACCGGCCTCGGCACGATCGCGCACCGGATGACGATCCTGTTCCGCGCCAACCTCGACCACCTGGTGCGCGGTCGCCGGTTCTTCATGAGCATGATCGAGAACCCGGCGTTCTCCGGCGCCATCATGCAGCTCAACGACCGCGACCGGTGGGCGGCGGCGATCGGCTACGGGCCGACCACCGGCCGGACCCGCGCGGACTTCACGCCGCAGCACTGCCTGGCCCTGATCCGGGCGGCGATCGGCGACGACGCCGTCGGCGTCGAGTTGGACGGCGTGTTCCGCTGGGAGGCCCGGCACCGGGTGGCCAGGACCTACCGCAGCGGGCCGGTCTTCCTGGCCGGGGACGCCGCGCACCTGCACCCGCCGTCGGGCGGGTTCGGCTCCAACGTCGGCTTCCAGGACGCGCACAACCTGGCGTGGAAGATCGCCGCGGTCTGCCGCGGCTGGGCCGGCGAGGACCTGCTGGACAGCTACGACCCGGAGCGCCGGCCGGTCGGTTCGGCGACCGCGGAGCAGTCGCTGCTGCTCGACGGGGTCCCGGCCGAGCGGCTGGGCGGCGCCACCCCGTGCGATCCGCGCACCCTGATCATGGGCTACCGGTACGACTCGCCGGCAGTGCTCGGCGCCCGCCCGGGCGGCCCGTTCCCACCGGTGTTCGACCTGTCCTGGTCGCCCGGCACCAGGATGCCGCACGTGCGGATCGGCCCGGTGTCCACTTTGGACCTGGTCGGCCGGCGGTTCACCGTGTTCTCCGGCGATCCGGGTTGGCACCAGGCCGCCGACCGGGTGCGCACCCGGTCGGGCGTGCCGGTGCGCGGCCACCTGCTGGACGTCGGCGGCGTGGCGCTGGTCCGCCCGGACGGCTTCGTCGCCTGGCGGCACACCGGCGCGGTGCCGGACGACGCCGACAAGGCCCGGCTGCTGTCCTGGGTGCTGGGCAGGATCGTCAGACCAGCCCGGACCTACCGGGAGTCCAGTGCGCCTGCGTCTTGACCGCGAACCGCGGCCAGTTCCGCTCGCTGACCAGGTGCCGCACCACGTGCCGGCAGGTGGCGGACTCGCCGGCGACGTAGGCGACGCCGTGCCGGGCCGGCAGGTCCAACTCGCGCACCGCGCGCAGCAGCACCCGGGACGCCACCGCCGGGGCACCGCCCCGGTGCACCCAGGGCAGCGTTCGAGAGCCGGCGGGCCGCGCACCGGCCGGTCCCGCACCGGGCGCGGCGAACTCCTCGTCCGGGCCGGTTGTCTCCAACACGCCGTAGGCTTCGGCGACGTCCGGCACGGCGGCCAGCATGGTGAGCAGTGGGACAGCACCGGTCTCCTCGCCGACGAAAACGTGGTAGGGGGCGGCGGGGTCCAGCACGATCTTGTTTCGTGGCACGCCGATCCACAGCCGGTCACCGATCTCGGCGGTGCTCGCCCAGACGCTGCCCGGGCCGCCGGGATCGTGGAGCAGCACGCGGATGGTGAGCGCGGCCGCGGCTGGCTGGTGCGTCCACACCGAGTAGGTGCGCAGCACGGTCTGCCCACCGGAGTCGGGAACCCCGATCGGAAGGTGGGCGCCGGGCTTGCTGGGCAGCGTTTTCAACGCAGGGCCACGGAACCGGATCTCGCGCATCCGCGGCGTGACGGCGCGGACCTCGGCGATCCTGACCTCGAGCATTCGGGTGTCGCGAAATGGCATTATTCCAGGATTTTAGCACCGTCTTGCTACGTTGGCCGGGATGAGGACGCGCATATGGACACTGCCAGCTACCTGAGGCGGATCGGATGCCGTGCCGTGCCGGGAACTCCGGTGCGGGCGCTGCGGGAACTGCACCGGCGGCACCTGATGTCGGTGCCGTTCGAGAACCTGGATGTTCTGCACCGCATACCACTTGGTGACAGCAGCGCTTCGTTGCTGGACAAGGTGGTTTCCCGCTCGCGTGGTGGGTTGTGCTTCGAGCTGAACCGGACGTTCGACTGGCTGCTCACCGAGTTGGGGTTCCGGGTCACGCTGATCGGCGCCGAGATCGCCGATGGGGACGGGTACTTCCCGGACATCCACCACCCGGTGCTGCTGGTCGAGGCGGGTCCGCGGACCTGGCTGGCCGATGTCGGATGGGGTCCGATCTCCTTTCCGGAGCCGCTGCGGCTGGACGACGCGGCGCCGCAACGTCAGTCCGGAGTGGACTTCCGGGTCACCGACGACGGCGGCAATCCCCTGGTGTCCCACCGGGTCGGCCGGGGCGCCTGGCAGCGGATGTTCCGACTGCTCCCGACCCCGCGCCGGTGGCCGGACTTCGACCACGTGCGTGCCTTCCACCAGACCTCACCCGAGTCGCCGTACACCCGAAAGCTGGTGTGCTACAAAGCGATCGGCGTCGGCGAGCACGCGCTGCTCGCCGGCAGGCGGTTGACCGTGGTGCGCAACGGCGCGACCACCGAGACCGAACTCGACGACGACCGCGACCACGACACCGCACTCACCTGGATCCTGCACGGCTGGGGGCAACCGCAAATGTTCGCTCTCAACCGGAAGGAACGCCATGTCGCAGCGGCCGCAGCACGCCACACCCGTACCTGAGGAGGTCGGCCGGCTCTACGACCGGTTCACCGAGATCGGCGCCACGATGCTCGGCGACAACCTGCACTTCGGATACTGGGACCTCGAGGACGGTGACGTGCCGCTGAACGAAGCGGCCGACCGGCTCACCGACATGGTCGCCGACCGGCTGCGGGTCGGCCCGGGCAAGCAGGTGCTCGACGTCGGCTGCGGGGTCGGCGGACCGGCCGCGCGGATCGCCACCCGCACCGGCGCGCAGGTCACCGGGATCGCGATCAGCCGGGAGCAGATCAAGCGGGCCACCGCGCTGGCCGAGGCCTCCGGGCTGGCCGGCCGGCTGCGGTTCCAACACGCCAACGCGATGGAGCTGCCGTTCGATGCGGAGTCCTTCGACGGCGCCTACCTGCTGGAGTCGATCATCCACATGCCGGATCGGGAGCAGGTGCTCGCCGGCGTGGCCAAGGCACTGCGGCCGGGCAGCCGGGTGGTGCTGACCGACTTCTTCGAGCGCACACCGATCCCCGACGCCGAGCGCCCGGCGGTGGACCGCTACTGCCGCGACTTCATGATGACCCTGGCCGACCTGGACGGATATCCGGCCATGCTGCGCCGGGCCGGCCTGCGCCCGGTGGAGCTGCTCGACTTCACCGAGCACAGCGTGCGGCAGACGTTCGTCCAGGAGGCCGCCATGATCGACGACTCCCGGCCGGACCTGACCGGCGAGTTCGGCGACGGCATGGTGGACACCTTCAACCCGGCCGACATGATCGACGTGACCAGCATGGGCGAGCTGCTCGTGGTCGCCGAACGCCCTGAGTGAAGCGAGCCGGATGCTGGTCCGGTCACGGGCAGCACCTCGCAAGCTCGGAGCTGCTCTGCCCCGTCGCCTCGCAAGCTCGGCGGCGGGGCGGTGCTCGATGGTTCGCTCGCAGGCTCGCTCACGCCGCGCGGGAGCGGACCAGCATCGGCACCGCCATGGGATGGCGCAGCACCATGTCCGGGTTGGCGGCGACCAGGTCGGCCTCCTCGCCCTCGCCCCAGACGGCGGCCGCGGCGCGCACCCCGGCGGACTGGGCGCTGCGCATGTCGGTCACCGCGTCGCCGACCATCACCGCCGCGCTGGCCGGCACGGCGAGCACGGCCAGCGCCCGCTCGACGATGTCCGGCGCCGGCTTGGGCCTGCGCACCTCGTCGCTGCCGATCACCGCGTCGAACCGGCGGAGCAGGCCGAGCTGGCCGAGCAGCGACCGGGCCCGCGGGCCGCTCTTGCCGGTGGCGACCGCGGTCGGAACGCCGAGCGTGCGCAGCAACCCGAGCATGGCCGGGACGCCGTCGTAGATCCGCACCTGATGGGCCAGGCGCTGGCTCTCCCGGACGAACGGCTCCTCCATCTCGGCCGGCAGGCCCATGATCCGCATGATGTCCGGGAAGTACCGCCCGAGATGCCGCCGGTAGTCCTCGAACGGCGGCCGATCGCCGCCGACCACCTCGGCGTAGGCCGTCTCGAATGCCTGGCGCATCACGGCGAAGCTGTCCACAAGCACGCCGTCCAGGTCGAAGATCACCGCGGTGATCGGGCTCGGCGGGGTCATGGCGTTTCCTCACTGACGTAGTCGGTGGGCAGCGAGATCGGGGCCCAGGCGCCGTCGTGCGAGGCCACCTTGGTGAAGTGGCCGCACAACCGGTGCAGCACCGGGCCGATCGACCGGTACGGGTGCCAGCGCTCCCGGTCCAGCCCGGCCCACCGCCGCATGGCGTCCAGCAGCAGCGGGTCGTACGGCACCCACACCCCGTCGGTCCGGAACTCGGCCCAGCAGTGCGGGGTTGAGTACGGCTTGACCACGAGCAGCCCGAACGCGAACCGCACCTGCAATCCGCGCCGCTCGCCTTCCCGCACCAGCCAGTCCGCGACGCTGCCGCAGTCGGCGATCCGGGCCCGCATGGTGAACTCGTGGTCCCACCGGATGGCCTCGGGCAGCAGGAAGAAGTCCAGATCGGCCACCTCGTCGGCCAGCTCGCGCGCGGCCTGCGCCAGCTCCGGCCAGGCGCTGGTGAGCCGGATGTCGTAGTGCGCCACCGGATCCCGGCCGTCCGGCAGGGCGGTGACCGGCTCCCGGTGGCCGTTCTCGCGCAGCAGCTGGAACTGGCACGGCCCGTCGTGCGGCGGCACCGGGCAGCGCGGCAGCACGCCGACCCGCACCGCGGGATCGGCCAGCTCGCTGTTGCGGTTCAGGCTGTTCGCCCAGGACCGCATGGTCATCCGGCGCACCGACACCAGGCCGAGGTGCAGGGCCAGGTTGCCGAGGTCGTAGTCGTCGAACAGCCGGTGCTCGCCGGTGCCGACGTGCGGCAGCCCCTCGGCCACCAGCACGTCGGCAAGCTCCGGGGTGATCCGGTGGTGCGACTTGGCCAGCCGCTGCGGCACGGTGAACCGGCGCATGTGCATCGGCACCCGGTGCACCAGCCGCATCAGCCGGGGCAGCGCCTCGAGGTCCACTGCGGACGTCATTCGATGTACCCCAGCGCCTGCAGCCGTTCGGAGACCAGCCGCTCCTCCGACTCGTCGTACACCGTGCCCTTCCTGGCGTTCTGCTCCGCCTTCTTGTCGCCGTACGGTTCGTGGTCGGCGAGGGCAGGCATCACCTCGGTGGCGAACAGCCGGGTGGACGCCTCGACCTCGGCCTCGCTCATCATGCCGAAGGTGAACTCGCCGAGCAGGGTGTTGAACACGCCCTCGTCGGCGGCGGCCCGGATCCGGTCGGCCACCGTCTCCGGTGAGCCGACGAAGATGAGGTTGTTGTCCAGCAGGAAGTTGATGTCGCCGGCGTTGGCCAGGATGTCCGCGGTGGACAGCTCGCCGTTGCCGGTCTCCGGTGCCGGCGTTCCCTTGCCGTACAACAGGGTCTTGGTCAACGTGTGGATCAGGTGCGGCGCGGCGCGGCTGATCGCCTCCTCATCGCTCTCCCCGACGTGCACCAGGGTCCAGTAGCCGATGTTCGGCACGCCCGGGTGTCCGGCCGCCTTCCACCAGTCCACGTAGTGCCGGTACACGACCTCCAACGCCTTGCGCGGCACGATCATCGTCGACGAGGTGTGCGCGCCGATCTCGGCCAGCCAGCGCAGCGTGCGGCGGTCCCTGGTCGGAATCCACAGGGGAGGGTGCGGCCGCTGCACCGGCGCGAAGGACATGGACACGTCGGAGTACTCGTGGAACGGCCCGGTGAAGCCGAACGAGTCGTCGTCGGTGCCGTAGGCCGCGCGCAGCAGGTCGACGCACTCCTTGGCGCGCTCCTTGCGTTCCTCGAACTTCGCGCCGAACGGGCCGAAGTACGTCGGCGCCACCCCGGAGGCGATGCCGACCTCCAGCCGGCCGTTCAGCACCTGGTCCAGCGCGGCGATCTCCTCGACGATCGCGATCGGGTTGTGCAGGGCCGGGACGTAGCCCATCGGGCCCACCCGGATCCGGTCGGTGCGCGCCGCCGCGCCGGTGCAGAACATCGCCGGCGAGGACATCCAGCTCTCCGACGGCGAGAAGTGGTGCTCCACCGAGAACGCGTAGTCGAACCCGACCTCGTCGGCGAGCTCGATCTCGCGCCACAGCTCCTCGTAGCGCTGCGCCGGCGTGGCGCCGGGACGTCCCCAGACATGCGAGAAGTAGCCGAACTTCATCCTGCCGCTCCTGTCATCGTGTGATCGAGAATCGGAACCGTCGGCCGGCTGGCCAGCACGGTGGCCAGCCGCACCACCTGCTCCAGCCACCGGCCCCGGCCGGCCAGCCACACCCCGCCGAGCTGGGCCCCGTGCGCGCGCAGAACCGACTCCATCCGGTGCAGCCGCGGCGCGGCCCGCCGGCCGGAGCCGCAGCCGAGCACCCAGGCGGGCCGGTGCCCGGCGGTGGCCGTCAGGTAGCGGCCGAGCCGCTTCGCGGGTGCCGGCGGGGTGAGCAACGCCAGCCGGCCCGGCGTCCGCGCGGGGTTGAGCCGGCCGCACAGCCGGGCCAGTTCGTCGGCCCGGATGCCCGGCCGCAGCCGAAGTACCACCGGGTTGACCAGCTCACCAACCCGCCGGCTGTCCGGCCGGTCGGCCACCGGCCGGCAGAGCACCCCGGGGCTGAGCAGCCCGTAGGCGGCACCCTCGGCCCGGCTCTCCCGGATCAGCCGCGGATGCGCGCTGGTCGACGCCGGCCAGGCCAGGTACCGGTCCGCGCTGAGCACCTTGGCCACCTCGGCCGGGTCGCCGCCGTAGGCCGTGGCGAACGCCCACGCCTTGGTCATCCGGTCCAGGAAGGCGGCCTCCGCCGCGTCGAACCGGGGCGCCAGGGACAGCTGGGACAGCCACCGGTCGGCCTGGCCGATCGGGCCGCGGGCGGCCGATTCCCGGTAGCCGGTCAGCCATTCCAGCTGCGCCGCCCGGTCCCGCGCCTCGCCCGGATCCCGGGTCACGTCCGGCACCGGAAGCACCGTGGACACCGGTTTCCCGGTGGCATAGGCGAAGGTGAACGCGGCCAGCGTGGCCAGCTGGGCGGTGGCCGCCGCGGCGGCCGGGGTCGGCTCGGACAACTCGGTGCACAGCAACAGGGTCCGGCCCCCGGCGGCGGCGTCGACCGCGGTGCGCAATCGGCGCACCCGATCCGGCGTGGTCGCCACGGCCAGCGTGCGGCCGCGCCGCACCGGCTCCATCGCGGTCACCCCGGCACCGGCCCGGCGGTGACCGCGCCGGCCGAAGCGTAGATCCGCTCGATCAGGTCGACGATCCGCACCGACTCGGCGGTGGCCGCGCCGGGCTGGTTGGGATCGGCCAGCAGGGTCGGCAGGAGATCGAGCTGGCGGCGGTACTCGGCGCCCACCGGCTCGTCCGGCACCTCGATCTGCTCGGTCCGGCCGGCGCGCAGCACCCGCAGCGACGACCCGCCGGTCCGGTTCGGGCTCAACCCGAACGTGCAGAGCAGCTCGGCCCGGCCGTCCGCGCCCTCGAGGGTGATCCGGGTGTGGTCGGCCTCGGCGTGCGAGGCCCACGCGGTGGACAGGGTGAAGAACACGCCGGTCTCGGTGCGGAAGCTGGCCTGTGCGGTGTCCTCGACGTCGACCCCGCCGGTGCCGCCGGCCGGATGCCAGCCGGACTCGAAACCGTTGCGGCCGACGAAGTCCGCGGACACCGAGCCGACCACGTCGGTCACCGGCGGCCAGCCGATCATGCGCAGGCCGATGGTGATCAGGTGCCAGCCCAGGTCGAACAGCGCGCCGCCACCGGCCTGGTCGCCGCTGGTCAGCCAGCCGCCTGCACCGGGCACCCCGCGCGCCCTGATCCAGGCCAGGTCGACCGTCCGAAGTGGACCGAGCTGGTCCAGCTGAGCGCGCAGCGCCTTGACGTCGGCCCGGTGCCAGGCCGAGGTGCCGGCCAGCACCCGGGCGCCGCCGGCCCGCTCGGCCTCGACCAGCTCCGCGCCCTGCGC
Organism: Actinophytocola sp.; assembly: GCF_035762905.1. Lineage (GTDB taxonomy): Bacteria > Actinomycetota > Actinomycetes > Mycobacteriales > Pseudonocardiaceae > DASYTH01. The sequence goes on from NZ_DASUCC010000103.1 coordinate 77,160, forward strand.
CGAGGTCAGGCACACCGGCTTCTCGACGAACACCGCGATGCCCCGGCGGAGCAGCGTGGCGGCCGTCGAGGCGTGCAGGTGGTTGGGCGTGGCCACCACGGCCAGATCCACCTCGGCCGGGTCCAGATCATCCACTGTGGACAATGTGCGGGCGGCGGCGAACAGCTCGGTGGCCCTGGCCACCGCGGCCGGGTCCGGGTCGAGCACCCCGATCACCTCGAACCCGGGGTGATCGGCCAGCATCGGCGCCCAGATGTCGGTGAACACCCAGCCGAGGCCGATCATCGCGACTCGGATCGGTTGAGTAGCAGTGGACATGTCTCTAGAACCTCGCTCCTCCATGGACAAGTACCGTGGAACCGTTGACGTAGCTGGCGGCCGGCGTGCACAGGAACGACACCACCGAGGCGACCTCGTCCGGCTCGCCGAACCGGCCGGCGCCGATGAACCGCAGCACCAACTCCTGCTCGCTGGAGCTGTGGAAGTCCAGGTCGTCGGCCCGGATCGCGCCGGGGGCCACGGCGTTGATGGTGATGTCCCGGCCGGACACCTCCCCGGCGGCCGAGGACGCCCAGGCGTGCAGCGCCGCCTTCGTGCCGGCGTACACGCTGTGCCCGGACAGCCCGTTGGCGCCGGCCGTCGAGCCGAACACCACGATCCGGCCGTACCGGGCCCGCATCATCGGGCGCAGGCACGCCTTGGCCAGGCTCACCGCGCTGTGGAAGTTCGTGGCCATCAGCCCGGCGACGTCCTTCGGATCGGTCGCCATGGCCGGCTTGCGGGTACGCAGCCCGGCCACCGCGACGCAGATGTCCACCTTGCCGAACTCGTCGAGCGCGGCCCGCACCAACCGGTCCGGACCGTCCGGAGTGGACAGATCCATCTTGACCGGGACGCACTTGCCGCCCTCGGCGCTGATCTCCTCGGCCAGGGCGCGTGCCTTGGCCTCGTTGCTGTGGTAGTGGGCCAGCACGGACGCGCCGCACCGGGCCAGATCCCTGGCGCAGGCCGAGCCGATGTTGCCGGACGCGCCGGTGACGATGGCGACCCGGTCGGCGAGCCCGTACCGGTCCGCCAGGTGTTGCGTTGTGTCCATCAGTGCTCCTCGGTGGCGAGAATCAGACAGCATTCGGGCGGGGTGAGGCGGACCGTGCGGACCACCGAGCCACCCACCGCGGCCAGGCCGGCCAGCCAGCCGTCCAGCCGGGGCCAGGCGGTGCCGCCGTGGGTCAGCCAGTCCAGGCCCAACTCCGCGCCCGGCCCGCCGTCGGCCGGCAGGAACAGGTCGTCGACCAGCAGCACCCCGCCGGGCGCCAACCGGTCCAACAGCCAGGCCGGGTCGGCGGTCGGACCCGGGCCGTGCACGGCGTTGCTGACCACGCACGCGTCGAACACCCCGGCCGGCGCGTCCGAACCGACCGGCACCGCACCGTCCAGTTCGGACAGTGGCGCGCCGGCCAGCCGGCCGACCTGCAGCAGGTGGCAACCGGTCAGGTCGGGCCGGCGCTCGCGCAGCGCGGCCAGGTAGCGGCCGGGCCCCGCCGTCACCTCGAGAACCCGGCCGCGGGCGTGCCTGCCGAGCAGGCGCAGTCCCAACCTGGTGCGGGCCGCGGTGTGCGGGCCGTGCATGGCCGCGCCGTACCGGGCGAGCAGCCCGGGGTCCAGCTCGGCGGTCTCGAACGGCCGGTCCGGGATCCCGGTGCGGACCGCGTCGGCGATCGCCCGGGCGGACAGCCAACCCCCGGCCAGCTCCCGTTCCAACCCGAGCAGCTCGCCGAACCCGGCCACCGGCTCGTCCGGCTCCCCCTCACCCTCGACCGTGATGCCCAGATCGGTGGCGATGTCCAGGACCCAGCGCAGCGACTCGGCCGGCAGGTCCAGCTCGTCGGTCAACTCGTCGACGTCCGCGCCGCCGGCCAGCCGGTCAAGCGCGCCAAGCGAGCCGAGGGCGAACAGCAGCTCGGAGCGCCGGTAGGCGCGCATCGCGGCGGCCACGTCCGGGGCGGCGGCCAGCCGGTAGTGCCGGGCGCCGTGCGCCGGCTTGCCGGTCGCGGTGCGCTCCAGTTCCTGGCGCACCCGCACCTGGTCGGGCACCTTGTGCCCGGACAGCCGGTCCCTTGCGAAGTCCAACAGGTCGGTCTCGTCCAGCGCGCCGTCCGGCACGACCTCGGCGACCAGGGACTCCTCGTCGGCGAACCGGCCGCGCCCGGCCCGGACCCGGGCGTCGCGGACCTGGGGATGCTCGCGCAGCACCGACTCCACCTCGGCCGGCGCGACCCACCGGCCGCCCCGGCGCACCGCCCCGTGCCGACGGCCGAGCACCCGGACCCGGCCGTGCTCGTCGGCGTCGGCCAGGTCGCCGGTCGGCTGCCAGGAACCGGTGCCGATGGCCACCTCGAGCTGGCCGGGAGCCTCCCCGGTGATCCGGTACCGAACCCCGGGCATCGGATGCCCGACGCACCGCGGCGGCAAGTCGGACAGGCCGCAGAACAGCGCCCCGGTCTCGGTCGAGCCGTAGTTGCGGCCGGTGGAGATGCCGAGGGCGGACCGGAAGTCCTCCTCGAGCCGGTCGTCCACCGGGCCGGCGCCGACCATCGCCAGGCGCAGCTTGGGCGCCTCGATGGGCTTGCGCTTCCCGCGCAGCGTGAGCAGCCGGGCGGTGGTGGGCACCAGCGCCAGGATCGTGGCGCCGTCGGCCAGCTCGGCGGCCACCGCGGACAGTGCGGTGGGCGCCAGCGGAACCACCTGGGTTCCGGAGACCAGCGCCCCGGCCAGCCAGCCGAGCGCGTAGGCGTGCGTGAGCGGCAACGGCAGCACCAGCCGGTCGGCGCCGTCCAGGCCGGCCGCCTCCTGGTAGCGCAGCCCCTCGGCGAGCAGCGACTCCTCGTCGCGCAGCACCAGCTTCGGCAGCCCGGTGCTGCCCGACGTGGTCAGCAGGACGCCCCGGTCACCGGTCGGGCCGGGCTCGCCGGCCAGCCGGAACCCGCCGTCCAGGATCAGCTCGCGGCCCGCCCCGGCCTCGCCGAGCAGCCGGTCGACCTCCTTGCGCGGCGCGTCCGGGGCGATCAGCAGCGGCGTGGCCCCGGCGTGCAGCAGGCCGAGGAAGCCCACGACCCACTGCTCGCTGTTCGGCAGCCGGAACCCGACCGGCTCGCCCGGGCCGACCGCGAGGCCGGCGGAGAGCTCCTCGACCTCGGCGACCAGCTGCCCTGCGGTGCGCTCCCGGGTGACCTGCACGTCGCCGGGCAGCCGGGCGAGGCGGGTCAGCAGGGAGTCATGCGTTGCCACGGACATAGTCCTGCTTGGCGGTCTCGAGCATCCGCCGGATCGGCTCGGGCGAGTAGGTCGGCGCCGAGCACAGCTCGTCGAGCGTGATCTCGTCGTCGAAGTACATCGACAGCGTGTCCCACGGGGTGAAGCAGCCGTGGCAGGCGGACAGCCGGGGCCGGTCGGCGAGCAGCGCCTTGTACAGGCCGGTCTCGCCGACCTTCTCCAGCGTCTGGTCCCAGTCCTCCTCGAGCACCTTGCCCATGTCGCTGAACCAGATGTTCGGGCACGGGGTGACCACGCCGTCGCTGAACGTCGAGACGACCAGCCGCGGCAGGTGGCAGCGGAACGTGCGCTTGCCCTCCCGGTAGAAGCTCTGCAGCCGGTCGAAGTAGGCCCGCGGCGGTAGCACCTCGGCGAACTCGTCGTAGCGGTCGACGAACTCCTCGATGTAGTGCAACTGGTCCGGGCGCACCGCGAAGTTCTCGGCGTCCGGCCCGCGGACCGGGAACGGGAAGTACACCGGCGGATTCTTGAATTCCTTCAACCACCCGGCGAACTCCGCCATCTCCGAAACGCTGCGGTCGTTCAGCACGCTGTAGATCTCGCACGGAATACCCGAGTCGAGAATCATCGAGATCGACCGGATCACCTTTTCGTGCAGATCCGGCTTTTGCACCCGGTAGCTGTTCCCGGAGTGCAGGTGGCTGTCCAGCGACACCTGCAGCACCACGTTGCCGAACGAGCGCAGCCGCTCGAGATGATCCTCGTTGACCAGCACACCGTTGGTCTGCACGACGAGCACCTCGTGCTTGGGAGCCTCCTGTTCCAGGAAGTCCATGATGCCCTTGACCAGGAAGATCTCGCCGCCGGTCACCTTGAGCAGCGGGATGTCGAAGGTGGTGCGCAACCGGTCGGCGACGGTGTCCACCCGGTGCGCCAACTCGGTCCCGTCATCGTAGGTGTCCCTCTTCGGCGGGTCGAAGATGAGCTTGAGCCGGTGCCCTTCCTTCAGGTTGCTCTGTCCGGTGAGGCAGTACTCACAACTCAGGTTGCACGAATCCTCGTTAATGACCAGGTCATTTCCGAGCAGCGTGTTGATCATATTTCCTTCTTCCCGGCATGGGGATGCCTAGAAATCTTGCCCGGACACTCCACGTTAGGTACCCAAATGCGCCGGACGCAAGACGGGATAGACCGAAAAATCAGCCGTCAAAACCATTTCTGGCGCCGTTTTTCCAGAATCTCTCGGCGTGCAGCCACGGCGTCTGCTTCGCGTGCTCCAGTGCCCGGGCGCGCAGCGCCGCCTCGAACGAGGCGCGCGAGCCGAACAGCGCGCTCACCTGGCTGTGGTAGTGGCTGGCCGCCGCCACCCAGCCGGTGACGTCCACCTCGGCGTGCTCCGGACTCAGGCCCTCGTGGTCGGCCGGGCGCACCCGGTAGGAGAAGTCCTCGTAGTAGCACACCTGCGCGCCGCGCCCGGCGAGCAGCTTCGCCGCCGCGCGCACCACCCGGTGGTCGACATGCCGCCCGGCCGCCAGCGGCGCGTGCACCACCACATCCGGACCGAGCAGCCCGGCGACCGCGTCGGCCACCTCGCCGGGCAGCTCGGCGTCGCGCTCGTGCATCGTCCCGAACAGCCGCAGTGGGCTGCCGTACCTGGGCACGCCCCGGTCGCCGCGGACCGCGGCGTCCGGCAGCCCGAGGGAGACCCGGCGGGCGCCGGCGCAGGCCAGTGCGGCCGCGTCCTCGTGCCGCCGGGTCGCCGGCTCGGCCACCCGGCGCCACCGGTCGGCCGGCGAGTCGCCGTTGCCGTCGAACACCGTGACCACCGTTGGTGCCACGCCCGAGCCGGCCCAGCACCGGAGCCGGCCGCCAGACGACCAGACCGCGTCGTCCGGATGGGGCGAGAGCACCACGTGCCGCGTCTCGGTCACCGGCGACCACCTCGCACGGTCTCCCGGTCGGCGGCCCGGACCGAATCGACGTAGCGGTTCGCGTCGCCGTCCGGACCGAGCAGCCGGTCCAGATGGTGCACGGCCGGCACCGGATGCAGCCGGCGGAACCGGTCCAGGTTCACGTCGTGCTGCTCCCACCGGTCCGGCCGGCGGTGCGTGAGATGGATGCCGTGCGCCTGCACGGCGAACTCCCGGCGCACACCGCAGGCGTGCAGCCGGTAGCCCAGCTCCAGGTCCTCGCAGCCCCAGGTGGTGCCGAAGCCCTCGTCGAACCCGCCGGCCGTCCGCCAGGCCGCGGCCGGCAGGCCGACGTTCGCGCCGACCGAGCCCAGCCACGGCGCGACATCGGGCAGCCAACCCAGCGCCATCGCCTCGACCGTGCGCTCCAGCGCGTTGCCGAACAGCCGGTACCGACGCCCGGCCGAGCCGTCCAGCAGGGCGTCCCGGCGGGCTCGGATCTCGGTGTCGGACGCCCCGGCCAGCTCCACCACCAGGCGGTCGGCGGTGACCAGCTCACGCAGGGGACCGTGCACGAACCGGTCCGGGCCGGCCGCGGCCAGGTGTGCGGCCACGAAGTCCGGTCCGACCAGGATGTCGTCGTCGACGAACACCAGGTGCCCGGCCGTCGCGGCGGCGGCGCCCGCGTTGCGGGCCGCCGCCCGGCCCCGGCCCGGACCACCGACCACCCGCACCGGCAGGTCCGCCGCGGCGGCCACCCCCCGGGTGCCGTCCGTCGAGCCGTCGTCGACCAGCACCACCTCCACCGGTGGCGCGTCGCGCTGCTCGGCAAGGCAGGCCAGGGTCAGCCGCAGCCGGCCGGCCTTGTTCCTGGTCGGGATGACGATGGCCACCTCGGGCCGGTTGTCGGTCATAGCCGGGCCAACTCCTCGGTGAGAACGCCGGCGACGGCGTGCATCTGCTCCTCGGTGCCGAGCAGCACCCGGTGGTGCAGCCACACGCAGTCCCGGCTGATCGCGTCGGTGTTCGGGCAGCGCTCGGCCAGCTCGTCGACCGTGGTGTCCTCGGTCGCGCCGGCCCAGAAGCCGTCGGTGCGGTAGATGGCGCGGAACGCCACGAACGCCGGCAGGCCGCGGTCGACCAGCCGGTCGACCAGGCGGTTGCGCAGCTCCTCGGTGAGATCCGGCACCCGGAACATGGCCATGTAGTGCGGATTGCGGTCGCACCGGTCGTCCGAACCCTGCGGGCGCACGCCCGGGATCGCGGCGAGCAGCGGTCGCAGCACCGCCCAACGCGCCTCCCGGGTGCTCACCTGGTCCTCCAGCCGGGACAGTTGCGCGCGCAGCACGGCCGCGGCGAACTCACCGAGCCGCAGGTTCGATCCGGTGGTGGTGTGCTTGTACAGCCGGTCCTCGGCGGGGCGGCCGCAGCTGTGCCGCAGGTAGGCCTCGCGGTGCAGTTCGTCGTCGTCGAACAGCAGGGCACCGCCCTCGCCCGCGGTCATCAGCTTGCCGTTCTGGAAGCTGAACGCGGCCACCGAGCCCAGCTCGCCGACCCGGCGGCCGCGCCAGCGGGCGGCATGCGCGTGTGCGGCGTCCTGCAGGATCCGGGCGCCGGCGTCGGCGGCCAGCTTGTCCATCGCGTCCATGTCGGCCAGTTGGCCGGCCATGTGCACCGGCATGATCGCCCTGGTCCGGGCGGTCACCGCGGCGGCCGCGGCCGCCGGGTCGATGCAGTAGGTGTCCGGGTCCACGTCCACCGGTACCGGCACGCCGCCGAGCGCCTGCACCGCCAGCGAGGAGGACAGGAAGGTGAACGCGGGCACCAGCACCTCGTCGCCGGGCGCAAGGCCGAGCACGTCGAGGCCGAGCTGCAGCGCCTGGGTGCCGTTGGTGACCGCGAGCGCGTGCTTCGCGCCGTGCGCCGCGGCGAACTCCGCCTCGAACGCACGCACCTCCGCGCCGCCGATCCGCCACCACTGACCCTGATCCAGGGCCCGGACCAGCGCCGCCCGTTCGGTATCGTCGAACTGCGGCCATGCCGGAAACTCCATGCTCATGTGGGCCCCTCATTTCTGGAATCGTTCGGTAACGCAATACCCAGTTTGTGTCGGGTAATGCGGGTGCGTCGAGTGCGCCATTGAAGAATGGCTGGAGCGTCATTGACAGCGGTATCGGGCGGCGCGAAGGCTGTGGTGACATGGAGATATCTCTCGCCCTGCCGAACATGATTCCGGGAGCGTCCGGTGCCGCGCTGCTCGACTGGGCCCGGGCCGCGGAGGAGCGTGGTTTCGCCGGGCTGGCCGCGACCGAGCGACTGGTCTATCCCGGTTACGACCCGCTGGTCGCGTTGGCCGCGGCGGCGGGGGTGACCGAGCGGATCCGGCTGATGACGAACGTGCTCATCGCGCCGCTGCGCAGCGATGCGGAACTGGCCAAGCAGACCGCCGGGTTGGACCAGCTGTGCGGCGGGCGGCTGGTGCTCGGGCTCGCGCCGGGGGTGCGCGCGGACGACTTCGCGGTGGCCGGGCGGTCGTTCGACGACCGGGTGGACCGGTTCAACGCTTCGCTGCGCGCGTTGCACGAGTTGTGGGCCGGGAAGGTGCCGCCCGGGTGCGACCGGGCGGTCGGGCCTTCGCCGGTGTCCGACGACCGGATTCCGCTGCTCATCGGCGGTATCACGGCGGCGGCGGCGCGCCGGGTGGCCCGCTGGGCGCAGGGTTGGACCGCGCCGGGACTCTCCGCGGCGCAGACGGTGCGGGCGGCCGAACGGGTCCGTGCGGCGTGGTCCTCGGCCGGCCGCACGGGTGCGCCGCGGATCGTGATGCTGCAGCGGTTCGCGCTCGGATCGGACGCGGCCGAGCCGGCGGCGGCGTTCGTGCGGGACTACTTCGCGGTGCTCGGGGACGCGGCCGAGGACTTCGTGACCGCCACCCCTCGGTCGGCTTCGGCGATCCGCTCGGTGCTCGCCGAGTACGCCGACTGCGGCGTGGACGAGGTGGTGTTCCACCCGACCGTGGCCGACCCGGTCCAGGTGCACCGCCTTGCCGACGTGACGCTGTGAACCGATATTTCAAACCGGATTGGTAATTTCGAATTATGGTCGTGGAACTCACCGATGACCTCGCCCAGGCCACCGCGGATCTGGACGAGTACGGATACTGCCTGCTGACCTGCCCGATTCCCGAGGACGAACTGCACGCCGTGCAGAAACGTCTGGCCGAAGTCATGCAGCAGGAGCGCGACGACGGCACCGCGTTCCTCTACGAGAACGACAACCAGCGGGTGTTCAGCCTGCTGAACAAGGGCACCGAGTTCGCCGACCTCGTGGCGAACGGGGCGGTGTTCCGGGTGATGGAGCACCTGCTCGGCTACAACTTCATGCTGTCGAGCACGCACGCCAACGTGGCCGGTCCCGGTGGCGCGTCGATGAACCTGCACGCCGACCAGACCTTCGCCCGCCCGCCGTGGCCGCCGTACGCCCTGGTAGCCAACAGCATGTGGATGCTCGACGAGTTCACCGACGCCAACGGCGCCACCCGCATCGTCCCCGGCAGCCACCGGTGGAACCGCCAACCCGACTACCTCTCCGGCGAAGGCAACACCGAGACCGTCCCCGTCTGCGGCCCCGCCGGTTCCGTGATGGTGTTCGACGGCCGCCTCTGGCACCAGACCGGCCAGAACACCACCGGGGGTGAATATCGTCGCGGCATCCTCAACTACTACTGCCGCGGCTACATCCGCCAGCAGCAGAACTTCTTCGTCGGCCTCGACCAGGCCGTGCTCGACCGCGCCACCCCCCGCATGCGCCGCCTGCTCGGCTGGGAGAACTACCTCTCCCTCGGCATGCTGGACGGCCTCCCGTGACCGAGTCCCCCGAGAAGGCGGTCATCCACCTAGCCTGCCTCCTCGACGCCCCCACTCCCGCCCTCACCGACTGGGCGGCCTTGACCGCCCCCCAGATAGCCCTGCACCCCCTTCCCCCCGACGCCCCCAACCCCCCCGGCCCAGCCCCCTACGCCCTCCTGGCCACCGGCCCCCTCGCCCCCGCCGCCTTCGACCTCGCCACCGCCTGGTCCACCGCCGCCCACGCCCCCACCCGCCTCGTGGTCTGCGACTCCCCACCCCCACCCGCCGCCGCCCCCCTCCCCTGCCCCATCATCGCCTTCGCCTCCCCCACCCTCGCCACCGAGATGTCCGCCTGGCGCCCCCTCACCACCAACA
>NZ_DASUCC010000104.1:0-5995 GCF_035762905.1 Actinophytocola sp.
CCGAGTGGGTGTGAGCCCTGGTCGGACCGCGCGGCGCCTAGCCACTACGTATGCCCTCAACCGCGTCCCCGTTGGGTCCGCCTGCTCGGATTCGCTGCGCAGTCACCACCCGGCGAACCCACGCCCGCACGGGCATGCCTCTGCTCTGTCGGTGAGGATCTTTGATGTCACAAGCGAACTTCGACGATTCAAAGCAAGCTTCCAGCGGCTCGTGGGGGGGTTAACGTGTCCGAGCGTTACCGCGGGGGCGGGATGTGGGCGATGCTGTGTCCGTGACACGTTGCGATTGCCCCTGCTCCTCCTGCTGCTGCTTGTCGGCGTCGGGCTGATCGTCGTGGCGTTGCTGGGTCCCATCGACCGCACCAAATATCTCCTTACCGCGATCGGTGTCCTGGTCAGCCTGATCGCGCTGGGAAAGTCGTTCGTGCCCGCACCGACCGAACCCGGGCTTGATGAATTGACGAACGCGCTGGCCTTGGCGATGCGCGACCAGTGGACCAAAGCCGCGACCGATCGTCGCCTGCAGCACCCGGCGCCGTTGCCGATCCGCTGGTGTCGCAGCAGCGAGCCGGTCGCCGGACCCACGGCGGCGGCTACGCTGACCGGCACCGACCACACCCTCCTGGATCCGCTGGCCGGATTGACCCGCATCACCAGCGAAGATCACGACGATGGCGCTACACAGGCGCAGGCCGCTGGACAGACCGGGGCAGCCGTCACGATCGCGATGATCCGCAGGACTGATCGCAGTTTCGGTAGAAATCCTCGGCAGCGTCCTCTCCGGGCATGGCCGCCGGCGTCAGGGGCTGCCGGAGCTGTTGCCGGCGTTTCGGTGCAGCGCATGGAGTCCCAGCGTCACCAGGAGCACGATGCCGACGGCGAAGAATGCGTTGTGCGCCAGTTTCAGGTGTAGTGGCGAATCGCCGAGCGGCGGGACCAGGAACGCGATCCAGGAGCGCGTCAACAGCGGGGCGGCGGCCAGCGCCAACCGCTGGTCCGGTCCCCAGCCGGTCCGCCGCGATCCCCGACCGACCAGGACGACCAGCGCGGTCAGGGCCGTGACCTGGACCGCCACACCCAGCCAGTCGGTACCGGCGAGGTCGAACACACCGAACGCGATCACGGCGAGGGCGCCGACGCGCCACGGTCTGGGCGCCGCCCGGTCGATGGCCGGGCGAGGCTGGCGCCCGAGGAGAAAGGCGACCACGATCAGCGCTGCCACCAGGACGGTGGTGCTGATCAGTTGGGCCAGCGTGGCCAGGAACTGTTGGGTGTTCTGGTGGTCGGCGAAGATGAGCAAGGCGGCCAGCACATACAGCACGCCGGTCACCGCCAGCCCGGTCCGGCCCAGCCAGGGCGTCGTGGCCCGCTGCGGCACGAGGGACTCCACCATGGCGATGGGCGCGCCGAGGCTCCAGACGACGTGCCCGGCGACGAAGACGATCGCGGTGTGGACGCTGATCCCCAGCGCGGGGATGGCGGTGGGGTTGCGGGTACCGGCCCAGGAGTCGATGTCCCGATACGCCGGGTCGAACAGAGACTGGTCGACCAGACCGGCCTGAACCAGGCCGAACGCGACGGCCAGCAGGAGCATGCTGGGCCACCCGCGGCCGGTGCGGCGCACCACCTCGCGGATGATCAGAGCCGGCCCGCCGTACAGCGGGCCCAGGATCAGCAGGCCGCCCAGGAGCGCCCAGACCCGGCCCACGCTGTCGTCGTAGCCTGCGAGGTATTCCGCGCACACCGGCGCCAGCACGAACAGCCCGATCGCCGGCGCGAGCCGCCGCGGCATACGCCGGCGCCCGGCGGCTGAAGGCGCCCGGCGGCGCTCGGTGTCCTCGTTCACACCCGGCACGCTAGGAACGGCGCCGGGTGAGCACATCGTTCCCCGGGTTGGCCCGCGATGACCGAAGTCTCGCCGTCGACCGGCGGGGTGCGACCAAAGTATCCGGCGCGGCGACTTCGGTCTTCGGCTCGCGCTCGGGTATCCGTTCGGTTCGGGTTCGACCGGTAGGTTCACGGTCGTGGACGGCCTGGGCTCGGCACCCTGGCGGCGGAGTGGACGCGACTGCGCCGTCGACGCCGCCGTGTTCCTCGGCGCGCTCGGCTACGGCACCGTGCTGAGCCTGCTGCTGGCAGAGGATCCGACGGTGCCGCGGCCGGTGCTGGTCGTCACCCAGGTGTTCGGCGCCGTCGGCTGTGCGCTGCTGTGGTCGCGCCGTCGCTGGCCGACCGGTGTGGCGCTGGTCCTGATCCCGCTGTCCGTCGTCTCCGACGTGGTCCACGGCGCCCTGCTGGTGGCGTTGTTCACCGTCGCAGTGCACCGGCCGGTGCCGGTCACCGCGGTCGTCGCCACGACGAGCGTGCTCGGCAAGGCCGCGTTCCTGCTGCTGGTCGCCGGGTCGGGCGAGCCGGTCGGGCAATGGCTGCTGTTCGTCGCCACCAGCACCTTCGCCGTCGTCGGATGGGGCCTGTTCGCCCGGCACCGCCGCCAGTTGGTGCTGTCGCTGCGGGAGCGCGCCGAGCGCGCGGAAACCGAGGCGCGGCTGCGCGCCGAACAGGCCCAGCACCATGCCCGGGCCCAGATCGCCCGCGAGATGCACGACGTGCTGGGCCATCGGCTGTCGCTGTTGAGCGTGCAGGCCGGCGCGCTGGAATACCGGCCGAACGCACCCGCCACGGAGATAGCCCGAGCCGTGCGGGTGATCCGCGCCAGCGCACACCAGGCGTTGCAGGACCTCCGCGAGGTGCTCGCCATCCTGCGCACCCCGGTCACCGATCGTCCCCAGCCGACCCTGGCCGACGTGCCCGACCTCGTCGCCGAGTCGGTCCACGCCGGGATGCGAGTGGAGCTGAGCCAGGACGTGACGGGCACCGTCGCCGGCACCACCGGACGCACCGCGTTCCGGATCGTTCAGGAAGGCCTGACCAACGCGCGCAAACACGCGCCCGGCAGCCACATCCGGGTGACCGTCGCGGGGGCGCCCGCGCGCGGGGTGACCATCGAGGTGCACAACGACGCCCCAGCGGAGGCGCCGACCCTGCCCGGCGGTGGCCAGGGTCTGGTCGGGCTCGCCGAGCGGGTCACGCTGGCCGCGGGGCGGCTGGACCACCAACCCACCGCCAGTGGCGGATTCCGGCTGGCCGCCTGGCTACCCTGGCCGTCGTGACAACGCCGGAAACCATCCGCGTGCTCGTCGTAGACGACGACCCGCTGGTGCGAGCCGGCCTGCGGCTGATGCTGCACGGCGCGCACGGCATCCAGGTCGTCGGCGAGGCGGGCGACGGCACCAAGGTCGCCTCCGCCGTGGCTGAACACCGGCCGGACGTGGTACTCATGGACATTCGAATGCCCACAATGGACGGTCTGACCGCGACCGAACTGCTACGTACCCGACCGGACCCGCCGCAGATCCTCATCCTCACCACTTTCGACGCCGACGAGCACATCCTGCGCGCGTTGCGCGCCGGTGCCGCCGGTTTCCTCCTCAAGGACACCCCACCCGCCGACATCGTCGCGGCGATACAACGCGTCGCGCGCGGAGAGCCGGTCCTGTCGCCCGCCGTAACCCAACGGCTCATCGCCCGCGTCACCGACGCCGGCCAGGACCGGCGGCGCACCCTGGCCCGGGACCGACTGGCTCAGCTCGCCGGCCGGGAGCGCGAGGTCGCCGTCGCCGTCGCACAGGGCAAATCCAACGCCGAGATCGGCGCCACCCTCCACCTGAGCATCCCCACCGTCAAGACCCACATCTCCCGCATCCTGACCAAGCTGGAGTTCCACAACCGCGTGCAGATCGCCCTGCTCGCCCACGACGCCGGACTGCTCGCCGACCAGCCCTGATCCCCAACCCACACCCCACCGCAAACCCAGCCACAAGCCCCCAAGTCGCATGACCGGAGCCGGCTTGCGAAACCGGGCAATCGCGGACCCGGGCAAGAAGCGATGATTGGCAATTATCCCTTCCCCGGCGTCGAAGGGCAGGACGAAGCGGAGGCAGCGATCTTCATCGGCTCGGACCGGTCCAGCGCGAATCTGTTCGTACTCACCGATTTTCGCCTCAGAGCGCAGAACATCATCGGCGTGGACAGCGGCGTCGGCCGGCTCATGCCAGCTCCCGGCGGGTTTGTCGCAATCTTCCCTGACCTAGCCGCAGCGGGCCCGGGTACCCAGTCCGTGAACGGCTGGCTCCCAACCCGAGCCGACCGATACACCGACGCACATCCTCGCCCAGCCGACAACCGCTACGGCACGCTGACCATCACGACGCAGGTCGACCAGGACCGCGGTGCCGGTTCAGACGAGCCGCTCTCCCGTACTACCGTGGCTGAGAACAATCGTAGGGAAAACACTTTTTCCCGCACAATCTCGTCACTGCAACTGAACTAATATTCCAGCTGCATTCGTAGTATTTGGTTCGTTTTCGCTGGTAGTGGCCTGTTTGGCCGTGGCATTGGTGGCGTCGGCGCCAATGGGATCAGGCCCAGCTCGCGCAGCGGATGGGGGAGCCGTGATCCACCGCTACGCTACCGTCGAGGGCGTCCATCACGCCATCCAGACCGCCCCGACCGTCCAGGACGGGCACCTTGTCGTGGTGCCGGCCGTGGGGGAGGCGGCGGTGGTGTGCGGCACCTTCCCAATCGCCTTCCAGGTACCCAACCAGGCTGCCTACGCCGCCAGCGCGCTGTCCTTGTACACCAAGGCTTTCGCCTACGAGGGCAGCATATGGAACTCCAGCGCGGTGGATCGAACCGAGATCACGGCCAGGGGCAAGCAGATGGTCGAGTACATGAAATATGCGGTGGGTACGCCGGAGCAGGTCGAGCGGTTCGTCCGGCCGTTCCTGGCCGATACCGGCGCACCGCTGACCGCCATGGCCTTCAGCGAACCCGAGGGCAGCGCCAACTTCGACGCCGAGGGAGCCGGCCTCGGGGTCCGCACCACCGCGGTCCCGGACGGCGACAGCTGGGTGATCAACGGGCGCAAGGCCTGGGCGTCCCACTTGCCTGGCTGGGATGGCGACGGCCCGGACCTGATGACCATCGTCTGTCGCACCCCCGGCGGCATCTCCCTCATCGTCGCCGAACGCCAACACCTGGCCGGCCACATCGAGGTTGAGGAGTACTACGACCTGCCCGGGCTCAAGGGCTGCCTGACCACCCGGGTCCCCTGGCCGACGTGCGCGTGCCACGCGGCAACCTGCTCGGCGCGGAAGGCCAGGGCGTCGCGTTGACCCGCAACGCGTTTCTGCCCAGCGGCGCGTCGATCGGCATCTTCGCCACCGCCGCGATGCGGCAGGCCTTCGACATCGCCTACCGCTTCGCACGGTCCGAGACGCGCGGCGGCCCAGTGCCGATCATCGCCCACAAGCCGTGTCCGACGTCCTGGCCGACGCCAAAGCAAAGATCGAAGCCGTCCGGTTGCTGGCCTGGCGTGCCCTGGACGCCGTGCTGTCGATGCATCCCAACGGCCCGGAACTGGCCCTGCATTCGAAGATCTTCGGCTCCGAAACCGGCGTGCAGGTCATCAGCGACCTCATCGGGATCGTCGGAGTCACCGCCTACGACCAGAACTTCCCACTGGTCCGCCATCTGATGGACGCGCTGGCCTACCCGATCATCGAAGGCAGCAACGTCGGCATGCGCCGCAGACAGTTGCAGGCACTGTTCCGCACCCCGGGCTACGACCCGCTCTCCGCCTCCGACATGGCCTAACCGCCAGGACTCAGCTCGACGATTGCCAACCGCCATGGTGGAGGGAGTCGCGGCTTGGCCGGCCGATCAAGGCTCCAGAGAACATCCGTCCACAAGCGACACGGAGGTCATAGCTCGGGGCAAGTCGGTTTGACGGTCGCGGTGTCAGGTGCGGAACGGGCCGGTGACCTCGTAGGTGATGCCGCCGCTGGAGGAGCCGGAAGTGCCGCGCTGGGAGGAGAAGTAGAGCCGGTTGCCGGCCGGAGTGAACGCCGGGCCGGTGATCTCCGATGAACTCTGC
>NZ_DASUCC010000105.1:0-5843 GCF_035762905.1 Actinophytocola sp.
CGGCCGATGTTGCCGGTGGCCATGGCCAGGTTCGCCATGCCCATCACCATCGTCGAGCCCTGGCTGTGTTCGGTGACACCCAGGCCGTAGTAGATCGCCGCGTTGCCGCCGGTCGCGTACAACCGTGCCGCGGCACGGAGGTCCGCCGCCGGCACGCCGCTGATCGACTCGGTGACCTCAGGGCTGTTCTCCGGACGGGCGATGAACTCCGCCCACTCCGCGTAACCCTCGCACCGCTCGGCGACGAAGTCCTGGTCCACCAAGCCCTCGGTGACGATGACGTGCGCGAGGGAGTTGACCACGGCCACGTTCGTGCCCGGCCGCAGCGGCAGGTGGTACTCCGCTTCGATGTGCGGCGAGCGCACCAGGTCGATCCTGCGCGGGTCGATCACGATCAGCTTGGCACCGTCGCGCAGGCGCTTCTTCATCCGCGACGCGAACACCGGGTGCCCGTCGGTCGGGTTCGCGCCGATCACCACGATCACGTCGGCCTCGGCCACCGACTTGAAGTCCTGGGTCCCCGCCGAGGTGCCGAAGGTCTGCTTGAGGCCGTAGCCGGTCGGTGAGTGGCACACCCGGGCGCAGGTGTCCACGTTGTTGTTGCCGAACGCGGCGCGGACCATCTTCTGCACCACGTAGACCTCTTCGTTGGTGGTGCGGGAGGAGGTGATCCCGCCGATCGCACCCACCCCGTAGCGCTCCTGCACCTCGCGCAGCTTCGTCGCGGTGTAGGAGATCGCGGTGTCCCAGTCGACCTCCCGCCACTCGTCGGTGATCGACTCCCGGATCATCGGCGTGAGCACCCGGTCCGGGTGGCTGGCGTAGCCGAAGGCGAACCGGCCCTTGACACAGGAATGGCCCTCGTTCGCGCCGCCGCCCTTGTACGGCACCATCCGCACCAACTCGTCGCCGCGCAGCTCCGCCTTGAACGAGCAGCCGACGCCGCAGTAGGCGCAGGTGGTGATCACGCTGCGGGTCGGCATACCCAGCTCCACCACCGACCTCTCCTGCAGCGTGGCGGTCGGGCACGCCTGCACGCACGCGCCGCAGGACACGCACTCGGAGTCCATGAAGGACATTCCGCCGGCTGACACCTTCGAGGCGAAGCCGCGGGCCTCGATGGTCAGCGCGAGCGTGCCCTGGATCTCGTCACAGGCCCGCACGCACCGGGAGCAGACGATGCACTTGGACGACTCGAAGTCGAAGTAGGGGTTGCTGCTGTCCGTCGGCAGGTCCAGATGGTTCTCGCCGTCGTAGCCGTAGCGAACCTGGCGCAGGCCGACCACGCCGGCCATGTCCTGCAGTTCGCAGTCCCCGTTGGCCGAGCAGGTCAGGCAGTCCAGCGGGTGGTCGGAGATGTAGAGCTCCATGATGCCCTGGCGCAGCTTCTCCAGCCGAGGCGTCTGGGTGCGGACCTTCATGCCGTCGGTGACCGGCGTGGTGCACGAGGCCGGCGTTCCGGGGCGCCCGTCGATCTCCACCAGGCACAGCCGACAGGAGCCGAACGCCGCCATGCTGTCCGTCGCGCACAGCTTGGGAATGTCCACACCGGACAGTGCGGCCGCGCGCATGACCGACGTGCCGGCCGGTACGGTCACCGGCAACCCGTCCACCTCGACGGCGACGGTGGCCGGGCCGGACACGTCCGGGGTGCCGAGGTCAGGTTCCTTGAGCAAAGCCATGCCGTGTCTCCTCCTGGCGCGGAGTGAAGTCGTCCGGGAAGTGCCGCAGTGCGCTGAGCACCGGGTTGGGGGTCAGCCCGCCCATCGCGCACAGTGATCCGTCGGTCATCAGTTCGCAGAGATCGCTCAACAGAGCCAGGTTCGTGTCCGGATCCTGGCCGGCGACGATCTTGTCGATGGTCTCGACGCCGCGCACCGAACCGACCCGGCACGGGGTGCACTTGCCGCAGGACTCCTCGGCGCAGAACTCCATCGCGAAGCGGGCCATCGCGGCCATGTCGACGGTGTCGTCGAACACCACGATGCCGCCGTGGCCGAGCATCGCCTTGGCCGCGGTGAACGCCTCGTAATCCAGCGGGATGTCCAGCTCGTCGGCCGGCAGGTAGGCGCCGAGCGGGCCGCCGACCTGCACCGCGCGCACCGGGCGGCCGGAGCGGGTGCCGCCGCCGAAGTCGTTGACCAACTCGCCGAGAGTGCGGCCGAACGCCGTCTCGAACACCCCACCCCGGGCGATGTTTCCGGCCAGCTGGAACACCTGCGTGCCGCGCGAGCGGCCGCTGCCGAGCGCGGCGTAGGCTTCGGCGCCGCCGGTCAGGATCGCCGGCACCGACGCCAGCGTGAGCACGTTGTGCACCAGGGTCGGCTTGCCGAACAGCCCGGTGATCGCCGGGATCGGCGGCTTGGCGCGGACCATGCCGCGCTTGCCCTCCAGGCTGTCCAGCATGGAGGTCTCCTCGCCGCAGATGTACGCCCCCGCCCCCACCCGCAGGTACAGGTCGAAGGCCAGCCCGGACCCGAGCACGTTCTCGCCGAGCCAGCCGCGCGCGTAGCCGATCTCGATCGCCTGCCGCAGCGTGCTGGCCGCGTCCGGATACTCGGAGCGCAGGTACACGTAGCCCTCGCCGGCGCCGGTGGCATACGCGGCGATCGTCATGCCCTCGATCAGGCAGAACGGGTCACCCTCGATCAGCATCCGGTCGGCGAAGGTGCCGCTGTCGCCCTCGTCGGCGTTGCAGCACACGAACTTCAGCTCGTCCGGCGTGTCCAGGACGGTCTTCCACTTGATCCCGGCCGGAAAACCCGCACCGCCCCGGCCGCGCAGGCCGGACTCGCTGATCTGGGCGACCACCGCGGCCGGCTCGAGCTCCAGCGCGCGCCGCAGCCCCGCGAGCCCGCCGTTGGCCAGGTAGTCGCCGGGCGATAGCGGATCGGTGATACCGACCCGCCGGAAGCACAGCCGCTGCTGAGCGGCCAGCCACGGCAGTCGGTCCACCGGGCCGACACACAGCTCATGGTCACCGCCGAGGTTCGCGAGCAGCCCGGGCACATCGGCCGGCGACACCGGCCCGTAACCCACCCGGCCGGCCCCGATGTCCACCTCCACCAACGGTTCCAGCCACAGCATGCCGCGGGAACCGTTGCGTACCAGGCGGAAGTCCGAACCCACGAGCTCGCGTGCGAGCGCGGCGGCCACCTCGTCGGCACCGACCGAGCGGGCGGCCGAGTCGCGCGGCACGTAGATCGTGGTGGTCATGAGGACCCCGTCTCCGCCCCACGCAGATCAGCACTGAGCACCAGCTCGTCCAGCCGGCTCTCGTCCAGCTTGCCGTAGAGCCGGCCGTTGATCTGGGCGGCCGGACCGAGCGCGCAGTTGCCAAGGCAGAACACCTGTTCGAGGGTCACCGACCGGTCCGGCGTCGTCTGACCCAGCCGCACGCCGAACACCTGCATGGCGTGCGCGGCGAGCCGCTCGGCGCCGACGGACTGGCACGCCTCGGCCCGGCACAGCCGGACCACCACCCGACCGGGTGGTTCCGAGCGGAAGTCCGAGTAGAAGCTGACCACCCCGTGCACCTCGGCCCGGGACAGGTTCAGCTCGTGGGCGATGACCGGCACCATGTCGGCGGTGACGCAGCCGAACTCGGCCTGCACACCGTGCAGGATGGGCAGCAGCGCGCCCCGGTCGCCACGGTGCACGGCGATCACGGCCCGGACCCGCTCGGCCACGGACTGTTCGCCCCCACCGGGAGTCATCTCCACCTCCCATTTACGTGGTCTGTCCGCGTTTCCGATGATAGTGGCTGGCAAGGCCCGCGGCGGAACACCCGGTGCCACCTGCGGCGATGCTCCCGGAGGCGGTGTGGTGAGCGGGTCAGTCCGGTTCGACGATCTGGATCGCGCCGGACGGGCAGATCAGGGCGGCCTGCCGGGCGGTGTCGCGCTGGTCGGCCGGTGGCTCGCTGTTGAGCAGGATCACGGTCCCGTCGTCCGCACGCTGGCCGAAGGTCTCCGGGGCGAGCATGGCGCACTGTCCTGATGCGACACACGTGGTGGTGTCCGCCGTCAGCCTCATGTCAGCCTCCTCGTCGCGGCCGGTGCCTCACCACAGCACCGGGACCGACGTCACGCCGCCGGCGAGCCGGTTCGACCGCATCTCGATGTCGCCGAGGTCGACGGCCAGCCGCAGACCGGGGAACCGACCGAACAGCAACGGGAACACCGTGCGCAGCTCGGTGCGGGCCAGATTGGCGCCGATGCAGACGTACGCGCCGTAACCGAACCCCACGTGCAGGTTGGGTTGCCGGCCCGGATCGAACTCCTCCGGCGCGGTGAACGCGGCCGCGTCGCGGTTGGCCGAGTCGATCGCGATCAGCACCGCATCGCCGCACGCGATCGGCACGCCGGCGATCTCCACGTCCTGGTGGGCATAGCGCACCATCCCGGTGCCACCGGAGGATGCCAACCGCAGAATCTCCTCGACGGTCGACTCGACCTGCCCGTCCGGGTCGGCGACGAACCGGTCCCGCCGGCCGGGATCGCTGAGCAGGAACAACACCCCGACCGAGATCCGGTTGGAGGTCGTCTCATGGCCGGCGAACAACAGGCCGGTCGCCAGCCGGATCAGCTCCTCGTCGGTGAAGGTCGGATCCTCCGCCTGAGCGGCGATCAGGTCGGAGATGACGTCCGGAGCGGGAGCGGTTCGCTTGGCCGCGACCAGCCCGGCGACGTAGGCGTTGAACTCGGCCATCGCCAGTTGGGCGTCCGCGCCGCCGTCGTAGTCCGAGATTCGTTCGGAGAAATCGCGGAACAGCGCGCGGTCGGCGTACGGCACGCCGAGCAGCTCGCAGATCACCAGTACCGGCAACGGGAACGCGAGCACCTCCTGGATGTCCACCGGTTCGCCGGGCCGGGCGTCGTGCGCGGCCTGCATGTCGTCAAGGCAACCCAGGGTCAGCTCCCGGATCCGGTCACCGAGCCGGCGCATCCGCGGTGCCGAGAACGCCGGCGCCAGCATCCGGCGCATGCGTTTGTGGTCCCGCTCCTCGGTCTCGTAGTTGCCGGACGGGCCGTCGAGCAGCGCCGCCCCGGTGATCCGTGCGGCCCGCTCCGGCGCCGGATGCGACCGGCCGAACCGGCTGTCCCGGAAGACTTCCCGCGCCGCGTCGAACGTGGTCACCAGCCACGCGGGGTCGCCGGCCGGCGTCAGCACCCGCACCACCGGTCCCTCCCGCCGCAGCTGCTCGTACAGCGGCGGCGCGGTCAACGCATCGGGCCGCTCGAACGGCAGTCGCAACGTCGGATTCGCGGTATTCGTCATGATCCATCCCCTCAACCAGCCGAGCTCCCAACCATCTCAGCGTGTTCGACTCTAGTCCCGGGTAACCGGATTGCTACCCTGGGTTAGGCGCGGGGTTGCCTTTTTCGTCCGGAGACCTGCGAACCGCGATCTTCGGGCCGGCCGCCGTGCTCCGTAACTCGGCTGATCAGCGGCGCGCATCGGACGTGGGAACGCCCGGCCGGGCGGTTGCCGGGCCGGGCGCGGGGGTGGGGGTGGGTGGTGATCAGATCAGCCAGTGGTTGCGGCGCACGATGTCGAGCCGTTCCCAGCGGTTGCCCAGGCCGTAGTAGCGGCCGGCGTAGAGGGCGGCGAGGGTGAGTAGGACCAGGGCGTAGATGATGTGGTCGTCGAGGATGGGGTTGGTGGAGCGGGTGAGTTCGCCGGTGGCGGTGTGTTGGGCCAGTGGCCATTCGGCGGCCCACATCAGCAGCAGCATCAGCGAGCCGCTGACCGCGGCGATGCGCATTGCGACGCCGGTCAGTAGGGCGATGCCGATGCCGGCCAGGCCGAGCATGAACAGCCAGTTGGCCCAGGGGTCGCCG
>NZ_DASUCC010000106.1:0-2700 GCF_035762905.1 Actinophytocola sp.
CGGGAGGCGGCGTCGAGCGCCGCGGCATCCGCGAACCGGAGCCGGATGTGGCCTCCGGGCACCAGGCGCTTGAGCTCGTCCGGCGTTCCCTCGGCGACGATGCGGCCGCCGTCGAGCACCGCGATGCGGTCCGCGAGTTCGTCCGCCTCGTCGAGGTACTGGGTGGTGAGCAGCACGGTGGTCCCATCCGCGACGAGGCTCCGCACGATCTCCCACATGGTGTGCCGGCTGCGCGGGTCCAGGCCCGTGGTGGGCTCGTCGAGGAAGATGACGCTGGGTGCCGAGACGAGGGTCATCGCCAGGTCGAGGCGGCGCCGCATCCCGCCCGAGTACGTCGCGAGCGGCTTGCGGGCGGCGTCGCTGAGGTCGAACTGGTCCAGCAGCTCGGCCACCCGCGACTTCGAGCGGTCCGCCCCAAGGTGCCGCAGCCGGGCCATCAGCAGGAGGTTCTCCTCGCCGGTGAGGAGGTTGTCCACCGCGGAGAACTGGCCGGTGAGTCCGATCGCGGCGCGCACGCCGCCCGGATCGCGGACGACGTCGCAGCCGTTCACGAGCGCTGTGCCGGCGTCGGGCCGGACAAGCGTGGCCAGGATGTGCACGGCGGTCGTCTTTCCGGCGCCGTTCGGGCCGAGCAGCGCGGTGACGGTGCCGGCGCCCACGGTGAGGTGGACGTCGTCGAGCACGACTTTCTTGCCGTAGGACTTTCGCAGCCCGCGGACTTGGATCGCTGGCGTGTTCATGTGGTTCGTTCCCCTCTGCTGGATGCCCGGAGTCACCGGGCGCGCTGGATGCTGATGTCGCTGGCCCGGGTGCGGGCGCGCACCGCGACGGCCTGTTCCGACGCGCCGGGCGCGTGGTCGCCGTCGAGCTCGTTGCGCACGTGCCCATCCTTCGAGGACAGGTCGAGCCAGGCGGGAACGCCGGGCCGCACGCCGATGGTGACCTGGCCGAAGCCGCTCTCCACCTGGATGGAACCGCTCGAGACCTCTCCCAGGTGGATGCTGCCGTACGCGGTCTTCGCCGCAACGGAGGCGAGCGCCTTGGTGATCTCAAGGTCGCCGTAGGAGAGCTTCGCGTCGAGGTCGCCGCCGGATTCCCCGATCAGGATGCTGCCGTGCGAGGCCTTGAGGAGCGCGTCGCCGGTGACCGTGCCGATCCGGATCTGACCGTGGTCGGCCGTGATCTCGGTGCCGCCCTCGGCGGTACCGACGGTCGCGTTGCCGTGCGCGACGCGCAGCCACAGGTCGCCGGTGGTGTCCAGATCCACGCGGCCCATCGAGCTTTTGACGCGGGTCGCGCCGAGGCGTCCGACGGCGCGCACGCCGCCCACCGCTATTTCGGCGGTGAACCGCGACCCGGCCGGCAGCTCGACCTTGACGTCGACCGACTCGGTGGGGCCGATCCAGCTGAGCCGGGGCCGCGGGCCCTTGATGGTGACCCGCTGGCCGTCGAAGTCGACCGTGGTCTCCTCCGCGCCCCGGCGGTCCACCGCCTTTGCAGGATTGGTGGGCGAGACGGTCACGACCGTGTCGGCGCGGTCACCGGCGAAGACGTCGATCGCGCCGACCTGCAGGTTGATGGCGAGGTCGATGGGGGCGGGGGTGTTGAAGGTGGGCATGCCGAAGTCTGCCTTTCTGTGGGTGTGTTTGTCCGGCCCCGCGGGACGGCGGGGTTTGTGGTTGGTGGGTGTGTTTGGTTGTGGGCGGGGCGGGCGGGTTAGCGCGCCCACCCCGCGAAGTTGTCGCCGGTGCGCAGGGTGCGCTGCGCGGATCGCCGCTGCTTGGGCTGGAGGGCGGTGGCAACGGCCCGGACCAGCCAGGTGTTGACGGACAGTCCGTCTGCCGCGGCCGCCTCGTCCACCCGCGCCTTGAGGGCGTCGGGCAGGCGGAGCGTGGTGCGGGAGGTGCTCGCGTCGTCGAGGTCGAGGGATGCGGCGGGACGGTCGTCGTTGTCGGGCTCGGTGTTCGGCTGGGTCACGATGAACTCGACGTCGCGTCCGCGCAGCCGCAGGTCCACCGAGCCGGGCGCGAGGTCCCGGGTGATCTCGCCGGCCGCGGCCGACAGGACGTCGAGCAACACGAGCCGCGTGGCGGCATCCAGCCCGGCGGCGAGCCGCTCGGCGGCGGCACGGGTGTCCTCCGAGCCGTTCTCCGCGGCATCCACTAGCTGGCGTTGCAGGTCGCTGACGTACTGTCCGAGTTCCATGCCACCATAGTGACACCACGGTGGTGTCACGTCAAGGCTTAGTGGTGTCACGCCCGGCCGCGGGGGCGCGCAGGGCGCAATCCGTCGGCGTTAGGAAAGTGTTAAGAAACCGCAGGATCAGGCCTTGCCGGGTCATCCCGGGAATAGGGTGAATTGCCGAGGTGTCGGCCATTTGCATAACGCTGCGCCCGCTGAGTCAAGAGGAGACGCGGATGAGCGGTACAGGCCATCAAACCCTTCCGGCAGAGGTACGACGGCCACAGCCGGCGACCGACACCGGCAGCGTTCTGGTGCGGTGGTTGCTGAAACACCGCGTTCAGCCGGTGATCGGACCCGAGAGCCCGGAAGACCATGCCAAGCCGCAGGCCTGGTGGAAGGTCATGTGCCTTACCGGAGTCGACTATTTCTCCACGCTGTCCTACCTGCCGGCGATCGCGGCCCTCGCGGCTGGCGCCTTGTCTCCGCTGGCAACCCTCCTGATTGTCGCCCTCACCC
>NZ_DASUCC010000107.1:0-4428 GCF_035762905.1 Actinophytocola sp.
GAAGAGAACCTGTCGCAAGGGCTGGTCAAGTTCCGGGTCAAGTCGGGCGCAGACCGAGTCCAGGGTGTCAGCAAAGACGGGGTAGATCTCGTAGAGCTGCCGACCCATACCGGCACGCTGGGAACCCTGACCAGTGAACAGGAACGCGGTCTTGCCCGGCCGCACCGCGCCGGTCACGGCATCGGCACCGAACAACACCGCCCGGTGCTCCAGTGCGGCCCGACCGGTGGCCAGCGAGTAGGCGACATCGACCGGATCGGCATCGGACAGCGCACGCAGCCGGTCGACCTGAGCGCGCAGCCCGGTCTCGGTGCGGGCGGACACCGGCCAGGGCACCACCACGGACGGGTCCGGAGCCGAGGCGGGTGCGGACGGCCGTGCGGCGTTGGGTTCCTGCAGGATCACGTGGGCGTTGGTGCCGCTGATCCCGAACGAGGACACCGCGGCCCGGCGCGGGCGATCGTCGGCCGGCCAGTGCCGGTTCTGGGTGAGCAGCTCCACCGCACCGGAGGCCCAGTCCACGTGCGGCGACGGCTCGGCAACGTGCAGGGTCTTCGGCAACGTGCCGTGCCGCATCGCCTGCACCATCTTGATCACGCCGCCGACCCCGGCGGCGGCCTGGGCGTGGCCGATGTTGGACTTCAGCGAACCCAGCCACAACGGTGTTTCCCGGTCCTGGCCGTAGGTGGCCAACAGCGCGGACGCCTCGATCGGGTCGCCGAGCACGGTTCCGGTGCCGTGTGCCTCCACAGCGTCCACATCGGACGGTGCCAGTCCGGCGTCGGCCAAGGCGGCCCGGATCACCCGCTCCTGCGCCGGCCCGCTCGGCGCGGTGAGCCCGTTGGAAGCGCCGTCGGAGTTCACCGCCGTGCCGCTGACCAGTGCCAGCACCTGATGACCGTTACGCCGGGCGTCGGAAAGCCGCTCCACCAGGAGCATCCCCGCGCCCTCCGCCCAGCTCGTGCCGTCGGCGGTGGCGGAGAACGACTTGCACCTGCCGTCCGGGGCCAGCCCGCGCTGCCGGCTGAAGTCCACGAAGGTGTCCGGCTTGACCATCACGGTCACACCGCCGACCAGCGCCATCGAGCACTCCCCCGCCCGCAACGCCCGGGCGGCCAGATGCAGCGCGACCAGTGACGAGGAACAGGCGGTGTCCACGGTCATCGCCGGGCCCTCCAGCCCGAACGCGTAGGCCACCCGGCCGGACACCACGCTGGCCGCGCTGCCGGTGCCGAGGAAGCCCTCGGCGTCCGGCGGGATCGCCGCCATGCTGGAGGCGTAGTCGTGGTACATCACCCCGGCGAACACGCCGGTTCCGCTGCCGCGCACCGAGGTCGGGTCGATCCCGGCCCGCTCGAAGGTCTCCCAGGCCAGTTCCAGCAGCAGCCGCTGCTGCGGGTCCATGGCCAGCGCCTCCCGCGGCGAGATCCCGAACAGCGCGGCGTCGAACCGGTCCGCCTCGTGCAGGAAGCCGCCCTCCCGCACGTAGGTGCTGCCGTGCCGGCCCGGGTCGGGGTGGTAGATCCGGTCCAGGTCCCAGCCCCGGTTGACCGGGAAGCCGGTGATGCCGTCGATGCCGTCGCGGACCATCCGCCACAGGTCCTCCGGGCTGCCGACGCCGCCCGGGTAGCGGCAGCTCATCGCGACGATCGCGATCGGGTCGTCGGCGGTGACCCGGCGCGATCGGGTCGCCGGTCCGGCCGCCCGCCGGGCGGTTCCGGCCAGTTCGCCGAGCAGGTGGTCGGTCAGCGCGTACGGCGTGGGGTAGCTGAACACCAGCGTGGCCGGCAGCCGCAACCCGGTCGCCGCGCTCACCCGGTTGCGCAGCTCGACGGCGATCAGCGAGTCGAAGCCAAGCTCGGCGAACGCCCGGGCGGGATCGACGGCCGCGGCCGAGGCGTGCCCGAGCACGTCGGCAACCTGGGTCAGCACCAGCTCGCCGAGCACCCGCCGTTGCTCCACTTCGGACAGTCCGGCGAGCCGGCCGGCCAGCGCGGACGGGGTGGCGGCGCCGGCGGCCCGGCGCCGGGAGGTCCGGACCAGACCGCGCAGCAGCGCGGGAACCTGCTGACCGCGCGCGGCCGCCGCAGCCGCGGGGTCGGTGGCCAGCGCGACCACGTGCGCCCGGCCGTCCCGGGTCGCGAGATCGAGCAGGGCCAGGGCGTCGTCGTCGGCGAGGGTGCCGCCGAGCGTCGTGGTACGGGTGTGCGCCTTGCCGTCCGGCCCGCCGGCCATGCCGTCGCCGGCCGCCCACAGTCCCCAGCCGAGCGCGATCGCGGCCAGGCCGGCCGCGTGTCGTTGCACCGCGAGGGCGTCCAGGACCGCGTTGGCGGCGGCGTAGTTCGCCTGCCCGGCAACGCCGAAGGTGGCGGCGGCCGAGGAGAACAGCACGAACGCGCCGAGCGTGGCCGGGGTCAGTTCGTGCAGGTTCAGCGCGGCGTCCACCTTGGGCCGCAGCACGGTGTCGAGCCGGTCCGGGGTGAGCGAGTCGAGCACGCCGTCGTCCAGCACCCCGGCGGCGTGCACGACGCCGGCCAGTGGGTGGGCGGCGGGGATGCCGGCCAGCACGGCGGCGAGCGCGGCGCGGTCGGCGGCGTCGCAGGCGACCACGGCCGCGGTCGCGCCCAGGCTCTCCAACTCGGCCACCAGTTCGGCCGCGCCGGGTGCGTCCGGGCCGCGCCGGCCGGCCAGCACCAGGTGCCGCACCTCGTGCCGGGTCACCAGGTGCCGGGCCACCCGGGCACCGAGCGCGCCGGTGCCGCCGGTGATCAGCACGGTGCCGTCGGGGTCCCATCCGGTGTGTCCGGACTCGTCCGGCTTGGCTCGGGCCAGCCGGGCCGCGAGCGGCCGGCCGGCGCGGATGGCCAGCCGCGGTTCATCCACAATGGACAGTTGGGCGAGCGCGGCGGTCGATGCCGGGTCGTCGTCGAGGTCGACATGCACGATCCGGTCCGGGTTCTCGGTCTGCGCGGTGCGCACCAGCCCGGCGACCGCGGCGCCGGCCAGGCTGCGCACCGGGTCGCCGGCTCCGGTGGACACCGCGCCCCTGGTCAGGACCATCAGTCGTCCGGAGTCCGGATCGGCCAGCCAGGTCTGGATCGCGGTCAGTGCCTGGTGGGTCGCGGCGCGGATCCCGCCTGCGGTGTCGTCGCAGCCGGCGGCGGGCTCGACCGGTACCGGCTCCGGGCCGGGTTCGTCCACTGTGGACTCGGGTAGCTCCACCCAGTCCACCTCGAACAGCATCCCCCCGGTGGTTGCGTGGGGTTGCGCGTCGGCGACCGGGCGCATGGTCAGCGCCTCGACCTCGGCCACCGGCGCGCCGGCGCCGTCCGCCACCCGCACCGAGACCGTGTCCGGGCCGGCCGGAGCGAGCCAGACCCGCAGCGCGGTTGCCCCGGTGGCGTGCAGGGTCACGCCGGACCACGCGAACGGCAGCCGCGCGGTCCCGGTGTCCGGGATCGGGCCACCGAGCCCGATGGCGTGCAGTGCGGCGTCCAGCAGGGCCGGGTGCAGGTCGAACGATTCGGCGTCGCGGTGGGCCGGCTCGGGCAGGGCGACCTCGGCGAACAGTTCGTCACCGGCCCGCCAGGCGGCACGCAGGCCGACGAAGGTGGGGCCGTAGACCAGGCCGCGTTCGGCGAGATCGGCGTAACAGCCGGTGAGGTCGACCGGATCGGCGTTCCCGGGGGGCCACGCGGTCAGGTCGAACGGCTCGGCCGGGATGGTTTCGGCGCCGAGCAGGCCGGTGGCGTGCCGGGTCCAACTCTCCGCGCCGTCCGGCCGGGCGTGCACGGACACCGGGCGGGTGCCGTCGCCGTGCGCCGGGCCGACGCTCACCTGGACCTGCACCGCGCCGTGCTCGGGCAGCACCAGCGGGGCCTCAAGGGTCAGCTCGTCCAGCCGCGGACAGTCCACGTGGTCGGCGGCGTGCAGGGCCAGCTCGACGAACGCGGTGCCGGGCAACAGGATCGCGCCACGCACCACGTGGTCGGCCAGCCACGGGTGGGTGGCCACCGAGATCCGGCCGGTGAGCACCAGGCCGTCGCCGTCGGCCAGCGGCACCGCCGCGCCGGCCAGCGGGTGCGTGCCGGACGTGCCGCCCGCCGGCCGGGCGGACGGCCAGAACCGCTGGCGCTGGAACGGATACGTGGGCAGGTCGACCGGCTCGCCCGGGGATCCGAACAGCGCCGGCCAGTCCACCGCCGTGCCATGCACGTACGCGGTGGCCACCGCCGTGAGCAGGGTGGTGGCCTCGGCCCGCCCGGCCCGCAGCACCGGAACGGCGAGCCCGTCGCCGACCATGGCCGACAGCACGCCGTCCGGGCCCAGCTCGAGGAACCGGGTGACCCCGTTGCCCTGCAACGTGGTGAGGCCGTCGGCGAACCGGACCGCGTCGCGGACGTGCCGCACCCAGTACTCCGGGTCGGT
>NZ_DASUCC010000108.1:0-4872 GCF_035762905.1 Actinophytocola sp.
AGGAAGACCTGGTCGCCGGCATCGGCCCAGGAGTGCGCCGCCTCCGCCGTCAGCGACGCCGAGGTCGTGATCACCGCCGCCACCGACTTGGCCACCGCGATCAACGCGTTGGCCGCCAACGCCACCAGCACGGTGCGCAGGTCAGCGTGCCGGACCGCGTTTCGACCTGAGCATCTGTCCGGCTGCATGACCCGCGTGCTCAGCTACCTAGCAGCCTTGTCGGTAGGCAGGGTCGAGCCGGTCGCCGAGCGACCGGCGGACCTTCCGCGACGAGGCTGCCGAGATCGGGCATGGCGACACCGTTGTCTAGGACCGCAGGAAGGTGAGGAGTTCGGCGTTGAAGGTGCCCGCGTGGGTGACGTTGAGGCCGTGCGGGGCGTCGGGGATGAGGACGAGTTTGCTGTCGGGGATGGCTTCGGCGGTGCGTTTGCCGCTGACTTCGAAGGGGACGATGGCGTCGGAGTCGCCGTGGATGACCAGGGTGGGGATGGTGAACGCGACCAGGTCGTCGCGGAAGTCGGTGGTGGCGAACGCGGTGGTGCAGTCCAGGGTGCCTTTCGGGGAGGCGGCGGCCGCGATCGCCGCGTTGTAGGCCCGTAGGGGTTGGCTGACCAGGTCGGTGCGCTGGCCGACGGCGAAGAAGTTGGTGACGAACGCGTCGACGAAGGCGATCCGATCGGCGCGGATCCCATCGTGGAAGGCGGTGAGGGTGGCCTGGTCCAGGCCGCCGTCAGGGTTGTCGTCGGTCTTGAACAGGTAAGGCGGCACGGCGGCGGCGAACACGGCCTTGGCGATCCGCTCGGCGCCGTAGGTGCCGACATAGCGGGCGACCTCGCCGCCGCCCATGGAGAACCCGACCAGCGTGACACCGGTCAGGTCCAGGTGCTCGAGCAGGGTGTTCAGGTCGGCGGCGAAGGTGTCGTAGTCGTAGCCGACCCAGGGCTGCGAGGATGCGCCGAAGCCGCGCCGGTCGTAGGTGATGACCCGGTAGCCGTCCTCGACCAGCGCCGGGACCTGCTGCTCCCAGGACCGGCCGGACAGCGGCCAGCCGTGGATGAGCACCACCGGCTGCCCGCTGCCGTGATCTTCGTAGTGCAGCTCGATGGGGGAGCCGTTCTCCTCGCCGACGGTGACACGGGGCATGACAGTGTTCCTTTCCGATTTCAGGTGGTGGTGATCAGACGCCGTCGATGGTGACGTCGGCGCCCGGTGAGGTTGCCGGCCCGGTCGCTGGCCAGAAAGACCACCAGGTCGGCGATCGCGCGGGGTTGGGTGAACTGGCCGGTGACCATCGCGGCCGTGGCGTGCTGCAACCGCCGGAGGAGTGGCTCAGCGCGTAACGGGCGATGGTCCGCACCGCGGCGAACACCCGACCAGCCGGCCGCGCAGTGCAAGTCGGCGGCGACGTGTTTCGTGGACGGAGCCCGCAACGCTTTCCAGTCCCAGCGGTGAGTGTCCAGGTCCTCCATGGTGATGGTGAACTCCCGGTCGGTCCGGTTGATCCGCGGCGGGCGAACGATCGGGATTGTCGGGACGCGGGCGATCAGCACCCATCCGGGCGGCAGCTCGACCGAATCCGTCACCCCCTCAGGCAACACCGGGCAGATGTCGGTGTCCAAGACCCAATCGGGGCGAATCGATAACTCGGCGACCGCCACGGGCGCAAGCGGCTGTTCCTTCAGCCGGCCTGCTCGGCGAGTCCGACGATGACGCCCTCGGGACCGAGGGGCGTCCAGATCTGTGCGTAGCATCGCGTCGATGGCCGTTTTGAACGGATCCAGCCGGGGACTTGCGCGGCGGCGGCTTCGTGCGCGGCGCGGCCAGGCCGACGACAGCGCCTGCCGCACCGTGCGCCGGTGCACCCGGTATTTGCGCGCCAGGGCCGAATCGACAATCGGTCGATTCTCGAGTCACGCCGGATTGCCGCGAACAACTCCACCTTGCTCGCCACGCTGCTACCGCCCACGGCCAGCATCCGGTCGCGGTCAGGTCCATTGACATTGTCGCGATCGGGACCGGGGGCGTGGTGTGGCGTTCTCCTCGGCTGGCGGTGGAAGTCTCCTGCCGTCTCAGTGAGGTGACCCGCTCCGACCGGGGTGTCCTGGACCGTGACCTGCGTGACCGCGGCTGGACCATCGTGACCGGTCTCGGCCGGACCAAACCGTCGTCACCGAGGGTTGATGCTGGCAGTTCCGGGTTGTGGGTCCTGTTGGCGGTAGCGGCCGGGGGACATGCCTGTCCATGCCCGGAATGCGCGGTAGAACGAGGCCGGGTCGCCGAATCCGAGGAGGAAGGCGATTTCGGCGTCGCTGAACGAGGTGGTACCGAGATATGCCCGGGCGTGGTCGTGGCGTATCTCGTCGAGCAGGTCGCGGAAGGAGGTGCCGTGCTCGCGAAGCAGCCGCTGCAGGGAACGGCCGCTCATCGCCATGTCGCGGGCCACCGTGTCGACGGTGGGCCGCGTCCCGGCGGGGAGTCGTTGGGTGATCGCTGAGCGCACCCGTTCGATGTCGGTGTCGGGCGCTGTCGGGGTGTTGGCCCGAAGGTAGGGGAGCAGTGCCCGCAGCAGTGCCGGATTGTGGGTGCCGAGTGGGCGTTCGAGGTCGGTGCTGGCGAGCACGACTGTGTTGTGCGGTGCGCCGAGCCGGATCGGGCAGGCGTAGTACGCGGCGTGGCCGCTGGGGGTGTCCAGCACCGGT
The DNA here is from genome assembly GCF_035762905.1 of Actinophytocola sp. GTDB lineage: Bacteria > Actinomycetota > Actinomycetes > Mycobacteriales > Pseudonocardiaceae > DASYTH01. The sequence goes on from NZ_DASUCC010000108.1 coordinate 2,700, forward strand.
GTGGCCAGTTCGATCCGCAGTGGTGCGTCGAAGGCGACCCGCCGGGCCAGTTCGGTCAGGAACGCCAGTTCCGCGTCGACGAGTGCCTGGGGCGGGGGTCCCGCGCCGCCGGGCCAGCGGTAGGTGATCGTCGCTTCCCCGCTGGCCCGGTCGATGCTCGCCTCGACGTCCTCGGGGCTGAGGATGCGCTTGTACCGGGCAATGACCTCGACCGCGGCGCCGAGCGTGGCGCAGCTGAACACGGCCAGGAAGTACGGTTCGGTGAGGTCGGTGCGGACCGCGCGGGCCAGCGCGATCCCGATGCCGGGGTCGTCGCTGACCTTCCGGATCGCCCGCCACAGTTCGAAGTAGGCGCCGACCGGCAGCGCGGCGCCGGGTCCGGCGAGCAGGTCCGGGGGTAGGCCGGCGAGCGCCAGCACGTCACCGGGTGCTACTCCGCAGGCCCGCAGCGCGCCTTCCAGCCCGACCGGGACCTTACATCTGGTGGGTGGTGTCATAACGTCGGCTTGCGCGGATTCCCAGGATGAGCAGGAGCCCGATCAGGTAGTGGGTCGGGATCGCCACGAGGACCCCGGCCTTCGCCTGGGTGGTGGCGAAGACGCCTGGAATGGTAAGCCACACCAGCCAGTCCACGGTCGCGCTCCCCAGTTGGTAGAACGCCAGGCCTGCGGCGACGCCCCGGTGCGGGCGATGCCGCAGCACCCAGGCCACCAACGCCTGGCTGGCCAGCGCCACCGCGAGGAGCTTGACCACCCACTGCCCGTCCGGGTTGATGTTCCAGCCGGTGACCTCGGCGATCACGCTCGGCGGGAGCAGCCCGATCAACGCGTAGACCGCCTCGACCACGGCCACCAGGGCGAAGCCGAACCGCAGGTCGACCAGCCGGCTCATGCGACCGACCCGACCAGGTGCAACCGGTTGCGCAGCAACTCACCGTGGCCGCAGCGCAGCACGTGCGGCAGGCCGAAGATCGTGGCCAGGGCGAGCGGCACATCACCGAGCGCCAGGACCACCACGAACGGGCCGGCCTCCTCGGACAGGTCCAGCGTGAACACCGCCAACACGAAGACCAGCCGGATGATGCCGTTCCAGTACGGAAACGCCCCGAACCGTCGCAGATCCACCGACGAAAGCACCAGCACGATGCCGGCGAACAACCCGACCAGCGCCGGCAGCCACACCCAGAACTCGGCCTCCGGCATCCGCAGACCAACCGCCTCGGGCACCCCAGGAGTCAGAAAAACCACGATCGCCGCGGCGTTGTAGACACCCGCGATCCGCACGAACCATGTCATGAAACGCATGCGGTGAATGCTGGGCCCGACAGGCGGGCCAGACAACGACGTTCCCCGCCAGAATACTGGCAAAGCACGCCAATCCCGCACGCCGGCTGGTTACGCCCCGATGTAGGCGAGCAGATCCGCGACCACCGGTGCAGCGCCATAGGGTCGCCTCGGACGACGAGCAGCCGCGCCGCAACGGCGCGACACCGACCGCCGGTAACGACCACCAGCTTCACGCGATTCAGGTCCACGAGGGCCGCGGTCCCGGTCCGGTGAGCGACTCCCAGGCTCACCACGACACGCTGGACCGCGCCTCCTCGCCAATCGGCGCATAGAGGACAGCGACGTACGGCGCCAGCCAGCGGGTAGTAGATCTTGATCGCGGCCCGGCGAGTGGCGCACGTCGGACAGCGACCAGGTTGGCCTGGTTGACAGTCTGCACGATGCCCAGACCGAGCGCGAACATCGCCACGCAGCCGAACCACACCGACCGATCAGGACACAGAGCAACGACCACGGACGCGTGAGACTTCACGTGATTCGCGGGATAACACCACGACTGGTGTCCGAGGGGGGGAATACCTGCGCAATGCAGGTATCCATGTGAAAGAGGTTACCAGGGTCGGGCTGGTGCCGCAGGTGCGCGGGTCGCGTATTGGTACGCGCCCGCGCAACGGCTGCTCGTCGAGCATCTGGTCGTCACACCGTGCCGGATCGGGTGGAGTCGTCGGCAGGCGCGGACAACCTGGCCGAGTGGGTGTGAGCCCTGGTCGGACCGCGCGGCGCCTAGCCACTACGTATGCCCTCAACCGCGTCCCCGTTGGGTCCGCCTGCTCGGATTCGCTGCGCAGTCACCACCCGGCGAACCCACGCCCGCACGGGCATGCCTC